>NZ_JAFCLU010000021.1 GCF_018130385.1 Bradyrhizobium sp. AUGA SZCCT0283 | reverse complement strand
TCGACGCCTTCACACCCGAAGAATGCGCCAACTACCTTAAAAACTCAGGTTATCGAAGCTAATGCCATCACGCTTTAATTCGCGGTCTGACGCGCTTCTTCCCGCACACCCGGACCCACCCCGGATCAAGTCCGCCGCAGGCTTTCGCTCGAAAACGCTATCTGTTGGCACGGCTGTTTCTGCAGCCCATAATGGGGATCGGTCCGCGGATACAACCAATGCTGTTTGTCGAAGCCAATGGTGCAAGAATCCCGGCGATCGGGCTGGGCACCTGGGAATTGCGCGGGCGAAGCTGCGCACGCCTGGTCGAGCAGGCGCTGCGGCTCGGCTATCGCCACATCGACACCGCGCAGATGTACGAGAACGAACGCGAGGTCGGCGAGGGCCTGCGCGCCTCGGGCGTCAAGCGCGATCAGGTCTTCCTCACCACCAAGATCTGGCCCTCGCATTTCGCGCCGCACGATCTGGAGCGTTCGGCCAAGGAAAGCTTGGTGCGGCTGCGCCTGACCGACGTCGACCTGTTGCTGCTGCACTGGCCTAACCCGCAGGTGCCGCTGGCGGAGACGCTGGGCGCGCTGGCGCGGGTCAGGCAGCAGGGGCTCGCGCGGCACATCGGCGTGTCCAATTTCACCGTGGCCCTGATCGAGGAGGCGGTGGCTTCATGCTCGGAACCGCTGGTGTGCGACCAGGTCGAGTACCACCCCTATCTCGACCAGAGCAAGGTGAGGGAGGCCTGCGTGCGCCACGGCATGGCGCTGGTGGCCTATAGTCCGGTCGCCAAAGGCCGCATCAAGAGCGACCGCGCCTTGCTGCGGATCGGCGACCGCTATCGCAAGACGGCGGCGCAAATCTGTCTGCGCTGGCTGGTGCAGCAGGGCGTGGCGGCGATTCCGCGAACGTCGAAACTCGAGCGGCTCTCGGAGAACATCGATATCTTCGATTTCGAGCTGTCGGAAGAGGACATGCAACAGATTTCCACGATGGGCAGCGCCGGCGGCCGGCTCACCGATTTCGGTTTTGCGCCGAAATGGGATTGAGGGGGTGCGCCACCCGACGCTATGCTGGCAGGCCTAAGGGAATATCGAACATCGTTCCGGTGCGATGGAGCTGCGGCGGATCATACCCTCTGACATCACGGCGTCGGCGATCGCGCATGTGTCGCTGCTGACGCTGGTGTTGCTGTTTTCAGAGGTGCATCCGTTCGGCGCAGTGACCGCCGAGCAGATCCCGGTCGAGATCGTGACCGCTCAAGACCTTGCCGAGAAGCAAGCGCCTCCCGAGCCGCCGCCCGCCGAAAACAAGCCGGAACCGGCGGCAGTGCCACAGCCCGATTTCTCCCTGCTCGACATGCCGGCTGCTGTCACGGCACCTCCGCCGGCCGCACAGCCTGCCTCTGCCGCGCGGCCGCAGAAGCAGGCTGCGCTTGCCACGCCGCGCGCGGCCCCGCCGCCGCCGGTGGCACAGCCGCCATGACAACCGGCGGCGCCGGCCTACAAGCCGCCCGAGCCGGATATCTCGATCAAGTATCAGGTGTTGCTCGGCCTGCCGCCCGACCTCTCGCCATTGCCGCCGGCTCCCGCGCAAGGCCGCACCAAGGGCGACGACAATTTCGATGGGCCGGCGACCGAGGCCGCCGATATCGCGAGCACGCTCATCGCGGAATTCCGGCGGCATCTCAAGACCTGCTCGAACCTGCCGGCCTCGCTGTCGGGCGCCGACGACGTCAAGGTCAAGCTGCGCGTGTTGATGACACCGGACGGCAGGCTCGCCGCCGAGCCGATCCTGATCGAGGCCAGCGCGTCGATGAAGGGGCCGTTGCTGATGCAAGGCGCGATCCGCGCGCTGCAGGCCTGCCAGCCTTACGCGATGCTGCCGGTGGACCGCTACGGCGAATGGAAGGTGCTCGATCTCAGCTTCACGCCGCAGGATTTCTCAGCGTCCTAGTTTTTTCTTTGACGCGTTTTCTTCACGCGAACCGGTGCCCACCCCCGGATCAAGTCCGAGGGCATGCTTCGCTTGAAAACACTCTGCTCTAGTTCCCCATTGCCCGCCACGCGTTCGATGCGAACTGCCGCCGCCAGGTCACGATGACGACCAGCGCGGTTGTCGCCAGCAATACCCAGGGGCTGACGAACCAGCCGAGATAGCCGAGCGCGAAGAAGAACGCACGCTGGCCGCGGTTGAAGTGCCGCCCGGCCGCCTCGAACAAGCGCGTCGTGCGCATCACATGGGCTTCGGCTTCCGCGGTGTCGCGCTGTGACGCCGGCGGCATCGCGCCGAGCAGGATCGCGACATAGTTGAACAGGCGGTACGACCAGGCGAATTTGAAGAAGGCGTAGATGAAGATCAGGATCAGGCCGACGCATTTGATTTCCCACAGCGCGGGCGAGGGGGTGAGATCGACCGGCAGTTCACGCAGCACGGCGAGCGCATCGTTGGTCGCCCGCAGCAGCGCCAGCGCGCCGCCGATCGCGATCAGGCTGGTGGAGGCGAAGAAGGCGGTGCCGTTCTGCAGCGAGGCCATGATCTGCATGTCGACCATGCGCGCCTCGCGGTCGAGCATGTTCCGTACCCAGACCTCGCGAAAGCGGTTCATGCGCGTCGACAGGCTGTCGCGGCCATAGGCCGTGTGTTCGAGCGTGAAGCCGTAGGCCAGCCATTCCACGACGAAGAATGCGACGGCGGCGATATCGACCCAATAGGCGCGCATGTGACGAGATCCCCGATAATGGCTTGGCAATCCTGATGTACAGGTTGAACGCGTGCGGTGCACTATGGCAAGATCACGGTCGCAACAGGATTTCCCCGCAAATGTTGAAACTGGTCATCGGCAACAAGAACTATTCGTCATGGTCGATGCGGCCGTGGCTGGCGCTGCGCGCCAATGACATCCCGTTTGAGGAAGTGTTCATCCCGCTCTACACCAATGACAAGGCGGACAAGGACCGGATCTTAAGCTTTTCCCGCGCGGGCAAGGTGCCGGCGCTGATCGATGGCGACGTCACGGTGTGGGACTCGCTTTCGATCATCGAGTATCTCGCCGAGAAATACCCGCAAAGCCGGCTGTGGCCGGAGGATCGCGCGCGCCGGGCGCATGCGCGGTCGATTTCGGCGGAGATGCATTCGGGCTTCATGGCGCTGCGCAATGAATGCGGCATGAACCTGCATCGCCCGATCCGTGCGGTCGATCTGTCGGACGACGCGCGCGCCAATGTGGTGCGCGTTCAGGAAATCTGGGCCGATTGCGCCAGCCGTTACGGCAAGGAAGGACCGTTCCTGTTCGGTGCCTTCGGCGGTTCGGATGCGATGTTCGCCCCGGTGGTGCATCGCTTTCACACCTACGCCATCGAGGTGAAAGCCGAGGCGCGGCATTATTTCGATGCGATGATGTCGTTGCCGGCATTCCAGGAATGGACCCGCGCCGGCCTTGCCGAAACGCTCGTCATTGAACGGTTCGAGACGGTCTGATTTTGGGGGGCGGGGCCAGGCGGCCGGGCGGGGGCGCCGGGGGCTCCCGCGGCCGCGGCGGTCGATCACCCCTCTAACCTGTCCGATTTTGGGAAAAGCGGCCTCATTGCCGCGCAGGCGGATTCCCGGGAACCACAAGAATTGCCGCTTATCGCTCTGAAAAACATGCGGAATTTGCGCATTTGCCATGCCTCGATGTTGCTGGCTTTTGGGGGATGGGCTGTGCTAGGTTGCCGCAGGGTTCTCAAGTCGGCCGAAAGCTAGCGGGACCGTGAGCGCGGCCGGCGTTCTTGCGTGATGGAGAGGGCGTTGAAGCATAAGTACTCCGTTGGAGAGACTGTCTATTTTACTGCCAGCAACGTTGCCCGTCCGGCCGCCAGCGGCACCTATGAGGTGATCCGGCTGCTGCCGACAGATGGCGACGACTGTCAGTATCGTATCAAAAGCTCGACCGAAGCTTTCGAACGGGTCGCCAAGGAAAGCCAGCTCGCGATTTCCTGAAACAGTTGTGTGCAAGCAGCCGGCTGGCGGGGTTCCACTTCGATCGCCGTCAAAAGGCCCCGTTCGCAGAACCATTCTGCCGAAAAGCGAATGCGACAAAGACGCATTCGTCGTTCGATCGCGTTTGATGCTGCGTTAAGGGACACTGCGCATGAACTGGGCCTGGGCTGCTTCGCTGGATCACATCTGGCGCTCGCCGAACCTTCCGCTGTACCTGACGCTGGCCACGGCCGGACTTGTTGGGGTCATCGTTCTGATCACGCTGCTGCGCTCGGAGAGATCCGTGGCCAACGGCGTGCTTGCGCTCATCACGCTGCTCGCGATCGGGGTCGCCGGGGCCGTGACCTTCCGCGGCTTCGGCACGGCAAACGTGGTTCAGTCGACGGAGGCGCGTCCGGTTCAGACGGCTACCGCGCCGTTGCCGCAGCTTTCCTGTATTGACGAACTGGCCGGCGATGTAGTCCTCGCCGCGTGCGAGAAGGCGCTGTTCGGTTCGGCCGAGTCGGTGGCTGCGGCCGTGGCCTACGCCGCCTCGCAGATCACGCTGTTGACCTCGCTCGGAGATGTCGCCACCGCGAACAAGGGCGCCGGCTCCGACTTGCAGGCGCTGCGCCGCGCCGTCGAGCGCGACCGTTACGGGTTGATGGCCTATGTGCTGACGGCGCGGGACCGTTGCACGCCGTCGGCCTGCCGCGCGTTCCGCTCGCTGACCGAGACGCGCCAGATTGCGGCCAATATGGAAGACCGCGTCTATGAAAGCCTGGTCATGCGCTACGCGGCGTCGTGGAACGCGCCGCAGGCCGTGGCGGGCATGATCGCAGCGCTGCCGCCGTCGGTCCCCACGGGCAAGCCTACCAACGCCGAATTCCCGACCTCGGCCTCCACTCCCCCGGTGAACATCATGACGCCCGAGCCGCCGCTAGGCGCCGCGCCGAAGCCGTCGTCAGCTGCGGCTGCACCGGCATCGCCAGCCGCGCCGCGTCCGGCCGCGGCGACACCGCCGGCATCGCCGCAGGCGCAGGCCGCCGCCAAGAAGCCGCCGCCGGCGCCGAAGCGGCCGTCCTCTGCGCCAGTCCAACTTGCGCCGTCGGCTGCGGCGCCCACAGCTGATAACAACGAGTGATCTTTTCAAAGCGCGCACGGGCCGCTACATCGGCGGGATCATGCCGCTTCATCTCATCAAGCTTGCCGTCGGCTGCGAGTCAGTCAAGGAACTCAAGGGCTGGGTTGCCGAACGCATGGCGACCGCCAGGAAGAAGGGCCTGCCGCTTCGTCACGTCCACATCACACGGATGACGCCGAAGCGCGACGGAGAGATCCTCGCCGGCGGCTCGCTCTATTGGGTGATCAAGGGCGAAATCGCCGCGCGCGAAAAGATCATCGCGATCGAGCCGTTCCGCGACAAGGACGGTATCGGGCGGTGCCGGTTGGTGATGCAGCCCAAGGTGTTTGCGGTCTCGCCGCGGCCGATGCGTCCGTTTCAGGGCTGGCGCTACCTCGCCGGGGATGCCGCGCCGCCGGACCTCACCAAATCCTCGGCCGCCAGCGTGGCAGCGATGCCGGAACCGATGCGCCGCGAATTGCGCGATCTGGGGCTGCTCTGACCGAGCTCCCACCCTAAACCCCGATATTGTCGATCAGGCGCGTCGTGCCGAGTTTCGCGGCGACGAGGATCCGCACCGACCCATCCTTCATCGAGGTGATCGGCGCCAGCGTCTCGGCGTGCCGGGCCTCGAAATAGTCCAGCGCGAAGCCAGCGGCGCTGATCAGTTCGCGGCCGGCTTCCATCGCGGTCTCGAATTCGTCTCCGGCCTTCAGCCGCCTGGCGGTTTCCTTCATGGCGCGGTAGAGCGTCGGCGCCGTCTGCCGTTCCTCGGGCGAGAGGTAGACGTTGCGCGAGGACATCGCCAGCCCGTCGCGTTCCCGTACGGTGCGCGAGCCGATCACCTTGACGCCGAGGTCGAGATCGGCGGCCATCCGCGTCACCACCCGCAATTGCTGAAAATCCTTCTCGCCGAAGATCGCCACATCCGGCCGGACCTGCGTGAACAGCTTTCCGACCACGGTGGCGACGCCGCCGAAGAAATGCGGCCGGAAACGATCTTCGAGGCCGGCGGTGGCCGGACCTTCCGGCACGATACGGGTGGCGAAGCCGTCCGGGTACATCGCTTTGACGTCCGGATTCCAGATCAGGTCGACCTTTTCGGCGGCGAGTTTGGCGAGGTCGGCTTTCCAGGTACGCGGGTACGAACCGAAATCCTCCGTCGGCGCGAACTGCGTCGGGTTGACGAAGATCGAAACGACGACTTTTTGCGCCCGGCGCTTCGCGAGCCGCACCAGCGACACGTGTCCGTCATGAAGCGCTCCCATGGTCGGCACCAAAGCGACGGCAGCCTTTCGGGAGCGCAAGGCCTCGACGGCGCGCCGCAAGGCGGGAACGGTACGGACGACCATGGGACTTCGCGACATCTGGCCTCGATCTCTTGCAGCTTCTGACGGGGTGAGGGGGGCCGGCGGCCCCGAGCCTTTCGGCGGGCGCGACGACCTTATAAGGCCAGAGCATCGCCGCCAAGTTTGCTTGGGTATGGCGCGCCTGCGGCAGCTAACGCGAGTCCGGAAGCGACATCGCAACCGTCGGGATTCATCATTAAAGACACGCCGCGAGCGAATTGAATGCGTCGTCGCGCATTTCACTTGACGCGCAGCCGCGCGTGACTTGAAGATATCGTGCGGGGGTTGAGTCATGTTGGTTCAGGCGAGTCAGGGTCAATTCGGTTCAGCGCACGTCGTGGTGCTGGGCAACGAGAAGGGCGGGTCGGGAAAATCCACCTCCGCGCTGCATATCGCCGTCGCCCTGATGAAGGCCGGACAGCGTGTCGCCACCATCGATCTCGACTGCCGCCAGCAGAGTTTTACCCGCTACATCGCCAACCGGAGCGCGTGGGCCCGCCGCACCGGTCTCGACCTCGAAATCCCCGTGCACTACTGCGTCAAGCTCGGCGAGACGATGCAGATCGCCGACAATGAAAACTCCGAGTTCCAGCAGTTCATGGAGGCGGTGAGCGCCATCGAGCGCGCCTTCGATTTCATCGTCATCGATACGCCGGGTTCCGACTCCTATCTGATGCGTCTGGCGCATTCGATGGCGGACACGCTGGTGACCCCGATCAACGACAGCTTCCTCGATTTCGACGTACTCGGCACCGTCGATCCCGCGACCTATTCCGTGACCGGCGAGAGCCATTATGCGGAGATGGTGCGCGACGTCAGGCGCAAGCGCCGTCAGATCGACGGCGCCACCACCGACTGGATCGTGGTACGCAACCGCCTGTCGATGATCGGTTCGCGCAACAAGCAGTTGGTCGCCGACAGCCTGAAAGATCTTTCGCTGCGGCTCGGCTTCCGCTCGATCGACGGATTTGCCGAGCGCGTGGTTTACCGCGAATTCTTTCCGCGCGGACTGACGGCGCTGGACGACATCGACGAGGCGACGCTGGGAACCCGGCCGAGCATGGGCCACGTCACGGCCCGCGAGGAAGTGACCAGTCTGTTGCGCCAGCTAAAGCTGCCGCTCGACGAGCGCGGCCGCCGCCGCGCCGCCAACCGCGCCGAATGGTTCACCCAGGTCGACAAGCCGCTCGAAGTCCATGACATCCTCGGCGACATCATCAGCGCGTGAGCCTTGACCATCGCCTGAACCTTGGCCTATCGCGGCTCTATCACCGTCATTTTGAAAGGACCGCTGTGGGCGGCGGCATGCGCGACCGCCTCGTTGGCGCGGTCGAGACGGAAGGCCGTGATCTCGAAATGACCGAGGTCGACCAGGCCTGAGCGGATCAGGCCTGCCATCAGGGTGGCCGCATGCGGCGGGTACATCCATTGCCCGCGGAGCGTGATGCAGTTTCGCATCATCCACGGGTAGGGCAGGTCGAGGCCGGCGCCGCCAAGCATGCCGACGCCGCCCATCAGCACCACCCGCCCGTATGGCCGTACCGCCAGGATGGCGGTCCGCGCCTGCACGGCATTGGCGGCAGGCGGGAGGATGTCGAGCACGCAGTCGATCGGGCCGGGTGCCGCCTGCAGGATGCGCGCGCGATCGTCGGCCTCGTGGCCGCGCATCGGCACGGTCCGGACGCGGGCGCCGAACCGCCGCGTCAGTTCGGTGAGCGCCTGCTCGTTCCGCCCGGTCGCGACGACGCACTGCGCCCCCATCCCCAACGCGACGGCGACGGCGGCGCTGCCGAAACCGCCGGTGGCGCCGTTGACCAGCGCGATCTCTCCGGCTTGCAGGTTCGCGGCGAGGAACCCGCCATAGGGCACGAGCAGCGTGCCGAGCGTGCACCATCGGCCTGCGTCCTTCTCGTCGATGTCGCCGATCGGAACCGCGTTTTCCGTCGGCAGCCGCATTTGTTCGGCCCACGCGCCGTCGTGGAAATATCGTTGCAGGCGCAGGCCTCCCTCGCTGCCGGCGGTGAGGCCCTGCAGGGCGATATCGGGCGATAGCGCGTTGTCGCGTGAGCGCACGGTCGGATCGCAATAGACCCAGTCGCCAGGACGAAGCCGGGTCGCATCGGGGCCGGTAGCGCGGATGCGGCCGATCGCGCCGGGGCCCGGCACCACAGGCAGTTCCAGGAGGTATTTTCGCTCCCCGCTGAGCACTTCGTTGGCGTAGGCCAGCACACGGCTCGCCACGACGTCGACAATGACCTCGCCGGTGCCAAGCCGCGGGTCGGGGAGAGTTTCGATCGCAAGCGGCGATCCGAACGCATTCAGGACGGCAGCCTTCATGGGGCCTCCTCATTTCGATGAAAGCGCATTCTCGCGAGCCTTCACTGTCCTAGCAAGACCTGGTATTATCCTAGGACTGTTAGACCCCTTCTCAGGTTACGGCGCGCATGGCGGCATCAGGCACGAATTCGAGGCAAAGCGAACTCGGCGACTTCCTGCGGTCGCGGCGGCAGAAGCTGACGCCGAAGGCGGTCGGCCTGCCGGTGGGCCGGCGGCGGCGCACGCCCGGCCTGCGGCGGGAGGAGGTGGCCGAACTCGCCGGCATCGGCGTCGACTGGTACATCCGCCTCGAGCAGGGACGATCCGTCAGCCCTTCGGCTGCGACGATCGACGCGCTGGCGCGCGCGTTGCGGTTGACCAAAGCCGAACACCGGCATCTGACGGAGTTGACGCAAAATGCCGACCGGCGACCCTTCGTCCGCGAGACCGTTCCGCCTGCGGTCCGGCGCGCGGTCGAACAGCTCAACCTGCCGGCCTATGTCACCGGACGGCGTTGGGACATTCTCGTATGGAATGCGGCTGCTGAAGAAATCTTTGCGTTCAGCCGGCTGGCGGAGGCCGATCGCAACAGCCTGCTGTCGGTGCTGACCAACCCCGCGACGCGGCAGTTGTTCGGCGCGTCATGGGCGGATGAGGCCAGACGCATCGTGGCCCAGTTCCGCGCGACACATGACTTGTGGGCCGGCGATCCCGCCTTCCGCGACCTGCTGGCACGTCTGCGCGAAGGCTGTCCCGAATTTGCAGGCTGGTGGGAGGCCCATGACATCAGCGGCGTCGCGGCTGGACGGAAATCCTTGATCCATCCCAAGAAGGGCCGGCTCAAACTGGAGTATGCGAGCTTCCAGGCCAATGACGACCCGGCTTTGAAGCTCGTCATCTACACGATGGTCTAAATTTCGGGGGGTTGTGGTATTCCCGCACCTGTAGGCTGCAGGTTCCCGGGAACCAAGCCTGCAGTATGCCGTTTTCCTTAGAGTTTTATCTAACGCTCGAACCGAAGCTTGATTGGAGGCGTCGTAAGGAAAAGCGGGTCGGATTTGTGGGGACTGAGCGGCTGCACAATGGATAGGTGCATCGCACAATGATCAGGCGGTCAACACACAACATTTGGCCTTTATGTCACGCCATCGTGACATATATCATCAACAAGGGACCGAAAGAGTCTCAAACAGGGTTGGCCCCTAGTGGGGTGCGAGGACGAATATGAAACGTGGAATTCTAGTTCTGCTTTCACTCTCCGTGCTGGTCGCTGTCGCGTATTTCACCGCGAACAAGTGGGCGATCCGGCACGAGACGATCGCGTTCCACGATCCCGACCGCGACAATCGTCTTGTCGCCGTTCATATCGCCGTTCGCCGCGACAAGGAAACGCAGGCCAACGCCGGCTTGATCAAATTGCCGGTTGCGATTCTAAATCACGGCAACACCGTCAAGAACACCGAGTACTCGTTCTTGTCTACCGTCTTCGCTTGGCGCGGATATCTCGCGATCAGCCCGCAGCATGACCTGCCGACCGATCCGCCGATGGTGACCAAGGTCGGCGAGCCCTATGTCGGCCGTCTGCCGCAGATTCAGCGCGGCGTGGCCAACATCCATTTCGCTATCCACGAAATGAAGAAGGTCCAGCCCAACGCCGACTATGAGAAGGTGACGATGGTCGGCCATTCGATGGGCGGCGACATCTCGATGTATTTCGCCAGGCAGTATCCCGACGAAATCAAGAAGGTCGTGACGCTGGACAATCTGCGCGTGCCGTTCCTGACCGACGGCAAGTTCAAGATCCTGTCGTTCCGTTCCAAGGATACGCATTTCAAGCCGGACCCCGGCGTGGTGCCTGACGATGAGCAGTGCGAGCAGGCCGGCATCACGGTCGTGAATACCGGCTTCCAGCACAACGACATGCGGGACACCGGGCCTGACGCAGCCAAATCCTCGATCCAGTCGATGCTCGACAAGTTCCTCGACGAGTCCGACAAGAGCGGCGCGCTGAAGCCGGTGCCGACCAAGGTGCCCGACGTCCTGAGCAGCAGCCCGGGACCGGTGCCGCTGTCCGTCCCGTTGGCCAGCAATCCGGCACCGAAGAACAAGCCCGTCACGAACTAGGCGGCTGATGGCCGTCGTTGCGGCACTGCCCGGCGCATTGACCGCCGCCGGGCGCCGTCCCACATAGAGCTTGCTGCTGCTTACCTGCGAGCGCTCATGGCCGGCGAACCCATCAAACCGAAATCGGCAGGCGATGTTGCTTCGGCAAAGGCCGAGGCGCGCAAGGGCGGACCGCTGCCGGAGACCAAGGCGTCGGCGTCGGAAGACATCGCGGCCTTCGTGGCGAAAGCGCGTGCGATGTCGCCGCACAGCCCGGGTGCCAGGGGAAGGCTAGTGTTTGCGCTCGACGCCACCATGAGCCGGCAGCCAACCTGGGACATGGCCTGCGCGCTGCAGGCGGACATGTTTCGCGAGGCGGCTTCGCTCGGCAGCCTCGACATCAGGCTGGTCTATTACCGCGGCTTCAACGAATGCCGCGCCACCGGCTGGATCTCCGATTCCGCGCAACTGGCGAGGTTGATGGGCAAAATCGACTGCCAGGGCGGCAACACCCAGATCGGCAAGGTGCTGTCGGAGGCGCGCCGCGAGGCGGTGGCGTCTGGCGTGCGCGCCGTGGTGTTCGTCGGCGACGCCATGGAGGAGGCGGTCGACGATCTCTGCACCAAGGCCGGCGAACTCGGCCTGCTCAAGGTGCCGGTGTTCATGTTTCAGGAAGGCCACGACGCCACAGCCGAACAGGCCTTCCGCGAGATTGCGCGGCTTACCGGCGGCGCATGGTGCAGGTTCGATCCCGGTGCCGCGGCGCAGTTGCGCGAGCTCCTGCGCGCCGCCGCAGCCTATGCCGCCGGCGGGCGCGAAGCGCTGCTGCGGCTATCGAAAACCGCAAGCGGCGCGGCCGCACTGATCGGCCAGATGAAGTGATTACTTTGGTTGCCTCCGGGCCGGACGCCATGCTTTTCGGCGCGGGTGCCGCTATATTAGAGCCATGCCAACCCTGATTGCCGGCGTCGTCGCCGTTGTCGTTCTATACTTGCTGCTGCAGATGTTTCGTGCAGCCAACCCGGTCGTGCTCGCGCGCGGAATCAAGATCGCGGGCGGCGTCATCGCGCTGGCGGTCGCGGCCTTCACCGGCCTGCGCGGCGAACTCGCCGTCGCAATTCCGCTCGGCATCTTCGGCGCCGGGCTGCTCGGCTGGTCGCCGTTCGGGCCCGGTAGCTTCAGCAATATCGGCGGGCTCTTCGGTGGCGGCGCGCAGCGTTCGTCAGGACAGGCTTCGCGCGTGCGCTCGCAATTTCTCGACATGAGCCTCGATCACGACAGTGGCGAACTGTCGGGCCGGATCGTAGACGGGCCGAATGCCGGGCGCTCGCTCGACGAATTCGACCTGCCGCAGTTGATCGCGATGATACCGGCCTTCGACGCCGAGAGCGTCGCCTTACTTGAAAGCTATCTTGACCGCCGGTTTCCCGCTTGGCGTCAGAACGCGCAGGGCGACACGGCAGGGGGGCAGCGCCGCGCGGCGGCGAGCGGAAAAATGACGGACGAGGAGGCCTATCAGATCCTTGGCTTGCAGCCGGGGGCGGGGCGTGACGACATCAGCCGGGCGCACCGCGCCCTGATGAAGAAACTGCATCCCGACCAGGGGGGCTCGACGTACCTCGCTGCCCGTGTAAACGAGGCCAAGGATACCCTTCTTCGCACGCATCTTTAGCTAACTCCGGCTCACGCCACCGACGCTACAAACCGAGAGTTGCTTCTGTTCTCTGACTAACGCCCCATATCGCCCGCCGTTGTCCGGCGTGGTCGATCGTTCATTGCAGGGAAACTTAGCCGTAAATTCTTGACGAGAAGTTTTCGCTGGCCGCATTGGGCGTGATTGACCGAGAGCCGCAGCGACTGTGTTTGGAAAACAACAAAGCCGGCGCTTGCGGCGCCGGCTTTGCGAACTTCAGCGGGAAGTCCGGATCAGTTGCGAACGGTCATGCAGGAAATGTCGGCGCGCTTGAGCGTGCGGCATACCGCTTCGGCCTGATCGCGATCGAGACCGGCGAAGCGGGCGCGGAATAGCGTGCGGTTGTCTTTGGACACGACCGGCTCGGTGAAAGGATCGGCCTTGCTGAGCAGGGCGCTGGCCTTGGTACGGGCGAGGTCGATCCGCTGCTTGGCTTCGCTTTCGCTTTCGAGGGCGCCGACCTGGACGATCCAGCCGGTGCGAACCACGGCCGGCGCAGCCGGCTTGACGGCGTCGTTCTGTTGCACGGCCTGCGCTTGGGCACGGGGCGCCGGATCGGCATAGGCCAGCGCTTGCGCGTGCGAGGCGTGCGCCTGTGCCAGGCTGGAAGCGGGCAACACGCCGAGCACGCCGTTCCCGGTGCCGTGGCCGGCCGGCTGCTGCGGCATGGCTGCCCTGAGGGCTTCCCTGGCGGCTTCGGCCTTGGCCTCGGCGGCGTTTGCGACAACGGCGCTGGAGGTTTCGGCAACTTCGGGACGGGCAGGGATGGCGCTGGTGATCGGCGGCGCCACTGGCTGCGAGGGGCCGGCGGCCGCCAGTTTCATCGGGCCGGCCTTGACCTGAACCGTCTTGACCTTGACCGGCTTCATTGGCTCAGCCGAGCCCGGGATCGCGGAAATCTGCTGGGTCTGAATGACGCCGCTGGTCAATGGCGCGGGTTCGGGCTTGGCTTGCGACTCGAATTTGTTCTGCTCGACCTTGGGCGGCGGGGGCAGGGCAGCGGCGGCGGCCGCCATCAGGGATGGTTTTGCCGGGGCAATCGAGCGGGTCACGGGCATGGCCGCGAGCCCCGGTTCGGCGAGGGCGCTGCCGGACTGAGTCGTTTCGGCCGGACGCGAAGCGGTCTCGGCTTCGGCCACATCGACGGTGCCGTCGGCGGGATTGCGCTCGGTGATCGCGGCCACGGTACGCTTGGTCGCGCCCTTCTCCAGGTTCTCGGCCAGCAGGTTGCGCATGGTGGCGTCACGCGAACCGCCGCTGCGGCCGCCCAGCACCACGCCGATGAGGTGGCGGTTGCCACGGCGCATCGAGCTCACGAGGTTGAAGCCGGAGGCGCGGGTGTAGCCGGTCTTGATGCCATCGACGCCTTCGACATTGCCGAGCAGGCGATTGTGGTTGCGGATCGACTGGCCGCGATAATTGAACACCGTGGTCGCAAAATAACGGTAGTAGCGCGGATAGCGATCCTGGATCGCGCGGCCGAGCGTGGCCTGATCGCGCGCCGTGGTCAGTTGCTCGTCGTTGGGCAGGCCCGACGCGTTGCGGTAGGTGGTCTTGCTCATGCCGAGCGCCCGCGCCTTGCGCGTCATCAGCCTGGCGAATTCGTCTTCATTGCCGGCAATGGCTTCCGCGATCACGACGGCGGCGTCGTTGGCGGAACGCGTCACCAGGCCCTTGATGGCATCCTCGACCTTGAGTGTCTGGCCGGGCTTTAGACCGAGCTTGGTCGGCGCCTGTTCGGAGGCGTGCTCGGAGACTTCCATCTCGGTGTCCAGCTTCATCTTGCCGGCGTCGAGGCGCTCGAACAGCAGATAAAGCGTCATGATCTTGGTCAGCGACGCCGGGCGGCGGATACCGTCGGGATTGTTGGAACTGAGCACCGCGCCGGAATTGCCGTCGACGATGATGGAGGAGAACTGCGGGCTGTAGCTTTCGCGCACGACATGGTGGTGCCGACGGTGCTTGTAGCGGCGCGCTTCAGCGCTCTCGCTCGAGATCAGGATCGCGGTCGTGAAGGTAATGAGCCCGAGGGCGCACACGCGCAAAGTGCGCGAGGAAGCCAAGGTTGTACGAAGCATTTACTTCCCCGTCCCAATTTCTGTCTTGATCACCGGCTCGTGAGGCAAAATTGTGCCCACCAACCGCTGATGCTCCCCCGTTCGAAGTACCGATCCGGCTATTACGCGCGGCCGGGTTGGCCGATCGGGTCGCTGTTCTAGCTAAGATGCTGTTCACACACAGCTTTCATGCTGTCTGTCGGAAGGCGAACATGTCCAGGAATCAGGTTAGGCGGAGCGAGTTTCCAAAAGATTAATTAACCGTTGCGTAAGACCCCGGATTTTTGCGCTAATTCGCCATATTTGTGCGTCGCACAATATTTCTTGACTTTATTGTGCGGTGCACATATACAGATGGTGGTCAGGGGGCCGGGACCTCCCGGCAATCAGTTTACACCTGCAGTCTGGGAAAGGACTCCATCGATGGTCAAGGTTGAAGACATTCAGAACTACGGCAAAGAGCATCTCGAATCGGTTGCCGCTTCCGCGAGCAACCTGCAGAGCGGCGTTCAGGCGATCGCCACCGCCTATGGCGATTATGCCAAGAAGTCGTTCGAAGACACCAAATCGTTCGTTGAAAAGCTCTCCGGCGTGAAGTCGCTGGACAAGGCGATCGAAGCGCAGACCGAATTCGCGCGCTCTTCCTACGAGACCTTCGTCGCCGAAACGCAGAAGATCGCGGGGCTCTACACCGATCTCGCCAAGCAGACCTTCAAGCCCTACGAAGGCCTGGTCTCGAAGTTCACCCCGGCCGCGCGCTAATTCGTTCGCGATTTCATATTCGGCAATTAAAAAAGCCCGGCCGTTGCGGCCGGGCTTTTTCTTGTTCTTGGCGCCTCGATTTTTTCTTGGCGCCTCGATGGAGGCTTACTTGTAGACGCGCAGCTTGGCCAGCGACTGGCCGATCGAATTGAACACCGACAAGGTCTGGTTCGGATCGGTGACCAGGAAGAACTTGTCCGTGCCGCTGGCGCAGTATTGCAGGACCGCCGAGGTCGGGTCCCCGCCGGTGTTGACCTGCACGGTATAGATCACGATGTTGGCCGCCTTGGCGTTGTCGCACAGGATCTTCTGGCGGGCGTCGATCTGCGACGCGTTCGAGTACCAGCGGTTTTGCGTGTTGAGACCGTCTGACAGCAGAACGATGGCCTCCTTGTAGGTATAGTTGGCGGTATCCTTGGCCGGCGCGTTGAAGGGATCGCTCATGCCAAGCGTCAGCCAGCCCCAGGCCAGCCCGATGCCCTGGTTGGTATTGCCGGTGGGCTGCAAGGCGTCGATCGCCGTCTTGATCGAGGACCAGTCGTAGCTCAGCGGCACGATCTGCCCCACGCGGGTGCTGCTGCCGGTTTTGCAATAATACGTGCTTCCGGAGACATATTCTTCGGCCACGACCATCGTCGGCGCGTTGGCCGATGTCGGTGTCGTGTTCTTGGTGTCGTAGTCTTGGGTACGGTCGGTGACGCAGCCGGTCCATTTGGTCCGATCCGGCGTCCAGGTCTTTCCGTAGTACTTGCAGGTATCCCTGTCCGTGTAGCTCGACTTGCTGCAGGTGCCCCAGGTGTTGGTGTAGGACTGAGAATCCCACCGCGACCAGTCGATCCAGGTCGAGTTGTAATAGCTGCTGCCGAGATTGACGTCCTTGGCGAATGGAACCATCGAAATGTAGATGTCGCCGGGATTCTTGGCGAGCGCGCCGAGTTGATCGACCAAGCTCTTGGCGGCCGTCTGCATCGCGCCCATCTTGCCGCTCGAGGACATCGATCCCGTTACGTCGAGCACCATCGCGACGCGCATGCGCACGTTACCCCAGGCCGAGGTGGAACTGGTGTTGAAATCCATGGTCGGGAAGCCGACGACCCGCATGAAACCGGTTTCGATGTTGCCGGAGCCGTTGACCAGGATCGTCGAGCCGTTGCCGGAATTCTGGGTATAGGTCGCCGTAATCGCGATCGACTTGGTTTCCGTGTTGGTGAAGAGGGCCCTGAAATAGGCGTCTGCCTTCGCGGAGATTTGCGAGGTTGTGATGGTGCCCTCGGTCAGGTCCTTCGCCAGCATCAGGGCGGTGGAGTCGAGGGCGGCCTGCATCGAGGATCGGGCGCTGACGGCGCGGGTGTAATCGACCGCCGCCCCGACGAAACTGATGATCGGGATGACCGCGATCCCAAAAAGGATCGCGATATTGCCGTCGTTTGCGCCGGCGAACCGGCGGGCGGCCGCGCGAAGGCGACGGAAAACGACTGTATCGAGCATGGCTCTCACCGCAAATGTGATTTCTACGGGCATTTCCGCCCTGGCCGCTAAACAGGCGGTAAACCGGTTCCGCCAAAAACGGGTCAAAGCCTGCGCATCGCCGAACCGGCAGCCAAAAGCGCCTGCTATCGTCAACGGCGGCTAAACGGGCGGTCGCTGTCCTTTGTCAAATCCGGTAGAAACGATTAACCTTGGTCCGGATAGCCGAGCCGGGAATCGGGCCGGTCTGGGATCGTGTCAGCCAGCGTTAACGCGCTTGCGGCGGTCCGGCGGCAGACCCATATTCCAGGTGCCGATCCGGCCAACGGGTCGGACCGGGAGCGGCGATCTGGAAAAATGCGTTGCTGGGTGCTTCGCGGTGGCTCACGCCAGAGCCGATCGCGAGTGGACCAGGATGCGCTCTCCGGTCACCCCTTTTGGAATTCGAACGCCTGAGCCATGTTGCAGCCAACCTTCAAAGCTTGTTCGTCCGTGCCGGCAAAGTCATCTGCTTCTGCTCCCCGAATGAGCAATGACGAGAACCGCAATACCGGAACCGGTGGGCCGTCGACGTCGGTCATCACCAAGGTCAAGCCGAAGACCAAGCGTCCGAACCTGTATCGCGTCCTGATTCTGAACGACGACTACACGCCGATGGAGTTCGTCGTTCATGTGCTGGAGAAATTCTTCCAGAAGGACGCCGAAGCGGCCACCAAGATCATGCTCCATGTGCATCATCACGGGATCGGCGAGTGCGGCGTGTTTACCTACGAGATTGCCGAGACCAAGGTCACGCAGGTGATGGATTTTGCGCGCAAGCACCAGCATCCCCTGCAATGCGTGATGGAAAAGAAATAGCCGCGCACGGCCCGCGACCCGGCCGGAGAGACGGAACGGGTCTTGCATCGCTTGGTGTTGACGGAAGCCGATCGTATTCCCGGCAGTTTTTCGGGGGGAGGGCGCGTGAATTTGGAGAAAAACCACGCTTGCGGAACCGGTCTTTCGCCACGATCGTAGGTAACTATATGACAGGGGATGACGAAGGTTGTTGTTGCCTGACCGGGTAATGGCGATCATGATGACCGGGGGCCATAGAGGACGCGAATGCCAACTTTTTCCCAAAGCCTTGAACAATCCCTGCATCGTGCGCTGGCGATTGCAAACGAGAGGCATCATCAATATGCGACGCTCGAACATCTTCTGCTTTCGCTGATCGATGACTCGGATGCGGCGGCGGTGATGCGCGCCTGCAGCGTCGATCTCGACAAGCTGCGCACGAGCCTCGTCAATTATCTCGAGACCGAATTCGAAAATCTGGTGACTGACGGCGCCGACGACGCCAAGCCGACCGCCGGATTCCAGCGCGTGATCCAGCGCGCGGTGATTCACGTCCAGTCCTCCGGTCGCGAAGAAGTTACCGGCGCCAACGTGCTGATCGCGATCTTCGCGGAGCGCGAAAGCCATGCCGCCTATTTCCTGCAGGAGCAGGACATGACGCGGTACGACGCGGTCAATTATATCAGCCACGGCATCGCCAAGCGGCCGGGTGTCTCCGAAGCGCGCCCCGTGCGCGGCGTCGACGAGGAGACCGAGACCAAGGGCAACGAGGACGCCAAGAAGAAGGGCGAGGCGCTCGAGACCTATTGCGTCAACCTCAACAAGAAGGCGCGTGACGGCAAGATCGATCCGGTGATCGGACGCAATTCCGAGATCAACCGCGCGATCCAGGTGCTGTGCCGCCGCCAGAAGAACAATCCGCTGTTCGTGGGCGAGGCCGGCGTCGGCAAGACCGCGATCGCGGAAGGGCTCGCCAAGCGCATCGTCGATTCCGAAGTGCCGGAAGTGCTGGCGGCCGCCACCGTGTTCTCGCTCGACATGGGCACGCTGCTCGCGGGCACACGCTATCGCGGCGACTTCGAGGAGCGCTTGAAGCAGGTGCTGAAGGAACTGGAGGCGCATCCGAACGCCATCCTGTTCATCGATGAAATCCACACCGTGATCGGGGCAGGGGCCACCTCCGGCGGCGCGATGGACGCGTCCAACCTGCTCAAGCCGGCGCTGGCGTCCGGCACGATCCGCTGCATGGGGTCGACGACGTACAAGGAATACCGCCAGCACTTCGAAAAGGACCGCGCGCTGGTGCGCCGGTTCCAGAAGATCGACGTCAACGAACCGACGGTGGAAGATGCGATCGCGATCCTGAAGGGCCTCAAACCCTATTTCGAGGATTACCATCGGCTGAAATACACCAACGAGGCGATCGAGGCGGCGGTGCAATTATCGTCGCGCTACATCCACGATCGCAAGCTGCCGGACAAGGCGATCGACGTGATCGACGAGTCGGGCGCGGCGCAGATGCTGGTCGCCGAGAACCGGCGCAAGAAGACCATCGGCATCAAGGAAATCGAGACCACGATCGCGACCATGGCGCGGATTCCGCCCAAGAGCGTATCGAAGGACGATGCCGAGGTGCTGAAGCACCTCGAGCAGACCCTGAAGCGCGTGGTGTTCGGCCAGGACAAGGCGATCGAATCGCTGTCGGCGTCGATCAAGCTGGCGCGTGCCGGCCTGCGCGAGCCGGAGAAGCCGATCGGCTCCTATTTATTCTCGGGTCCGACCGGTGTCGGCAAGACCGAGGTCGCCAAACAGCTTGCCGCCTCGCTCGGCGTTGAGCTGCTTCGCTTCGACATGTCCGAATATATGGAGCGGCATACGGTGTCGCGCCTGATCGGCGCGCCTCCCGGCTATGTCGGCTTCGACCAGGGCGGCCTGTTGACCGATGGCGTGGACCAGCATCCGCACTGCGTGGTGTTGCTCGACGAAATCGAGAAGGCGCATCCGGATCTCTACAACGTGCTGCTGCAGATCATGGATCACGGCCGGCTGACCGACCACAACGGCAAGCAGGTTAATTTCCGCAACGTGATCCTGATCATGACCACGAATGCGGGCGCGGCCGACTTAGCGCGCCAGGCCTTCGGCTTCACGCGCAACAAGCGGGAAGGCGACGACCACGAAGCGATCAACCGCCAGTTCGCGCCGGAATTCCGCAACCGGCTGGATGCGATCGTCTCGTTCGCCCATCTCAATGCCGACGTCATCGGAATGGTGGTGGAGAAGTTCGTCCTCCAGCTCGAGGCGCAGCTCGCCGACCGCGACGTCACCATCGAACTGTCGGAGCCCGCCAAGGCCTGGCTGATCGAACATGGTTACGACGAGCAGATGGGCGCGCGTCCAATGGCGCGCGTGATCCAGGAGCACATCAAGAAGCCTTTGGCGGACGAGGTGCTATTCGGTCACCTGAAGGGCGGCGGCCATGTCCGCGTCGTGCTGGTCAAGGACGAGGCAGGCGCCGACGGCAAGGACAAGATCGGCTTCGAGTTCGTCGAAGGACCGGTCACGCCGAAGCCGGAAAAGCTGCCCGGTGCCCGCAAGCGCAAGCCGAAACCGGGCGGCCCCAACGGGGGCGGCGGCTCGAAGGGGCCGGCCTCGCGGGGGCCGCTGGTCAAGGCGTAAGCGGCCTCAATCCAAAACGAAGAGCCGGCGTGTCGCAAGACCGCCGGCTTTTTGATACCTAAACTGCTGGATGTCTAACTGTCCGGCCAAATCAGCGCTTGGGCGGCCACGACGTATTCACCGTTGAATGTCAGGGCAGGCGAGCCATACAGCACGTAGCCGAGCTCAATGGCCTCCGAAACACGTCGGCAGAACGCAGCATCGTCCTTGCCGGTCAGGAGGCGATAGACGGGCAGGCCATCTGGCGGTTTTGAAGACATGCTAGCCTCAACGATACGGTGGTTGATACCGCCTGCGGCACTGTGGGACGTCTGTTGGACTACTTTCGGTAGGGCCCCGCGAGCGCTCAGCGCTCGCCGAGCAGTTCGTCGATCTGTCGCTGCAGCTGCCGCTTCTTGATCTCGCTTCTGCGCAACCGCTCCTCCAGATCGGAAACCGGCTCGGCAGGGCTTTCCGCCCTGAAGGCGACGCCGACGAAATTGTCGCGCCACCAGACAACCTTGGCAAGGAAGGAGCGGCCCTTGCGCGCGATGCGCAGCGAGAGCTGCTCATTCGGCAACTGGAGGTTATCGCTGAATTCGATGGTCGCGCCGCGGTCGGAAATATTGCGGACGATGCATTCGCGCGTCGCGCCGCGATCACCGATCTCGGCGACGCCGCCATACATTACCTTATCGCGCGCGCTCTCGCGTCGGTCCCGCATTGAATGTCTCCCAAGAAAGATGGAGACTTTTACCCCGCTTTGTTCCCCGTAAAAGACCGGTCGCCGCAAAATGCGGCATTAACGTAAATTAACGGCGGTTCCGATGGCGCGGATTTCGGAACAATTAAGGCACAAAAGGCCGGCGTACGGCGGCGGAATGGCGGATCCACCGGCAAGCCACGATCGTTTGACTGACGTTCCACCTTGATGTGCGCTCCCGGATTGCAAGCTGCCATGCAAAGAGGCCGGTTCCTTCACGTCCTATGGTGTACGGCGTCGCTCTTGTTCTCATGTGCGCACGCCCTCGCCGAGGACGCGGGTGCGGCCACCCGGTTGGGCGCGACGGAGATCCAAAAGACGGACGGTCAAGCGCGCGAGAGTGACGCCCGCGAGGCGATGTGCCTGATGATCGAGTCAGCGGCCCGGGCCTCGAACCTGCCGCTGGAGTTTTTCGCGCGCGTGATCTGGCAGGAGAGCCGCTTTCAGCCCGATGCGGTGGGGCCGGTGACGAGGAGCGGCGAGCGGGCGCGCGGCATCGCCCAGTTCATGCCAGGAACGGCCAATGAGCGGCGCCTGCTCGATCCCTTCGATCCCGTGCAGGCGCTGCCGAAGTCAGCCGAGTTTCTCGACGAGTTGCGCCAGCAATTCGGCAATCTCGGGCTCGCGGCGGCGGCCTATAATGCCGGCCCGCGGCGGGTGCAGGAATGGCTGGCCGGGACCGGCGGGATGCCGCAGGAAACCCGCAACTACGTGATCGCCATCACCGGCTCCACGGTCGAGGAGTGGGCCGCGGCGGGGCGAGGCGGCAAGATGCCGGAGCCTGCATCGACGTCGAACTGCCGCGAACTGATGGCCTTGCTGAAACGCGCGCCCAATCCGTTCGTGGCCGGCCTCGAACAGCGCATCACGCTCAGCGCCGCCAAACTGTGGGGCGTGCAACTCGCGGCCGGCTTCAGCCGTGACAAGGCGCTGGCGATGTACGCCCGCGCCATCAAGCGGCTCAGCGCCGTGATCGGCGACCAGGATCCGAGCCTGCTGTCTTCGGTCATGCGCAGCCGCGGCACGCGCGCCTTCTACCAGGTGCGGATCGGCGCCGACACGCGGCCCGCCGCCGACGACCTCTGCAACCGCATCCGCAAGGCGGGCGGGGCGTGTTTTGTTCTGAAAAACAGGGGCGTGCCGGGGTGAGATGAATATCGCAGCCCGAATGAGCGAAGCGATATCCGGGTTGGTGTTAGAGTGGTCCCGGATGTCGCTGCGCTCATCCAGGCTACGGACTCGATCTCGTCATTGCGAGGAGCGCTAGCGACGAAGCAATCCATTCTTCGGCTTGCGGAGCTATGGATTGCTTCGCTTCGCTCGCAATGACGGTGGGTAGCTACCCTGCATAACTGCCCTGAAGCCTGCGTTGCTTGACGCCGCTCCTTTTCGTCAGCCTTATCCGCCCGGACCTCATTACGATCCTGGTCACAATTGTCGCTACCTCCACTCGACTCTCCCCAATGGAAAAGCCCCATCCGCGCCTTCGCATGGGGCATGAGCTCGGTCGCATCCACGGTGCTGACGCTGGTGCTGTTTGCGACCTATCTCGGCATCGGTGCGCTGGCGCATGACAGCCATTTCAGTCTGGGCTGGGTGCTCGGCAGCACGCTTCTGGTCTGGGCGGGGCCGGCGCAGATCATCCTGATTTCGACGCTCGGCTCCGGCGCGACCGCGGTGCAGGCGGCGATTGCGGTGACGGTGAGTGCGATCCGGCTGTTTCCAATGGTGGTGTCGGTGCTGCCGCTGATGAAGACGCCGCAGACAAAACGCCGTCATCTGCTGTTGGCGACGCATTTCATCGCCGTCACCCTGTGGGTCGAATGCTACCGGCTGCTGCCAAAAGTACCGCGCCAGCGGCGGATTGCGTTCACGCACGGGCTCGGCTGCGGGCTTCTCACCGTTTGCATGGTCGCCACCACGCTCGGCTATGGCCTTGCCGCCAATCTGCCGCCGCTGTTTGCAGCGGCGATCCTGCTGCTGACGCCGCTGGCGTTCCTGCTTTCGACGGCGCGCAACTGCCGGCAGATATCGGACGTGCTGGCGCTGGTGCTGGGGATCGCGCTGTTTCCGCTGGTGTCGATGCTGCATACCGGCGTCGATATTTTGATCAGCGGCGTCACCGCCGGCACCATCGCCTATGGCGTGCACTGGTGGCGGGAGAGGGCGCGCGCATGAGCGAGTTTTTCGGTAGCCCCCACGCGCTGCTGGTCCTGGTGCTTGCAGGCTTCCTGCCCAACGAAGTCTGGCGCATGGCCGGGCTGTGGTTCGGCGCCGGTGTCGACGAGGGCTCCGAAGTTCTGGTGTGGGTGAGGGCGGTGGCGACCGCGATCCTCGCTGGCGTCATCGCGCAGATCCTGGTGCAGCCGCCGGGCGCGCTGGCTGGCGTGCCGGACTGGCTGCGCTACGGCGCGGTTGCGGCGGGCTTTGTGGCGTTCATGCTGACGCGACGCTCGATCTTTGCCGGCGTGGTCTGCGGCGAGATCGTCCTGCTGGCCGGGAAATGGTGGCTTGGCTGATTGCAGCTAGCGGATAATGCGGTACTGTTCGGCACGCACGAAAATGGCATGAATTGGCTGCTACTAGCTTCACTGGATTAGGCGATGGTTCAGAAGACTGAAATCCGCGACGGCGAACTCGCCGTCGACATGCCGCCAGCCCGCGACGCCTGGCTGGTGTTTATCGGACGCATCCGCACGCCCTGGAAATCACGGCTGGAGACGCCGCGGCAGGGCCGTCACGACGGTCCGGTCTGCCGGCTCGAGATTTTCGAACCCTGGGTGCCCGCGATCAAAGGCGTGGATTTTTATGAGAATCTCGAAGTGATCTACTGGCTGCACCAGTCGCGCCGCGATCTGGTGCTGCAGAGCCCGAAGAACAACCAGAAAACCCGCGGCACGTTCTCATTGCGCTCCCCGGTGCGGCCCAATCCAATCGGCACCTCGATTGTGAAGTTCGTCAAGATCGAGGGCAACGTCATCCTGGTGCGCGGGCTCGATTGCCTCGACGAAACGCCGCTGCTCGACGTCAAGCCCGACCGCTGCGAGTTCACGCCGCTGGCGCAGGCGCAGGCAGGCGATTTCGAGACGGAGTGATTTTCTCCGCGTCATTGCGAGAAGCGCAGCGACGAAGCAATCCATCTATCCCCGTGTGGAGAGGTGGATTGCTTCGCTCCGCTCGCAATGACGGAGGTCTGTAGCCCGGATGAGCGCAGCGAAATCCGGGGCCGGTCCCGCAGAGATTCCCGGATGTCGCTGTGCTCATCCGGGCTACGAAAGTGCCTGTCGCTACCCCAGCGCCGCGGCCAGCTTGGTCGCGTTGTCCTCCAGCACCTTGACGTCTTCCTTGCGGCTCGCAGGCGGCAGGAGCGCGACGCCGTCGTGGCGCGGCATGACGTGCATGTGCAGGTGGAACACGACTTGGCCACCGGCGGACTCGTTGAACTGCTGCACGGTGATGCCGTCGGCCTTGAAGGCCTTCATGGCGGCGGCGGCGATCTTGTGGGCGGCGCGTGCGACGTGGGCGTAATCGTCGGGGTTGATGTCAAGGATATTACGGGCAGGGGCCTTCGGGATGACAAGCGTATGGCCCGGCGAGCGCGGCATGATGTCGAGGAACGCCAGCACATGGTCGTCCTCATAGACCTTGTGGCAGGGAAACTCGCCGCGCAGGATTTTTGCGAAGGGGTTGTTGGTGTCATACGCGGGCATGGTCTTTCCCTCGAGGTTTGATCTCAATTTCATATCGTCCATTCAGCAGGTCAAGCCTCGTCGGCCGCCTTGCGGAACGGCCCGGCTTCCGTCAGTTCGCGTCCGGCTGCCGCCACATAGGCGCGCTCGCGCTTCAGATAGTCCGCGATCGCGCGGCGCAGGTCGGGATCGGCGATGAAGTGCGCGGAGTAGGTGGTTTGCGGCAGATAGCCGCGCGCCAGCTTGTGCTCGCCCTGCGCGCCGGCCTCCACCACTTTCAGGCCGCGCTGGATCGCGAAATCGATCGCCTGATAGTAGCAGACCTCGAAATGCAGGAAGGGGTGATGCTCGACGGCGCCCCAGTTGCGGCCGAACAGCGTGTCGGAGCCGATGAAATTGATGGCGCCGGCGATCCAGCGGCCGTTGCGTTTGGCCATCACCAGGAGCACGTCGCGGCTCATGCTCTCGCCGATCAGCGAGAAGAATTTTCGGGTCAGGTAGGGCCGGCCCCATTTGCGCGAGCCGGTCTCCATGTAGAACGCGAAGAATGCGTCCCACGCATCCTCGGTGATATCGGCGCCCGTCAGGTGGTGAATGGTGATCCCGGCTGCCACCGCCTCGCGACGTTCGCGCTTGATCGCCTTGCGGTGACGCGAGTTCAGCGAAGTCAGGAAATCGTCAAAAGTCCCGTAGCCTTCATTGTGCCAGTGAAACTGCTGGTCGTTGCGCTGCAGGAAGCCGTGCGCCCCTAAAAACTTCGCTTCCGCCTCCGGGGCAAAGGTCACATGCACGGAGGAGGCGTTGGTCGCGTTGCACAGCGCCATCAGCCCGCTCGCCAACGCGGTTCCGATCCGCTCGCGATCGACGTCGCCGCGGATCAAGAGCCGCGGGCCGGTGGCAGGTGTGAAGGGCACCGAGGCCTGCAGTTTTGGATAGTAGTGCCCACCGGCGCGCTCATAGGCGTCGGCCCAGCCGCGGTCGAAGACGTATTCGCCTTGCGAATGCGATTTCAGATAGCAGGGCACGATGCCGGCGATCTCGCCGTCGAGCCTTGCCAGGAGATGCCGGGGACCCCAGCCGGTGCGGGCGCAGGCCGAACCGGAGGCTTCAGCGGCGGCAAAAAATGCATGGGAAACGAAGGGGTTATAGGCTCCCTTGCAGGGATCGCTTTGAGACCCGCTTACAGCCAGCGTGTCGAAATTTTCGAGACTGCTCGGACCAGGTTTCGGATTGGCGCAGGCGTCCCAATCCGCAGCCTGGATGTCGCTGACGGAGGGGACGGCTTCGAGGGTGATTTCGGATGACGCCATCTAGAAATTCGGACCGGTCCCATCGTGCGATCAGCCATCGCGCAGGGTGGCCAACATTTCAAAGATCGTGCATCGGGCGCGCGAGTTCAAGGTGGGCGGCTGCGGATCAGGTTCCCGGCAGGAACCCCTCGAAGATCATCTGATCAGCGTAACGCGCGGCCTGTTGGCGTTGCTCGGGCGTGCGCACGGTCCAGGTCAGCAGCGGCAGGCCAAAAATGTTACGGGCGATCCATGGCGCTGCCGCAGGCAGTTCGTCCACCCAATAGGCGACGAAATGGGGCCGGCTGCGGAAGGCGTGGCGCAGATGCGTCATACCCCTTCGCTGTTCCGCAGACGCTTCCGGCCACTCTTCGGCGGTATATTCGCGCTCCGCCACGATGCCGCGGGCGCGGCCGGGGATCAGTTCGCGCAGCGCCACCACATGGTCCGGATCGAAGGACATGCCGACGGCAGGGCCGGAATAGGAGGCCAGCACCTCCGCCATCCGCTTCACCAGGCGACGGTCGCCATCGAAATGGCTTTTGACCTCGATCACCAGCGGCACGCGGCCGGCAACGAGCGAACAGAGATCGCCGAGCGTCATCATCCGCTCCGGCGTATTCTTGAATTGGACTGCCTTGAGTTCGGCCGCGGTCTTGCCGAGCAACGCGCCGGAACCCTCGGTGAGGCGGCCGAGCGCATTGTCATGATGCACCATCGCCTCACCGTCGGACGAAAGCTGGATGTCGCATTCGATGGCGAAATTGCCGTCGACGGCGGCCTGCGCGGCGGCTGGCATGTTCTCGACGATGCCGCGCGCAATATCGTGCAGGCCGCGGTGGGCGACCGGACGCGCCGTCAGCCAATCGGGAGCACGCATGAGATGCGCTCCGCTCAGGACACCTCGAAGATGGCGTCCACCTCGACGGCGGCGTCCGAGGGCAGGGAGGCGACGCCGACCGTGGTGCGGGCGTGCCGGCCCTTGTCGCCGAAGGCGGTGACCATCAGGTCGGAGGCGCCATTGAGCACCTTGGGTCCGTCGAGGAAATCGGGCGCGGAATTGATGAAGCCGCCGAGCCTGACCACGCGAACCACCTTGTCGAGATCGCCGAGCGCTGCCTTGACCTGCGCCAGCAGGTTGACGCCGCAGCCCTGCGCCGCGGCGTAGCCCTGTTCGATGGTGACGCCGGCCCCGAGCTTGCCCTTGGCGATCAGCTTGCCTTCCGCATTGGCGCACACCTGGCCGGAGACGAACAGCAGGTTGCCGGTACGCACGAAGCCGACGTAATTCGCCATCGGGGTGCGCGGCTCGGTCAGGACGATGCCTTGCGCCGCCAGCTTCTGTTCGACCGTACCCGCCATGTTTTTCGTCCCCGATTGATGTGACCGCGCCTGACCATCGATCAGACGCGCATTGTTTCGCGCATCGCGCTTTTACTTGCAAGGGACGGTGTATCCGCGTCGCCGTGTGGTGATCGAGCGAATCTTGCCGAAAAACCCCGGAAAACAGCGCGCCTCGGTATCTAATTCTTGCGTTTTCGTGACGCCGCCCTAGTTGCGACGCAATGGAGCCATCACTAATGTAACCGAATCTCCCTCGAGGAAAAAACTGGACATGGCTAGCTCGTTCCCGATTCCGGTCCGTGCTTTGGCGTTCTCGGCCGCCGCTGCCCTGATATCCGGCTTCGCAAGCGGACCGGCACTGGCTGCAGCCGGCGGGCCGTTTCTTGCCCATCAGGCGCTGTATGAACTGAAGCTGGTCAAGTCGCGCGGGACCAATGCGATATCGGGTGCGCGCGGGCGCATCCTCTACAATTTCTCGGGCAGCGCCTGCGAGGGCTACACGTCCGAATTCCGTCAGGTGTCGGAACTCGACAGCGGCGAGGGCAAGCTGACGCTGAGCGATCTGCGCTCGCATTCCTGGGAAGATGCCGGCGGCAAGAGCTATCGCTTCAAGATCGATACCCGGATGAACGACGCCGATTCCGCGCCGATCGACGGCATGGCGGAGCGGGTCGGCGATCGCATCAAGGTCAAGCTGAAGCAGCCGGTTGCGAAGACGTTCGAGCTCGACGGCAAAGTGGTGTTTCCGACCGAGCAGATCCAGCACATCATCGCCGCCGCCCGCGAGGGCAAGTCGGTGCTGGAGCTGATGGTCTATGACGGCTCCGACAATGGCGAGAAGGTCTACAATACGCTGTCGGTGATCGGCCAGCCAATCCCGGGTACCCGCAGCATCGCGACGCCCGATCCCGCGACCGCCAACGACCAGATGAAGGCGCTCACTCGCTGGCCGGTGACCGTCAGCTATTACGATCGCGACGCCAAGGCGAAGGAAGGCGAGCAGACGCCGGTTTACGCGATGTCGTTCGAGTTGTTCGAGAACGGCGTCTCCCGCGCGCTGGTGCTCGATTACAACGACTTCGTGATCGCGGGCGCGATGGGCCGGTTTGACGTCAGGGATTCCAAGCCCTGCAAGTGACGGCACCGGCAGCCGGTCATCCGCGCGTGAAGTCGCCGAGCTTCAATCCGAGCGCCTTGACGGCTGGTTCCGGAAGCGACCCCCAGGCTTCGACCCTTTCGTTCGGGGCCATCATTGCGGCGATAATTGCCTCGGCCTTTGCCGGGTCCTGTTCAGCCACATAGTAGACCGAGCGAACGGGCGAACCGCCTCCCAACGGTTCAGTTGTTACGAGGACAACCTGACCATTTGCCATGGCTTTAATGTACCACTGACGCGGTGGCGTTTCCACGATGGTGAGGGCTGATCCCCGCGAGCCCGCGGTGCAGCAACGGCGATGCGAGATTGGGCGCACCCATCTTGTATTGTTCCGGTCCAGCACCAATTACGAGCGGTGGGATGCAGAATCGCTCAGGGAGCGAGGACGTGGCCAGCAAGAAAATGGCAGACGGCGGGCTCCCGGTGATCGCGCGCTTTGAGGTGCGCCACCGCAACTACCTCGCGCCAGACGGCTCGATCAACCGGCCGCTCCCTGCATTCGCCTCCGATGCCGACCTCCTCACCGCGCTCTATCGAGCGATGGTGTTGCTGCGCATCTTTGACCGAAAGGCTGTCGCATTGCAGCGCACCGGCCGGCTTGGGACCTATGCGGTTTCGCTCGGCCAGGAGGCGGTGTCCGTTGGCATCGCCAGTGCGATGCGGGGGGAAGACGTGCTGCTGCCCTCCTATCGGGATAACGGCGCGCTGATCTGGCGCGGTGTCAAACTGGAAGAGATTCTTCTGTTCTGGGGCGGCGACGAACGGGGCAATGACTTCTCCGGACCGGTCGAGGATTTCCCGTTTTGCGTTCCCGTGGGATCGCAGGCGCCGCATGCCGCCGGTGTTGCCTACGCCTTCAAGCTGCGCAAGGAGCCGCGCGTCGCCGTATGCATGTTCGGCGATGGCGCCACCTCGAAAGGCGACGTCTATGAAGCAATGAATTTTGCCGGCGTGCACAAATTGCCGGTCGTGTTCGTCGCCACCAACAATCAATGGGCCATTTCGGTACCGTTACGACTGCAAACCGGTTGCGAAACACTGGCGCAGAAGGCTATCGCCGCCGGCTTCATCGGCGAGCAGGTGGACGGCAGCGATGTCGTAGCGGTACGCGCCGCGGCCGAAGCGGCCATTGCCGCGGCCCGCGACGGGCAGGCCCCGTATTTTATCGAGGCGGTCACCTACCGGCTCGGCGATCATACGACCTCCGATGACGCATCACGCTATCGCCCGGCCGACGAAGTCCAGGCCCGTTGGAAAGAAGAGCCGATTGCGCGCCTCAGGAACTATCTTGTCGACCAAAAAATGTGGAGCAAGGCGGAGGAGGAACAGCTTGCCGCGGAGTGCCATGAGGGCGTCGAGGCGGCGGTCGAGCGCTATTTGGCAACGGAGCCGCGCCGACCCGAAACCATGTTCGATCATCTCTATGCCGAGCTGCCCGAGGTCTATGCCGCGCAGCGCCGCGAACTCGCGGGAGAGGGCGATGTCTGAGATGACGCTGGTCGAAGCCATCAATCTGGCGCTGGCCCGCGCGATGGAGGATGATCCTGATGTCGTAGTGCTTGGCGAGGATGTCGGCATCAATGGCGGCGTCTTCCGCGCAACCGTCGGGCTGCAAACGCGTTTCGGCCCGGAGCGCGTCCTCGATACGCCGCTTGCCGAACTTCTGATCAGCGGACTCTGCGTCGGCATGGCGGTGCAGGGGCTGAAGCCCGTCGGCGAGATCCAGTTTATGGGATTTCTGTATCCCTGCATCGATCAACTGGTGAACCACGCTTCCCGAATCCGCAACCGCACCCAGGGACGGCTCACCTGTCCAATGGTTCTGCGCACGCCGCACGGCGCCGGCATTCGCGCGCCCGAGCATCATTCCGAAAGCACCGAGGCGATGCTTGCCCATATCCCCGGCTTGCGCGTTGTCATTCCGTCGTCGCCGGAACGCGCGTACGGACTGCTCCTCGCCGCGATCCGCGATCCCGATCCGGTGGTGTTTCTGGAGCCGACCCGGATCTACCGCGCCGCAAAAGGCGAGGTGGAAGACAACGGTGAGGCTTTGCCGCTGGATGTTGCCTTTGTCCTGCGGGAAGGCCGCGACGTCACGCTGATCAGCTGGGGCGCGATGCTAAAGGAAACCATGGCGGCTGCCGACGCGCTCGCTAGCGAGGGCATCACAGCCGAGGTCGTCGATCTCGCCACGCTCAAGCCTTACGATGAAGCCACGGTGCTCGGTTCGGTCGCAAAGACCGGGCGCTGCGTCATCGTGCACGAGGCGACGCGCACCGGCGGATTCGGAGCCGAGATCGCCGCGCTGATCGCCGAACGCGGCCTGACCTCTCTGCTCGCACCTGTGGCCCGCGTCACCGGTTACGACACGGTCATTCCGATGGCGCGGCTCGAGCAGCATATGATGCCATCGGTCGGTCGTATCGTCACGGCCGCGCGCAAAGCCTGCCAGTTCAGTTGATATTCAGCGGACTTGTCACATGCGCCAGTTCGTATTGCCGGATCTGGGAGAGGGCCTCGAAGAGGCGGAGATCGTGAACTGGTACGTCAACGAAGGCGATCACGTCGTCACCGATCAGCCGCTGGTTTCCGTCGAGACTGACAAGGCCGTCGTCGAGGTGCCGTCACCGTCGAGCGGACGCATCCTGCATCTGTTTGGCGCCAAGGGAGATGTGGTGAAGGTAGGCGCACCGCTCGTCGAGTTTGCCGAAGGCCCCGAGCAAGACACCGGCACAATCGTCGGCGAGCTCGGCACCAGCGAGCAGCCGCCGGCGGCAACCACACCTTCCAGGCCAGCCGCGGGACAGAAAGTCCAGGTGTTTCCGGCCGTGCGTGCGCTAGCCCGCAAGCTCGACGTCGATCTCGAGCTTGTCGAAGCCACGGGACCCGGCGGCACCATGACGCGTGCGGACGTCGAACGGGCCGCGAAGAGTTTGTCCCGGACCGGGCCCGCCGAACCTCTGCGCGGTTTGCGGCGCGCGATGGCCCAACGGATGACGGTGGCTCATGCCGAGATCGTTCCTGCCAGTGTCACCGACGACGCCGATATCGACGACTGGCGAAAGGGCGAGGACGCGACCATCCGCCTGGTACGCGCGATCGCTGCCGCCTGCAAGGCGGAGCCTGCGCTCAACGCCTGGTACAATGCCAGTGCGGCAGAACGGCGTCTGATCGAGCGGGTCGACCTCGGCATCGCGGTTGATACGGGAGGTGGGCTGATCGTCCCAGTCTTGCGCAACGTCGCAGAGAGGGACGCATCGGACTTGAGAGCCGGGCTCGACCGGATGCGGGCTGATGCAGTCGCGCGCTCGATACCTCCGGGCGAGCTACGCGGCGCGACCATTACGCTGTCGAATTTCGGCATGATCGGCGGCCGGTTCGCCAACCTGATCGTGGTGCCGCCGCAAGTGGCGATCATCGGCGCCGGCCGAATTGCCCAACGGGTGGTCGCGCATTTGGGCCAGCCGGCGGTGAGGCGCGTGCTGCCGTTGTCGCTCACCTTCGACCATCGCGTCGTGACGGGCGGCGAGGCCGCTCGCTTCCTGGTGGCGCTCAAATCGGATCTTGAGCAGGTTTCGTAAGATAGACTGGGGAAATGCTGCGGACCTGCAATTCCGGCTATATTGAGATTCGACCAGGACACCCCCATATCATCTCCATAAGGGAGTCCTTGCTGTGCAGAACGTACAGGCGACTCTTGTTGCGGCCGCTGCAGCGGTGGCTCTGGCTGTCTCTTCCCTTGCCGCCTCGGCGGCGGAAGCCAACAGCAAGCTTGCGCTGACCGTCTCGGTCGAAGGAGCGATCGGGCCGGCAACGGCCCGTTACGTGAAAGACGCGCTGACCAAGGCAAGCGAACGACGTGCCGAGGTTGTCGTTCTGCGTTTGAATACGCCGGGCGGTCTCTCAACCAGCATGCGCGAGATTATCGCAGACGTGCTGGCGTCGCGCGTTCCCGTCGTCGGTTATGTTGCGCCTTCCGGAGCCCACGCGGCCAGCGCCGGAACCTATATCCTCTACGCCACGCATATCGCGGCCATGGCGCCGGGCACCAATCTCGGAGCAGCGACGCCGGTGCAGATTGGTGGCCCGCTGCCGGGTCTGCCCGACGCTACCCCTGACAAGGGCGATAAGGACAAGAAGGAGGGCAGCGATCAGCAGCCGAAGACAAAGGATGCCATGACGGCGAAGGCAACGAACGACGCCGTCGCCTTGATCCGCAGTCTTGCCGAGATGCGCGGCCGCAATGCCGATTGGGCAGAGAAAGCGGTGCGGGACGCGGCCAGCCTGTCCGCCAATGGCGCATTGCAGGCGAATGTCATCGACCTCATCGCACGCGATCCGGCCGAACTGCTCAGGCAGATCGACGGTCGCACGGTCGAGGTTGCGGGTGGCGAGACGCGGCAGCTGACGACCAGGGATGCCGGGCGTGAAGCGATCGATCCCGGATGGATCTCACGATTTCTGAGGGTGATCACCGATCCCAACGTCGCCTTCATTCTCATGCTGGTCGGCATCTACGGCCTGATCTTCGAACTTTCCTCGCCCGGCACGGTCGCACCGGGGGTGATCGGCACGATCTGTCTGCTGTTGGGCCTTTATGCGCTCAACATGCTGCCCGTCAACTATGCGGGACTCGGCCTGATCCTGTTGGGGACCACGCTTCTGGTCATCGAGGTCTTCAACCCGACCGTGGTTCTCGGCCTCGGCGGGATTGTCGCATTCGTTCTCGGAGCAGTGATGCTGTTCGAGTTCGAAGAGCCAGGATTCCGGCTGTCATGGCCGGTGATCGGCGTCACGGCGGCGATTTTCATCGGCCTGATCCTGGTTGTCCTCGGCTCGCTCCGACGCGCTCAAAAAGGCCCCGTACGGCTCGGCGCGCAAGCTATGCGCGGCCTGACCGCCGAAATCCTCGACTGGTCCGAGAGCGAAGGCCACGTCTTCACCCAAGGTGAGCGCTGGCAGGCACGCGGCACCGAAGCCTTCAAGCCTGGAGAGGTGGTCGAGGTGGCCAATATCAAAGATTTGACGCTGGTGGTACGGCGTCGACCGGCGATCACCACCCGCGAAGGAGGTACGTCATGATACTTGATTATTTGACCTATGGGACGCTCGCGGTCGTCGTGGTCCTGTTTCTGTCCTCGGCCATTCGTATCCTGCGCGAATACGAGCGTGGCGTCGTGTTCACGCTCGGCCGCTTCACCGGCGTGAAGGGGCCGGGATTCATCATCCTGATCCCGGTCGTGCAGCAGATGGTGAAGGTCGATCTCAGGGTGATGGTACAGGTCGTGCCGCCGCAGGACGTAATTTCGCGCGACAACGTTTCGGTCAAGGTCAATGCCGTTCTTTACTTCCGCATCATCGATCCCGAGCGTGCGATCATCAAGGTCAGCGATTACATGGCTGCGACCAGCCAACTGGCGCAAACCACGCTGCGCTCGGTGCTCGGCAAGCACGAGCTGGACGAGATGCTCGCCGAGCGGGACCGGCTCAACGCCGATGTCCAGGAGATCCTCGATCAGCAGACCGACGTCTGGGGCATCAAGGTCACCACCGTCGAGATCAAGGATATCGATCTCAATGAGACCATGGTGCGCGCGATTGCCAAGCAGGCCGAGGCGGAGCGGTTGCGGCGCGCCAAAGTGATCAAGCGAGCAGCAAGCCGCCGAGAAGCTTGTCGAGGCCGGCCGAACGCTCGCGCGGGAGCCGCAGGCGATGCAGCTGCGCTATTTCGCGGCGCTGCACGACATTGCCGGTGAGCGATCCTCGACCGTGGTCTTTCCGCTGCCGATGGATTTGCTCGGCCATCTGACCGGGCGGCGGAGCGAAGCAACATGAGGGTCATTGCCGGCAACAAGCCAATCGCGTGATGGCGTCGGACGGATCAAGCGCTGATCCATCGATGCAGCCGAACAATCGGTCAGTCGTCGGCAAGATGCTCTGACGGTAGTTCCGCAGTTCGACCATCTCTTCAAGCTGCGGTAGGACGCGCTGAGCCTGCGAGGACTCGTCTGGCCGAGAGCGCCGGACCCAGATACGCTTCGGCCTCAATCAAACGTGTCGGGAGGCACAAACATGAGCAAGCTCGAACAACTTCGGCCAAGCGGACTTCACCACAATCCGGCTTACTCCCACGTCGTCGTCGCTTCCGGCGCGCGCACGATCTATATCGCGGGACAGGTGTCCACCGACGAGGAGGGACGGGTGGTCGGCGAGGGTGATCTGGCCGCGCAGACGACACAGGTGATGCAAAATATTGGCCTGGCGCTGAAATCCGCCGGTGCGGGTTATGCTGATATCGTGAAGATCACCACCTTCGTCGTCGGCTACAAGCCGGAGCTGCGTCCCATCATCGGCAAGGCGCGCTCGGCGTTCTTTGAAGGCATGGAGCCGCCGGCGAGCACGCTCGTCGGTGTAACGGCGCTGGCGGCCCCTGAATGGCTGATCGAGATTGAGGCCGTGGCCGTCGTCGATTGACGTCTCTGCGGCGTCTTCTCACTCCGTCATTGCCTGCGACAAACGCGAAGCGTTTGCGCAAGGGAGCGAAGCGACGAAGCAATCCGTAGCGTCGCAAGCGGAGAAATGGATTGCTTCGCTGCGCTCGCAATGACGGGGAGGGAGCGGTCTACTCCTCCTCATCCTCTTCCTTCGCCGGCCCCTTGTACGCGATGCCCCTGATGACAGCCGCATTGCCGAACTTCTTCCGCAAATCATCCATCGCGCGCTCGGCATGGGCCGAACGGCGGTCGAGCATGTCGGTGTCGTCGGCCAGCGATCCCTCGCGCAGCGCGCTGACGCCGGTGCCGATCAGGCGGAAGGCGGTGCCGTCGATCTCCTTCGCCAGCATTTCGCGCGACACTGCAAAAATCTTTGCCGCGAGCTGGGTCGGCGCCTGGATTGATTGCGAGCGGGTGCGCTGCCTGAAATCCGCGGTCTTCAGCTTCAAGGTGATGGTGAGGCCTGACAGATCGCCGCTCTTCAGCCGCGACGACACTTTTTCGGACAGCCGCCACAGCACCTTTTCCAGCGTTGCAAAATCCTTGATGTCGTTTTCGAAGGTGGTCTCATTGGAAATGGTCTTGGCGCCGCGGTCCGGCACCACGCTGCGGTCGTCGATGCCGCGCGCCAGCCGCCACAGCCTGCGGCCTTCGCCGCCGAACTGCTTCATCAGCTCGACCTCGTCGGCGCGCTGCAGGTCCGCAATGGTGCGAAAACCCCGCTGCACCAGCTTTTCCTGGGTCGCGGGGCCGACGCCATAGATGAAGCCGACCGGCTTGTCCGCCAGCATTTCGCGCGCCTCGCTCTGGTCGAGGGCGGCAAAGCCGCGCGGCTTGTCGAGATCGGAGGCGATCTTGGCCAGGAACTTGTTGCAGGACAGGCCGACGGACACCGTGATTCCGATGTCGCGCTCGACGTCACGGGCAAAGCGCGCCAGCACTTTTGCCGGGATCATGCCGTGAACGCGTTGCGTGCCGGCAAGATCCAGGAACGCTTCGTCAATCGATAGCGGTTCCACCAGCGGGGTCAGCGTCTGCATGGCGTGCCGCACCTCGCGGCCGACGCGGACATATTTCGCCATGTCGGGCGGGATTACGGCAGCCTGGGGGCAGAGCGCCAGCGCCTTGAACATCGGCATCGCCGAGCGTACGCCGTAGGTGCGCGAGACGTAGCAGGCGGCCGACACCACGCCGCGCTTGCCGCCGCCGATGATCACGGGCCTGTCGGCAAGCTCCGGGTTGTCGCGTTTCTCCACGGTGGCGTAAAACGCGTCGCAATCGATATGCGCCAGCGTCAGCGAGGGCAGGGCGTGGTGGCGGACGAGGCGGGGGGAACCGCATTCGCCGCACCGCCTAGCCTTGATATCGAGGTCGCCGAGGCAATCCCGGCAGAAAGCGCGCGGACCGTCTGGTGCTCCCATTCCGCAGTTCGCACGCATTTGCCGCACCACCTTATGCGAACTGCGGAATGATAAGGAGCACCAGCAAATTATGTTTGCCAGTGCGGCTTTTAGAATTTGAAGTTCCTACCGAGGAGGCTACCGCGAGTCTGGTAGGAACTTCAAATTCGCCGCACTGGTGATACCGCGGGCGCGCTCACGGCACGTCGCGCTCCCAATGCGGGTCACCCAGCACCTGGCGGGCGGCGGCAATATTGGTCGGGTGCAGTTGCGAGGTGCTCGCAAACGCCTTCACGGTTGCGTCGTCGCGCATCACGAAATCGAGCACCGAAGCCAGAAATTGCGGGTCGGCCGCGGCCGTCCGCAGGGTCTCCGGACCGATGCCGCTTTCGGCCAGGAACAGGCCTAGCCTTTCAGGGTCGCCGGCAATAAAACTCAGCGCCTGAACTGCAACGATTTCAGCCACTTCGCGGGGGTTGTGAACAGGCTTTTTCAACAGATGGGTTTGCCTTTCCGTTAACTTATGGTGTCTAGTTTGGAACCATCATGCCCGAGTCTGCGGAGTATGTTCAAGCAAGTGGAAACCACTCCGCAAAAGTTGGCGCATCGATTTAACGGCTTAGAGCGAAATCTGACGCTAGTTTGAATTCACTTTTCGACAGCCCGGCGGCGGTACAGAAGCGTACTGAAAGGCCGGATCTGTTTCCTGAAGAGAGGGGAGGGACGGGATGGCAAAAACCGTCCTGATCGTGGAGGACAACGAGCTCAACATGAAGCTCTTTCGCGACCTGTTGGAAGCACATGGCTATCAGACCTCGGGCACCAGCAATGGTTTCGAGGCGCTTGATCTCGTCCGCAAGCTGCGCCCGGACCTGATCCTGATGGATATCCAGCTTCCCCAGGTGTCCGGCCTCGAAGTGACGCGCTGGATCAAGGACGATCCGGAGTTGCGCGCCATTCCGGTGGTCGCCGTCACCGCCTTTGCGATGAAGGGCGACGAAGAGCGCATCCGCGAGGGCGGCTGCGAGGCGTATTTGTCCAAACCAATTTCCGTCGGCAAGTTTATCGAAACCGTGCGGCGTTTTATCGGGTAGGAGTGAGTTTCGATGTCTGCGCGTATCCTCGTCGTCGATGATGTTCCAGCGAACGTCAAGCTGCTGGAAGCCCGTCTGTCGGCCGAATATTTCGACGTGCTCACGGCTTCCAACGGAGCTGAGGCGCTCGACATCTGTTCGCGTTCCGAATGCGACATCATCCTGCTCGACGTCATGATGCCCGACATGGACGGTTTCGAGGTCTGCCGCCGGCTCAAGTCCAACCCGGCCACCCATTTCATTCCCGTCGTGATCGTCACCGCGCTGGACAGCCCGTCCGATCGCGTCCGCGGGCTGGAATCCGGCGCCGACGATTTTCTCACCAAGCCGGTGTCCGACATCGTCCTGATCGCCCGCGTTCGGTCCCTGACGCGGCTGAAGATGATGACCGATGAGCTGCGGATGCGCGCCATCACCTCGCTCGAGATCGGCATGGAAGCGCCCGAACGCAGCGCGATCGCCGACAAGGGCGTCGGCGGCCGGATCCTATTGGTCGACGACCGGCCGTCGTCCTACGAGCGGCTGGCGCCGATCCTTTCCGCCGAGCACACCATCGACGTCGAAACCAATCCGGCGGAGGCGCTGTTTCACGCCGCCGAGGGCAATTACGATTTGCTGATCGTTTCGCTCAGCTTGGAAAATTACGATGGGCTGCGGCTGTGCAGCCAGGCGCGCTCGCTGGAGCGCACCCGCCAGTTGCCGATCCTCGCCATCTCCGATGCCGACAACAATGCGCGGCTGCTGCGCGGGCTCGAAATCGGCGTCAATGATTATCTCTTGCGTCCCGTCGACAAGAACGAATTGCTGGCGCGGGCGCGCACCCAGATCCGCAAGCGGCGCTATACCGACCACCTGCGCGACAACGTGCAGAACTCGATCGAAATGGCGATCACCGACGCGCTGACCGGCCTGCATAACCGCCGCTACATGGAAAGCCATCTCTCGACGCTCGCCGAACAGGCCTCGAGCCGCGGCAGGCCGCTCGCGCTGATGATCCTCGATATCGACTTCTTCAAATCCATCAACGACACCTACGGCCATGACGCCGGCGACGACGTGCTGCGCGAATTCGCGGTGCGCATCCGCAAGTCGATCCGCGGCATCGATCTCGCTTGCCGCTATGGCGGCGAGGAGTTCGTCATCGTGATGCCGGAAACCGATATCCAGGTCGCCGGCATGGTCGCCGAGCGCCTGCGCCGCTCGATCGCCGGCGAAACCTTTGCGGTCAACAAGGGCACCAAGCGTATCGACGTTACGATCTCGATCGGGCTGGCGACGCTGGACAACAAGGGCGAGCCGGTCGCCGACGTGCTCAAGCGCGCCGACATGGCGCTGTATCGGGCGAAGCACGACGGGCGGAACAGGGTGGTCTCGACGGCGGCCTAGCCGTCGTCCCTGCGAACGCAGGGACCCATACGCCGCGGCCCGCGTAATGGGCACGGACGGAAGATGGCTTCGCTTCAACAACTTACAGCAATAACCTGCGAACGCAGAGCGTCAGCCACCGCGCTCCATCGACGGATCACGCGGTATGGGTCCCTGCGTTCGCAGGGACGACGATGGTCAGTGGTTTGCCCTCAGGCAACAACCTCGGCCTTCTGCTTCACCGCCTCATACGCCAGCCGCTTGAACTCGAACGAGAACGGGTGAACGAACGCCATCTGGCGCTGCGCCATCATCACGCCCGCCATGTTGCGCTTCGGCGAGATCCACCATTGCGTGCCCGCCACGCCGCCCCAATAGAATTCGCCCGCAGCATCGGGATGATCGATCGGCGATGGCTTTTGGATCAGCGCGCCGGCAAGCCCGTGCACCTTGCCCGGTTGTTCCCCCATCATGGCAAAGCGGATCCACTGGGCCTCGGGCAATTGGTTGGTCGTCATCTGCGCAATCGTCTCCGGCTTAAGCAGGGTTTTGCCGCCGGGCAGCAGGCTTCGGATCAGTGCGACCATATCGGGCAGCGTTGAAACCAGGCCGCCGCCGCCATTGAGCCGTTCGATCGGACTGAGATAGGCGCCGGGGAACGGCGCGTTGTCGGTTCGGGTCAGGCCCGGCTTCATGGGGTCCAGCAGGTCCGCGCCGGCGTAATACGCGACGAGCCGGTTCTGGTTCTGCTCCGGAATGACGAATCCGGTGTCCACCATGCCAAGCGGATCGAGGATGCGCGCCTGGATGAATTTATCAAAACGCTGGCCGCTGATCACTTCGACCAGCCGCGCCACGACGTCGATGGCGAGCGAGTATTCCCACGAGGTGCCCGGATGATAGATCAGCGGCAGATCGGCCAGCACGTCCACCATTTGCGCCAGCGTCGTCCTGGGATTGTGCACGCCGCGATCGTTGAGGGCCTTGAAGATGAGCGAGCCGGGATCGAAGAAGCCGTAACTCAGCCCCGCACTGTGGCTGAGGAGATGACGGATCGTGATCGAACGGTTGGCGGGCTCGGTTTCGTCAAGCGCGGTGGCGCCGGGCCGCAGCACCTTTCTATTCCCGAGCTGCGGAATATATTTTTCGATCGGGTCATCAAGCTTCAACTTGCCTTCCTCGAACAGCAGCAGCGCCGCGCAGGAGGTGACCAGCTTGGTGTTGGAAAAGACGCGGAAGACATGATCGGTGCGGAGCGGCACCTGCGCTTCCTTGTCGGCCCATCCGACGCAATTCACGTCGACGAGGTCGCGCCCGACCATGACCGCCCAGGAAATGCCCGATAGCAGGTTGTTGTCGATGTAGCGCTGCATCGCCGCCTGCGCCGGTTTGAAGTCGTAACCGTTGGCGGTGACTTTCAGGTCTTCCATTTTCGCTCCCTTTGCCGTCATGTTCTTGCGCCGCTTTTGCTCCTTGGTCGTCCCTGCCTAGTGCGCAATTGCGCACGGGAGCAGGGACCCATAACCACCGGCGCTCGTTGTGAAGAAGGTAACTACCACATCGCCTAACTGAAAAGCCACGGCGTATGGGTCCCTTGCTTTCGCAGGGACGACGGTGGAGAGAGCCTCAAGAGCCCGACCCTGACTGTCGTTTCTTTACCGCGCCTTTGTTCGCGGCGGCACTCCCGCCCACCTTCACCCCCGAATTCCTCAGCAGCACCGTCGCCGCTTCCTTTGCCGCCCGAGCCATCGCCGGATCGTTGCGGACGAGGTCCTGCGCGATCGAGCCGTCGACCAGCAAGGCAAGCTGGGTTGCAAGCGCTTCTGCCTGCGCGACGCCAAGCTGCACCAGCAGGTCGCGAAACCAGAGGCGGCGGCTTTCCTTGAAGGCGACGGCAACCTTTCGCACCGACCGGTCTTCGCCGAGTTCGGCGACCGCATTGACGAACGGACAGCCACGAAAATCTTTCGCCGAAAAGCGCCGTTCCAGCGAATCGAAGGTGCCGAGAATCTGCTCGACCGGCGATTTGTCTGATGGACGCGGGACCACGAAGCGCCGCGTCCAGGTCGCGTTCGCGCTGATCCGGCCGAGTGGGCCGTCGCAGATGCAGACGGCGTAGTCGGGACCAAGAGCAGGTCGCGAACGCTCGGGACCGAGACCTCAGATGCCGCGGCCGTTGATGCCACCCTTGCGAAACGGCGATTGCGGGAGGGGCATTTCCGCCTTTGGAAGTTCTGCTCTGGCATCGAAGGCACTTGATTTGCCGGCTGTGGCGGAAGTGGAAGCAGGTGCCGGCAATACGACGGAGTACCCAAGTTTGGGGAAGCCGTTGTAGCGGACTTCGGCCGAGGCGGAGGCCGTCAATGCAATGAGGCTGCCGATTGCGGCAAGGCCGATCTTGATGGATGACATGGTAGTTCTCCCTGTTGTGCCCCGCGGCGAATTCTGAGGAGCGATGGCAGGGAGTATGGAAAGGGGCGAAGGCGATCTGAAATATCGATTGGCTTTCGACACCATGCCGGACGGCTATGCAACGCCGTGTCGCGTCGGTGCGCCGGAGGCATACCGGGAAACGACGGAAGAATGAGAAAACGGGGCCTTGAAGGCCCCGTCCGAAACTTCGGCTTGCGAGATCATACTATCGGCCCGCCGCAACGAAATGGTCGCGAACCGAGGCGGTCTGTCCAGTTGCGACATCGGTGGCCCTGAACTCGATGTCGGTTGCTTCCTTCGGCAGGTTGGCCGCAGGCACCTGCACGGATGCCCGGAGTTCCCTGGTCTGGTCGGGCCCGACCTCGACGATCAGCTTTCCGTCGGCGCCGCGTTCGACCCCCGACGTGCGAATCTCGGCGGCGGGAACACCGAGCACTTCCAGCGCGAAGGAGCGGGACACGCCGGCCTTGTTGAGGAAGCGCACGGTATAGTCGTTGCGGACGCTGCCATCGCTCAGGGTGACGAATAGCGGGCTGCGTTCGTGCAGCGCGCTGATGCTCATGGAGCTGCGGGTCGCCAGCGTGTACAGCATGATGCTGCCGACGATGGCGATAATGGCGGCGTAGAGCACGGTGCGCGCGCGGATCAGGCGATAGACCGGCGGTTTGCCGGCAAGCCGGCGCTCGGCATTGATGTCGGTGTCGTAGGCGATCAGTCCGGTCGGCCGGTTGATCTGCTGCATGATCGCGTCGCACGCATCGATGCACAGGCCGCATTGAATGCAGCCGAGCTGGATGCCGTTGCGGATGTCGACGCCGGTCGGACACACATTGATGCACTGATGGCAATCGACGCAGTCGCCGGCAGGTTCGCCGGCGAGGCGCAACTGCTCTGCCTTCTTGATGGAGGTGCGCGGCTCGCCGCGGTCGCGGCGGTAGGTGACGTTGAGCGCCCATTCGTCCGTGAGCGCGGCCTGGATACGCGGCCAGGGGCACATGTAGATGCAGACCTGCTCGCGCGCGTGGCCGGCGAACACATAGGTGGTCGCGGTCAGGATGCCGATCCAGAGATAGGCGGCGAAGGGCGCCTGGAAGGTGGCGAGATCCTTCACCAGTGTCGGCGCATCGGCGAAATACAGCACCCAGGCGCCGCCGGTCCACCAGGCGATCATCAGCCACAGGAAGTGCTTGGTCGCGACCTCGCGCACATGGCTGAAGGTCCAGGCGCGCTTGTCCTTCAGGATACGGTCGCGGCGGTCGCCTTCGACCCAGCGCTCGACGGCGTAAAACAGGTCGGTCCAGATCGTTTGCGGGCAGAGGTAGCCGCACCAGATGCGGCCCGCCAGCGCGTTCATCAGGAACAGCGTCATCGCTGCGATGATCAGCAGGCCGGTGAAATAGTAGACCTCCTGCGGCCATAGCTCGATGAAGAAGAAGTAGAAGCGGCGATGCGGCAGGTCGAGCAGCACCGCCTGATTGGGCATGCCGGGCCCGCGGTCCCAGCGCACGAAGGGCAGTAGATAGTAGACCGCCAGTCCAACCACCAGCAGCGTCCATTTGATCCGGCGAAACCGGCCATGGACGGCCTGCGGGTAGACCTTCTTGCTGGGCGCATATAGCGGCCCCTCGATGATGGTTTCGCCCATGCCGCTTCGCTTTCGTGTTACCGGGCCGATGATGTGCCGATTTTTCTGGCGACCAGATATGAGAGCGGCATGGCGGCCGCAAAGCCGATCAGCACCGCGAACGGAATGTTGTTCATCGCCTCAGCGGCGAGGGAAGGGACGGCGAGGACCGAGATCACGGCAGTGCCCGCGAGCGCGGTGCCCAACATGATCCATACGAGAAGTGAGATCTTGAACATTGGCGTGCTCTCCGATTGTGGATAGACGCACTCTCGCTGCATCTCGATAGCGCGCATTGATCCGCAACAAATCGCTTCAATCAAATCGGCCGTCTCGTCAGGACCGGTGTTGATCCATATCAATGACGGCATCCTATATTATATTAAGAAAATCTAATATATGAAAATAGGGAGGTTGCTGATGTCACCTTTTGACAAGGCCTGGTCGCCCTACGCTGCCGGTATCCTTATCGGGCTGCTGCAAATTCCGGCGTTCCTGATCATCGAGACTGCGCTCGGAGCTTCTTCCTCCTATGTGACGGTCGGCGCGGTGATAACCGGCCTGGTCGATCCGTCGCTGCTCAACATCGACTACGTCGCCAAGCACATTGCAGCGAACGCCAAGAATCTCTGGCAGGTCGCCTTGGTCGTCGGCATTGCCCTGGGCGCATTCGTATCGATGAAGCTGTCGGGCGCGGTCCGCGCGCCGATCTCGCCGATCTGGACCAGAGCGCTCGGCTCGCCATCGAGGGGCTTGCGCTATGCGGTGGCGTTTGCCGCCGGCTTCCTGATGCTGTTCGGAGCACGGATCGCCGATGGCTGCACCAGCGGCCACGGCTTGTCGGGGATGGCGCAATTGTCGGTTGGGTCGACGGTTGCGGTCGCTGCGATGTTTGCAGGCGGCATTGCTACCGCTCTGCTTCTGCTGCGTCGAATTTAACCTTCGGAGGAATGATCATGTCATCGGTTGCTGTCGGAATTCTGAGCGGCGTGCTGATGGGAATGGTGTTCGGTTTCGCGCTGGAAAAATCGCGGGTGTTCGAACCCGGAATGATCGTCGGCCAGATGCAGTTGCGCAACTGGATCATGCTCAAGGTGTTTCTGAGCGCGGTCGCGACCGGCGCGGTGGTGCTGGCGATCCTTCATGGATTTGGGTTCGTCAAGCTGCAGCCCAAGGCCGCGCTCTATGCCGCCGATATCGTCGGCGGGTTGATCCTCGGCGCCGGCATCGCGCTGGCGGGCGCGTGTCCGGGCACGACGCTGGCGCAGATCGGCGTCGGCTATCGCGATGCCATCTTTACGCTGCTCGGCGGCCTGGTCGGCGCGGTTGCGTTCTCTTACGCGCAGCCCTGGCTCGCCAGGTCGCTGATCGGCACCGGGCCCAAACTGATCTTCACGGATCTCGCCGGCATTCCCTATTGGCAGGGCGCGCTGGCACTCGCCGTGACGATCGCCGTCATCCTCGTGCTGATCGAGAGGCTGCGGCCGTGGCGCGACGACCTCGGCGCGGACGTCGACGGAAACGGCGCGGAAAAGACATCGCAGCCGCGCAGCCGTCTGGCGCCCGCCGAATGACCGGGACGGCTACTTACCCCAGCGCCCGATCGGCCCGGGATTGAGCCGGAAGCGCTTTCAGCTATCGCTGCAAGCCGACGGGCAGGGCGGGATGGAGATCGCGGCGGGGCGCCGGCTTTCGTCATGCAACGGACGGTTGGGGTCAAGGAAATTCGAGCGGTCGCGATTCTCGAAGCCGGGGCGGGCCGCGCTGAGTCCGCGTTCCGCGCGATAACCGCGTTCGCGATCAGGTCCGAACCGGTCTTCAAGCGGTTCGGCCGCGGCAGCCAGAGCGGTACTCACGACAAACGGGCAGATGAGCAACGCGATTCTCATTGTGCTCTCCCACGTCGATTGAACGTCGGTCGATTTGAGATTTTTTGCCCGGATTATAACGATAGTGTGACGCCTGCTTGCCCGTTGCCCAAACAAAAACGGGGCCGCAAGGCCCCGTCCGGACGTCGGTAAACTACCGCGACGTTACTTGATCTTCGATTCCTTGAACTCGACGTGCTTGCGCGCCACGGGATCGTACTTCTTCTTGACCAGCTTGTCGGTCATGGTGCGCGAGTTCTTCTTGGCGACGTAATAGAAGCCGGTATCCGCCGTGGAAACGAGCTTGACCTTGATGGTGACCGCTTTGGCCATTTTCAGAACCTCAAATAGGGGATATCGGGCGCCGGCCAAACGGCCTGCATTTGCGCGCAACCTAGCTTCTGATCGTCCAAAGTCAAGGTTTTCGGGGCAAAAACGGGTCAGATTCGGCGGGATTAACCCTCAAAGAACCGGTTTTTCGGCCTCGGCAGCCCCAAATTCTCCCGCAGCGTCCGGCCCTCATACTCTTTGCGGAAAATCCTGCGCTTCTGCAGTTCCGGCACCACCTTGTCGACGAAATCGTCGAGCCCCGCGGGAAGGAACGGGAACATGATGTTGAAGCCGTCGCTGCCGCGGCTCATCAGCCATTCCTCCATCTGGTCGGCGATGGTCAAGGGCGTGCCGACAAAGGACAGCCCGCCATAGCCGCCGACGCGCTGGGCGAGCTGGCGCACCGTGAGCTTGTCGCGCGCGGCGGCGTCGACCAGCCGCTGGCGGCCGCTCTTGCTGGCGTTGGTTTCGGGGATCGGCGGCAACTGTCCGTCGGGATCGAAGCCGGAGGCGTCGGTGCCGAGCTGCACCGAGAGCGAGGCGATGGCTGAGTCGTAATGCACCATGCTGTCGAGTTTTGCTCGTTTCTCTTTGGCTTCCTCGACGCTGTTGCCGACCACGACGAAGGCGCCGGGCAGGATCTTCAGATGCTCGGGGTTGCGGCCGATCTTCTCCATCCGGCCCTTGATGTCGGCATAAAGTTTTTGTCCGTCGGCGAGAGGGCCGCCGCCGGTGAACACGGCTTCCGCCGTCTCGGCCGCGAGCTGCTTGCCGTCCTCGGACGCGCCGGCCTGCACGATCAGCGGCCAGCCCTGGACGGGGCGGGCGATGTTGAGCGGCCCGCGCACGGACAGGTATTTTCCCTTGTGATTGAGCACGTGCATTTTCGCCGGGTCGAAATAGAGCCCGGCTTCGACGTCGCGCACGAAAGCGTCATCGGCGAAGGAATCCCACAGACCGGTGACCACGTCATAGAATTCGCGCGCCCGCTTGTAGCGCTCGGCATGCTCCATATGGTCATCGAGCCCGAAATTCAGCGCGGCGTCCGGATTGGAGGTGGTGACGATGTTCCAGCCCGCCCGTCCGCCGCTGATGTGATCGAGCGAGGCGAAGCGCCGCGCGACGTGATAGGGCTCGTCGAACGTCGTCGATCCCGTCGCGATCAGGCCGATATGCTCGGTGGCGCCGGCCAGCGCCGACAGCAGCGTGAACGGCTCGAACGAGGTCACGGTGTGGCTGCGCTTCAGCGCATTGATCGGCATGTTCAGCACGGCCAGGTGGTCGGCCATGAAGAAGGCGTCGAACTTGCCGGCCTCCAGCTTCTGGATCAGTTGCTTGATGCGCGGGAAATTGAAGTTGGCATCGGGCCAGGCGCCGGGATAGCGCCACGCGCCGGTGTGGATGGAGACCGGCCGCATGAACGCGCCGAGCTTGAGTTGCCGCTGTGTCATCGCCCCGTTTCCGTAGCCGTTGTCGTTGGGGAAGAGATAGGGAGGCGATCAGCGCAGCGCCATCAAGTCAGCGTGAGAAGAATTTTGCGAATTGAATGACTTCCAGAGGAAATTTCCGCGTCATTGCGAGCGGAGCGAAGCAATCCATCTTTCCCCGTGTGGAGGCATGGATTGCTTCGCTCCGCTCGCAATGACGGGGAGACAGCGGAGGCTACGCCCCCAGCACGTCCTTCTGCATCTTGCCGCCGTAGAAATGGAAGAACGGCACCGGCGCATCGTGGCGGAGCGGGCCGGTGGCGAGGCGGCGGTCGAGTTCGGCAAGCACGTTCTTGGTCATGGCATGCGCGTCGGCCAGCGGCTGCGAGCCGATCTCGACCCACACCAGTTCGACCAGTTCGGCATCGGCGTGGATCACGCCTTCGACGCGATGGGCAATGCTGGAAGCATCCGCGGTGAAGAAGCGCGTGTCGAAGCGGCGGACGCGGCCGGGCGGGGTGATCGCGCGCGCGATCAGGAACAGGCTGGATGGATCGGGCAACAGCCCCGCTTCCGTGAACGGCTTCCAGGCGCCGTCGAGCTTCACGGGCTTGTCAACCTTGCGGCCAAGGCAGAGACCGGTTTCCTCGCAGGCCTCGCGGATGGCGGCGACCGCGAGCGCGCGCGCCCGCGAAGGCACGATCTTCGGGCTGCCCTTGAGCAGATTGGCCTCGAGCTCCGCGGAAATCGGAGCGGCGACAGGAATACGGTTGTCGGACTTGTCGACGCGGCCGCCGGGGAAAACATACTTGCCCGGCATGAACACGACCTTGTCGTGGCGCTTGCCGACCAAGACTTTCGGCCTGTCGCCGGAGCGGTCGATCAGGATCAGCGTCGCTGCATCCTTGGGCCGGAAATAGGGATGGTGATCGGCTTCTTTTCCTTCTTGTACGGCAGTCGCAGCTTCGCTCATTCCATCCCCATTTTTAGTGCTCTTGTTGCTCCCGGTTTAGCTAGACCGGCGGAATGTCGCCAGGGGCATTCTCGTCAAAGCCATGCATGCGCAATGCCCATTGGAAGCCGACCACTGCGCCCTTGATCGGTTGCAACAGCAGCAGCGACAAGATGAACGTGAGCGGCAGGTAGATGGCCAGTTGCAGCCACACCGCGGGCGAGTAGTTGGTTTCGATCCACAGCACAGCCGGTACCACGATGTGGCCGACGACGACGATCACGAGATAGGCCGGCAAATCGTCGGCGCGGTGCGGCGTGAAATCGAGCCCGCAGGCCGAGCAATTATTGGCGGTCTTCAGGAAGGCGCGAAACATCCTGCCTTCGCCGCAGCGCGGGCAGCGGCAACGAAAGCCGCGCTTCATCGCGGTCCAGAGGTCGCGCTTTTCGGCCTGAACGGTATTCCGCGTCCAGACTGTCGTGGCGGTGCTCACCGTTTCCATGCCTTGCCTTTCTTCGATTTGCCCGGCTTGGCTTTGCCGGACTTGCCCTTGTGGGCTTTGCGAACCTTGTCGCGCGGGCTGCGGCCCGGATGCGAATTCGACGGCTTTGTCGACGCTTTCGAACCGTCGCGTTTTCTGCCGCGCGGAATGACCTTGCCTTCCGACAGCAGTTCGAAGCGCAAGGCGCCCGCAACTGGTGCCGCTTCTACCAGACGTACGTCGACAACGTCACCCAGCCGGTGCATGGCACCGCTGCGTGAGCCGACGAGCGCATGACGCGTCTCGTCGTAATTGTAGTATTCGGTGCCGAGCGTGCGGATCGGGATCAGCCCGTCGGCGCCGGTATCCGAAAGCTTCACGAACAGCCCGGCGCGGGTGACCCCGGAAATACGGCCCTGAAACGTCGCGCCAATGCGGTCGGCAAGGAAATGCGCGATCAGCCGGTCGGCCGTCTCGCGTTCCGCTTTCATCGCGCGGCGCTCGGTCACCGAAATCTGCGCCGCGACCTCGCTTAAGGTTTCCGGCGTCTCGGTTTCGGGCAACGCGCCTTCACCTAGCCCTAAGCCGCGGATCAGTGCGCGATGCACGACAAGATCGGCGTAGCGACGGATCGGGGAGGTGAAGTGCGCATAGCGCCGCAGATTGAGGCCGAAATGGCCGTAATTCTCGGCGGCGTATTCGGCCTGGGCTTGCGAGCGCAAAACCACTTCATTCACCAGCAGTTCGGAATCGTGACCCTTGACCTGCAGCAGTACGCGATTGAACAGGGAAGGGCGTAACGCGCCGCTTTTTGCAAACGGCAGATCGAGCGTTTTCAGGAATTCCTGTAGCGCATGAACCTTCTCAAGCGATGGTTCATCGTGCACCCGATAGATAAGCGGCAGCGCCTTCTTTTCAAGCATTTCGGCCGCAGCGACGTTGGCCAGGATCATAAATTCTTCGATCAATTTATGCGCATCGAGCCGTTCGGGCACGATCACGCGGTCCACCGTCCCGTCAGGTTTCAGCAGGATCTTGCGTTCAGGGATCTCGAGATCAAGCGGATCACGCTCGTCGCGCGCTCGCTTCACAACCGCATAAGCGTCGTACAGCGGTTTCAGGATCGGATCGAGCAGGGGACCGGTGGCGTCATCCGGCCGGCCGTCAATCGCCGCCTGCGCCTGCGCGTAGTGCAGCTTTGCGGCCGAACGCATCAGGATGCGATGAAAACTGTGCGATCGCTTGCGGCCGTCGCTGCCGATCACCATCCGCACCGCGAGTGCACCGCGCGGCTGGCCCGGCACCAGCGAGCAGAGATCGTTGGAGATGCGCTCTGGCAGCATCGGCACCACGCGATCCGGGAAATACACCGAATTGCCGCGCGTCAGTGCATCGCGGTCCAGCGCTGAACCCGGCCGCACATAGAACGCGACGTCGGCAATCGCGACATTGACGATGTAGCCGCCCTTGTTGTTCGGATCGGGATCCGGTTCGGCGTGAACCGCATCGTCGTGATCCTTGGCATCGGGCGGATCGATCGTTACCAGCGGCACCTCACGCCAGTCGTCGCGCCCCTTCAGCGTTGCGGGCTGTGCCTCTTCGGCTTCGCGCAGCGCGGCTGGCGAGAAGGCTTGCGGAATTTCGTGGGAGTGAATGGCGATCAGGCTGACCGCTTTTTCTGTCGCCAGCGAGCCGAGCCGCTCTTTTACCTTGCCGGAGGCAAGCCCGAAACCACGCGAGCGCACCAGATCAACGCTGACGAGGTCGCCATCCTCGGCGCCGCCTGTATCAATCGGAGCGATATTCAATTCGCGGCCGGCCTGCTTCTTGTCGACCGGAACCAGTCGACCACCGCCGCCGGGCAGGCTCCGGAAGATTCCGAGCACGCGGGCCTTGGCGCGATCAATGACCTTGATGACGCGCCCGCGATAGGCAGCACCATCGCCTTCATCGAGTTTCTCGATCCGCAGCAGCGCGCGATCGCCGACACCTGCGGTGGTGCCTGGCTGCGCACGACGAGGAACATGGATGCGGATCTTCGGCGGCTCGCCGTTTTCCACCTCATCCCATTCGGTGGGCGTCGCGATTAATTCGCCATCACTGTCCCGGCCAGTGATGTCGACCATCATGGTGGCCGGCAGCGCGGCGGTCTCGCTGATTTTCCGGCCGCGCTTGGCGATCACGCCTTCGTCGGCCAGCTCGCGCAGAATGCGCTTCAATTCCGCGCGATCGGCATTCTTCAGGCCGAATTCCTGCGCTATCTCGCGAGTTCCGACTTTTCCCGGATGCGCACGGATGAAGGCGACGAGGGCGTCCGGGGGCGGAAAGCTGCTGTCGCGTTTCTTCGGCACGTTATCCGCGGGCCTTGCCCGCGCTCTTCTTCGCAGGCGTCTTGGGTGCAGTGGCGGGCTTTGCCGCCGATGTCTTGGCGGCGGATGCGACCGGGGCGCGCGCCTTGCTCACGGCTTCCGATTTCGGCTTCGCCACGGCTTTCTTCGCCGCCGCCTTCTTGGCAGGCTTTGGCGCGTCGGGATCGGCAACCTTGGCAGCGGCCTTCTTCGGCGCGGCCTTCTTCGCTGCAGCCTTCTTCGCGCCGCGCTTCGGCTTGCCGCCACCCTTGGCGGCGCGCTCGTCGATCAGCGCAATGGCCTCGGCGAGGGTGATCGTCTCAGGCGTCTTGTCGCTCGGGATCGTGGCGTTGACGCCGCCGGCCGTGACGTAAGCGCCATAGCGGCCGTTCTTCACCGCAACCCCACCAAGGCTCGGATGTTCGCCGAGCGGCTTGCCCGGGTCGGCGCCGAAGCGGCGGCCGCTCGGACCCTTTGCGATCTTTTCCGCGATCAGTGTCACTGCGCGATTGAGGCCGATGTCGAACACCTCATCGCCGGCTTCCAGGCTCGCATAAGTCTTTTCGTGGCGCACGAACGGGCCGAAACGGCCGATACCGGCGGTGATCGGCTCGCCGGTTTCCGGATGTTTTCCAATTTCGCGCGGCAAAGACAAAAGCTTCAGCGCCAGTTCCAATTCCATGTCGCCGGGCGACATGTTCTTCGGGATGCCGGCGCGCCGGGGTTTTTCGCCCTCGGCATAGTCCTTCTGCTCGCCGAGCTGGATATAGGGACCGAAACGTCCGGCCTTCACCGTCACGTCGAGATCGGTGTCCGGGTCCTTGCCGAGGACGCGGTCGGCGCTGGCCTCAGAGTCGGCGGCCAGCGGACGGGTATAGCGGCACTCCGGATAGTTCGAGCAACCGACGAAAGCGCCGAACTTTCCGGCCTTCAAATTGAGCTTGCCGGTGCCGCAGGTCGGGCACTGCCGGACGTCGCCGCCGTCCGCGCGGGCGGGGTAGATGTGCGGCCCCAGCATGTCGTCGAGTGCATCCAGCACTTCGGAGACGCGCAGATCCTTGATGTCGCTGACTGCGCCTGCGAAGCCGACCCAGAAATCCTTCAGCACCTGCTGCCAGGAAATCTCGTTGTTGGAGATGCGGTCGAGCTGCTCTTCCAGCGCGGCGGTGAAGTCATATTCCACATAGCGGGCGAAGAAATTCTCCAGGAACGCGACCACGACGCGGCCCTTGTCCTCGCCATGCAGCCGCTTCTTTTCGAGCTTGACGTAGCCGCGGTCTTTCAGGACCTGCAGGATCGAGGCGTAGGTCGAGGGACGGCCGATGCCGAGCTCTTCCATCCGTTTGACCAGCGACGCTTCCGAGAAGCGCGGCGGCGGTTCAGTGAAATGCTGGGTGACGGCGAGATCCTGCCGCTTCAGCGCTTCGCCTGCGCTCATGGCGGGGAGGCGGCGTGAATCCTCGTCGTCGCCATCGTCGTCCTTGCCTTCCTGGTAGAGCGCGAGGAAGCCGTCGAACTTGATCACCTGGCCCGACGCGCGCAGTTCCAGCATGCGGGAACCGGCCTTCGCCGCGATGTCCACGGTGGTGCGTTCGAGTTCGGCCGATTCCATCTGGCTCGCGATGGTGCGGATCCAGATCAGCTCATAGAGCTTGGCCTGATCGGTATCGAGGCGCCGGCGCATCTCGGCCGGCCGTCGCGACAGATCGGTCGGGCGGATCGCTTCATGCGCTTCCTGCGCGTTCTTGGCCTTGGTCTGGTACTGGCGCGGCGCCTCCGGCACATAGGCGTGGCCGTAATCCTCGCCGATCACCTTGCGGGCCTGCGTGATCGCGGAGCCGTCGATCTGCACGCCGTCGGTCCGCATATAGGTGATGAGGCCGGTGGTCTCGCCGCCGATATCGATACCTTCATAGAGCCGCTGTGCGATCCGCATGGTGTGTGCGGGCGCAAAGCCGAGCTTGCGGCTGGCCTCCTGCTGCAGCGTCGAGGTGGTGAAGGGCGCCTGCGGATTGCGGCGCGCGGGCTTTGCTTCCACGGTTGAAACCGTGAAATTCGCGGCCTCGATGGCCTTCTTGAGGTCTTCGGCTTCCGCGCCGGAGCCGATGTCGAGACGCTGGATCTTCTTGCCGTCGGCGCCGACGAGGCGGGCCTCGAACGTGTCGCCGCGCGGCGTCGTTAGCGTCGCGACCAATGACCAATATTCGCGGGGAACGAATTTTTCGATCTCGAGTTCGCGGTCGCAGACCAGCCGCAGCGCGACCGACTGCACGCGGCCTGCCGAGCGCGCGCCCGGCAGTTTGCGCCACAGCACCGGCGAGAGCGTGAAGCCGACCAGATAATCCAGCGCCCGGCGCGCCATATAGGCGTCGACCAGCGCGCCGTCGATCTGGCGCGGCGCCTTCATCGCGTCGGTCACCGCCTGCTTGGTGATGGCGTTGAATACCACGCGCTCGATCTTGTGATCCTTGAGCGCACGCTTCTCTTTCATCACCTCCAGCACGTGCCAGGAGATCGCTTCGCCCTCGCGATCAGGGTCGGTTGCGAGAATCAGCCGGTCGGCGCCCTTCAGCGCCTTGGCGATGTCGTTGAGCCGGCCGGCCGCCTTGGGGTCGACCTCCCAGATCATCTGGAAATTGGCGTCCGGATCGACGGAACCATTCTTGGCGGGGAGGTCGCGGACATGGCCGAACGAGGCCAGAACCTCGTAGGAGGCGCCCAAATACTTATTGATAGTCTTGGCTTTCGCCGGCGACTCCACGATGACGATATTCATGTCATTCCAATGGCTTACGGGAAAAGATCAAGGCGGGTTCCGCGAGACTCGCGGCCCACCGATTGGACCCGAACATGGGTGGTGAGGCGGCCCCTGTCAAATCTACAAATGCCGTCAGGGAACCTTTGAGGCCGACTTTATATCTAACGGGTTGCGAAATGCGCCCTAGAGTTGCGCCACCAAAGGGGTTATTTCTGGGCAATATTGTATTCGATTGGATGCAAGTTTTTTGAGCAAGGCCGGAGGCGGCCGGAAGCGGAAAGCTTCAGGCAAACATCGGGACTCGCCACCCGAGGAACGTACCGCTGACCGAGGCGAGGAGGGCGGCCCCGACGAGGCCGTGGCCTTCATTGCGGAGACCGTGGCCGAACTGGTCAAGCTGGCGGAGCGCCACCGGCTCGAGGTGCTCAGCCATTTGCTCGGCATGGCGCAGCTCGAGGCGGAAGAGCGCCTGCGCACCCGGAGCAAGCACAAGCTGTCGTGAGTGCTCCCTCAAGATCGTCATGACCGGCCTTGTGCCGGGTATCCACGTTCTTTACCCCATCGTGCAAGAAAAGACGTGGCTGGCCGGGACAAGCTCTGCCGTGATGAATGTGGGATGCCAATCCTCTACGCCGTAACACGCTTGCGTTGCTTCCCTGTCGGCCGCTGCTTTAGCGCGGTATCGCCCGCACTCAATAGCCGCCCATCCTGCGAATAGAGTTCGAGCTTGCGAACTGGCCGGCCCTTTTCCTTATCGACCAGGATGGTGGCGATCTCTTCCGGGCGCTCATCGAACTCCTCGCTCCATTGCCGCAAGGCGACCAGGATCGGGAATATGCCACGCCCCTTCGGTGTCAGCAGATATTCCTGATACGCGCTGCCGTCGGAGGCGGGCGCGGTCTTCAGGATGCCCTGATCGACCAGCGCGCGCAGCCGCACCGTGAGGATGTTCTTGGCCAGCCCCAGTTTTTTCTGGAATTCGCCGAAGCGGCTGACCCCGAACAGCGCCTCGCGGATGATCAGGATCGACCACCAGTCGCCGATCGCATCCAGCGAGCGCGCGATCGGGCAATCGTCGTGCTCAAAACTCGTCCTTTTCACCATCGCAAACTCCAGGCGGGATTGAGAGGCGATCACGGCCTTGTGTAGTTGCATTATAAAACCAGACGCCTTAGGTAGGCAATCTAGTTTAATAATGCAACCATTGGAGGCGGCCATGAGGCTGGCGAACAAGACGGCGTTGATCACAGGGGGCAACAGCGGCATCGGGCTGGCGACCGCAAGACTGTTCGTGGCCGAGGGCGCCAACGTCGTCATCACCGGGCGAAATCAGGCGACGCTCGATGCCGTCGCCGCGGAGTTGGGCTCGAACGCGGTCGCGGTCGTGGCGGACGCGACAGACGTCGCCGCCACTGACGCTGCGATCGGGAAGGGAGCCAAAAAGTTCGGCAAGTATGACATCCTGTTCGCCAATGCCGGCATCGCCGGCGGCACGCCGCTGGGCGCGACTGATATCGAGGCATTTCAGAAGGTCATCAGCACCAACCTCACCGGCGTGTTCTTCACCGTGCAATCCGCACTGCCGCATCTCAACGACAACGCCTCGATCATTCTCAACGGCTCGGTCATCTCCGTGCTCGGCATCCCCGGCTATTCGGCCTATGGCGCGGCCAAGGCCGGCGTGCGGGCCATGGCGCGGATCATGGCCTCGGAATTGTCGCCGCGCGGCATCCGCGTCAATGTCGTGGCGCCCGGCGCGATCCGTACCCCGATCTGGGGAGCTGCGATCGCAACCCCGGAAGCCGAAAGGGCTTTCGAGAAGCGGATCGCGCTCTCGACGCCGCTCGGGCGCATCGGCGAACCCGATCATATCTCGAAGACGGTCCTGTTCCTGGCGTCAGACGATTCTGCCCATGTGCAGGGCCAGGAACTGTTCGTCGACGGCGGCGCCACGGCCTCTCCGAGCGGTGCGCCGATCTATCGGGGGTGAGACAGGTTTCAGCCATTTCGAAGCCGGTCGGAGGTTCTGATGGCATCTATCATCGGTTGCCGGCCGGCTTCGGCACCTGCGGCGGATTGGCGCTGAGCCAGAAGGCGCATTGAACCCCGGCTTTGGTTGTCGGACATTTCAGGGACAGGAGTTTTTTGACCACCAAGAACTGGAGAGCCGTCATGCCGAAAACCGCTGGCATCTCTTCGTCGGCGTCGCAAAATTCGGACACAGCGCAATTTGTTTCGATCGCGCTGTTTTCCGGGGTCGGCCTCCTGGCCTCCTTGATTGTCGTGCTCCTCCGCATGCACGGCGTCTTCTGATTTGAGCGGCTGCCGTCGCGTCAGGTGACGGCAACCGCTCTCGCCCCAAACTCAGGCGGCGTTCAGATCGCCTGCGGCTTTCAGCGCGCCGGCCACGGCTTTTTCACGATGTTCGGGACCGACCTGGATGCCGTCGGCGGAAATGAATTCCGGATTCTTGATGCCGATGAAGCCGAACACCCAGCGCAAGTAAGTTTCGAGATGTTCGCCGACCGCGGCCGGCGTGCCCGGACCATAAAAGCCGCCGCGCGAGATCGCGACGATGACGCGCTTGTTGCCGGCCAGACCTTCGGGGCCTTGCGCTGAGTATTTGAACGTCTTGCCGACGACCAGGATGCGGTCGATCCAGGCCTTGAGCTGGCTCGGAATCGTAAAATTGTACATGGGCGCGCCGAGCACGATGACGTCTGCGGCCAGAAACTCTTCCATCACGGCCTGACCGGCGGCGAGATCCTCGCGCAGCGAAGCTTCCGGGGGCGCCCCCTGGCCAGCGGCGAGGTGCGAGCCGGTGAGATGCGCCAGCGGCGTCAGCGTGAGATCGCGATAGCTGACTTCGAGGCCGGGCGTGGATTGGCGCAGCCGTTCGACGATGGCGGCGGAAACCTGGCGGCTGACGGAGTGGGGGCCGAGAACGCTGGAGTCGATGTGCAGAAGTTTCATGGTTGATGTCACCTTCGGTATAGATTTGTAACTGGCGCTATATGAGTGACTGTGGCAAAACCCCGCAAGAACGCACATTTTTTACACCCGAGCACATCGATGAGACCCGAGCACAAGAATGTGCCTGCCCTGCCTCCGAGCCCGCATGCCGAGGGCAACTGCCGCGCGGTGGCTTCTGTGCTGGCACGGGTAGGCGATAAGTGGAGCGTGTTGGTGATCATGATGCTGATCGACGGGTCGATGCGCTTCAACGAGCTGAAGCGCACGATCGGCGGCATCTCGCAGCGGATGCTGACGCTCACCTTGCGCGGGTTGGAGCGCGACGGGCTGGTGACGCGCACGATCTTTCCGACCATCCCGCCGCGGGTCGACTATGAACTCACTGATCTCGGCCGCGGGCTGGCGCAGCCGGTGCAGGCGCTCGGCAAATGGGCATTCGAACACCTGCCGGAGATCGAGGGCGCGCGGACCAGTTTCGACGCGCGCAATGAGAAGGGTTAGAGCAGCGACACCAGGCCACCGCCATGGCGCTCCAGCCGTCCGGCGAGTTCGAGTTCGAGCAGCACCGTGCGAACGATGGTGGCTGAAAGCCCCGACATCCGGATCAGATCGTCGAGGCTGACCGGGCTAGGTCCGAGCAGCGTGACGATGCGCTCGCGTACGCCCGGATCGATGTCGAAATCGAGCGGCTCGTCATCGCCTTCACGCGCCTCGAGCACGATCGGCCGCTCCAGGATCGGCTGAAGGGCGTTGATGACGTCGCTGGCTTCGGTGACCAGCGCCGCGCCCTGCTTGATCAGGTCATTGGTGCCGGCGGCGCGCGGATCGAGCGGCGAGCCGGGCACCGCAAATACCTCGCGGCCCTGTTCGGCCGCCATCCGTGCCGTAATCAACGATCCCGAGCGGTGCGCGGCCTCGATCACGATGACGCCGAGCGACGCGCCGGAGATCAGGCGATTGCGCCGCGGAAAATCGTGGGCGCGCGGCACATGGCCAAGCGGCATTTCCGAGATCGCACCGCCTTGATCGAGCAGGGCGGCCAGCAGCTCCTCGTGCTCTGCCGGATAGATCCGGTCGTGGCCGCCCGCCAGCACCGCGACCGTGCCGCTTTCGATCGTCGCGCGATGCGCGGCCTGATCGATACCGCGCGCCAGGCCTGAGATGACGACGAAGCCGGCGTCGCCGAGATCGCGCGCCAATTGGCCGGCGAATTTCAAACCGGCGCCGGAGGCGTTGCGCGAGCCGACGATCGCGATCATCGGCCGTATCAGGACGTCGGGCGCAGCGCGCATACGCACGCCGAGCAGCGGCGGCGCATCCTCAAGTGTCGCCAGCCGCGGCGGATAGGCGGCTTCACCCGGTGCGACCAGCGTGACGCCGATCCTTTTCGCCGCAGCGATCTCAGCCCGCGCTTCCTCCTCGCTACAGATGCGCCCTGAACGCGCGGCGCCGCCACGCCGCGCCAGATCGGGCAACCGCTCCAGCGCCGCGCGCGCATTGCCGAAATGGGCGATGAGCGAGTTAAAGGTGCGCGGGCCGACATTGTCGCTGCGGATCAGCCGCAAGCGGTCGATCCGGTCCGTATCGGAGAGGTGAAGCGTATGGGATGTCCGGTCATGCATGCGGATACAGCTTTGCCCAACCGGAGATTGCAATCAACCAGTTTGATTGTGATGGGCGCTACGCTTGCTCCATGCCAAGGCCCTCCGTAACCTGCCTCGTCACCACAGGAAGGCCTTCATGATCTCGCTCGCCGAACTTCAGCGCCGCATCGATGCCGGCGACCTTTCCGCAGACGCTGCGATCGCGCAGTCGCTCGAAGCAACCCGTGCGCATGAAAAGTCCATCGGCGCCTTCGTTTGTCGGGATGAAAATCCTCGCGCGCAAAGCGCCGGGCCGCTGCGCGGCATGGCGGTCGGCATCAAGGACATCATGGATACGGCGGATTTCCCGACCGAAATGGGCTCGCCGATCTACCGGGGATTTCGGCCGCGCGGCGATGCGGCCGTGGTGATGATGCTGAAGCAGGCGGGCGCGACCATCGTGGGCAAGACCACGACCACGGCGTTCGCCTCCGTGGATCCGACGCCCACGCTCAATCCGCACAATCATGGTCATACGCCCGGCGGATCGTCATCGGGGTCGGCGGCGGCGGTGGCGGCCGGCATGATCCCGCTCGCGCTGGGAACGCAGACCGGCGGTTCGGTGATCCGGCCGGCCTCATTCTGCGGCGTGGCTGCGATCAAGCCGTCCTACCGCTTGCTGCCGACGGTCGGTGTCAAATGCTATTCGTGGACGCTCGATACCGTCGGTCTGTTCGCGGCCAGGGTCGATGACGTGGCGCGCGGGCTTGCCGCGATGACGGGCCGGGTCGAATTGCTGCTGCCGTCCAGCATTCCGACCCCGCGCATCGGTGTCGTGACGCAGGATTTTGCGGGTAGCCCGGAGGCGACAGGCGGGGAGGCGCTGCGGATTGCGACCAAGGCAGCCGAACGCGCCGGAGCCTCGGTGCGGGCGCTTGATTTGCCTGAGATCATTGCGGAGGCGTGGCGCGTGCATCCAGTGATCCAGGAATTCGAGGCGCATCAGGCGCTCGCCTGGGAATACCGCGAAAACTACGACGCGATGGCCCCGCTGCTCCGCGCACGGCTGGACGAGAGCAGGGGCCTGACACCGGCCGACTATGACGCAGCGACGGGCGTTACGAGCCGCGCGCGGCATGCGCTGGCAACAGTGTTCGATGAGGTGGACGTGCTGCTGACCCTGTCAGCGCCGGGTGCGGCTCCCAAGGGATTGGGTTCGACCGGCGACGCCCGTTACAACCGCCTCTGGACGCTGATGGGGGTGCCTTGCATCAATATTCCCGCGCACGTCGCGGAAGGCGGATTGCCCGTGGGCGTGCAGGTGATTGCGCGATATGGCGCCGATGCCGAAGCATTGGCGGCAGCGCGATTTGTGGAGAAGGCTCTGGCGCGGAAATGAAATGGCAACAAGCCTGTTGCTCCCATAATGGGACCATGATATATCATGAGGAATGAGGGTTATTGCTCGCCGGACATTGCGAGAGTTCGTCCAGGGCCTGTCCGGCAGGAAGGATCAGCCAGCGGTAAAAGCGGCGCTGGATGCATGGTTCGACGAAGTGAGCAAGGCTTCGTGGAAGAGCACCGCGGAGGTCAAGCGTCGCTATGCCACGGCAAGTGTCGTCAGCGCTGAGCGGATCGTCTTCAACATAAAAGGCAATGACTATCGACTTGCAGTGGCTGTCGATTTCGAAAAGGGCATCGTTTGGATCAAATGGATCGGCACGCATAAAGCCTACGACAGGATCGACGTGACGGAGGTGCGATATGGCGACTGAACTAAAACCGATCCGCACCAAGGCGGACTACAAGAACGCACTTGCCGAGGTTGAGCGTCTTTGGGGCGCAAAGAGCGGGACAGCGAAGGGCGATCGGCTCGACGTGCTGGCGACCCTGATCGACGCTTACGAAGCGAAGCACTATCCCATGGATCCGCCGGATCCGATCGAGGCGATCCAGTTCCGGATGGAACAGCAAGGCCTTAGCCGCAAGGATCTCGAGCCGTTGATTGGCACTCGCGCGCGGGTTGCAGAAGTCATGAACCGCAGGCGCAGCCTGTCAATCGATATGATCCGGCGGCTGCATGAGCAACTCGGGATTTCTGCCGAGATACTGATCCGCCCGACCCGCGAGGACGAGGCGGCTTGATCGGCCGCTTGCCTCCGCAACAAGTCACGCCTACTACGCCCCGATCCGTCCCTCGGTCCCGGCCTGCAGCCGCTTGATGTTTTCGCTGTGCTTCCAGAACAGCAGCAATGTCAGCACGACGAACAGCGATGCCAGCGCGGGGTGGCCGAACCACCACAGGAACAGCGGCGTAACGAACGCGGCGACCAATGCCGAGAGCGACGAATAGCGCGTGGTGAAGGCGGTCGCCAGCCAGATCAAGCAAAACATCAGAGCTGCCGGCCAGAACAGGCCGATCAGCACGCCGATATAGGTGGCGACGCCCTTGCCGCCGTTGAATTTGAGCCAGACCGGAAACAGATGGCCGAGGAAGGCGCCGAGCGCCGCCAGCATCGCCGCATCGGGACCGCCGTAGTAGCCCATGATTACCACCGCGATCGTGCCCTTGAGCATGTCGCCGATCAGCGTCGCCGCGGCGAGGCCCTTGCGGCCGGTGCGTAGTACGTTGGTGGCGCCGATATTGCCGGAACCGATCGAACGCAAATCCTGCGTGCCGGCAAGCTTGGTAAGCACCATCCCGAACGGGATCGAGCCGAGCAGATAGCCGACCAGGAGCGCGAGCACGAGGAATGCAGCCGTCGTCATCACCGTTGCTCCCACCGCGGCGTGTCTTGCGCGCTAGACATGTTCATAGACCGTCCGCCCGCCCACAATAGTACGCACGACGCGCCCCGAGAAGCGGGCTTCATCGAACGGCGTGTTCTTGCACTGCGATTTGAGATCGGCGGGATCGAGCACCCAGGGCGTATCGGGATCGATCACGACGACGTCGGCCGGGGACCCCGCGCGCAGCGAGCCGCCAGGCAGGCCGAGCAGTTCCGCAGGGCGCGTCGACATCGCCCGGATCAGCGTCTTGAAATTCATCTCGCCACTATGGATCAGCCGCAGCGCCGCCGGCAGCATGGTTTGCAGCCCGACCGCACCGGCAGCGGCTTCCGCGAACGGCAGCCGTTTCACCTCGACGTCCTGCGGATTGTGATCGGACATCACGACGTCGATCAATCCGGAGGCGAGGGCGGCGACCAGCGCGAGGCGGTCCTCCTCGGTGCGCAGCGGCGGCGACAGTTTCAGGAAGGTACGGTAGGGGCCGATGTCGTTTTCGTTCAGCGTGACGTGGTTGATCGACACCGACGCGCTGACATAGAGGCCAGCGTCGCGCGCGCGCTTGAGGATTTCCAGCGACTCGATGCAGCTCAGCGAGGCCGCGTGGTAGCGCCCGCCGGTCAGCGCCACGAGCCGCATATCGCGTTCCAGCATTACGGCTTCGGCGGCGTTGGGAATGCCGACCAGGCCCAGCCGGGTGGCAAATTCGCCCTCGTTCATCACGCCTTCGCCGACCAGATTGGGGTCTTCAGTGTGGTGCACGATCAGCGCGTCGAAATCGCGCGCGTAAGTCAGCGCCCGGCGCATCACCTGCGCGTTGGTGACGCTCCTGTCGCCGTCGGTGAAGGCCACGGCACCGGCGGCTTTCAGCAGCCCGATCTCGGTCATCTCCTCGCCGCCCATGCCTTTGGTCAGCGCCGCCATCGGGTGAATGTTGACGATCGCGGTGTCGCGGGCGCGGCGCAGCACGAAATCGACGGTCGCCGAATTATCGATGACAGGCGAGGTATCGGGCTGACAAATGATGGTGGTGATACCGCCTGCGGCAGCTGCCTGGCTGGCAGAGGCAAACGTCTCGCGGTGGCTGGCGCCGGGCTCGCCGACAAAGGCGCGCATGTCGATCAAGCCGGGGGCGACGATCTTGCCGGCGCAATTGATGATGTCGGTGCCTTCGGGCACGCCGGCCGCGCCGATGCCGCGCTTTGAGTCACGGATCGTGCCGTCGGCAATCAGGACGTCGCCGGGGCCGTCGAAATCCCTGGAGGGATCGACGACGCGGGCATTGGCAAGCAGGATGGGGCGTCGGTCAGTCAGCATGATTTATGCGTTCGGCAGGTTGCGGGCGAGCGCTTCGAGCACCGCCATCCGCACCGCCACTCCCATTTCCACCTGTTCACGGATCAGCGATTGTGCGCCGTCCGCCACGATCGAGTCGATCTCGACACCGCGGTTCATCGGTCCCGGGTGCATCACCAGCGCGTCCGGCTTGGCGTAAGCGAGCTTCTTCTGGTCGAGACCGAAATAATGAAAGTATTCCTGGCTCGACGGCACGAAGGAGCCGTTCATCCGCTCGCGCTGCAGCCGCAGCATCATCACGATATCGGCGCCATTGAGGCCTTCGCGCATGTCGCGCGCGACCTCGACGCCCATCCGCTCGATGCCGCGCGGCAGCAGCGTGGAGGGGGCGACGACGCGGACGCGGGCGCCCATGGTGTTGAGCAAGAGGATATTGGAGCGAGCCACCCGGGAATGCATCACGTCGCCGCAGATCGCGATCACGAGGCCTTCCAGCCGGCCTTTGTTGCGGCGGATGGTCAGCGCATCCAGCAGCGCCTGGGTCGGATGCTCGTGGGCGCCGTCGCCGGCATTGATCACGGAACCGTCAACCTTGCGCGCCAGAAGTTCCACCGCGCCGGAGGCGTGGTGCCGCACCACCAGGATATCCGGGTGCATGGCGTTGAGGGTCACGGCCGTGTCCATCAGCGTCTCGCCCTTGCGGATCGAGGACTGGGAGACCGACATGTTCATGACATCGGCGCCGAGCCGTTTCCCCGCCAGCTCGAACGAGGATTGGGTTCGGGTCGAGGCCTCGAAAAACAGGTTCACCTGGGTGCGACCGCGCAAACTGGTGCGCTTTTTGTCCACCTGGCGGTTGAGCTCGACATATTCCTCGGAAAGGTCGAGCAGGCCGGTAATATCGGCAGCGGAAAGCCCCTCGATTCCCAGCAGATGCCGGTGCCCGAGGACGAAGGTCGATTTCGATGCAGGGGTCATTAAAGCCAGAGCTATAGGCAGAGATGCCATGCAGGGCAAGCGTCAAATCCCGCGTCCGGACTTATCCACCAGCGCTTCGGCGGCAGGGTAAACGGCGCCTGCCGGTGTTCCGTACCGCTGGTTTCCGCTAGGGTGGCCGGGATGCATCAGGCCATGAAGAACGTGCGGCATTTCATTCAATCCGTCCGGATCATGTTGCGGGCATTGGCGATCGCCGGGAGGGGTGCCGGAAGACCGATGGCCCTCGCGGCGATATTCGCGGCGGGTTGCCTGGCGAGCGCCGCCGCGCAGGCGCCAAAACTGCCTGCCGGCTTCGTCTATTTGCGCGAAATCGATCCGACCATCATCCAGGACATGCGTTACGCCGGCGCCAACAATTTCGTCGGCCGTTCCCTCAAGGGGTATCAAGCCGCTGAATGCGTGGTGAAGCGCGAAGTGGGCGCGCTGCTGAAGAGCGTTCAGGAAGAGCTCGCGCTGCAGAACCTGTCGCTGAAGATGTTTGACTGCTACCGGCCGGCGCGCGCGGTTGCCGACATGGTGGCGTGGTCGCGCGACGGCAAGGAGACGGTGGCAGGAAAGCGCTACAATCCGGCGTTCAGCAAGGCCGACCTGTTTCGGCTCGGCTACATCGCCGAACGGTCCGGCCATTCCACCGGCGCCGCGCTCGACCTCACTTTGGTGGACTTGAAAGCCGATAACTCGGCCACCTTCGATCCAACCAAGGACTATGGCGACTGCACCGCCAATGTGAACCTTCGCGCGCCGGACGGTAGCGTTGACATGGGCACCGGCTACGATTGTTCCGACGTCAAGTCGCACACGGGGGCAAAATCCATCACGGCAGCCCAGCGCCGCTGGCGGGAGAAGCTGGTTATGCTGATGGCGAGGCGAGGATTTGTAAACTATTCGAAGGAGTGGTGGCACTTTTCGCTGCCGGGAGCCGGCGGGCAGGCCTATGATTTTCCGATTACACCGCGGAAGTGATTCACGGTTCCAGGACCAGCCATGAGCCAGGTAACATTTGCGACCCACGAGGTCTTCAACCAGTCGCCGCCGTTCGAGGGCATTGATCTCTATGCGGTCGACCGGCCGCTGGCCGAGGCGGTCGCCGCCAATGGCGGGGCGTCGGCACAAAGCGAGTTGTCGGAGTTCGGCAAGCATTGGGGCTCGGCGGCGATGGCGGAGCGGGGCCGCGTCGCCAACGAGAACACGCCAAAGCTGCGCACCTTCGATGCCCGCGGCAACCGCCGCGACGAGGTCGAGTTTCATCCGGCCTATCACGAACTGATGGCGCACAGTGCGCATGCCGGCGTGCATAATTCGACCTGGGACGCCGTGGGCAAGCCGGCCGGCGGCGCGTCCGAGGTGATACGAGCGGCGAAATTCTACATGGCCGCGCAGGTCGAGACCGGGCATCTCTGCCCGATCACGATGACGCGGGCCTCCGTCGCCGCACTGGCGGAACAGCCCGACCTGCTGGCCAGGGTGATGCCGGTGCTGGGCACGCGATCCTACGATCCGGCGTTTGCGCCGTGGTGGAGCAAGCGCGGCATGACGCTCGGCATGGGTATGACCGAGAAGCAGGGCGGCACCGACGTGCGCTCCAACATGACGCGGGCGGAGCGCGACGGGGATGTCTACCGCATCACCGGCCACAAATGGTTCATGTCGGCGCCGATGTGCGACGCCTTCCTGGTGCTGGCGCAGGCCGAGGAGGGACTGAGCTGCTTCCTGATGCCGCGCTTTGCGCCTGATGGCTCGATCAACGCGATCCGGTTCCAGCGGCTGAAGGACAAGCTTGGCAATCGTTCCAACGCCTCGTCCGAAGTCGAGTTTCACGGCGCCTATGCCGAGCGCGTCGGCGCCGAGGGCAAGGGCATCCGCACCATCATCCAGATGGTGCAGTTGACGCGGCAGGATTGCGCGATTGCTTCCGCCGGTCTGATGCGTTCGGGCCTCGCACATGCGCTGCATCACGCGCGGCATCGCAGCGTGTTCCAGAAACATCTCGCCGATCAGCCGCTGATGCAGGCGGTGCTGTCGGACATGGCGTTGCATGTCGAGGCGTCAGTCGCGCTGGTGATGCGGCTGTGCCGGTCGTTCGACCGTGCGCCCGTTGACGCCAAGGAAGCCGCCTATATGCGGCTGCTGACGCCCGCCATCAAATATTGGGTCTGCAAGAGCGCGCCGGGCTTTCTCTATGAGGCAATGGAGTGCCTCGGCGGCAATGGCTACGTGGAGGAGGGCATTCTGGCGCGGCATTACCGGGAGTCGCCGGTCAATGCGATCTGGGAAGGCTCCGGCAATGTGATGTGCCTCGACGTCCTCCGCGCGCTGTCGCGCGAGCCGGAAGTGGCGTCCAGCATCGTGCATGAACTGACCGGCGAGACGCTCGGATTGCCGGGCGCGGGGGAGGCAACCGCGTTCATCGGCAAGGCGTTCCGGCGGCCCGACAGCGAGCGTGTGGCGCGGCTGGCGGTCGAGAAGCTGGCGCTGCTGGCGGCTTCTGCCGCGCTCAATGCGGTGTCGCCGCAGCACGCGCAGTTGTTCGCCGCTACCCGCCTTGCCGGGAATCACGCCGGCATGTACGGGGCGGTCGATCTGGCGAGCGAAGACATCCGCGGGTTGCTGGAGCACGCGCTGCCGTGAATATGTCTCATCCGTAATGGCCGGGCTTGGCCCGGCCATTACGTCTTTGTCTCCGTGCGAAGACGTGGATGCCCGGCACAAGGCCGGGCATGACGACACCGAGAAAGCGATCTGATGGATTCCGTTACGCCCGCAAGTGCTGTTGCAGTTCCGCCCGCGATTCCTGACCGGCCGCCACGCGTCTGGAAATTCTGGGGTACGGTGCTGTGGGGCCTGTTCATCTTCGCTGCGATGTTTCTCGGCCAGGTCGCGGTCATCATCTACTTTGTGCTGCGGCAGGGATCGTTCGACGTCGCCGCAGCGATCCATGTCGTCGGCGGCGGTCTGACCATCTCGCTCTCGGTCATCCTGGGGTTGCCCGCCGTGCTGCTGGCAACATGGATCGCGATCCGTCCAACGCGCATTTCCTTTACCGATTATCTGGCGCTGCGCTGGACCTCATGGCGCAATTTCTTGATCGGCGTCGCGGCGCTCGCCATCCTCGTCGGCGGCTGGGACCTGCTGTCGCGGGCGCTCGGGCGCGAGGTGACACCGGGCTTCATGGGCGACGTGCTGAAATCCGCCCAGGCCGACGGCGCGCTGTGGCTGCTGGTGATCGCGTTCTGTGTCGCCGCGCCGATGTGGGAAGAGATATTCTCGCGCGGATTTCTCTACCGCGGCTGGTCGGAATCAAAGCTCGGCGTCGCCGGGGCCATCTTCCTGTCGTCGCTGGCCTGGACCTCACTGCATCTGCAGTATGACTGGTTCTTTTTCGGCGAGGTGTTTTCGATCGGCCTGCTGCTGGGATATCTGCGTTATCGCACCAACTCGACCTGGCTGACGATCGTCCTGCACGGCATCAACAATTCGGCCGCGACCATTCAGACCTTCTGGCTGGCCGGCTCCGGCTAGCACATCGCAGCCAGCGCAATCGCGACCGGCATCGTCACCGCCGCCAAGATGGTCTGCAGCGTGATGATCTGCGCCAATAGCGGCGCGTCGCCGCCCATTTGCCGCGCCAGCACATAGGCGCTTGACGCCGCGGGCACCGCTGAACAGACCGTCACGACGGCGAGGTTGGAATCGGCAAGTCCAAATTTTAACGCCAACGCGACCGCGATCACCGGCATCAGCACCAGCTTGAGGAACACCGCGACGCCGGCGGCGAGGCTCGGCCGGAACAGGCCTTCGAGATGCAGGCCGGCGCCGGTCACCAGCAGCCCGATGGCGAGCGAGGAGCGGCCGAGCGCGTCCGCCACCTCGTGCCATAATTTCGGAAGCGGGATGTGCGTGACGTTGAGCGCGAGCCCGATCGCACAGGCCCAGATCAGGGGATTGCTCACCACCGTCACGACAATGGAGCCGGCCGAGCGCTTTTCCGGCGAGGCGTAATGGGCAAGCACCGCGACACTGACGATGTTGACCAGCGGGATGATGGCGACCATCGCGACGGACGCCAGCGCCAGCCCGAGGTCGCCGAACAGGCTGCCGGAGACGGCCAGCGCCACATAGGTCTGCCAGCGCGTCGCGCCCTGGAAGATCGAGGTAAAGGCGGGGCCATCGACCGCGGCCCGGGCGAGCAGAGGACGCAGCGCAAGGCACAGCAGCGACATCGCGAGCGCTGACAGCAGCAGCGCGCCTCCGACGCCGGCCACCGGCACCTTGGTGAGGTCGGCCTTCACCAGCGTCTGGATCAGCAGCAGCGGAAACAATACGTAGTAGGTCAGCCGTTCCAGCCCGTGCCATTGCGTCTCGGGCCGTATCAAGGTCCGCTTCAGGATGAAGCCGAGCACGATCAGCAGAAACACCGGCAGTAGCGCCGCAATGACGACCGCCATTGCTCAGCGATCCCCGCGCAGCTTCATCAGCCGGTCCAGCGCGCCCTGCAGGATGAAAATCGCGGCATGCTCGTCGATCACCTCGGCGCGGCGGGCGCGGCTGACGTCCATGCCAATCAGCTCGCGCTCGACGGCGGCGGTCGAGAGCCGCTCGTCCCATAGCGCGATGGCAAGCCCTGTGAGGTTGGAGAAATTGCGGGCAAAGGCGCGGGTCGATTGCGCGCGGGGGCCCTCGCTGCCGTCCATATTGATCGGCAGGCCGAGCACGAAGCCGACTGCGTTGCGTTCGCCCGATATCGCCAGCAGCCGTGCCGCGTCGGCCTTGAACGCCTTGCGGTGCAGCGTTTCGACGCCGGTCGCCAGGCGGCGATCGGGGTCGGATACGGCGACGCCGATGGTCTTGGTGCCGAGATCGAGGCCGATCAGGGCGCCACGCTCGGGCCAATGCGTCACGGCTTCGATCAGGGGAAGGATGGGGGCGGGCATTGCCCCGCTTAACACGCGCTATGCCTGTCAGGCAAAGCGCACACTTCACCCCCCGGGTGGGGGTCGTCTCGACTCCGCTCCCACCGTTGTACGCGATGCTTTCCGCCTTGCCGCGTTGCCAATTATGTCGGCGGGATGGCGCGGTCCGCCTGAGACGCCGAGGCCTCCCAAGGTTTTTGAGTATGGCGAAGGCCTATCGCAGTCAGACGGAGGTGCGGAAGGCCGAGAAAAAGGCCGGCAAAAGGCGGCGTTGACCGAGAGTGGGCCTATTTTCAAATGGCATTCCCAACTTGCTTTTGGCGAAGCCCAATCTATTCTCAGGTGGCTGGCCTCGACCGCGTCGGGGCGACGCATAGTGGCTGCACAGACAGCCCGTAAAACGAAGGCAAAGGAGGACACGCTATGACGATGAAGCATGTTGCCCTAAGTCTAGCTATCGCGCTCGGTCTTGCGGCCGTGGCCGCGCCGGCTCCCGCACAAGAGGGCCCCAAACTCTACGTCTTCACATCCGGTTCGTTGGGTGGCTTCCCGAAGGCTGCCTTGCAGATGGGTGGGCAAGGCAATATCGACTGGGCACCGGTGAGCTTCTACGTGCTCAAGCATCCCAAGGGCAACGTCATCATCGACACCGGAAACAACGACAAGACAATCACCGATCCCGAGGGATGGTGGGGACCGCTGGCCAAGGGCTTCGGCCTCAAGATGACCAAGGACGACGCCATTCCGGCGCAGCTTGCCAAAATCGGCCTCAAGACCGACGATATCAAATACGTGGTGGTCGGCCACCTGCATCTCGATCATGGCGGCAATGTCGGCCAGTTTCCGAATGCTACCCTCGTCACCCAGGACGACGAGCTGAAGGCCGCCTGGTGGCCGGATGTCGGCTTCTCCGTCTATTACATTCCGGGCGATTTCGCCGACACCAAGAAAATGAACATCATCCGGCTCAATGGCGACCTGGATCTGTTCGACGACGGCTCGGTGCGCGTCATGCGTGCTCCCGGCCATACTCCCGGCAGCCAGTTCGTGACCGTCAAACTGCCCAAGACGGGTACGGTCATCCTGACGAGTGACGTCGTTTATCTGAAAGAAAACCTCGACAAGAACCTGATCCCGCCGATCCCGGGGACGGTCAATCCGGGCGATGCGTATCGCAGCTATCAGCGCGTTCGGTTGGTACGCGACGCCAATAACGCGCAGATTTTCTACGGGCACGATCCGGAGATCTTCAAGGCGACGAAGAAAGCGCCCGAATTCTACGATTGAAAGCTGAGTCGGCGCGGGCTGTGCCAGGTGGAGCGCCCGTGCCAGATTCCAGGTTAGCCCGCCGAAGCGACGCGGCAGCAAGCTTGTCCGCTGGACAGGCGCTGCTCTTTCGGGACGCTGCATGACCATCTCGTCAATCGACGCGGCGCTGCGGGATAATGCGCCAACCCGAGCGACGGATATTCCTGCCATTTCGGCTGTCGGCGTAAGCAAACGCTACGGCTCGGTCACGGCACTTGACCGGCTGACGCTCGACATCCGCCGCGGCGAGGTGTTCGGCCTGTTGGGACCGAACGGCTCGGGCAAAACCACCTTCATGCGGCTGCTTGCGGGCTACCTGTTGCCTTCCGCCGGGCGGCTCACGGTGGCAGGCCTCGATACGGTCCGCGATTCGCTCGCGGTGCGACGGCGTATCGGCTATGTGCCGGAATCGGCACCTCTCTATCGCCAGATGCGCGTCGGCGAATTCCTCGCATTCATGGCCCGGCTTCGCGGGCTGCCCGAACGGGCGGTCGCCGCCGCCGTGGAGCGGGTGGTCAACCGGCTCGCATTGGGCGCTGTCGTCGACAAGCCGACCAGGGCCCTGTCACGCGGTTATCGCCAGCGGGCAGCGCTTGCCCAGGCTCTGATCCACGATCCCGATATCCTCATCCTCGACGAGCCGACCAACGGACTTGATCCCCGCCAGATCATCGAAATGAGGGAGCTGATCCGCTCGTTGGCCGGACGCCACACGGTGCTGATGAGTTCGCATATCCTCAGCGAGGTGGAGAAGACTTCCGACCGCGTGGCAGTAATGCTCGACGGCCGGTTGCTCGGCGTCCAGGCGATGGCGGACACCCCGGATCTCGAGAGCTGGTTTTTGTCGCTGACATGAGAACGCTGCGCATCCTATTTGCCAAGGAACTGAACGCGACGCTGACGTCGCCGATCGGCTATACGGTCGCGGCCGTGTTCCTGCTCGTGCTGGGCTATACGTTCAGCCTGACGCTGTTCGTCACCAAGGTAGCGAACCTCCAATACATCTTTCACCAGATGTATGTGCTGTCGATCCTGCTGGTTCCCGTGCTGACAATGCGCACATTCGCCGAAGAGCGGCGGTCGGAAACGCTGGAATTGCTGCTTACCGCGCCGGTTCGCGAGCTCTCGGTCGTGCTGGCGAAATATGCCGCGACGCTGACGCTCGTGCTCGGGATTTTCGCGCTGACGCTCATTTACGCTGTGATCCTCGGCCGCTACGGCGAACCGGATTGGGGACCGATCTATGCCGGCTATCTGGCGCTCGCGCTCCATGCCTCGCTGCTGGTCGCCGTCGGTCTCTTGATGTCGAGCATTACCGAGAGCCAGGTCGTGGCCGCGGCGTTGTCGATCGGCGCGTTCCTGATGCTCTGGTTTGCCGATTCGGTGTCCTATCTTCTGCCACCTCCGTTCGACAGCTTTGCAATCAACCTCTCTTTGATAGGCCACTTCAAACCGATGGTCAGCGGCTCGGTGTTCCTGTCGGACATCGGCTACTTCGTCACCGCGAGCATGCTTGCGCTTTTCCTCACCACCTGGGGGCTTGCGCAGCGATGAGCGACCAGCAAGGTTCGAACGACCTGCCGGCCGAGGACACGAGCTTTCTTCACAATCTGCTCGAGCCGCTGCAATCGCTCGACTGGATCAATCTGGGCTGGTTTGCCGGAGTAGTCTTCGCGCTGGCGGTGCTGTTTGCGGCCGGGCTGAAGGTGCCGGCGCGGCTGGCCTTCGCCAGCCGCATTGCGTCTGCCACGCTTGTCGCCGTCGCCGCCGTGGCGGTCACGATCCTCGCCAATGTGGCGCTCTTCCGCCACGACGCCCATCTCGATCTCACCCGCGAAAAGGCCTTCACGCCGTCGGCGGAGGCGCGCGAGGTCGTGCGCAGGCTCAGCGAGCGCATCGAGGTGGTCTATTTCTACCAGAAGCAGAATCAGGCCGCTCGCGCGCTGGGCGCCATGCTGCGGCAGCTCGAGCGGCTGAACGGGAATTTTCGCGTGCAGTTGATCGACGCCGACCAGAATCCGGCGCTGGCCAGCAGCCAGGGCGTCCGAACCTACAATTCCGCCGTCCTGCGGCTTGACGAACGCCGCGTCGAAGTCATCACCACCGACGATCGCGAGATCGCGCTTGGCGTGTTGAGGCTGCTACGCACCCGCGAGGTGGTGATCTGTTTCGCGTCGGGTCATGGTGAATACGACATCGACAATTTTGAGTTCCATACGCATTTCGAAGGCGCCCACAACCACAGCCATGACGCCTCCGGCACCGGTGTGGTGCTGATGGAACAGCACGGTCTCGGCCGCCTGAGGCGTGCCATCGAGAAGCTCGGCCTGGTCGCCCGCAAGGTCTCCTTCGCCACGGGCCAGCCGATCCCGGATGATTGTGCGGCGATGGTCGAAGCCAACCCGCGGACCCGCTACAGCCCCGGCGAAACTGACGTGCTGCGCCGTTATCTGGAGCGCGGCGGTTCTGCGATGTTCCTGATCGAGCCGGATTACGCCCTCGACGAGAGCATCGCGGCGCTGCTTGCGAGCGCCGGCATCGCAGCGCGTGACGGCGTGATCGTCGATCCGACCGAGCACTACTTCACCGACGAGCAGATGATTGCCGTATCGCGCTACGGTTCCCACCCTGCCACGCGTGGGCTGGCGCTATCGTTCTATCCCGGCGCGCGGCCGCTGGAGGCCTTGCCGGTCCCGGGCGTCAAAGTGACGCCACTGGCCGCCAGCAGCGCCGACAGCTATGTCATCGCAAATCGTCTCGGCGACCGGACAAAGGCCAAGTCCGGCCCGCGCGCCTCGCAGATCATCGCGATCGCCGCCGAGGGGCGATTGCAGGGATCGGCGGCAGCGGCCTTTCGCTTGATTGTCGCGGGCGATGCCGATTTCGCCTCCAATTCCTTCTTTCCCTATCTGGCCAACTCCGATGCCGTGCTGGCCGGAATCGCGTGGCTGACGCGTGAGGAAAGAGCGCCGGCGATGAAACCGCCGGTCGAGGTGCTCCCCACGGTCTCGCTCACGGGCGAACAGATGCGCGGCATCTTCCTGGTCACAGTGCTGCTTATTCCCGGGCTGATAGCATTCGCCGGCAGCGCAATGTGGTGGTGGCGGCGATGAACCGGCTGGCCTGGGCAGCTGCCGCGCTCGGCGCGACCGGTTTCCTCGCGGCACTGGCGTTTACCGGCGGACGTGGTGGTCCGGGGTTTGAGCCTTACGTGCCGAAGGGGCTGATGACGATTGCGGTAGAGGACGTGCGGGAGGTCGATGTAACCGCCTCGCGCGGCCATTGGCATTTCGTGCGCACGCAAGCCGGCTGGCGCGCAACGCAGGGCGCAGCCGCTGCAGGCTTCGAGGCGCGCCTCGACAGCGCGCTCAAGCTGCTTCGAAACTCGGGACCGGACCGCGTCCTGACCGAGGCGGAAGTCGCTCGGGTCGGCGTGGCGCAGTTCGGTCTCGCGCCACCCCGGCTGCGCGTCATTGTCAGCGGCCCCGGCGCTTCGGTGTTCGCGATTTCGTTCGGCGGCACCAATCCGATCGGCCTGTCGCACTATGCGAGGCTTGACGGGAGTCAGGAGGTCGCACTGTTGCCGGCCTTCGTTGTCGAAGAATGGGAGCGGGCGGGAGGCGCACCGTGACGATGAGGCTCGCGCGATGGGTACTCCTCTGGCTGACGCTTATTGGCTGCTGCGGCGCGCTTGCGCACGTAACCACCACCGGATTATTGCGCATCGAATTCACTGGCGGCCGGATGCTCTACGCGCTCTCGCTCGCCTTGCCTGAACTGCCGGCGGCCTCGGCGGCGATCCTCACCACCGCCGCCAGTGGTGACCGTGGAGCGGCGGAAGCGGTGGCCGAAGCGGCGCGCAGGAGCGTCATAGTGGACCTCGACGGCGGACGCTGCCGGGCCGGACGAGTGCGCATTGGCGGCGCCGGCACCAACGAGACCCGCGCAACAATCGAGATCGACTTCACCTGCGACTCTTCCCATGGCCGTCTCGACATCACCGAGGACTGGCGCGCCTTTCTGGGCGAGCACTACCAAACCCTCGGCAATCTTCGCACGCCGAGCGGCGAGCGGCAGGTGATCTTCGGGGAGGAATCGAGGTTCGTCACTGTGGACATCGACCGCACCGTCGCGACGGGCTGGTTCGACTTCGTCAAGCTCGGCATCGAGCACATTCTCACCGGCTATGACCATCTGCTGTTTCTGGTCGCGCTGCTGGCCACCGCGCGAGGTGCGTGGTCGGTAGTGCGCATCGTCACGGCCTTCACATTGGCTCATAGCGTAACGCTGTCGGTCGCCGCGCTGGGCATTGTGACGATTCCCGACCGCATTATCGAGCCGCTGATTGCGGCTACGATCGTCTGGGTCGCGCTGGAGAATCTTTTCGCGGCCGAGCCCGACAGGAGGCGGTGGATCTGGAGTTTCAGTTTCGGCCTGGTGCACGGCTTCGGGTTTGCCTCCGTACTTGGCGAGCTCGGCCTGAAGGGGGCGACACTGGTGCGTGGGTTGGTGGGTTTCAATGTGGGGGTCGAGATCGGGCAACTAATTTTCGTCGTCGTCTTCCTGCCGGCGCTGATGTGGCTATCGCGCGGTCGCGGCGCGCGGCTGACCCCGCGCATCGCCTCGCTGGCGGTGGCGGCGATCGGCACCTACTGGCTGGTCGAACGCATCTTTGTTGGTTAAGTGCCGTCGTTGCGCTGTGGCGCTGGAGTTTTGGCGGGTAGATGACGATGGACGCGTTGAGCCTGTTCGGGCTGCTGGCGGTGACTGCGATGCTGGTGGCCTACGCGCTGGAGGACCGCAGCCACTGGTTCATTCTCGCCTTCGCCGGCGCTTGTGCGCTCGGCTCGATCTACGGATTTCTGCAGGGCGCCTGGCCGTTCGGGCTGGTCGAGGCGATCTGGGCCGGCGTCGCGCTGCGGCGCTGGTATGCCAGGCGGCAATAACCTCGCCATTGCCGCTCAGGCAGGACGCAAAGCCCTGCAGGGCGCTGTATTGATGGGCAGTGCGGCGGGTGATGAAGAGCGTCTCGACCTTGGACTGCGCCGGGCTCAGCGTGTGGATGCTCACGCTTTCGTTCCGCCCGACGACCGCGCGCGGCAATAGCGTCACACCCATGTCGGCGGCGACGCAGCCGATCATGCCGTCGAGCGTGCCGAGTTCGAACCGCGCGGAAGACGGCCAGCCGAATTCCGAGAAGATCTGCTCGAGCCGTTGTCGGTAGGTGCAGCCGGTACGGAAAACCAGCGCGGTCGGCCCGGACTCCGGCGTGCCTGCGCGCAGGGCGGCGAGGCTCGCCCATCGCCGCGCCGTGACCAAGACCAGTTCTTCGCGGAAGGCGACCGTCGCCTCGAGTTCGGCGTGGTCGATGGGACCCGCGACGAACGCGCCGTCAAACGTACCGTTGAGCACACCCGCCACCAGCTCGGCGGTCGTCGACGTCCGCAAGCTCAATCGCACCTGCGGGAAGCGGCGATGGAATTCGGCGAGCAGGGTGGGCAGGCGAACGGCGGCCGTGGTTTCCATCGATCCGATCGCAAGCGGTCCCTTCGGTTCGCCATCGTCACGCGCGGCCAAAAGAGCCTCGCGCGACAGCGCCGCCATCCGCTGCGCGTAGGGCAGCAGCCGGCGGCCGGCGCCGGTCAGCGTCATGCCGCGGCTGTGCCGCTCGAACAGCGCGGTGCCGATCTCGGCTTCGAGCGCCTTGATCCGTTGGGTGACGTTGGACTGCACGGTGTTGAGCTCGTCGGCGGCGCGGGTGATGCCGCCCAGCCGCGCAACCGTCGAAAAGGTCAGGAGATCGCTCAACTCCATGGGGCGTTCCGTTTCATTTTTGAGATGCCAGTGTTCTCTAGTATTCATTTTTAGAGAATGATAGTTCGACCTAATGTCGCTGTCCAGATTTCAGGGAATGGACATGCCAATCGCCACGCCGTTGACCGCCCGTTTGGGCATCCAGCATCCGATCCTGTCGGCGCCGATGGACGTCATCGCGGGGGCGCGTCTCACCGCAGCCGTCAGCGCCGCCGGCGGGTTTGGCATTCTTGGCGGCGGCTATGGTGACCAAGCGTGGCTCGAGCAGGAGACAGCCAAGCTTGCCGATGTCTCCGATCCCTTCGGCATCGGCTTCATCACCTGGAGCCTTGCGAAACAGCCGGCGCTGCTGGACGTCGCGCTTGAAGCTGATCCGCGCGCGATCATGCTTTCGTTCGGCGATCCAAAGCCCTTTGCGCCGCGCATCAAGGCGTCGGGCGTGCTGCTGATCTGCCAGGTGCAGGACGAAGCGATGGCGCGGCAGGCTCTCGATGCAGGCGCGGACATTCTGATCGCGCAGGGAACCGAGGCCGGAGGCCATGGCGCGTCGCGCACCACGATCGACATCGTGCCGGCGATCGTCGATCTCGCAGCCGGCCGGGTACCGGTCGCGGCTGCCGGCGGCATCGGCGACGGCCGCGGGCTCGCCGCGATGATGATGCTGGGGGCGTCCGGCGTGCTGCTTGGCACGCGCTTCTATGCCAGTCAGGAATGCGACGGCCCAGAGGAAGCGAAACGGCGCATCTGCGCCGCGACCAGCGGCAACAGCGTCCGCGGCATCATCTTCGATCTCTCGCGCAATAATGTTTGGCCGGCACCCTTTACCGGCCGCTGCCTGATCAACGATCATGCGCGGCGCTGGATGGGGCGCGAGGTCGAGCTTCTGCAAAACGTCAACGCGGTCGCCGCCGAATATGCGGCGGCGAAGGCCGCAGGCGATTTTGATATCGCCGCCGTGATCGCGGGCGAAGCCGTCGGGCTGATTCATGATATCCCACCGGCGGCCGAAATCGTTGACAGGTTCGTCACCGAGGCCGACCAGATATTGAACGGACGGCGCAACTCCATCGCCGCCTGACCCTCACGCCCCTTCAATTCATTCAAGCGAGCAGAAACCATGTGGCCAGACCGCCGGATCATCGACCTCTTCAAGACCGAATTTCCGATCGTGCTGGCGCCGATGGCCGGCATCATGGACGCCGAGCTGGTGATCGCGGCGGCGCAGGGCGGGGCGCTGGGCTCGCTGCCGTGTGCGATGATCACGGCCGAGAAGGCGCGCGAGCAGGTCAACATCATCCGCCAGCGCGTCCCGGCGCCGGTCAACATGAACTTCTTCTGCCACACGCCTGTCGATGCCGACGCCGCGCGTGAGGCCGGCTGGAAGGCCAGGCTTGGTTCTTATTACAAGGAATTCGGTCTCGATCCCGCCGCGCCGGTCAACGCCGCCAACCGCGCGCCGTTCGATGAGGCGATGTGCGCCGTCGTGGAGGAGCTGAAGCCGGAAGTGGTCAGCTTCCATTTCGGCCTGCCGCATCCGGCGCTGGTCCGTCGCGTCAAGGCGGCCGGCTCGATCGTGATGTCGTCAGCGACCATTGTGAAGGAAGCGATCTGGCTGGAGGAGCACGGCGCCGACGTCATCATCGCGCAAGGCGCGGAGGCGGGCGGCCATCGCGGCATGTTCCTGACCGACAACATTGCCCAGCAGCCCGGCACGTTTGCGCTGGTGCCGCAGGTGGTCGATGCAGTGAAGGTGCCGGTGATTGCAGCCGGCGGTATCGCCGACGGGCGCGGCATCGCCGCGGCGTTTGCGCTCGGCGCATCCGGCGTGCAGATCGGCAGCGCCTATCTGCGCTGTCCGGAATCCAAGGTAATCGCGGCGGCGCGCACGGCGCTGGCCCAGGCGCATGACGATTCCACCGTCATCACCAATGTCATGACGGGCCGTCCCGCGCGCGGCGTCACCAACCGGGTCATGCGCGAGGTCGGGCCGATTTCGGCGGATGCGCCGGCGTTCCCGCACGCCGCCACCGCGCTTGGGCCGCTGAAGGCGGCGGCCGAAAAGCTCGGCAAGGTCGATTTCACCAATCTCTGGGCCGGGCAGGCGGTGCGGATGGGCCGCGACCTGCCGGCGGCCGAGCTGACGCGTGCGCTCGCGGGCGCCGCGCTGGCGCGGCTGGGTGCGCTGGGCGGGTAGTGCGGCGGCGGGGGGCGTTCGCGGCTCGCCAGGGTCAACGCGCTATAGCGTGTGGACCCAGGCTTCAGGATAGAGCGCATAGGCTTCACCCCGCCGGGCCAGCCGTGAGAACGCCGGGAAGTGCAGGTGCATCCCGGCAATCAGAATGCCGTCGGCGGAGACGCGGTCGAACATGCGTTTTCGCGCGGCTGCGGCCGCGGCGAGATCGGTGTCGAAGGCCATGCCGGCTTCGGGAAACGCGGTCTGCACCTCCGGCACGTGCACCGTATCGCCCCAGATCATCAGCTGATCCTTGGCGGACGCGATCAGATATGCGGTGTGGCCCGGCGTATGCCCGAGGCTCGGTATCGCGGTCACGCCGGGAAACACCTCGCCCTCACTGAACAACCGCGTCCTGTTCTTGTAGGGCGCGACCTGTTCGCGGCCGGCCAGAAAATAGAGTTGTGCCGACCGCTCGTCGACCTTCGCCATCGCGCCGTCGTCGAACCAGTGCGCCAGTTCGTTCTCGTGCATCACAAGTTCGGCGTTCGGAAACAGAAGCTGCCCGTTCGACATGTCAGTCAGGCCGGCTGAATGATCCGGATGCATGTGGGTCAGCAAGACGGTATCGATCGATTTCGGATCGATGCCGGCCGAAGCGAGGTTGCGCTGAACGAAGCCGGCGGTGGGCTGTAAATAGTTGCCCGATCCGGTGTCGATGATCGCGATGCGTCCCTTCGAATGGATCAGGAAGGTGTTGACACTGGTTCGCCGTGCCGGCCGGAACGAGTCCGTCAGGATTTGACGCGCTTTTTCGAGATCGATATTGCGCATCACGTCGAGGGTGCCGTCCAGATAGCCGTCGCTGATTGTGGTGACGACGATGTCTCCGATCCTGCGATGATAGACGCCGGGAATCTGGTGCGCGGGTTGCGGATTCATGTGGGGAGGCCTTGGGGCTGTTGGGGGGATCGTCAGGTTCGATCAGGCACCGACGGATCTCAGGAACTCGTCGATGCAATCGAAGAGCAGGTCGGGCGTTTGCACCGACATATAGTGCCCGGTGCGGATTTCGACGTAGCGGGCGCCGGGGATGGTCTTGGCCACGCGTTCCGCCAGCGCCGGCGGGCGCACGCGGTCCAGGCTGCCGCCGATCACGAGGACCGGACAAGTCAGCCTGGCGAGTTCGTCCTGCATGTCCGCTGCCGCCAGCATTCGCCAGATCGTTGCATAGCTTGAGGGATCGTTGCCGAGCCATCGCGCCCGGAAGCGCTCAAACCGGGCGATGTCACCGCGAAGCTCCGGGGCATAGCCGTTCAACATCGAATCCTCGACCGCGACCGCCATGCCGGCGGCTTCGATCCGTGCGAGGCGCTCCAGTGCCGCCGCGCGGCGCTCCGCTGCGATACCGGTGGCCGGGCTGCCGGCCGCAACGGTGCTGGTGCGCTCCTTGTATCGGGCCGCGAAGTGCAGGGCGATCGCACCTCCGACGGCGATCCCCGCCAGCGCGACCTTGCCGGCGATCCCAAAATGATCGAGCAGGGCTGCGATGTCGTCGGCCATTGTATCGAGGGTCAGTTCGCCGCGCACCTTTTGCGACATTCCAGCGCCGCGGGTGTCATAGCGCAGCACGCGGCGCGATTTCGCAAACTGCGGTGCGACGTCGTCCCAGCTTTCGAGCGAGCCGCCCATTTCGTGAACCAGCACCAGCGTGCGGTCGCCGCCGCCGCTCAGCTCGCAGCGCAGGCCTGCGCCATTGGCTTCAATGAAATCCATGCTGCGCCCCCCGGGTTCTCTTGGTCTTCTTGTTTGGTACGGCGGGCGACCAGCCGGTCTGCCTCGGAATCCGAGGTCCACGATACCGGAGGCGACACAAATCTCAAATTCTCGAGGTGTGGGGCTACAGGTTGGTTTTTGGCGTCCGTCGGCGACGCGGGGTGGCTTACTGCTTGGGCTGATGAGCAAGCTCTCCGCCGAACCGGCCGTTCGCCCCGCATAAGATGCGGGGACTAGTGTGCCGGTTCGTCGCGGTGGACCTCAAGATGTTCAACCGCCAGTGACCGATAATGCGCCGCCATCTCCTTGTAATGCTGTTTTGAGATGGGATCGGTCGCGCTTTCCGCGCGGCGTTCGAACATTTCCGCCTTTTCCTGGAGGATTTTAGCCTGTGTCTGGGACATGGCTCTCACTCACGTTTGTCAGGTTAAGCAGGCGAGGTAGACGATTGCGGCGCCGAGTACGGTCCCGATGGACCAGAGCGCGGGATCCCAGCTTTCCGATCCGGCGCTGCCGTTTTTGATGGTGGACATGGCACGGCCTCCCGATGTTCTGGCCGCGACTACATCCCTCGACTGTTTCAGGACGACTACGTGAAGGGCCGAATATGGTTTCGTCGGGGCGCTTTGCGAGGGAAATGGGCGCTTGGCGCTCAAAATCTCGTGCGTGGGGGCGGGATCGACGTCTGACCTCCAAAAGGGGTGTTCGGCGTCCCCAGGCCGGCTCCGCCTGTTCCCGCGGTTGCGGTGCAAAAGCGGCCTCTGCTATACGGCGGATGCGAATTCTCCATTCGAGGCCTATATTTATGTCCGTTGATGCCGCCACCGTTCGCCGCATCGCGCATCTGGCGCGAATTGCGGTCACCGAGGCCGAGGTTCCCCATCTGCAGGGCGAGCTGAACGCCATGCTGGCTTTCGTGGAGCAGCTCTCGGAGGTGAACGTCGACGGCGTCGAGCCGATGACCTCGGTGACCCCGATGGAAATGAAGAAGCGCCCCGATGTGGTCAATGACGGCGAGATCCCCGACGACATCGTCAGGAACGCGCCGGAAACGCAAAACCATTTCTTCCTGGTGCCGAAGGTTGTTGAATAACTTCTATTCGTTATGAGATCGGAAGTCCGATGTGTCTGCTCTGCGACGATGAAAAGGCCTACCGGGCCTACATGAACTACCTTGACGCGATGGAGCGGCAGGGCAAGGCCGCCGATCCCGACAAGGCGATGGATGCCGTCCTCGATCAGCTCGAGGCTAATGAAAGAACACGGCCCAAGCCGAACGATCCCGCCAACGACAAGACGCTTTCTCCGTTCTTCTGCAGCCCGATCAATAAATGACCGACCTGACATCGATGACGATCGCGGAGGCCAAAGCCGGCCTCGCGAACAAGTCTTTCACCTCGCTTGAACTGACGGATGCGCATCTCGCCGCCATCGAAGCGGCGCGTTCGCTCAATGCCTTCGTGCTGGAAACGCCGGATCAGGCGCGTGCCATGGCGCGCGCGGTCGACGCCAGGATCGCCAAGGGCGAGGGCGGTCCGCTGGCGGGCATTCCGCTCGGCATCAAGGATCTGTTCGCGACCAAGGATGTGCGCACCACCGCGTGCTCAAAAATCCTCGGCAATTTCGTGCCACCCTACGAATCGACCGTGACCTCGCAGCTCTGGCGCGACGGCGCCGTGATGCTCGGCAAGCTCAACAATGACGAGTTCGCGATGGGCTCGTCGAACGAGACCTCGTGCTTCGGCCCGGTGGTCAATCCGTGGCGGCGCGAAGGGTCCAACACCACGCTGGTGCCGGGTGGCTCCTCCGGCGGATCGGCATCCGCGGTAGCGGCGCTGCTCTGCATGGGCGCGACCGCGACCGATACCGGCGGTTCGATCCGCCAGCCCGCTGCCTTCACCGCGACCGTCGGCGTCAAGCCGACCTATGGCCGCTGCTCGCGCTGGGGCATCGTGGCGTTCGCATCCTCGCTCGACCAGGCCGGGCCGATCGCGCGGACCACGCGCGATGCCGCGATCCTGATGCGCTCGATGGCCGGGCACGATCCAAAGGACACCACCTCGGTCGATCGCGACGTGCCCGACTACGAGGCCGCGATCGGCAAGTCGGTGAAGGGCCTGAAGATCGGGATCCCGAAGGAGTATCGCCTCGACGGCATGCCGGTGGAAATCGAAAAGCTCTGGACCGAAGGCGCGGCATGGCTCAAGGCAGCCGGCGCCGAGCTGGTCGAGGTGTCGCTGCCGCACACCAAATATGCGCTGCCGGCCTATTACATCGTGGCGCCGGCGGAGGCCTCGTCCAACCTCGCGCGTTACGACGGCGTGCGCTACGGCCTGCGCGTGCCGGGCCGCTCGATCGGCGAACTATATGAGAGCACCCGCGCCGAGGGCTTTGGCGACGAAGTGCGCCGCCGCGTCATGATCGGCACCTATGTGCTTTCGGCCGGCTATTACGACGCCTATTACCTGCGCGCGCAAAAGGTCCGCACCCTGATCAAGAAGGATTTTGAGGACTGTTTTGCAAAAGGCGTCAGCGCGATCCTGACGCCGGCGACGCCATCGGCGGCGTTCGGCGTCGGCGAAAAGGGCGGTGCCGATCCGGTCGAGATGTATCTCAACGACATTTTTACGGTGACGGTGAACATGGCGGGACTGCCCGGCATTGCCGTACCGGCCGGCAAGGACGCGCAAGGTCTGCCGCTCGGCCTGCAACTGATCGGCCGTCCGTTCGATGAGGAAACGCTATTCTCGCTTGGCGAAGTCTTGGAGCAGGCGGCCGGCCGCTTTACGCCGCCGAAATGGTGGTAGCGATGGCGGATTTCCGCGCCACTCTCGCGGACGCTGCGCCAGCGCCAGGCCTGGAACCATCGCTGGCGGCGTTGTGGTGGGCCGCCAAGGGCGACTGGGATCGTGCGCACAAGATCGTGCAGGACGAGGGTGACGCGAATTCAGCCTGGGTGCACGCCTATCTGCACCGGGTCGAAGGCGATCTTGGCAATGCCGGCTATTGGTACCGCCACGCCGGCCAGCCGGTGGCGAAGGATTCTCTGGAAGCCGAATGGGAGCGGATCGTGTCCGCGCTGCTCGAGAGTGGAAAAGCATGAACGTGTCAGTCAAACCGGGAAAACTGATCAAGGGCCAGACCGGCGACTGGGAAGTCGTGATCGGGATGGAGATCCACGCTCAGGTCACCTCGAAGTCAAAGCTGTTCTCCGGCGCCTCGACCGAGTTCGGGGGCGAACCGAACAGCCATGTCTCGCTGGTCGATGCCGCGATGCCGGGCATGCTGCCCGTGATCAATGAAGAGTGCGTCCGCCAGGCGGTGCTCACCGGGCTTGGCCTCAACGCGCAGATCAACCTGCGTTCGGTGTTCGACCGCAAGAACTATTTCTATCCCGACTCGCCGCAGGGCTACCAGATCAGCCAGTACAAGTCGCCGATCGTGGGCGAGGGCGAGGTCGTGGTCGAACTGGACGGCGGCAAGACCGCGACCGTCGGGATCGAGCGGCTGCACCTGGAACAGGATGCCGGCAAGTTGCTGCACGACCAGTCACCGACCATGTCCTATGTCGACCTCAACCGCTGCGGCGTGGCGCTGATGGAGATCGTGTCAAAACCCGACATCCGCGACGCCGAGCAGGCCAAGGCCTATGTAACAAAATTGCGTTCGATCCTGCGCTATCTCGGCACCTGCGACGGCGACATGGAGAAGGGCTCACTGCGCGCCGATGTGAACGTTTCCGTGCGTAAGCCGGGAGGGCCGCTCGGCACCCGCTGCGAAATCAAGAACATGAACTCGATCAATTTCATCGGCCAGGCGATCGAGTACGAGGCGCGGCGCCAGATCGAGATCATCGAGGATGGCGGCGCGATCGACCAGGAAACGCGGCTGTTCGATCCGAACAAGGGCGAGACGCGTTCGATGCGCTCCAAGGAAGAAGCGCATGACTATCGCTATTTCCCGGATCCGGACCTGCTGCCGCTCGAGTTCACGCAAAGCTATGTCGATGAACTCAGGTCGAAGCTGCCGGAACTGCCGGACCAGAAGAAGGCGCGCTTCATCGAGAGCCTCGGTCTGTCGCCCTACGATGCCGGCGTTCTGGTGGCCGAGCGGGAGAGCGCGGTGTTCTTCGAAACTGTGCTCGCCGGCCTTGCCGACAAGGCGCGCGACAGCAAGCTCGCGGCCAACTGGGTGATCAACGAGCTGTTCGGGCGTCTCAACAAGGAAGGCCAGGAGATCACGGGCTCACCGGTGTCGGCGGCGCAGCTGGCTGCGATCGTCGGCCTGATCGGCGAGGGCACCATCTCCGGCAAGATCGCCAAAGACCTGTTCGAGATCGTCTGGACGGAAGGCGGCGACCCGCGCGAGCTGGTCGATGCGCGCGGCATGAAGCAGGTCACCGATCTCAGCGCGATCGAGAAGGTCGTCGACGACATCATCGCGGCCAATCCGGACAAGGTCGCGCAGGCGAAAGCCAAGCCGCAGCTCGCCGGCTGGTTCGTCGGCCAGGTGATGAAGCAGTCCGGCGGCAAGGCCAATCCGCAGGCGGTGAACGATCTGCTGAAGGCGAAGCTCGGCATCTGAATCGTGTCCCGTAACGGGACGACTCCATCGTCGATGACGCGCGAGAGATGCGCGTGAGCGCGCATCGATCGTTCATCGCGATCGAAAAATTCACCATCGCGACCAAGAGCGTGAGTCCGAATCGGTGGTCGCGATTCGTCCGGAAGTTCGGTTTTGGCGAGCGCCGACGAGACGCCAACGCTGTGACCATGAAAATTTTTTTATTGCCAAATTCTGCGACTCAGAGTCCGCGCGCACGGCTTTTTGACGGCATCATTGAGTCGCGACGACGCTGATCGTTCATCGATCGTTACTATCGTGAATTCAAGAAAGTGCTGCGGCACAGGCGCTTCCTTCACTATTGACAAGCGCCGATGCCCGTCGTTGCGGCACTTTTTGCATCGGCGCGCGCGCTTGCCGTTGCGCCGTCGAATGAAGTGCTTCGCGCGCTCTCACATTGCCTCGTCAACACTTCCTTAAGCGGGACGCTGTTTTTTTGAATGCGTTGGTGTATTCGGGATGTAGTGCATCTCGATTCCCGAGTGCACGCAGCGATTAAGCCATCTCACTACATTAGGAGGGCAACATGGCCAAGAAAGCTAAGAAGGCAAAGAAGGCGAAGAGCGCAGTGAAGAAGACTGCGAAGAAGACCCGCAAGGTCGCCAAGAAGAAGAAGTAACTTCGCTTCTCCAAGAATTGCCGGCGGCTTGATGCCGGCACGTCACACGAGCCCCGGATAAAACTCTGAAGGCTCTGGTCGACGAAAGAGGGTGTCGGCGAGACATCAGGTCAAACGGCTGGATCGTATTTCGCAAAGAGCGTTCTTTCAAAAGAAGCCCGCTCTTTCAAAGCCGGTCCGGCAGAAGAAACAAGTTTTTCTTCGTTCGGTGCGGGTATCCTTACGACCCGCAATTTCACCGGGCCCAAAGCCCGGCATGAAATCTGGTCCTGACGTGTTCGCCGACGCCCTCGTTCCCCGGAACGCCCGCTTTCGCCGGAGCGCTCCGATAGCCCACGCATCAGGCGTCCGGCGCTGAAATCTCCCAATTCATATTGATCGTTCGCAGGCGTCGGCTGTTTCGCTTCCGCCTTTTGCCGCAGGCGCGTCGTCGCTCGCGAATTCGGGTTCCGGTACGCCGTGAACTCCCGAATGACCGCAGAAGCTGCGCGACCCTCGATCATCTGCTGGAACCCGTCATTGCACAGCGTGTTGCGCCGGCCCGGTGACGAGGGAAGAGAACACCGACGTTGCGGCAATGGTTATCGTTCTGCGAAACCGCAGGGTAAACCGAACTTCACGATTGGTAACTTCTCCCTGTGCCGCAGGCATTTCCGCGATTTCGCGTTCGATGGCGCGCTGCGCCCGTTTACATCCCGTTCATCGCGAACCTTAAACTGCCCTTCAAATTTGATCGGTCATGATCATCCCAACAACAGACCGGAAAACGGTACGCGCATGATCCGCCAAAGTGTGGGCGGTTTGGCGATCAGATCATGCGCTCTTCTAATGAAGGGCGCGCGATCGGACGCAAAACCGGTTTCCACTTTTGCTGATCGCGCGCTGGGATAACGGGAAGTTTGACAATGGACAGGGGCCGCACTCGGGGGAGGGCGGTAACGATAAAAAGGGGAGCTACGGATGTTTCAGGGGCAGATTGATCTCGACACGGCCACTGCGGTGGAGGCGACGGCGATCCCGGACGTGCTGTTCGAGCGCGGCCTGTACTGGGCGAGCGGCCGTTCCGGCGTGGTGAACCTCGTCGCGGCCCACAAATGGTTCAATCTCGCCGCGCTGAAGGGACGCGCGGATGCCATCTCTATGCGCCGCGAGGTCGCCGAGATGATGTCGGATGCCGAAATCGCCACCGCGCAGCGCGAAGCCCGCGCCTGGATGACCGCGCACTAAGGACAACGCCATTCGGCCTGTCGGTTTGCCCTGGTTTGGCGCTGTGGCGGCCAGAGCGGAAATCGCCGAGAAATCCGAACCGGCCAGCTGGCGCAATCCTGTTTATGGCTTATTCTCGGACCGATGTCGAAGCGCCCGCCACATCCTTCGAATATCCAACGGCCGGGTTCGAGCAGTCAGGTGCTCGAAAGCGCGGCGCTTGCGTTGCGGATGCAGCGTCCCGATGAGGCCGAGCGGCTTGTCTTCGGCGTATTGAAATCGGATCGGGGCAATGCCCTTGCGGCGCAAATTCTCGGACGCGCGCTACTGATGCAGAACCGCGCCGACGAGGCGATTGTTCCGTTGGAGAGAGCGGCGCGCCGCAGTGACGATCCGGGGATCGAGACCCTGCTGGCCGTCGCATTGGCCGCCATCGGGCGGGGCGACGAGGCGCTTGACCGGTTGCGCCGGACCATTGCGCGGCGACCGCCGTTTCCGCCGGCATTTCTCGAATATGCCAGCCAGCTTGGCAAAATTGGACGCGTCGACGAGGCCATCGCCGTGCTCGAAAGCGGCCTTGCGCTCACCCCCGATGCGGTCGATCTGCGAACGGAGCTTGGGTATCTCCATATCAAACGCAACAACCGCGCCGAGGCGCGCGCTATTTTTTCGCAACTGCTCGCGGTGGCGCCGGAGCGGTACGCCGTTCTGGTTGGGTTGGCCAAGGTGATGGCGCTGGACGGTGAATATGCCGCCGCCGCCGATCTCTATCGGCGTGCGCTCGGGATGCGGCCCGACGATGCCGTGACGAGAACCAATCTCGGCGTATGCCAACTCGAGATGGGTGAGCGCGAGGCGGGAGAAGCGAGCCTGCGTGCGATAACGCGTGGCGCGCCGCAATTGGCCGGGCAGGCGCTCACCTCGCTCGCCGCCGCCTCGCACGGTCGTTTCTTCCTGCGGCCGAGCGCCGCCGCGAAGTTCCTGGGCCTTGAAAAAAGCTGACTGTCGTTATGCCCGGAACTGCCGGCGATAGATGCCGGTCTCGCGGTAGATCGCAGTTGTGAGATCGTGCGCCCGCTGCGCCTCTTCTTTGGTGAATGTCGCAGTGCGCGCCACCCAGCTTTCGCGCTTGACCGGCATGCACTGAGCGACCGGTGTGCCCTTCGGCAGCACGCCGCTGAAATTCGTGTCGTGCCAATGCGCCGGAAAATGTATCCAGTTGTCATGGTAGAGGTCGCAATCGACCAGACCGGTCAACGTGGTGAACGGCAGATCGAAGCGGTTGGCTGGATGCGTGAACAGCACCGAATAGCCTTCCGGCGCCTCGATCGTCCAGAGGTTGTGGAATTTGATCAGGAAGCGATCGGCGTCGAACAGCGGCGTGCCGCTGACCTGACTGGCGTCATGGAAGCCGACCGGCGAGCGTACGAAGCCGACCTCTCCGCCCGGCGGCAGATCGTTGTCCCAGGTGAATTCGCCGTTTTCGACCCTCAGGTCGCAGATCAGTGGAATCAAAAAGCCGGAGGTCATGGCGTCGACAAAGGGCGGACAACGCTTGAGCGTGTCGCCGACCCGGGAATGGACCGGATTGAATGCTTGTGACGGCATCGCCTTGAACCAGTCGGGCACACCCAGCGCCGCCGGCACCGGCGGTGGCAGCAGCCCGTCCAGTTCGATCGGGCAGCGGAACGTCAGCGTCATCGAACTCTCTTGTTGCGAAGTCATGTTTTGCTCCAAGGTCTGGATGTTCGATGCTTGCAGCGCTGAACTGTATGACGCGGGCGATACGTTGGGAATCGTGACGGCTCAGAGCGGGCTGCCGATTTGGCAGTAGATTTGTTTGAAGCTTTGATTGTGGACCCAACAATGGACCAGTCGGCTCTGTATTCATATCAACAAGATGAATGGCAATGGCGGAGCCGAAGGGAGAAAGTTCGAACCAGCCCGCCGTCACCCGCTTTCTTGCGCTTCATCGCGGCTAGCGGCGCCGAAGCGTAAGAACGACCTGTTACCGATGTCTCCGGGCTGGACAGAAGCGGGATGGCGGAGCCGGAGGGATTCGAACCCTCGATAGGGCTTTACAACCCTATAACGGTTTAGCAAACCGCCGCCTTCAGCCACTCGGCCACAGCTCCATGAGCGCGGATATGCCTGACGCGAGGGCCAGCCGCAAGCGGCAGATTCAGATTACGCCGAGGCCATTTAGAGGCGCGGTGCGCCTCGCGCGCATTGCTCGCGAACGGCCGATATCCGGTATTGCGCGTTTGGGCGCATGTTTCCGGGTTCTGTGGTCTCGAGGACACGCAGACGGCTCGCGTCGGCACGGCGTTCGCGACGCGAGACCTTAACCTCTGCGGGGAGGCTTTCACCGTGCGTTTGCCTCGCGCACCGCGTCGAAATCGCGTGAAATTGATTCGATGTCGCCGGCGGGCGGTTCGATTCCCCCAAATCACGGTTCCAGATCGCGGCGCGCAAGCGCCGGGTTTTGCCGCACTCCTCAACTGCGTTCGATCCTGGGAAATATCGGGCCTTCATCATCTTTCGCAGGTTTTTGGCCCTGGTCGGGCATCCGTCGACGGTGAGACGGCCCTCGCGGCCTGCGCCCGCATGCGAGGGGCTCGTCCGCTGACTCTATAATGGGTGCGTAATCGCCCGCTGCGGATTCGGCGACCTCGCCTTCGATTCGATGCGTGGGAGGCGCGCCGGCGGGCACGAGCCGCGTGTTGCGGTGCCCACACCGACTATCTCGGTGTCAATTGGAACTATTCGAAAATACCGAGCGGCAACAATATCTTGCAGAGAAACTTCAATCACAAACGCGTGTTATTTGTGCAACACCCTTCGGAAAAGGGGCGGGGTTGGGCCGCTCGAGGCGGTTCCTTTGTTGCGTGTGCAGAAGTCCTCGGTAATTGTGATCGGGCGACGGAGGGGGGCATCCCGAGGTCGTCCCGTTAGGTGGTTCGCTTAAGTCCCTCGCGTTCATGCGGGAGTGTCCGAAGGCGCGAAGCGACTAAGCGGGTTTCAGGGGATTAAGGGAACCAACCTTAGGGTGTCATGCACCCGGCGGATCCGGAACCTTCCCTACAGAGCAACTTGGAGGTTTAACATGAAGATGGTTAAGAGCCTTATTCTCGGCTCAGCGGCGGGTCTGATCGCCATGAGCGGAGCTCAGGCGGCCGATCTTCCCGTCAAGGCCAAAGCGGTCGAGTACGTGAGGATCTGCTCCCTGTATGGCGCGGGTTTCTACTACATCCCGGGCACCGACACCTGCATCAAGCTGGGTGGTTATCTGCGCGTCGACACCACCTTCAACGGTGGCATTTTCGATCAGCCGGCGTGGAACGGCAATCTTGGTCAGCAGAATCGCCTGCGCGATTACTATGCTGCCCGTTCGCGTTTGGCGGTCAGCATCGATACCCGTACCGCCACTCAGTACGGCGTCGTTCGTACCTTCGGTCAGGCCAACTTTAACTTGAACTCGTCCACTGGCGAAGGTCCGGCTGTAGCTGGCTCGCAGACGCTCGGCGTGGACTTGGTGTTCATCCAGTTCGCTGGGTTCACCTTCGGTAAGTCTGCTTCGGCCTATGCGACGCCTTGGCATGGTTATCCAGGCAACAACTCCTCGTTCCTGCTTGGCGGCCATGACGACGTCGTCGGCACGAACAACATCCAGTACACCGCGCAGTTCGGTAACGGCGTGTCCGGCACCATCGGTCTGGACGACCCCTACTACAACCGTACTCAGCTGTTGAACCTGGGTTTTGTGGGTGCTGGTACTACTAACAACCCGGCCACTTCCATCACGGCAGGTGCGAACGCTTACGCCGGCGCGCGTGCTCCGGACATCGTCGGCAACATCCGCGTCGACCAGGCATGGGGTCTGTTCCAGATTTCGGCCGCCGCGCATGAAGTCACTGGTTCCTACAACCTCCTGACCGCTGGCGCTGCGAACAACCTGTCGGAAATCTCTGGCCACCCCGATGCAAAGTGGGGCGGTTCGGTGATGGCCGCGTTGCAGCTCAAGAACCTGCCGACCGGCGCTGGCGACGACATCAAGGTTGATGTGTCCTATGCCAAGGGTGCGACGAAGAACGTGATCAACACCGCGCCGAGCTTCGCGATGTTTGGCAGCACGGGCCGTGCGGACTCTTACCAGAGCATCGGCTTCGGCCAGACTGCCGACGGTGTCTTCTTCCCCGCTATCTTGGGCGGCACCGGCGACATCAAGCTGGTTGAAGCGTACGGTATCCGTGGTGCATTCAACCACAACTGGGATCCGTACTGGTCGACCAGCCTGTTCGGTGCTTGGGCTGCGGTTCGGTACGGTGGCAGCGCCTTCGACTTCACCACGGCGAAGGGTCAGTGGTGTGCCAACTACGTCGCCAACAAGACGGTCAGCGGCGACTTCAGCTGCAACCCCGACTACAACATCTCGCAGCTCGGTTTGGTCACCCGTTGGACCCCCGTTGCGAACCTGACGTTCTCGGCGGAAGCAATGTGGTTCCATCTCGACCAGAGGATGGGCGGCGCTGCGACCATGACTGCGGTTGCTCCGAAGCCGGTCACCCGGTACGAGTTCAAGGACCAGGACGCCGTCAGCTTGAACGTCCGCGTTCAGCGCAACTTCTGATCCTAATCTCCTAACGGAGATCATGATCAAAAAGGCCCTCGGCAGGAAACTGCCGGGGGTTTTTCTTTTTTTCCCGGTACGAAAGCAGTCGCTGGCGGGAAACAGCCGGAGCGGACCTTCCGCCCCCGCCCATCACGGCTTCCAAGATCGCGTTTATCCGCACGAATAATGCCAACAGGCCGGTGTTGGTGGTGACGGGGGCAAGCGGGTCATTTCGCCGCGGAGCGCTGCGATCTGCGGCACCGGTTGCGAAGAGTATCGCTCGCTCGCCGCAGCGCTCGACAAGCCGCCGGGCGCGGGGTCTGGTCTATTAGGCCTCGCGCTCGCAGGGTTTCGCTCCTCGGGCCCAGCCATGGAGAGCGGCCCGCATTGGGCGTCCAGAACGGACTTGCCTTGAAGCGCTATTCGACGCTGGCGCCGCGATGCAGGTCGGCTTCGATCTGAAGCCTGGTGCCGCCGCCGAACCGCGCGCGATAGACCTGCAGGTTCTCCATGATCCGCTGCACGTAGTTGCGCGTCTCGGAGAACGGGATCTGCTCGACCCAGTCGACCGCGTCGACCTTGGGATCGCGCGGATCGCCGTAACGCTCGATCCATTTCTTGACGCTGCCCCGACCGGCATTGTAGCCGGCAAAGGTCAGGATGTAGGAGCCGCGGTAGTCCTCGAGCAGCCCGCCGAGCTCGGCGGCGCCAAGCATGGCGTTGTAGACCGAGTCGGTCTTCATCCGGTTGAGGTCGAAGCTGACGCCGGCCCGTTTACAGACATAGCGTCCGGCATCCGGCGTCACCTGCATCAGCCCGTAGGCCTGCGCCGGTGAGACCACGGCCGGGTTGAAGGCGCTTTCCTGCCGCGCGATCGAATAGACGACGCTGGGCTCGACCTCGGGTCCGATCTGCTTGAACGACGGGATGCCGGTGACGGGATAGGCGTAATGGTCGAATGGCAGGCCGCGGTTGAGCGCGGCCTTGCCGAGCAGCAGCATGCCGCGGGCGTCGCTGTGGCGTGAGGTGAGTTCGCCGAGGCCGACCAGGGCATCGGGATCGCCATTCTCGCCCATGTCAGCGAAAATCGGGATCGCAAGCTCGCGCTCGTCGAGCTCATAGAGCAGTTGCACGGCGCGGACGATCTCCAATCGTTCGATCCCGCGGCCGCGGCCTGCCGGCACACCGTTCAATTCGAGCTGCGGCAGGCCGAGCTTGGCACGCGCCAGTTGGCCGTAATAGCTGGTCGATTGCTCGGCGGCGCGGCCGTAAGCCGCGCGGGCTTCCTGCGTGCGGCCCGCGGCTTCCGCCGCGCGGCCCTGCCAATAGCCGGCACGCGCCAGCGCGGTCGGGTTGGCGCTGCCGACACCGATGCGCGCGAAGTGCTGGGCGGCGACCGCCGGATCTTTCAGGAACCGCAGCGCAATCCAGCCCGCGGTGAATTCCTGCTCGGTCTTGTAGATGTCGCGGGAGGGAAGCGCCGCGTCGCGCGCAATCAGGTAGGCGGTGCGGTGTTCGCCGACGTCGAGCATCTTGCGCGCCAGGAGGCGCCGCTCGATCCACCATTCGTTGAGATTGTGCAGGCGATTCGGATCTTTCGGCACCGCCAGCATGAGCTGTGCGGCCTCGTGGAACTTCTCTTCGCGGCGCAGCCACTGGATCCGGGCGAACATGTAGCCGGGGTCGCTGTGGAGCTCCCGCGGCACCGCATCGAGCAGCGACTTGAGGTTGGAGGATTTCTTGTTGGCCGCAATGCGCGCCTTGGCCAGCGCGACATGGCCTGAACCCAGCCGCTTGGCGGCGCGCATGCCGCCGGCTTCCTGCTCGGTGCCGTAAAGCAGCGCGTCCATCCGCGTCTTGTGGTCGCCCGCCGTCAGCAATGCGCCGAACATATCGAGCGCCGCGCTCTCGGTGTCTTCCGACATGCCATCATTGCGCCAGGCCTCGCGCACCAGCCGTTCGGCATTGGTGCGATCGCCGCGCGCAAGCATGGCCTTCGCCAGCGCGAACTTGCCCTTGGCCGAAATCGGCGATTCGTTTCCGAACCAGGACCAGACCGCGGCGTCGTCGCGGCGGTCGTCCCAGAGGGCTGCTTCGATGCGCCGCCGCAGGAAGGTCTGCGACGGCCAGCTCGGATTGGCCGAAACAAACGCGCGGTAGCGCTCGACGGAAGCATTGTTGTTGTCGCTGCGCAGGATCAGCCATTCCGCGAGCTTGCGGGCGACTGGATCCGATATCGCAGCCTGCGCCTGGGTTGCATCCTCAGGCTTGTGCTTGCGCACCAACTCGATGACGTTTTCCAGCGCGTCCTTGTCGGCTTGCGATGTAGAGGACGTCGCGGCTATCGCTGCAGGCGCCACCTGCTTGCGTGGGGGCGGCAAGGCGGCATGCTGGCGGGTCGCAGGCGCGAGAACTGGCGGCGCAGGAGTGGGTGCGGCGGCCGCCGCCGGGGTGTGGGCGGCGGGTGCGCCAGCGGGCGCCGCGGACTTTGGAACGACGTTGCGAGCGATCGGCCGCGGCTTCGGCAGGGGAACTTTTGGCTTGGCCCAGGCATCCAGCGGGAACGCCGTCAGTCCGACGGCCAGCGCCAGGCTCGTGGCCAGCGCGGTCGATCGCAAAGCGGCGGCGCGGGCGGAAGAGATCACGGTGTTCCTCTGCGGCGGCGAATCATTCAATCGCTCCAGCCTTAGGTCTATTTGATTGAATATGTGGACAAAATGCTAAAACGTCGCGGCCGGGCCTGTTTGCGCCATCACCGCGGCAAAATCGCGGCTGTGGCGGCCTCGACGAGGGCGGCTCGGTCAGCCTGAGAAAGAGCGTCGAAACAAAGCGCTAGCGCCATACGGCACAGCCCTTTCGCCTGATCGCCAGACCCGATATGAATTGAAATCCAGTTTCGGTTGTGCCGTTTCTTAAGCGTTTGGAGGAAGTCCATGGCAGCCAAGACAAAATTCCGGGGGTCGTTCACCGCCTTGGTCACGCCATTCAAGAACGGCTCGCTCGACGAGGCGGCCTTCCGCGGGCTCGTGAGCTGGCAGATCGAGCAGGGGTCTCACGGTCTCGTTCCCGTGGGTACCACCGGCGAAAGCCCGACACTGAGCCACGCCGAGCATCACCGGGTCGTCGAGATGTGCATCGATGAGGCGAATGGACGCGTGCCTGTCATCGCAGGCGCGGGCTCGAACTCAACGCGCGAAGCCATCGACCTTGCTGTTCACGCCGAGAAGGCCGGTGCCGATGCCGTGCTGGTGGTGACGCCGTACTACAACAAGCCGACCCAGGAAGGGATGTATCAGCACTTCAAGGCTGTGAATGACGCGATCGGGATCCCGATCATTATCTACAACATCCCGCCACGCTCCGTCGTCGATATGTCGGTCGAGACCATGACCCGGCTGTTCGAGTTGAAGAACATCGCCGGCGTCAAGGACGCCACCGCTAATCTTGCCCGGGTGTCGCAGCAACGCCATGCGATGGGGCCGGATTTCATCCAGCTGTCCGGCGAGGACATGACCGCACTGGCCTATATGGCGGCGGGAGGACATGGTTGCATTTCGGTGGTCGCCAACGTGGCGCCGAAGCTGTGTGCCGACCTGATGTCAGCTGTTATGCAGGGTGATTACGCTACCGGACTGAAGATCCAGGACCGCCTGACGCCGCTGCATGATGCCGTCTTCAAGGAGCCCGGCCTCGCGGGAGCCAAGCATGGCCTCAAACTGCTGGGGCGGCTCGAAGAAGAAGTGCGCCTGCCGTTGATGAACGTGACGCCGCCAACCGGCAAGGTGATCCGCGACGCCATGGTGCATGCGGGCCTGATCAACTAAGCCGGCAAGGGTTTCGCCTGAACCGCGAGAAGGTAGCCTCAACATGCTGAAAGAATTCCGCGAATTCGCGATGAAGGGCAACGTCGTCGATCTCGCCGTCGGCGTCATCATCGGGGCGGCGTTCGGCGCGATCGTGACCTCGCTGGTCGGCGACATCATCATGCCAATCATCGGCGCGATCACTGGCGGTCTCGATTTCTCCAATTATTTTACCGGCTTGTCGAAATCGGTGACGGCGACCAACCTGGCCGACGCCAAAAAGCAGGGTGCCGTACTGGCTTGGGGCAGTTTCCTGACGCTGACACTGAACTTCCTCATCATCGCCTTCGTGCTGTTCATGGTCATTCGCGCCATGAACCAGCTGAAGCGCAAGGACGAGGCGGCACCCGCGGCACCGCCGAAGCCGACGCCCGAGGTGGAACTGCTGACCGAGATCCGCGATCTCCTCAAGAAGGGCTAACGTGGCCGAGAAGAACGAGCGCCCGATCAAGGTTGTCGCCGAAAACCGCAAGGCCCGGTTCAACTACGCGATCGAGGACACGATCGAAACCGGCATTGCGCTGACCGGCACGGAAGTGAAGTCGATCCGCAACGGCAAGACGACGATTGCCGAATCCTATGCGGATTCCAAGGACGGCGAGATCTGGTTGATCAACGCCAATATTCCGGAATATCTGCAGGCCAATCGCTTCAACCATGAGCCGAAACGGCCACGCAAGCTGCTGCTGCACCGAAAGCAGATCAACAAGCTGATGGGCGCGGTCGATCGCGAAGGCATGACGCTGATTCCGCTAAAACTCTATTTCAACGAACGCGGCCGCGCCAAGCTCTTGCTGGCGATCGCCAAGGGCAAGAAACTGCACGACAAGCGCGAGAGCGAGAAGAAACGCGATTGGGGCCGCGAAAAAGGCCGCCTGATGCGGGCAAGAGGATGAAAGGTCTATCCGTCATTGCGAGCGGAGCGAAGCAATCCATTGTGCTGCATGGAAGCGTGGATTGCTTCGCTCCGCTCGCAATGACGGCTGATGGAGAATGGTGTCCATGAACCAGAAGAACCTGCTCGAAGTCGACTGGAGCAAGATCCCGGCGCCGGTGGACGACGGCGCGGCGGCGCATCTTGCCGGCATGATGATCCCGCCGGTCACGCTGCTCGCCACCGACGACAGTTCGGTGACGCTGTCCGCGCTTGCCGGCCGTACGGTGGTGTTTGCCTATCCCCGCACCGGGGAGCCCGGCAAGATCAGCCTCGTGGACGACTGGGACATGATTCCCGGCGCGCGTGGCTGCACGCCGCAAACCTGCTCGTTCCGCGATCTGTTTGCGGAGCTGAAAGCCGCCGGCGCCAAGCATGTGTTCGGCCTGTCGACGCAGGACAATGCCTATCAGACCGAGATGGCGTCACGGCTGCATCTGCCGTTTCCGGTCTTGTCGGACGAAAAGCTTTTGCTGACCCGCGCCCTGAAGCTGCCGACCATGCAGGTGGCCGGACTGACGCTGATCAAGCGGCTGGCGCTGATCGTCGACGACGGCCGCATCCGCCACGTCTTCTATCCGGTGTTTCCGCCCGACCGGAATGCCGCCGACGTGCTGGCGTGGCTGAGAGAAAACCCGGCTTGAATCGGTAGGGTGGGCAAAGCCAACGGGTCGCGCGAATGCGCGCTCGATGACAGGCTCCGCGTGCCCACCATCTATTTTACCGCAGATATCTGGTGGGCACGGCGCGATCGCGCCTTTGTCCGCCCTACGAATCTACGAATCCAGATCCTTCCGCACCTTCGCAAACACGTTGCGAAACATCTCCGGCGTCAGCACCCGCGTATTCGTGTTGTAGCGCGAGCAGTGATAGCTGTCGTAAAGCCGGACGGCGCCTGCGCCATGCACGGCACCGTGCGCAAAGGGGGCAGTGCCATTGCGCAGGCCGAGCGCCTTCAATGTCGATTCATGGGCGATCCGCCCGAGCGCCACGATCGCGCGAAGCTTCGGCATGGTCGCAATCGTCGCGGCCAGGAATTGCCGGCAGGTATTGATCTCGGCAGGCAACGGCTTGTTCTGCGGCGGCACGCAGCGCACCGCGTTGCTGATCCGGCAATCGACCAGCTGCAGGCCGTCGTCGGGACGTGCCTGATAGACGCCTTTGGCAAAGCCGTATTCGAGCAAGGTCGCATACAGCAAGTCGCCGGCGTAGTCGCCGGTGAACGGCCGTCCGGTGCGGTTGGCGCCCTGCAGGCCCGGCGCCAGCCCGACAATCAACAGTTGGGCGTTGGCATCGCCGAATGAAGCGACCGGCGCATTGTGCCAGTCCGGCGCTTTCGCGCGCGCCTGCGCACGAAATTCGGCGAGCCTCGGGCAAAGCTGGCAATCGCGGTCGGGCTCGATAGAAGCGGGGGCGGGGAGGCCAGCCATGTGTCCAAAGCGTTTTAGAGCGAAAGCCAGCCACGGACCTGGATCCGGGATCGATACCGGGTCGCGTCAGGAAAGCGCGTCAAACAAAAAGCCCCGGTTCTGTTTTCAATCAGAACCGAGGCTCTAGCAGCGTATTGGCTCATTCTCAATCGTCGAATTCGTCCTCGCTGGCCCGCGGCGCCATGGTGGTCGCGCGCTGCAGGAATTGCGGGGAGTGATGACGCGGTTCGCGCGGGGCCGGGCGCTCGGAAGGATCGCGGCCCAGTTTTGATTGCAGCTCGACGAGGTCGGTGAAGACGTCGGCCTGGCGGCGCAGTTCGTCGGCGATCATCGGCGGCTGGCTCGAAATGGTCGAAACGACCGTGACGCGAACACCCCGACGTTGCACCGCTTCGACCAGCGAGCGGAAATCGCCGTCGCCCGAGAACAGCACGATCTGGTCGACATGCTCGGCGAGTTCCATGGCATCGACGGCGAGCTCGATGTCCATGTTGCCCTTCACCTTGCGCCGGCCGGAAGCGTCGATGAATTCCTTGGTCGCCTTGGTGACGACGGTGTAGCCGTTGTAGTCGAGCCAATCGATCAGCGGACGGATCGAGGAGTATTCCTGATCCTCGATGATCGCCGTGTAGTAGAACGCACGCAACAGCGTCCCTCGGCTCTGAAATTCCTTGAGAAGGCGCTTGTAATCGATGTCGAAGCCGAGCGTCTTGGCCGTTGCGTAGAGGTTGGCGCCGTCGATGAAGAGCGCAATCTTGTTGGAAGCGGGTGACATCAAATGGTTCTCACGTTGTGGTTAGCTTTTCTAGCGCAGCGGCCATCGACCGCGCGCACTTTCCAGTTCTGTTGCCTAAAGTTCGGTGAATCGTGCCCCACGACAGTCACCACTGCAATTATGGTGAGGCGAGGGCGAAAAACCTATACTTTTGACAGTGCAATGAAGAGATTTACTTGTCCTGTACGGCAACCTCACCGCGTCTGGACGCTCCGGCCCATTCTGGCCCCGGAGCTGGGGTATCAGAGCCCATTAGGAAGGCAAATCACAAATTTAGTCTTGCGAAACGGCCTCCACCCCTATAACTAGCCCCCAATACCGACATATTTGGCCCCAAATAACGGAGCGACAGTCTATGGCGCGCGTAACCGTGGAAGATTGCATTGATAAGGTCGACAACCGGTTCGACCTGGTGTTGCTGGCGGCGCATCGCGCCCGTATGATTTCCTCCGGGTCACAACTCACGGTTGATCGGGATAACGACAAGAACCCGGTCGTTTCGCTGCGGGAGATCGCCGATTCCACTATTTCCCCGGAAGACCTGCGCGAGGAACTGGTTCATTCCCTGCAGAAATTTGTCGAGGTCGACGAGCCTGAGCCCGATACCGTGCCTTTGATCGGCTCGGCCGGCGCCAGCGTCGATGCCGACGACACCGAGGTCGCGGTCGAGCGCATGACCGAGGAAGAGCTCCTCAAGGGGCTGGAAGGCCTGGCGCCGCCGGAAGAGCAGCCCGAAGAGGACGAGTAGTCCGGAACATCCCGGGCCGTCCCAAACTCCCCGATCTGCCAAAGGCCCGGACATCCGTCCGGGCCTTTGCTTTTGTTGACATTTTTGCGGTTACAGTGCGTCCTTGGCCGGCGCGGCCGAAATCGGCTGACTAGCCTGCCGGCGGGTCACCGGGTTGGGCGTTGGCTGGCCGCTGGCCAAGCGAAATTGAACCGTTTTGCGGCCCGAGCGGCGTGCATCGCCGTTCGAAAACGCATTAGATACGTAAACGGCGGGACCCGTCCGGGTCTGGTGGAAGAAGGCAGTGATGTAATGGCGTATTGGCGCCGCAACTCCCGGCAAATGCAGGCCGCGACCGGTCAGGTCGCGGTCGCGCCGACGTCGCCTGTGGCGGAAAAGCCCAAATCGCCGCGTTCGCGCATGATGCGGCAATACGATCTGGTCGAGCGGGTCAGGTCGTACAATCCCGACACCAACGAAGACCTGCTGAACCGCGCCTATGTCTACGCCATGAAGGCGCACGGCACGCAGACGCGCGCCTCCGGCGACCCCTTTTTCTCGCATCCGCTCGAAGTCGCGGCGATCCTGACCAACCTCAAGCTCGATGACGCCACCATCGTAGCTGCCCTGCTGCACGACACCATCGAGGATACCGAGGCGACGCGCGCCGAGATCGACAACATCTTCGGCCACGAGATCGGCGCGCTGGTCGAGGGGCTCACCAAGCTGAAGCGGCTGGAACTGGTCTCGCGCGAGGCCAAGCAGGCCGAGAACCTGCGCAAGCTTTTGCTGGCGATCGCCGACGACGTTCGCGTGCTGCTGATCAAGCTTGCCGATCGCCTGCACAACATGCGCACGCTGGAATTCGTGCCGCACGCCTCGCGCCGCCGCATCGCCGAGGAGACGCTGGACATCTATGCGCCGCTCGCCGGTCGCATGGGCATGCAGGAGATGCGGGAAGAGCTCGAGGATCTCTCATTCCATACGCTCGATCCGGAAGCCTATGCCGTGGTGATGCAGCGGCTCGACGCGCTGGCCGAGCGCAACCGCAATTTGATCGGCGAGATCGAAAGCCAGCTCTCCAAGAACCTGCAGAAGAACGGCATCGCCGCGCGGGTCTATGGCCGCCGCAAGCAGCCGTTTTCGATCTGGACCAAGATGGAGCGCAAGTCGGTCGGCTTCGAACAGCTTTCCGACATCTACGGATTCCGCGTCGTGATGCCGGATGTCGAAGCCTGCTACCGCGCGCTCGGCGTCGTGCACACCACCTGGCCGGTGGTGCCCGGCCGGTTCAAAGACTACATCTCGACGCCGAAGCAAAACGATTACCGTTCGATCCACACCACCGTGATCGGTCCCGGCAACCAGCGCGTCGAACTGCAGATCCGCACCGAGGAAATGAACCAGATCGCCGAATTCGGCATCGCCGCGCATGCGTTCTACAAGGAAGGCATGGGCTCGCCGACCGAGCGGCTCAAGCATGAATCCAACGCCTTTGCCTGGCTGCGCCACACTGTCGGCATCCTGTCCGAAAGTGCCAATCCGGAAGAGTTTCTGGAGCACACCAAGCTCGAGCTGTTCCACGACCAGGTGTTCTGCTTTACGCCGAAGGGCAAGCTGATCGCGCTGCCGCGCCAGGCCAATGTGATCGACTTCGCCTATGCCGTGCACACCGATGTCGGCAACTCGGCGGTCGGTTGCAAGATCAACGGCAAGTTCGCACCCTTGTCGTCGGAGCTGCAGAACGGCGACGAGGTCGAGGTTTTGACCTCGGTCGCCCAGTCGGCGCCGCCCTCGGCCTGGGAATCGCTTGCGGTCACCGGCAAGGCCCGCGCCGCGATCCGCCGCGCGACGCGGACCGCGGTGCGCGATCAATATGCCGGCCTTGGCCGCCGCATCGTCGACCGCCTGTTTGCCCGCGCCAAGATCGAATACGCGGACGACAAGCTGAAGGGCGCGCTGCCGCGGCTGGCGCGCGCCTCGATCGAGGACGTGATGGCGTCCGTCGGGCGCGGCGAACTCAAGGCCTCCGACGTCGCCCGCGCCATGTATCCGGACTACAAGGAAGAGCGGATGGTGCGCTACGGGGCCAAGAAGAGCCTCGCGGTCAAACTGAAGCTGAAATCGCCGCCGCATCCGGCGCGCAGCACGTCCGTCATCCCGGTGCGCGGCATCAATTCCGATTTGCCGGTGAAGTTCGCGCCGAACGGCGGTGCCGTGCCGGGCGATCGCATCGTTGGCATCGTCACGCCGGGCGAGGGGATCACGATCTATCCGATCCAGTCGCCGGCGCTGAAGGACTTTGAGGAAGAGCCGGAGCGCTGGCTCGACGTGCGCTGGGATATCGATGAGGCCATGCCGCAACGTTTCCCGGCGAGGATCCTGGTCCATAACGTCAACGAGCCCGGCAGCCTCGCCCAGGTCGCCACCGTGATCGCCGAGCATGACGGCAATATCGACAATATCAGCATGTCGCGCCGCTCGCCTGACTTCACCGAGCTGACCATCGATCTCGAGGTCTATGACCTCAAGCATCTCAGTGCAATTATCGCACAATTGCGCGCCAAAGCCGTCGTCGCCAAGGTTGAGCGCGTCAATGGATAGCGCTTATGTCTCTAACCCTCATGGTGAGGAGGCGCGAAGCGCCGTCTCGAACCACGAGGCCGGCTGGTGCCTCTCATCCTTCGAGACGCGCTTCGCGCTCCTCAGGATGAGGAACTCGCACTATAATCCGCAACTTGTTCGAAGATATCTGCGAGTCCCAAAATGCCCGTCCCTCCGCTGCGCCTCGGTGTAAATGTCGATCACGTCGCAACCCTTCGCAATGCGCGGGGTGGCGAGCGGCCGGATCCGGTGCGCGCCGCGCTGGCGGCGATCGAGGCCGGCGCCGACGGCATCACCGCGCATCTGCGCGAGGACCGTCGTCATATACGCGACACTGACATGGCCCGGTTGAAGGCCGAGATATCGAAGCCGCTGAATTTCGAGATGGCGGCGACCGAAGACATGCTGCGGATCTCGCTCGCCACCAAACCGCACGCGGTGTGCCTGGTGCCGGAGCGCCGCGAAGAACTCACCACCGAGGGCGGATTGGATGTGGTCGGCCAGCACAATGCGTTGGCGCCCTTCATCGCGCGGCTCAGCGATGTCGGCATCCGGGTGTCGCTGTTCATCTCGGCCGACCCGCAGCAGATCGAGATGGCGGCAAGGTTGCGCGCGCCCGTGATCGAGATCCATACCGGCGGCTGGTGCGATGCCGTGGTCGACGGCCACACCGCAAAGGCCGAGGCGGAATGGCGGCGAATCGTGGAGGGGGCCGCCCTGGCGCGTGCGGCGGGGCTGGAGGTCCATGCCGGCCACGGCCTGGACTACCAGACGGCCGAGACGATTTCGGCGCTGCCCGAGATCGCCGAACTCAACATCGGCTATTTCATGATGGGCGAGGCGCTGTTCGTAGGCCTCGGCGAGACCGTGCGGCAGATGCGCGCCGCGATGGACCGCGGACGCCAGCGAAACGCGGCCCGGCCATGATCATCGGCATCGGCTCCGACCTGATCGACATCACAAGGGTTGCCAAGGTGATCGAGCGCCACGGCGACCGCTTCCTCGACCGCATCTTCACCGACGCCGAGCGCGCCAGGGCGGCGCGCCGCGCCAACAGCGAAAAGATGGTGGTCGCGACCTACGCCAAGCGATTCGCCGCCAAGGAGGCCTGTTCCAAGGCGCTCGGCACCGGGATCCGGCGCGGCGTCTGGTGGCGGGACATGGGGGTGGTGAACCTGCCGGGCGGCCGTCCGACCATGAAACTCACCGGCGGCGCGCTGGCCCGGCTGGAGGCGCTGACGCCGGAGGGGTTCGAGGCGCGGATCGATCTGTCGATCACCGATGACTGGCCGCTGGCGCAGGCCTTCGTCATAATTTCGGCGGTCGTTCCCGGCAAATCATGAGCCGCGCAGGCGTTTGCGCCGGGGAAGCGGGACAAAACAAAAAATCATTGACTTATCAATGCATTATGAAGTTTTGACGAGGCGCTTGATTGCGCGCCCACCAACAACCGTCTAAAACGCCGCGAACGACGTGTTCGAGCCAGGGCCGATTCAGGGTAGCGCCGGAATGGGCCTTCAACATCAGTATTGAGACCATTTTCCTGACGCGAACGTACCAGCGATTCGCGTGCGGAAAACGTTCTGCCACCGTGCGGGCAAGGGCTCGCGGGAATTGGGAAAGCGATGAGCGTGACCTCCAGCACAAAATCTGAAAGCGGCTTGGGCGAAACCATCCGCGTCGTCATCCACGCTCTCCTGATCGCGCTCGTGATCCGCACTTTCCTGTTTCAGCCGTTCAACATCCCCTCGGGATCGATGAAGGCGACGCTGCTGGTGGGCGATTACCTGTTTGTCTCGAAATATTCCTACGGCTACAGCCACTATTCCATTCCATTGTCGCCGCCGCTGTTCTCGGGCCGCATCTTCGGCTCGGAGCCGAACCGGGGCGACATTGTGGTGTTCCGCCTGCCGAAGGATGACTCCACCGATTACATCAAGCGTGTGATCGGCCTGCCGGGCGACCGCATCCAGATGCGGGAAGGCCTGCTCTACATCAACGACAAGCCGGTCAAGCGCGAGCGGCTTTCCGACTTCATCGGCGAGGATCCCTGCGGTTCCGACGCCACCGCGCGCGTCAAGCGCTGGAAGGAAACGCTGCCGAACGGCGTCAGCTATGAATCGCTCGATTGCGTCGACAACGGCTTCTACGACAACACCAACGTCTATACGGTGCCGGCCGGCCACTTCTTCATGATGGGCGACAACCGCGACAACTCGACCGACAGCCGCGTGCTGTCGGCGGTGGGCTATGTGCCGTTCGAGAACATCGTCGGCCGCGCGCAAATGATTTTCTTCTCCATCGCCGAGGGTGAACATGCCTGGATGTTCTGGCGCTGGCCGACGGCCGTGCGCTGGAATCGCCTATTCACAATCGTGCGATGAACGACGAGACAGCGATCATTCCTGACACACCGACCTCGGGCGAGCCGCGCCAGCAGGCCGAAGCCGCCGGCGTCACTGCGCCGAAAAAGAAGCGCGGCAAGGCCGGGGCCAAGGCGGCCGCTGCCGCGATCGAGGGGCGTATCGGCTACAAATTTTCCGATCCCGCACTGCTGACGACCGCCTTTACCCATGTCTCCGCCTTGAAGCCCGCCACGCGTCATCGCGCGGACAGCTATCAGCGCCTCGAATTTCTCGGCGATCACGTGCTCGGGCTGATCATCTCCGACATGCTGTATCGCGCCTATCCGCGGGCCGACGAAGGCGAATTGTCGAAGCGCCTCGCCGATCTCGTGCGCAAGGAAAGCTGCGCCGACGTCGCAAAATCGCTCGGGCTGCTCGACGATATCAAGCTCGGCGCGGTCGGCGCGGGGGCGGGCGCGCGCCTGCGCAAATCCGTGCTCGGTGACATCTGCGAGGCCGTGATCGGGGCGATCTATCTCGACGGCGGCTATGCGGCGGCGTCGCAATTCGTCGAGCGCAACTGGCTGGAGCGGATGCGCAAGCCGCGCCGGCCGCTGCGCGATCCCAAGACGGTGTTGCAGGAATGGGCCCAGAGCAAGGGCTTGCCGACACCGGTCTATCGCGAGATCGAGCGCACCGGGCCGCATCACGACCCGCAGTTCCGCGTCGCCGTCGACTTGCCGGGACTGGTGCCCGCCGAAGGCGTTGGCGGCTCCAAGCGCGCCGCCGAGAAGGTCGCAGCCTCCGTGATGATCGAACGCGAAGGCGTCGGCGGTGGCAGCAATGACAGTTGAATCCTCAGCCGAGGCCACGTCCGCCGACACCCGTTGCGGCTTTGTCGCGCTGATCGGAGCCCCCAATGTCGGCAAGTCCACGCTGGTCAACGCGCTGGTCGGCTCCAAGGTCACCATCGTCTCGCGCAAGGTGCAGACGACGCGGGCGCTGATCCGCGGCATCGTGATCGAGGACAATGCCCAGATCATCCTGGTCGATACGCCCGGCATCTTCGCGCCCAAACGAAGGCTCGACCGCGCCATGGTCTCCACCGCCTGGAGCGGGGCCCATGATGCCGACCTCGTCTGCGTGCTGCTCGACGCCAAGGCTGGAATCGACGAGGAGGCCGACGCGATCCTGAAGAAGCTCGCGACGGTTGCGCACCCGAAAATCCTGGTGCTGAACAAGATCGACCTGATCCCGCGCGAGAAGCTTTTGGCGCTGGCGCAGGCCGCCAATGAGCGCATGAAATTCGAAAGCACCTTCATGATCTCGGCGTTGTCGGGCGATGGCGTCGCCGATCTGCGCAAGACGCTGGCGAAGATGGTGCCGCCGGGGCCGTTTCATTACCCCGAGGACCAGATGTCGGATGCGCCGCTGCGGCATCTGGCAGCCGAAATCACCCGCGAAAAGATCTACCGCCAACTGCACCAGGAGCTGCCGTATCAATCGACCGTCGAGACCGACAGCTGGACCGAGCGCAAGGACAAGTCGGTGCGGATTGAGCAGACGATCTTTGTCGAGCGCGAGAGCCAGCGCAAGATCGTACTCGGCAAGGGCGGCGCCACCATCAAGTCGATCGGCGCGGATTCGCGCAAGGAGATCGCCGAGATTCTGGGCGTGCCCGTGCACCTGTTCCTGTTCGTCAAGGTGCGCGAGAACTGGGGCAACGATCCCGACCGCTACCGGGAAATGGGATTGGAATTCCCCAAGGAATGATCGGCAATGATCAGGCCGCAATCAGGCAATAACAAAGAACAGGCCCGATGAACGTACCCCGCAACGTGCTGTGGTTTGAGGTTCTGCTGTATCTGTCGCTGACGCTGGATGCGGTGTCGGTGGCGTTTCAGGACCGCACGCCGAACGCCAACATGACGGAGCAGATGATCAATGCCGGGACCTTGATGGCGGCCGGTCTGATCCTGCTTTTGGTCTACTTCGTCCGGCTCGCCGCCGAGCGCCGCAAGAATTGGCCGCGCTGGGCGCTGGCGGCAGCGCTGGTGCTCTCCGTGATTTCCCTGGTGCAACTGATCGCCGAGAAGGGCCTGGCGTTCGACAGCGGCATCGAGGTGATCTCCTGCGCATTGACCGCGGCGGGGCTGTACTTCTCCTTCACCGGCGATGCGGTAGGATGGTTCGACGCGTGATCGTGCGGGGTGGGCAAAGGCGCTTCGCGCCGTGCACACCATCCCAGGCGACACAGTTTGTTGATCGTTGGTGGGCACCTGCGCTTTGCCCACCCTACATGCGCCGAAATCCTGTAAACTCCTTCCCATGGAATGGACCGACGAAGGCATCGTGCTGGGCGTGCGGCGGCATGGCGAATCCTCCGCCATTGTCGAACTGCTGACGCGCGAGCATGGTCGTCATCTCGGCCTGGTACGCGGCGGCTCCTCGTCGCGGATGCGGCCGTTGCTGCAACCCGGCAACAGCGTCACCGCGGTCTGGCGGGCGCGGCTCGACGAGCATCTCGGCACCTACGCGATCGAAGGCACGCGGCTGCGCGCCGCAACGCTGCTCGCGTCCTCCCATGCGGTCTATGGCGTCACCCATCTGGCTTCGCTGGCGCGGCTGTTGCCGGAGCGCGATCCGCACGAGGACATCTACGAGTTGCTCGACCGCATCCTCGACGACTTTGACGATGCCAGCGGCGCGGCCGCCCACCTCATCAGGTTCGAACTCGCGATGCTGGCCGAACTCGGCTTCGGCCTCGATCTGGAAAACTGCGCCGCCACCGGCGGGACCGCCGACCTGATCTACGTCTCGCCAAAGTCCGGCGGCGCGGTGTCGCGGGCTGCGGGCGAGCCATACCGGGACCGGCTGCTGCGGCTGCCGCCCTTCCTGCGCGAAGGCGCGGGTGGCGCGAACGGCTGGTCGGACCAGGACCTGCAGGACGGTTTTCGCCTGACCGGGATGTTCCTGCTCCGCCACGTGCTGGAGCCGCGCGGGCAGGGCCATTCCGACGCCAGAGACGGGTTCATCAACGCGGTGACGCGGCACCGGGCGCGAATCAGTTCGTCGGCCTGACTTGGCCCCTGCCGCCGGTCGTCCCCGTGAACGCGGCGACCCATAAGCCGCGGCCCATCCATGGCTCGGCAGCCCCAGCCATTTTTCGCCACAAACACCTGTGGTTATGGGTTCCTCAGGGCGCCGGGACGCGGATGTTCCCATTCGCGTCTTGCCCGATTCAGCCGAAAAGTTTAACGCCTCCCCATGGGAAAACGACAGCTACCGCCGGAAGAGCCGGCTGAAATCCACGAGGTGATGCTGCGCGATGCGCTGGAAGAGCGCTATCTCGCCTACGCGCTCTCGACCATCATGCACCGCGCTTTGCCAGACGCCCGCGACGGGCTGAAGCCGGTGCACCGGCGTATTCTGTACGGCATGCGCCTGTTGCGGCTCGACCCCGGCACGCCGTTCAAGAAGTCGGCCAAGATCGTCGGCGACGTGATGGGCTCGTTCCATCCGCATGGCGACCAGGCGATCTACGACGCCATGGTGCGTCTGGCGCAGGATTTCGCCTCGCGCTATCCGCTGGTCGACGGCCAGGGCAATTTTGGCAATATCGACGGCGATAATCCGGCCGCCTACCGTTACACCGAAGCGCGCATGACCGAGGTCGCGCGGCTGCTGCTGGAAGGCATCGACGAGGACGGCGTCGAGTTCCGCCCCAATTACGACGGACAGAGCAAGGAGCCGGTGGTTCTGCCCGGCGGCTTCCCGAATCTGCTCGCCAACGGTTCGCAGGGCATCGCGGTCGGCATGGCGACCTCGATCCCGCCGCACAACGCGGCCGAGCTGTGCGATGCAGCGTTGCATCTGATCGACAAGCCCGACGCCAAGTCGAAGTCGCTTTTGAAATGGGTCAAGGGTCCCGATTTCCCGACCGGCGGCATCGTGGTCGATTCCAAGGAAAGCATCGCCGAAGCCTACACCACCGGCCGCGGCTCGTTCCGCACCCGCGCCAAATGGACCCAGGAAGAGGGCGCGCGCGGCACCTGGGTCGTCGTCATCACCGAGATCCCGTGGCTGGTGCAGAAATCCCGGCTGGTCGAGAAGATCGCCGAGCTCCTGAACGAGAAGAAGCTGCCGCTGGTCGGCGACGTCAGGGACGAGTCGGCGGAAGACGTCCGCTTGGTAATCGAGCCGAAATCTCGTGCGGTCGATCCCGCACTGATGATGGAATCGCTGTTCCGGCTCACCGAGCTGGAAAGCAAGATTTCGCTGAACCTCAACGTGCTGATCAAGGGCAAGATCCCCAAGGTGGTGGGGCTCGCGGAATGTCTGCGCGAATGGCTCGACCATCTGCGCGACGTGCTGGTCCGCCGCTCCAACTTCCGCAAGACCCAGATCGAGAACCGGCTCGAAATTCTCGGCGGTTACCTGATCGCCTATCTGAACATCGACAAGGTGATCAAGATCATCCGCACCGAGGACGAGCCGAAGCCAGCGCTGATCAAGGCGTTCAAGCTCACGGAAGTCCAGGCCGACGCCATCCTCAACATGCGCCTGCGCTCCTTGCGCAAGCTCGAGGAATTCGAAATCCGCACCGAGGACAAGAACCTTCGCAACGAATTGAAGGGCATCAAGTCGCTGCTCGGTTCCGAGACCGAGCAATGGTCCAAGGTCGGCGAGCAGGTCCGCAAGGTCCGCGATCTTTTTGGGCCGAAGACGCCGCTCGGCAAGCGCCGCACGATGTTCGCCGACGCGCCCGAGCATGATCTCGCCGCGATCGAGGAAGCCTTTGTCGAGCGCGAGCCCTGCACGGTAGTGATCTCGGAAAAGGGCTGGGTGCGCACGCTGAAGGGCCATGTCGAGGATATCTCGGGGCTCGCCTTCAAGACCGACGACAAGCTCGACCATGCGTTCTTCGCCGAGACCACGTCAAAACTGCTGCTGTTTGCCACCAACGGCAAATTCTATTCGCTCGACGTCGCGAAACTGCCGGGCGGCCGCGGCCATGGCGAACCGATCCGGATGTTCATCGACATGGAGCAGGATGCGGCGATCGTCTCGCTGTTCGTCCACAAGGGCGAACGCAAATTCCTGATCGCGAGCAGCGAGGGGCAGGGTTTTATCGTCAAGGAAGAGGATTGCGTCGGCAATACCCGCAAGGGCAAGCAGGTGCTCAACGTCACCATGCCGAACGAGGCCTGTGCGATTGCGACGGTGGCAGGCGATACCGTCGCTGCGATCGGCACCAACCACAAGATGGTGCTGTTCCCGCTCGACCAGGTGCCGGAGATGGCGCGTGGCCGCGGCGTGCGGTTGCAGAAATATTCCAGCGCCAAGCTGTCCGATGTCGCCGTCTTCGAACTCAAGGCGGGATTGACCTGGAAGGATTCCGCCGGCCGCGAGCAGAGCATGAGCGCCAAGGAATTGTCCGACTGGCGCGGCAACCGCGCCGACGCCGGCCGCCTCGCGCACGGCCTGCCGAAGTCGAACAAGTTCTTGCGCGGGGTGGAGTAGCGCGAGAATGTAGGGGGCAAAGGCGCACCAGCGCCGTGCCCACCATCTTGTTTCGCGATTGGAAATTGGTGGGCACGCGTCGCTTTGCCCACCATACGATTCCCGCCTGTAATAGTATTCGAAATCCGTCGCGCTATATAAGTCGCCGTTGAAGTTCATCGAGGCGGAATGGCGCACGATCACTCTCATCACAATCATTCCCACACGCATGATCATTCCAATGGTCAGGCCGGCCACAGCCATGCGCCGGACAGTTTCGGCTGGGCGTTCGCCATCGGCGCCGCGCTCAATACGGCGTTCGTCATTGCGGAATTGATCTTCGGCTATGCCGCCAACTCGCTGGCGCTGATTTCGGACGCGGTTCACAATCTCTCCGACGTGATCGCGCTGCTCCTGGCATGGGGCGCGGCGTGGCTGTCGCAGAAGCAGCCGACGCAGCGGCATACCTACGGATATCGCCGGGCTTCGATCCTGGCGGCCCTGTTCAATGCCGGGCTGCTGCTGGTTGCGGTCGGCGGCATTGTCGTCGAGGCGGTCAACCGGCTCTACAGCCCTGCGCCGGTCGCGGGCTGGATGGTCGTGGTGGTCGCGGCGCTTGGCGTCGCCATCAATGGCGGCACCGCGCTATTGTTCATGCGCGGCCGCCACGGCGATCTCAATATCCGCGGCGCCTATCTGCACATGGTGGCGGACGCGGGCGTCTCGCTCGGGGTGGTGGTTGCCGCCTTCGTCATCATGCTGACGGGATGGCTGTGGCTCGATCCCGCCATCAGCCTCGTCATCGCCGCCGTGGTGTTCTGGAGCGGATGGGGGCTGGCGCGCGACAGCGTCAACCTCGCGCTCGACGGCGTGCCGCGCGGCATCGAGCTGGCGCAGGTGAGGGACTATCTCGCCGGCCTCGAAGGCGTCTCCGACGTTCACGACCTCCACGTCTGGGCGATGAGCACCAACGAGACCGCGCTGACCGCGCATCTGGTGCGGCCGGGCGGCACCGACGACGCCTTCCTGCATGGCGTCTGCGAGGAGCTTTCGCACCGTTTCAACATCCACCACACCACCTTGCAGATCGAGGTGGACCCTGATGTCTGCAAGCTGGCGCCGGCGAACGTGGTTTAGCGGGCCTGCTGCGGCTGGACAGCCAGTCCAGAACGGAATGCAATCAACGGTACGGCGATCAGGCCGCTGACGAGCAGAAACCAGTCCTGCGGCACGTGCAGCAAGATGGCCGCACTGCCTCCGATCAGCGACCAGACAAAGGGAATGACGAGCAGCCAGCGCGACAGCGGCGGTGCGGTCGCAAGCAACATTCCGAAGGCAAAGATCGTCACCGGGCATGGCGTGACGCCGAACATGGGCATCGCCGGGTAGGGATGCCCGGTCATCATGCCGATCAGCGGATACAGGATCGCCGCGTAGGCTGCGAAGGCGAGGCCCAGCCAGGCGAGAAATCCCGATCCCTGGCTGAAGTGGATCCGGCCGCGATAGCAGCCTTCGTAGAAGAAGTAGCCGCCCTGGACGACGAACAATGCCGCGAACAGGTACGCCGCCTTGTTGATGTCCGCAAAGAACAGCGCGTGATAGAAGATCGCAGTCCACAGCCACATCGCGGCGAGAACGCCGGCGATCACCCGATCTCCGCCTGGCGGCTTTCGAAACAGAAGCGTGACCGCGACGCCGCCGAGCAGATAGGCGACGATCTGGATCGGCCAGATCGCGTTGTTGTACGTCACGAAGACCGAGAGAAACTGGTCCGGCGTAAACGGCAGCATGACAAGCCTCGTATTGAGGCACCCTAATGCAGCCGGCAGGGGCCAGCTTGATCTTACGCAAAGGCCGCGTGGCGACGTGGCCTTTCGTGCCTTCGATGAGTCTGCATTCAGACAAGCCCCGCAAACCGCAACGCTACGCCCGCCGCGCACGACCCCGCCAGCACCCAGAGCATCCCGATGTTGAGGCGGAAGATCGCGGTCGCCGCGGCCGCGGCCAGCACGAAGGCCGCGATATCGAGGCTTCCCCACACCGGCATGTCGAACGACAGGCCGAGCGAGCGAACCGGGATGGTCTGCCGGAACAGCGTATGCAGCGAAAACCAGATCGACAGATTGAGGATCACGCCGACGACCGCGGCGGTGATCGCGGTCAGCGCGCCCGCCAGCCCCTTGTTGCCGCGCAGCGTCTCGACATAGGGCGCGCCGAGGAAGATCCAGAGGAAGCAGGGAATGAAGGTGACCCAAGTCGCCAGCAAACCGCCGAGCGTCGCGGCCAGCATCGGCGACAACGCGCCGGGATCGCGATAGGCGGCCATGAAGCCAACGAACTGCAACACCATGATCAGCGGGCCCGGCGTGGTCTCGGCCATGCCAAGGCCATCCAGCATCTCGCGCGGCTGCAGCCAGTGATAATGCTCGACCGCCTGTTGGGCGACATAGGCCAGCACCGCATAGGCGCCGCCGAACGTCACCATCGCCATCTTGGAGAAGAACAGCGCGATCTGGCTGAACACATTGGCTTGCCCGAGCCCGATCAGCAGCGCCGCGACCGGCACCACCCACAGCAATAGCCAAACCGAGCTAACTTTGAGAGCGCGCGCCACGCTGGGCCGGACGTGATCGGGCAATTCCTCGCCGAGCAGGCTGTCGACCGCCGCCGACGTCTTGCCGCCGCCACCGTGTTCGATAGCGCCGAATTCGGGCCGGCCGCTGCGCGCGCCGAAATAACCGATCACGCCCGCCGCGATGATGATGACCGGGAAGGGGACGTTGAAAAAGAAGATCGCGACAAAGGCGACCGCCGCCAGCGCAATCATCACCCGGTTGCGCAACGCGCGTTTTCCCACGCGGACCACGGCATGGACGACGATGGCGAGCACCGCAGCCTTCAATCCGAAGAACACCGCCTCGACGAAGCCGACATTGCCATAGGCCGCGTAGACGTAGCTCAAGGCCATGATGGCGACGATGCCGGGCAGGATGAACAGGCCGCCGGCCATGATGCCGCCGGCGGTCCGATGCAACAGCCAGCCGATATAGGTCGCAAGCTGCTGCGCCTCCGGACCCGGCAACAGCATGCAGTAATTCAGCGCATGCAGGAACCGGCTCTCGGAGATCCAGTTTTTTTCCTCGACCAGGATGCGGTGCATCACCGCGATCTGCCCGGCCGGGCCGCCGAAGCTCAATACGGCGACCCGCAGCCAGACCCGGAAGGCTTCACCAAAGCTGATGCCGTGACCGAGGTCGCGGCTTGCGCCGGCCTCGGTCGTCTTGTCCATCGTGGCATCCATTACGGCTTCGCCTTGTTGGTGGGCCAATTATGCGTCTCGCCCGAGGCGTCGCGGCACCAGCGATAGAACGCGTCGTACAACAACATGCCGGCTTCCAACTGCTCGAGATCGTCGTCGAATATGCGCGACAGGCCGAGCGAGGCGGCGAGCAGGCCGGGCGCTTCCGGCGACAGATCGAGCCGCCCGGTATCGGCGCCGCGGACCATCGCCGCGAGCCGCAGCAGGGGCGGCGTCGCTAGGCCGAATTCCTCGATCATGACATCGAAGGTGCAGAGTTCGCCGCGGTGGCTCCAGAACACGTTCTCGACGTCGAAGGGTGCTGCATTGAAGCGTTCGCCGACGGCGACAACCTCGGAAGGCGCTACGAACAGGAACACCGCGTTCGGATCGACGAAGCGGCGGATCAGCCACGGGCAGGCGATGCGATCGATCTTCGGCCGTGCCCTGGTCACCCAGACGGTGCGGCCCTGCGCGTCGCGCGGCGGCAGTTTCGATGCGTTCACCAGCGGAAGCTTTGCCTCCTTCCAGCCTTCAAAGCCGCCTTCAAGCGTCTCCGCGGCGACATTGGCATGCCGCAACCAGGCCGCCGTGCCCTGCGCGAGTTTCGCTCCGCGCATGCAGACGACGATGGCCGAGTTCCCGGAAAATTTGCCGCTCCAGTCGCCGGCATCCTGGTGGCTGCGCCTGATCGCACCGGGAATCAGCCGCTGGTCGGCGGCGAAATCCTCGTCGGTACGAACGTCGATCAGGGCAGGCATATGCGCCGTGCCGATCAGTCGGGAAAGCTTGTCTGGAGATATCGTGGTGTAGGATGACATGGTTGCGCCCTCGTAAGAGAAAACGGGACGCGATACTTGGGCATGTCGCCTCGTGGGGAGATCGCAAAACCCCCATGGGTCGAATTAACCGCCCATGGCCGGTGCTGTCAACTGGCGCCGCACCTGTTCCCGACGGGAGGCTTGCGGAATCCCGCATTCGGACCTACCTTGGTCGGCATCGGGGATAAAGCAGGCTCCCCGTTAGACGGCCGTTCCGTCCAAGCTCTGCGCACCACTCGACGTGTCGAGGATTGCGCATGGACGGGAACAGGCCGATTTTTTTTTATCCCCGCAGATCAGTTCTGACCGCTTTTCTCGCCGCGTGTTTCCTTGCGGACGGGACGCTGTTCGCGTCCGCGCAAACAGGAGCCGCCATGATTGCCATCGATCGTATGACGCCCGGATCACCTCCGGCGGGATTTTCGTTTGCACGAACCGGCCAGGGCAGCGGGGGCGAATGGACCGTCACTGCCGATCAGACCGCCGCAGCGGGCAAGGTGATCGAACAGACCAGCACCGACCGCACCGATTACCGGTTTCCACTCGCGATCTACGAGAGCCTCTCGGCCGCCAATGTCGACGTCGAAGTCAGCTTCAAGGCTGTGGCGGGCAAGACGGATCAGGCCGGCGGCATCGCCGTGCGGCTGGTGGATGCCGACAATTACTATGTGGCCCGCGCCAATGCGCTGGAGGACAACGTGCGCTTCTATCGCGTCGTCGCCGGCCGGCGCGAGCAACTGGCCGGCGCCAATTTGAGGGTCAGCCCCAATGAATGGCATACGCTCGGCTTGCGCGCGGAAGGCCAGCGCTTCACTGTCTCCTTCGACGGCAAGAAATTATTCAGCGCGACGGACAAGACGTTTGCCAAGTCCGGCGGCGTGGCGCTGTGGACCAAGTCCGACAGCGTGACGCGCTTCGATCAGTTCAAGATCTCCGTCTTGCCGTAACGGGAACACGGGAATGGCCGATATCACGACTGAACCGAAGGCTTCCACTGGAACTGCGCTGATCTCGTTGCTTTATCTCGCGCGGGGCTTGCGCGGCTTCGGCGACGGTTTTGCCGTCATCATCCTGCCGGCCTATATGATGGCGCTCGGTTACGACGCCATCGCGGTCGGCATTGTCGCGACGGCGTCGTTATTGGGAACGGCGCTGCTGACGCTGATCACGGGCTGGATCGCGCCGCGTCATGACCTGCGGCCATTGCTGATATCAGGCGCGTGCCTGATGGCCGCCACTGGCATCGCCTTTCCCGGCGTCGAGCATTTTGTGCTGATCGCGCTGGTCGCTTTCATCGGCACCATCAATCCGTCCGGCGGCGATCTCGGCGTGCTGGTCCCGCTCGAGCATGCGGTGCTGGCGCACAGCGCCACCGATGAGCGCCGCACGCAGGTGTTCGCCCGCTACAGCCTGATCGGCGCGCTCTGCACGGCGGCAGGCTCGCTGGCGGCGTCGCTGCCCGATCTGCTTGTCGCCGGCGGGAGTACAAAGCTCGCCGCGTTCCGCGTGATGTTCTATGCCTATGCCGCGCTCGGCATCGCCTGCGCCGCGCTCTACCGATACGTCCCGCATACGCGCGGCGAGGAGAGGCCGCCACAGACGCCGCTCGGGCCGTCGCGCGGCACCGTCTACAAGCTCGCTGCGCTGTTCAGCATCGATGCCTTTGCCGGCGGTTTCGTCGCGCAATCCCTGCTGGTGCTCTGGCTGTTCGAGCGTTTCGACCTGTCATTGTCCGCCGCCGGATTGTTTTTCTTCTGGTCGAGCACGCTCAGCGCCTTTTCCTATCCGGTCGCGGCCTGGATCGCCAAACGCGTCGGGCTCGTCAACACCATGGTGTTCACGCATATTCCGTCCAGCATCTTCCTGATCCTGGCGGCGTTCTCGCCAAACCTCTATCTGGCGCTTGGGTTGCTGCTGTTGCGCTCGGCGCTGTCGCAGATGGACGTGCCGACCCGCACCTCCTACGTCATGGCGGTGGTGACGCCGGCGGAGCGGCCGGCGGCTGCCAGCGTCACTGCCGTGCCGCGCAGCCTCGCATCCGCGATCAGCCCGGCAATCTCGGGTGCGCTGCTGATGACGTCGTTTACGGGGCTGCCGCTGGTGGTCTGCGGCACGCTAAAGATCGCCTACGATCTCGCACTCCTGTTTTCGTTCCGCCATATCAAGCCGCCGGAGGAAAAGCGCTAGCGGTCGATCCACGGTTCAATGCTGCGCGACGGCTGTCTTGTCGAGCGCGGCGCGGACGTTGCGCGCCAGCTTCAGAGCGTCGTCGTTGGCCCAGAAATGAACGAAGAACATGCGCGGCTCTTCCGCAAGCATGTGGCTGTGGATCGCGGTGACCTCGATATCTCCGGCACGCAGCGCCCGGATCAAGGGATTGACCTCGTTCCCGGTCACGAGAAAATCGCCTGTTATGGCGGCCTTGCCGCCGCCGGTCGGCTGAAAGTTGATGGCGTTCGCGCCGCCAAGAGCGGCGTTGACCTGCATTCCGCCTTCCTTGGCCGGATCACGCCTTGGAATGCCGTACTGATAGACGCCGCCGTTCGCGGTACCCTTGGCGCCCATTGCAGCGTCGATCCCTGCGGTATCGAGATCAATCGCCGGCGCCGCGGTGGCGGTGGCGGTGGTGGCCGGTGGGTCGAAGGGCGTCTTGCTTGCCGAAGAAAGCGCTGCGCGGATCGCGGTCGCCATTTTCTCGGGGTCGCCGTGCCCCGCCACATGCATGTAAAAGGTCGCGGGAGAGGCACGCAGGACGTGATTGTGGATCGCGCTGATGTCCAGCCCGCTGTCCAGCAATTTGGTCATGACCGGCGTGATCTCTGTGTCCAGCAGCACAAGGTCGCCCATCAGCATGGCCTCTCCCTGCATGGGCGCGAAGGCGACCCATCCTCCAAGCGCCAGCGCCGGCTTGATCGCGACGCCATCCAGCGTGACGTGCAGATCGGATCGCGGCAGCCCGTAACGGTGCACTTCACCGCTCACCGTGGCGGTCTTCCCGAGGGCGGCGTCTACCTTCTTCCAGTCGATAGCATCGGCGCGGGCGGCCTGTGACAGCAGCAGCGCGGTGCCGAGCGCGAGTAGCGTAAGGGACTGTTTCATGGCGTTCTCCTTCTTGCGCCCCATGTTCGACCGCACATGGCAATGTTCCCGCGAGGCGTGATGCAGCGCGGCCGAGCGTTGACGGATTTTTTGTGAGTGACGGCAAGTATTCGGGCATGCGTATGCGCCTCCGGGAAACCGGGACGCGATACTTGGGCATGACGCCTCGTGGGGGGATCGCAAACCCCCATGGTTGTATTCAGCCACACGGAAACGGACTGTCAACGTGGTCAGGCGCCGGTGATTGCAACGGCGTTACGAGGACGGGGCGAAAGCCTTTATTCCAAGCGCATTACCGCGGGCGTTCCGGGAAAGTGACCGTGAGTTCACTTTCAATTGATTAATGAAGCTGGATCGCTTGCTCGTCGGTTTCAGCGCTGACGGTGGTCAGATCATCACGAATGCGGCTCGGCGCCTACCAGAGCGGTCGCCGTCCGTCAGGGAGTGGCTCCATCAATCGTCGCTCATCGCGTACATGCGACCATTGCACGAGCTTGATCTCCGGAGAGTCGGGGGCGTTGGCCTCTTCCGAGCGAAAGGCGAGTTTCTGGTCTGCCTGCACCTGGTATTTGGCGGCCTGCGCGAGCCAGTACCATTTCTTGTCCGGCTCGCTCAGCGCGCGTTGACGGCACTCGGCTTCCAGTTCACGTAAGCGGATCGCTTCTTGCATTGCCCAATTCCAGAGCCTGGAAGCTCCGGCTTACTGGAGCCTCGAAACCACCGGAAACCGGGTTTCCGGTACTTCCTCATGACAAAAACTTCTTAGCGGCCCGCTATGCAGGAACGACGCAATTGATTGAAATTTAGGGATGGATTGACGCGATAATGCGCTGATGTGACCGGCGCCGCGTCAATCCATTGCGATATTGCTCACGAATGCCCGCCTACACGATCAGCAGGGCGCCTGACAGCAGAAGAAGCGCCAGCACGATTTTCCGGAACGTGGCCTCGTCGAGTCGCCCGAACAGTTTCAGCCCGAGCCAGGTGCCGGCGAACAAGGCCGGCAATCCGATCAGGAACAGCTTGATCGCCTCTGGCGTGATCGCGCCTCTGGCGCCGATCCACAATGCGCTCATGGCGAAGATCGCAACCGCTACTGGCTGAAACACCGTGCGCTGCACGTCCTTGGACCAGCCGCGCAAGCCGCACCAGATGATCACGAGAATTCCGGCAAGCCCGGTGATGCCGCCGAGGACGCCGTTGAGGAAGCCGACACCCGCGTCGGCCGCGGCGCCGCCGGTTTTCACCGTGGGGATGGCCGGCCGCAGCAGCGCGTAAAGGCTGTAGAACACCAGGAACGCGCCGACGCCCATGCGCACATGGACGGGGTTCGCCCAGGTCAGGATGCCAACGCCGACGGGAACGCCGAGCGCGGCGCCGGCCACGAACGGCCAGAGTCGCCTCCAGTCCAGCGCGCCGCGCAGCTTCCAGACCGAATAGCCCTGCACGATCAGCCCAAATGCGATGATCAGCGTCGCGGTTTGCAGCGGGCTTAGGATGTAGAGCCAGATCGCCGATGCGACGAGGCCGAAGGCGAAGCCGGAGAGGCCGGCGACCAGCGCGCCGGCAAAGGTCGCGAGAAGAAACAGCGTCAGTTCGAATGTCGTTCCATCCATGTGCTCGCTCCGCAGAAAAGCGAGCAGCGCTTGAATGGGATCGCCATTTGACGGGGAGGCTGCGATTCCCCCCGGGGGGCAGGCTACGCCCGGCATGGTTGTGTGCGCAAGATGCAACGTCATGCTTCCTCGCGATGACCACGCTGCTGACAATTGTCGCCATGCTGACAGTTGTCGCCATCCGGCAGAAAGATTCGCACGACAAACGCTTTTTGTTCGTGCGCCGGTCTGTCGCGATCATATGTTCAGCCAAGCGCTGCAGCCGATGGCGCGTCAAATGCGGGGAGACGGCGTGGGCGAGTGGGTTGGGGTCACGATCGCGCTGGTCTCGAGTTGCCTCGGCGGAACTGCGGCCGCGATCACGCGCTATCTCGCCGGCAACACCGATCCGATTACGCTTGCGATTCTGCGCTGGGCGATCGGCTTCTGTTGCGTGCTGCCGGCGGCGCTGTTGCTGAAGGCGCGATGGCCGCGCCGCGGCGACTGGCCGGCCGTCGCCGCCCTCGGCTTCTGTTTCTTCGGCGTGTTCTTCGTTCTCTACAACATCGCGATGTCCTACACGACCGCGGCGCGCGCCAGCCTCGCGCTGGCGACGTTGCCGCTGCACACGATGGTGGTCGGCGCCATACTCGGCATCGAGCCGCTGACGAAACGGAAATCGATCGGGGTCTGCATTGCGGTGCTCGGTGTCGCAGCGGCGCTTGCAACAGGATTGTCGGCCGCGCCGCCGGGCGCCTGGCGGGGCGAACTGATCCTGACCGCGGCTGTATTGTGCATGGCGTTCTACAATGTCTGGTCCCGCCCCTTCATCCGGCGATCGAGCGCGCTTGGCTTCCTTACCGTCGGCATGGGGACCGGCGCCGCAGCCCTGGTCCTGGTCGGCTTGTTGACGGGAAGCGTCGCGGCATTGAGCCAGTTCAGCACGCCGCCATGGATCGCGGGCATTTATCTCGGCGTTGCCGGTGGCGCGCTGGCGTTCATCCTGTGGGTGCTGGCGCTGGAACGGGCGTCGCCGACGCGCGTCGCCAATACCATGACCGTCAATCCGCTCGCGGCGGGGCTGCTCGCCACGCAGTTGGTCGGTGAGCCGATCACGCCCAATCTCGTGCTCGGGCTTGTCGCGGTGTTCGCCGGGATTTGGATCGCAACGTCGGAGGTAAAAAGTCCGTAACCACCAATCAAGGCGCCCGGAGATGAGATAGGATAGCTGACATTGAGCTCTCGGGAGGAACAACGTGAAACGCACGATCACTCTTGCAGTGCCGCTGGTTGCTGCCGCGCTTACTGTCAATTCCGGTCACGCCCAATCAGCCAGGCCAGGTGTCGAAAAACTCTACATTCTCAACTGCGGCGAGGGCGTTGCGGGCGACATCTCGCGCTGGTCGCCGGGTCTTAACGAAGGCAAGTCGATGAACTTCGTCGATAGCTGTTACCTGATCAAGCACGCGCAGGGCTGGTTCCTGTGGGACACCGGAGTCGCGGACGCCGTTGCGGCGATGCCGGATGGTCTTGCGCCGGCCGATCCCAAGGCCGTGTTGTGGCGCCGGCCAAAGACCTTGGCAGGGGAGCTTGACAGGCTCGGGGTGAAACCCGCGGACATCAAGGGGATGGCAGTTTCGCACACCCATCCCGACCACGTCGGCAATGTCGAGATGTTTCCGACCACCATGCTGTACGTGCAGAAGGCCGAATATGAATGGCCCGGGGCCAACAATGCGCCGCGCTTCAAGGCCGAGCACCCGGTCACCAAACTGGAAGGAGACCGTGACATATTTGGTGATGGCAGCGTGACCATCCTCTCGACGCCGGGGCATACGCCCGGTCATCAATCGCTATTGGTGAAGCTGCCGAAATCGGGCGCGATCGTGCTGTCGGGCGACGCCGTTCATTTTACAAGCAATTGGGAAATTCGCGCGGTCCCGTCCATGAACTCCAACAAGGAGCAGACGCAGGCCTCGATGCAGAAAATTGCCGATACGCTCACAAAAGAGAAGGCGCAACTCTGGATCAACCACGACAAGGCGCAGCGGGACGGCTTGAAGATGTCACCGGAGTTTTACGAATGACGCTTACGCCGCCGCGATGGCTTCGATCTCGATCAGGAAGTCCGGACCGTACAGCTTCGACACCTCGACCAGCGTCACTGCGGGCGCCGCCACAGGCGTGACCGACGCAAAGAAGCGGTTCCTGGCTTCCCGGTAACGCCCGAGATTATCCATGTCGGTGAGGAACACGGTGAGCTTCACCAGGTTGGCGGCCGTGCATCCGATGGCCTGCAGCGCGATCGCAAGGTTTTGGAACACCTGCTCGGCCTGGACAGCGAAATCGTTCCGGCCCACCACATTGCCGTCGCGATCGAGCGCGGTCTGGCCGGCGATGAAGATGATGCGTCCCGCGGTCACTTCGACGATCTGGGAATAGCCGGGCGGCGAGCCGAGTTCAGGCGGATTGATGCGGGTGATCATTCAGACATCCCCCTCTTTCGTCCCGCTTCGTGGCGGCGGCGCCCGCAGCAAGCACAGCGCTAGCAGCGCCGAGAGGCTGAGCGCCGACGACACGATCAGGATGCGGCTGCCCATGACGTCGATCAAGAGGCTGAACGCCAGTGGCGCGCCGGCCTGCGCGATCCGCGCCGGGGCGCCGATGATGCCGAGCCGATAGGCATAGTCTTTCGGCCCGAAGATCGCGAGCGGCATGGTGCCGCGCGCAATGGTCAGGATGCCATTGCCGGTGCCATGGAAGACGGCAAAGACGCTGGCCGCGCCGCCGCCCAATAGTCCAATGATGGCCGCACCGATCGGGTGGGTGAGGCAGGCGAGCCGGCCCGACACCAGCGGGTGATATCGTGAGAGAAAACTCGCCTCGAAGATGCGCGCGGCCACCTGCGACGGACCGATCAGGGCGCCGGCGGCCACCGCCTGCAGCGAGGTCGCGCCGGCGGATTCGAGAATGCGCGGCAGATGCGCGGCCATCGCGCCGGTGACGCACCATGCTGCGGCAAAGGCGAACGCCAGCAGGATCATGGTGCGGTCGAGCGGAACGTGCGGCTTGACGGCGGCGGCAATGGCCGCCTTTGCGCCCGCGACCGGCGGCAGCATCAGCCAGTTGATTGGCAGGCCGATCAGGACGTGCGCCGCCGCCCACGCAAAACACGTGTTGCGCCAGCCGATCGTTTCCAGCCCCCATGCGGTCAGCGGCCATCCGACGGTGGAGGCGAAGCCCGCGATCAGGGTAATGCCGGTGATCGAGCGCCGCGCCGCGTCGCCATAGATGCGGCCGAGCGCGCCGAAGGCGGCGTCGTAGAGCCCCGCACCCATGCCGATGCCGAGCAGGAGCCAGGCGGCGAGCAGCACCGGTATCGAATAGGTAAGACCGAGCAGCGCCAGTCCCGCGGCGAGCACGAGGTTGGAAAGCGACAGCACGGACCGGCCGCCGACCAGGTCGATCTGCCGGCCGATGCGCGGCCCGAGCATGGCCGAGATGACAAGTGACGCTGAGAAAGCTGCAAAGATCCAGTTCGAGGAAACGCCGAGATCGCGCGCGATCGGATCGGCGAGGATCGCGGGCAGGTAATAGCTCGAAGCCCAGGCCAGTGTCTGGGTCGTGCCGAGCGCGATAATGATGGAAAACTGGCTGCGGTTCACTGCGGCGTCTCTCTTCTTGACCAATAGAGCGCCAGCGGCCCAAGCAGGATCCCTGCCGCCAACACCGAAAATGCCGCCATCCAGGCCGCTGAACTTTGCGGTCCTCCCGCAGCGTCCAGCGCAATACCTACCGCCCACGCGCCAAGCGCGGACAGGCTGAAGCCGACGGTGGAATGCATCGCCATGGTCGCGCCGCGATAGTTCGGTTCTGCGGACATCGACATGCCCGAGGTCAATGCGCCGGAATCTGCGGGAACCGTGATGGCATATACCAGCATCAAAGGCAGCAGCAGCCACGGTGACTTGTCGGCGAGGATGCCTATCAAAAGGGCCACCGCGGCGGAAGCCAACATCACGGTCGTTATGGCGCGGTGGCGGCCGAACCGGAGCGCGATCTCATTACCGAGGATGCTCGCGGGCATCGCGAGCATGGAGAACACCACGCTGACGACGATCGGCGTCAGGATCGAAGCGTCCGAATTCCTTGCGGCCACGAACGTCCAGAACGCCACGATCCAGGTCCTGATGCCATACAACTCGAAGCAATGCGCGCCATAGCCGAGGACAAATCCCATGGCTTTGCGGTTCTGGAACACCGGTGCGAAATCCAGCAGGCGTCCCGACGCCGGCTTCGGTTCGACCGGCCGTAACAGCAAGCAGACGGTGAGCATCACCAGCGGCCCGGCGGCGGTGACGAAAAATGCGCTGCGCCAGCCCCAGGCATCCGCAACGAGTTGGGAAACCAGAAACGACACGCCGACGCCGAACGAGAAGCTCGATGTGTAGAGCGTGATGGCGCGGGATGAATCGCCCGGGGCGAGACGATCCGTGAGCGCCTTGAGGCCCGGCATATAGGCGCCGGCAAAGCCCACGCCCGCGACCGCGTTGAAGAGGGCGCCCGACCACAGGCCGGTCGCGAACAGGCCGAACAGCAAGGTCCCGAGCGCGCTGAGCGCCGAACCTGTGATCAATATTTTGCGCGCGTCGATACGGTCGGTCAGCGTCGCCAGCACCGGCACGGCCAGCATGTAGCCGGCGGCGCCGGAGCCCGCCAGCAGGCCGGCCTGCGCGCCGCTGAGATGCCATTCCGGGATCAGGAATGCCGCAAGAATCGAAGGCACGACGACATGCGGGAGCAGGCTGCCAAGCTGCCCGAAGCACATCGCGACGATGACGGAGCGTCCCTCCAGAAAAATTCCGCCTACTCCTTATTGATCAGGACGCGCAACCGCATCCCGTCTTGCCTTGCTGCTTTGCTTTCTCATCCGCGACGCAACAGGCGTCAACATCCGATAATGCAGGGCCGCCGCAGCAATTGCTGGCATCTGGCGCGAGCGAACGGCTGCAGACGCCGGTTTCGGGCAGCACCAGCTCGACCCGCTCCGCGGCTTCGCGATCTCCGGCGATGTCGGCTGCGATCGAGCGCACCTGTTCGTATCCCGTGAGCATCAGGAAGGTCGGCGCGCGGCCATATGATTTCATGCCCGCGAAATAGAAGCCGGGCTCGTTCTGCGCCAGTTCGCGCGCGCCATGCGGCCGCACGGTGCCGCAGCTATGTTCGTTGGGATCGATCAGCGGCGCCAGCGCGACCGGACATTCGATCGCCGGATCGAGCCGGATGCGCAGCTCGCGCACGAAATCGAGGTCGGGGCGGAAGCCCGTTGCCACGATCAGTTCGTCGACGACCACCCGACGGGCCGAGCAGGCGGAAAGGGCGCCCACGATAAGGCGAGGGCCGTCAGGGATGAGATGCGAAACGCGGAATTCGCTTTCGACCTTGATCCGGCCGGCGGTCACCAGCGCGGCGAAGGCGGCGCCGAGTTCGCCGCGGGCGACCAGCTTGTCGTTGGCGCCGCCGCCAAAGGCCTTGGCGGGATCGTTGCCCCGCAACAGCCAGATCGGTTGTGTCTCCGGTGCCTGCTCCGCAAGCTTCGCCAGATCGGTCAGCGTGCCGATCGCGGAATGCCCGGCACCCAGCACTGCAACGGTCTTGCCGGCATAGCGCGCGCGGTCCTTACCCAATACGTCGGGCATGCCGTAGGCGATCCGGTCGGTCGCCTCTGTCTCGCCGATGGCGGGGAGGCCGTTCGCGCCTGCTGGATTCGGCGAATGCCAGGTGCCGGATACGTCGATGACCGCATCGGCCTTGACGATCTCAGGACCTTTCCCGTTCTGATACCGGATTTCGAACGGCGCCGTTTCGCGGCCCTTGGTCTTGAGCTTGTCGAAGCCCACCCGGCTGATACCGGTGACGCGGCTCGAGGTGTGGATGTGGGGCTTGAGCGCGGTGTTGTTGGCGAGCGGCTCGAGATAGCGCTCCACCATCTCCGCGCCGGTCGGGTACTGATCGGGTTCAGGAGAGTTCCAGCCCGTCGTCGCCAGCAAACGCACCGCAGCTTTGTCGACATTGTATTCCCACGGCGAGAACAGCTGGACGTGGCCCCATTGCCGCATGGCGTGGCCGACATGGTCGCCAGCTTCCAGCACGATCGGCTGCAGGCCGCGCTCCAGCACATGGGCGGCGGCGGCAAGGCCGACCGGCCCGGCTCCGATAATCGCGACGGTTTTGGCTTCGCTCACGTTATCCTCCCGTAAAACTAGAATTATCGAAATAAAGATCGAAAAAACGCGGCCCGCTATGCCGCAGTCTTGGCATCGGTGGTTTCGGCGCTTTCAGTGCAGCATTCCGCGACCAGAAACCCCACCAGCTCCCGCATCACTTCGTAGTTGGCGTGGCAGATCAGCGTGGTCGCGTCGCGCTCCTGGGTCACGAGGCCGACCACTACCAAGGCCTTGATGTGGTGGGATAGCGTGGAGGGTGCGATCTTCAGTTTCTCCTGCAGGCGGCCGACCGCGAGCCCGGCATCACCGGCGCGGATCAGCGCGCGGTAGATTTTGAGCCGGGTCGGATTGCCCAGCGCTTCGAGATGGGCGGCGGCGTCGTCGATTTTCATGCGGGCATCCTCTCACGCAAATCCTGACTCGTCAACGGTATTTCTAGAATCATCGAAATATGGTTCAGGGCAGGCTTTTGCGTTCGGGTTGACAGGGGACATTATATCGATAAGTCTGGATATATGGAATCGGAACAAGCCATCCTCGCGCTGGCGGCGCTTGCTCAGTCGACCCGGCTCGATGTGTTTCGCCTGCTGGCGAAGCACGAACCCGATGGGCTCGCCGCCGGCGACATCGCCAAGGCACTCGCCGTGCCGCAAAACACCATGTCGTCGCATCTGGCGATCCTGTCCCGTGCGGGGCTGGTGACGGCGCAGCGCTTCAGCCGCTCGATTGTCTATCGTGCGGATCTCAAGGCCTTTCAGGCCGTGGTGCTGTTCATGTTGAGGGACTGCTGCGACGGGCGGCCTGAGATCTGCGGGCCGCTGATTGAAGACCTCACGCCTTGCTGTCCGCCAAAGACAAGGAGGAAAGCGCATGTCTGAACGCATCTACAACGTTCTCTTCCTGTGCACCGGAAACACCGCGCGTTCGATCCTGGCGGAATCGATCCTGCGCAAGGATGGCCGCCGCAACTTCCGCGCCTTCTCCGCCGGCAGCCAGCCGAAGGGGACGGTCAATCCATTTGCGATCAAGGTTCTGAACCGCCTTGATTACCCCACTGACGATTTGCGCTCGAAGAGTTGGGAAGAATTTGCCCGCACCGATGCACCCGTGATGGATTTTGTCTTTACGGTTTGCGACAACGCCGCCGGCGAATCCTGTCCGCTATGGCCCGGACAGCCGATGACGGCGCATTGGGGGATTGAAGACCCGGCGGCGGTTGAGGGGACGGACATCGAGAAGGAAGCGGCCTTTGTCGCGGCCTTCCGCTATCTCAAGAATCGAATCGCCGCCTTCACAAGTCTGCCATTGGAAAGCATTGACCAACTGTCGCTTGGGGCCAGATTGCGCGACATCGGCCGCAGCGACGGCTCGACCTCAGGCCAGGAGAAGGCCAGCTGATGTCCGAATTTGATTTGCCGCGCCGGCTCGCCGCCGAAGCCCTCGGCACCGCGCTGTTGGTTGCGACCGTGGTCGGCTCCGGCATCATGGCCGAAACCTTGACGAAGGATATCGCGCTGGCGTTGCTCGGCAATACGCTGCCGACCGGCGCGATCCTGGTGGTTCTCATCACCATTCTCGGGCCCATCTCGGGCGCGCATTTCAATCCCGCGGTATCGCTGGTCTTTGCCTTGAAGGGCGAACTGACGCCGCGTGATGCGCTGGGTTACGTCTTCGCGCAGGTGGCCGGAGGGATCGCCGGAACCATGGTGGCGCATGCGATGTTCGCGCTGCCGCTGATTGACGCCTCGCTGAAAATGCGGACCGGCGGCGCGCAATGGCTCGCCGAGGGCGTTGCCGCATTCGGCCTTCTTGCGACCATCCTCGCCGGTATCAGGTTCAACCGCACCGCGGTGCCGTGGCTGGTCGGCCTCTACATCACGGCGGCCTACTGGTTCACCGCCTCGACCTCGTTTGCCAATCCGGCCGTTGCCATCGCGCGCTCGATGACCAATACGTTTTCGGGCATTCGCCCTGCCGATCTTCCCGGCTTCATTGCAGCCGAACTCTGCGGCGCGGTTGTGGCGCTGATTTTCATGAACTGGCTGCTGCGCGGGGCAGGCGAGGCTGGAAAGAAAAGGGAGGCTCGGCCATGACCGTCACGATCTATCACAATCCCGCCTGCGGCACCTCGCGCAACACGCTGGCGATGATCCGGCAGAGCGGCGAGGCGCCCGAGGTGATCGAGTACCTGAAGACCCCGCCGAGCCGCGCCCGGCTGGTCGAACTGATCGGGGCGCTGGGCATCTCGCCACGCGAGCTCTTGCGCGAGAAGGGCACGCCCTATGCCGAACTCGGCCTTGCCGATCCCAAATGGAGCGACGACGAGCTGATCGACTTCATGCTTGAGCATCCGATCCTGATCAACCGGCCGATCGTGGTGACGCCGAAGGGCGTGCGGCTGTGCCGGCCGTCGGAACTGGTGCTCGACCTGCTCGATCACCCTGTCGAATCCTTCGTCAAGGAAGACGGCGAGGCGGTCGCGCGCGCGAAGCGTTGATTGGGGCGAGGCTTTCACTCATCACCATTGCGCGGCATAATCAGCGTATGGAACTTGCCCCCCGTCTGCGCCTGATGAACTGGCTGGTCAGCCAGGGCCTCACAGGCCTGCCCGAAAACGATTTGATCCGCGGCTTCTGCGAGCGCTGCTGCGCCGAGGGGCTCGGCCTGTCGCGTGGGATGGTCTTCATCGACACGCTGCACCCGATTTTCGAAGGCCGTGGCTTTCGCTGGAACGACACCCAGACCAACGAGAGCGACGCGTTCGAATATGGTTCGACCAATGAGGGCGAAGCCGCGCAGGCTTGGCAGAACTCGGTTTTCTATCACATGCTCGAAAGCGGCGTGGAGGAGATGCCGATCGACCTCGCCGATGGCGCTTCACATCGATACGGATTCGCCCGCGATCTGGCCGAGAAAGGTCACAAGCATGTCGTGGCCTATACGCACCGCTTCGGCGAGGCCGGCACCATGGGGCAGATGGATTGCGTCTATTCCTATTTTGTGACCCGGCGCGACGAGGGCTTTGGCGCTCAGGGGCTGGCGGCGTTGCGCGACCTCGTGCCGGTGCTGGGCCTTGCGATCAAATCCGCAGCGCAGGCCGACATCGCCAAGACGCTGGGCCGGGTCTATCTCGGGCGCGACGCTGCCGAACAGGTGCTGCGCGGGCGGATCGCGCGCGGCGTCACCGAGCGCATCAACGCGGTGCTGTGGTTTTCCGACCTGCGCGGCTCGACCGCGATCAGCGAGAGCATCGAGCCGGGTGAGATCATCCCGTTCCTCAACGACTATGCGCAGGCCTCGATCGACGCCATTCATGACGCCGGCGGCGAGGTGCTGAAGCTGATGGGCGACGGCGTGCTGGCGATGTTCACCCAAGAGAACATGCATGACAACATGGCGGTGGCAAAACGCGCCGCGCTGCGCGCCGAACATCGCTTCCGCCGCAACATGAAGGCTCTCACCACCCGCCGCACGGCCGAAAACCGCACGGTCACGTCAGCCCATGTCGGCCTGCATGTCGGCGAGGTGTTTTACGGCAATATCGGCAGCGATGACCGGCTCGACTTCACCGTGGTGGGGCCGGCCGTCAACGAGGTCAGCCGCATCGCCTCGATGTGCCGCTCGGTCGACCGGGAACTATTGATGTCCTCGGCGTTCCGCGCGGGCCTCGATGCCGCGGGGCGGAACTACCTGGTGTCCACCGGCCGCTATGCGCTGCGCGGCATCGGCCGCGCGCAGGACCTCTACACGCTCGATCCGGACATCGCCGCGGATGAAGTGGTGGCGGGGAAGTACGAGCGGTATCTGGCCTCCTGACGCCGAATTTCCAGTCGGGCGTCAGGCTTGATTCACATCAATGCGTGCGGCCCGGTTTCCGTCTCAAATCTGCTGCAAAAGCAGGGGCGAGGCGCAATTTGTATAAGCATATCTTACTTCCCACCGACGGCTCGGAGTTGTCGAAGGCTGCGATGCGGCATGGAATAGCCTTGGCGAAAGCGATCGGGGCCAGGGTCAGCGCCCTTGTCGTCTCGACGCCGCTGACCTCGCTCGTGGTCGATCCCACTGCCGCCTCGGCGGCGCTCGAACAATACAAGGTGCTGGTCGCGACGCAGACCGCGAAATATCTCGACAGCATCAGGAACGAAGCCGCCGAGGCCGGTGTCGCCTGCAGCGCGCTGTGTGTCGAACATGACAAGCCGTATGAGGCGATTGTCGACACCGCGAAAAACAATGGTTGCGATCTGGTCGTCATGGCCTCGCACGGTCTGCGCGGAGTATCGGCGATTCTCGGCAGCGAAACGCTGAAAGTGCTGACCCACAGCGCGGTTCCGATCCTGGTCTATCGCTAACAATGGAAGCCTGAATGTCCGCAACCGAAATCGCGCAACGTCATTTCTCTGCGGCCGTCGCGGAAGCGGACAGCACCGGGCAAGGTGTCGACAGTGTCTGCCGCGCGCTGCTCGGTCTCGTCGTCGCCAAATATCTCGAAAACAGGGAAGTCGCTGACGTTCAGTCGGAGCTTCGCTTCGTTGCCGAGAATTGCGATCCCGGGACGGATTTCATGTTCATGCGCCCCTAGAGCATGATCCGGAAAAGTGGGTACCGGTTTTCCGAAAAGATCATGCTCAAATCAAAGAGATAGAGCGGGATGACGATTCGAAGAAAAGTCATCCCGCTCTAGGCTTTGGCTCGCAGCGTGTAGAGCCCGACCGCCAGCAGCGAGAACACCGTCAGCACCACACCAAGCGCGAACAGCGCCTCGTGCGAGATCGTGGCTGCGAGCCAGACGCCGATGGCGGCCGTCATCATCTGCCAGAAGCCGACCAGCGCGGATGCCGCGCCCGCTCTGTCGCCGAACGGCGACAGCGCCTGCGCCGTCCCCAACGGATTGACGATGCCCATGCCGAGCAGGAACACGCTCAGGGCGCCCAGATACGAAAGGAGAGTGGGGCTGTACAGCGCGACCAGCAGCATCGCGATGCTGCCGGCGGCGGCCGTGAGCAGCCCGCCCCGGATCGAGCGGTCGAGCCCGTAGCGCGGGGCTAGTCTGGTCGCGAGCATGCCGGCGGCGAACACGATCAATACGGTGCCTGCGAAGAACAGGCCCAACTGGATCGGCGTGAGGTGCATCGCCTCGATCAGGATTCGCGGTGCCGCCGAAAACATCGAGAACAGCCCGCCCATGATCAGGCTGACGGTTGCGGCCGGCACCAGGAAGCGGCGGTCGGCGATCAGGCCGAAATAGTTCTTGGCAATCGCGAGCGGGTCGAGCGGGGTACGCGTTGCGTGATGGGTCTCGCCGAACACGGCGCCATAGGCGACGGCGCCGAGCGCCGCAAAGGCCGCGACCAGGACGAACTCGGAGCGCCAGCCGAACGTGTGGTCGAGCGCGCCGCCGAGCAACGGCGAGAAGCCGGGCGCCGCCGCCATCGCGATCATGATCAGCGCCATTGCCCGTGCCAGCGCGGCGCCCGAAAACATGTCGCGGGCGATGGCGCGGGACAGGACCGACGTGGCGCAGGCGCCCGCCGCCTGGATGACGCGGCCGATCAAGAGGCTGGTCAGGTCGGTCGCCAGCGCACACCAGACGCTGCCGGCAAAAAAGACGGCGAATCCGATCAGGACCGGCCAGCGGCGGCCGTAACGGTCCGAGATCGGCCCGACCGCGAGCTGGCCGACGGCGAACACGGCCAGGAAGATCGTGATTGCCGATGTGACCGCCGCGCTTGTGACGTTCAGCGACGCGGCCATCTGCGGCAATGACGGCAGCAGGATGTTGGTGGCAAGCGTCCCGGTCGCGGCAAGGCCGGCCAACACGGCGATCTGCAGGACGGTCGAGGAGGCCTCGGTACGGGGGCTGGCGTCGATCGCGGCGATCTGGTCGGTCATGGCGGGTTCCGCTTTTGTTTGGAATGACAACCATCATATAAAACGAGATGAGAAAATGCCAGTAGGCGGGAGTAGGTTTGGAATAAATTGCTGGTAACTGCCGTCATTGCGAGCGAAGCGAAGCAATCCATGACCCGGCAAAGGCATGGATTGCTTCGTCGCTATCGCTCCCTTGCGCAAACGCTTCGCGTTTGTCGCAGGCAATGACGGGAACCGCTCAGCAGGCCCGCACTGCGCCCGCCGCTTCTCCCACCATGTCCGGCTGCCGCGCCAGCGAGACCGCGGGCGAAATCCAGATCACCAGCGCCTGCGCGCCGAAGATCGCCGCCGCCAGATAGAGGCATGTTTCCGCGCCATAAAGCCCGCCGACGACGGCGCCAAGCGCGGAGCCAAGCGGGCGGGCGCCATAGCTCATGATGTTGATGGCGGAGACGCGCCCGAGCAGCGATGGCGGCGTCACCGATTGCCGCAGCGTCGTGGTCGAGATCACCCACAGGATCGGACCGGCGCCGAGCAGGAAGAAGCTTAAGCCCGCCAGCCATGGCGTCGGCACGATGGTCGTCAGCGCCATCACCATTGCGGCGACGAAGCCGGTGACGGGCCCGAGCCCGATCACGGTTCCGAAGGCCAGCAGCTTCATCACCCGCGTCGCCGCGAGCGCGCCAACGACCATGCCGACGCCATACATCCCAAGCGTTACGCCGACGCCGGTAGCCGATAGGTCGAGGCGGCGCACGGCATAGGGCACGAATACGGCAAGCAGCAGGAACGACGCCGTGTTGAAGATGAACTGCGTGATGAACACCGGCCGCAGCAGCGGATGATGCAGCACGAACGCGGCGCCTTCCTTGATTTCCTGCAGCGGATGGCGGCGCGGACCGGGGGCGCGTGCCGGCTCGTAAATGCCTGACAGCAGCACGACCGCGATCACCGACAACGCCGCGGCGAAGCCGAATGCGGGCGCCGCGCCAACCCATCCGACCAGCACGCCGCCGAGCGCCGGTCCGCTGGCGAACGCGATCGTCCGCGCCAGTTCGATCCGCGCGTTCGCCGCGGGCAGTTGTTGCGAGGTCACCAGCGACGGTACAAGCGCGGGTGCGGCGACGCTGTAGGCGACGGTTCCGCAGACGGCGATAAAGCCGAGCAGCGAAAGCAGCGGCAGCGTCATTTGCCCCAGCCAGATCAGCAGCAGAATTCCGGCAAGCGCGGCCGCCCGCAGCGCCTCGGAGCTTGCCATCACCCAGCGCCGCGAGATGCGGTCGGCGAGCAGGCCTGCAGGGATCGCGAACAGGATGAAGGGCAGCGTCAGTGCGGTCTGCAACAGCCCGGTCTGGCCTTCGCCGACACCGAGCAGCAGCACTGCAACGATGGGCGCCGCGGCGAGCGCAATCTGTTCGGCCGACTGCGCGGCGAGGTTGGACCAGGCTAGGCGGTTGAACGTTGCGGGCAGGCGAGGCGCGGCGGCGGCGGACATGGCGAAATTCCCTGATATTCGATCTGTCCTCATTGTCTGACTGCAGGACGATCGAACCCACCCGTTTCCCGACAAGGGGCGGGAGGGAATTGCACAAGAAAAAGCCCGCCGCGTGAACCGCGGCGGGCCTGTTTCGATTTCAGTTGGAGCGGCGGATCAGGCGGCCTGATCAGGATTTGGGTCCGAGCGTCGCCTTGCCCGTTCCCGAGATGGTCGCCGGCGGCGTCACCACGTCATGTGCATCGACCGCGGGAGGCGGTTCGGCGGGATTTGCCAGTTGCTGCGCGGCGAGCGCGTTGGTCAGGCTGGTCAGCGCGTCAGGACCGGCGGCAAAACCGCCTTCTGCGAGGATCTTGTCGATGATCGGCTTGAAGGCCGAGACCGACAGCAGCTGCGCGGCAAGGCCGTCGCCGAGGCCAAGGCCGTTGCCACCGCCGTTCATGGCGCCATTGCCGCTGCCGCGGCCGAGCAGGCCACCGGTGTCGAAGATCCGGATGTCGGAAATCTTCTCGATCGGCTTGACCGCTTCGGCTAGCGCATTCGGAATGATGTTGATGCGGGCGAGATTGATATCGTAGTCGATCATTTCCTGGCTGAGCTTGTTGCGCGCCTCGGCCTTGAGCATGGCGACCTCCGCCTCGGCCTGACCGAGCGCCTTGACGCCGGCGGCCCGGGTGGTGGCCGCATTGGCATCCGCCTGTGCCAGTACATTGATGGCTTCCGCCTTGTTGTTGGCTGCCTGATTTTCGGCCTCCGCCATCACCGTGATCGGCATTGCCTCGGTTTCGGCCGCCTTTCGCGCCGCGATCACGTTGATGATTTTGTCGCGCTCGGCGATTTCGGTGGCACGGGCGGTCGTGACCTTTTCCTCGGCCGCAATGGCCAGCGCCCGCGCGGTCTCGGCGATGGTCTGCGCTTCCGACTGCTCCTTGCTCTTGGTGGCAACCGCGATCGCGCTTTCCTGGGCAACGATCTGCAGGTCGCGCTCCATTTCGGTGTTGCGGCGTTTCACCGCGAGATCGGCTTCGATCTTGCGGGTGTCGCGCAACTGGTTGGCTTCGGTCTGCTTGTTGGCGACCGCCAGTTCCTGCTGGATGCGGTATTCCGCCTCGTTCTGCAGCGCGGTCTGCTCGACCTGGGCGGTTTGCGCGCGCATGGCGGCGGTCTTGTTGGCGATGTCGCGCTGTTGCGCCAGTTCCGCCTCGCGCTTGGTGGCTTCGATCGTCAGCGTGGTCTGGCGGGCGACGAGGTCCTGCTGCGCGATATTCACCTCGGTGGTACGGACGATCTGGTTGCGCTCCTGTTCGCGCTCCCTGGTGATCTTGGTCAGCGTCGTCAGGCCGTGGGCGTCGAAGAAATTGCTCGGGTTGAAATGCTTGATGTCGCTCTGGTCGAGCCGCGTCAGCGACACTGACTCGAGCTCGAGGCCGTTGTTCTGGATGTCGGCGCCGACCGCCTCCTGCACCGACTTGACGAAGGTGGCGCGCTGCTCCTGCAGCTCTTCGAGGTTCATGGTCGCGGCCACCGAACGCAGGCCGTCGACGAATTTGGCCTCGATCAGTTCACGCAGCTCGCCGGCATTGTTGGTGCGGCTGCCCAGCGTCTGCGCGGCGAGCGCGATCGACGAGCTATCCGGTTTGACGCGCAGATAGAATTCGGCGCCGATGTCGACGCGCATGCGGTCCTTGGTAATCAGCGAGTCCGGCCCGCCGCGGGCGACCTCGAGCCGCAGTGTCTTCAAATTGACCGCGGCGGTGGAATGGAAAACCGGAAGAACGATCGAGCCGCCGTCGAGCACGACCTTCTGGCCACCGAGGCCGGTGCGGACATAGGCTTCGTCACGCGTCGAGCGGCGGTAGAGTTTGGCAAGCAGGAGACCGATAACAAGAACGGCAATGACGCCAATAGCGACGGGTACTGCAAGTTCCCACATGTTTAAGCCCTGTCTGAACGTTGTTGCGCAATAAGGTCGGCGGGTGCGGAAATGGCGATGAAGCTCTTGGCGTCACGGTCGACCAGCAACACGCTGGCGCCGACCGGGAGCGGTGCGGAATCGGGACTGGCGCGCGCCACCAGTGAATGCCAGTTGCCGAAGACATCCTTGAGACGGACGCGGCCGGGCAGTCCCTGGTCGAGCGGGCCGATCGAAACTTCGGCAACGTGGCCGACGAAATCGGCCTCGTCCACCGCATAGGTCTCGTCGCGCGGGATGATGCGGGCGATGCCGCGGCTGGTGACGCGGATGGCCGGGATACTGCAGGCCGCAGCGGCGAGCGCCGCGATCGAGGCGGGGACCGAGAGCCCCGCACCGTGCGCAAGGCCCTGCAGGAAAAATCCTGCGATCGAGAACACGCCGAGCGCGAGGATGATCAGGATCAACAGCGGCAGGCGACCCGCGTTGACCCATAAGAACATGCCGCCGAGGCCGCTGTCGCTGTCGGCCTCGACCGCGAGATCCTTGCCGAGGAGTTCGCTGATCGAAAATCCGACCAGCGTCGTCAGCAATTCGATGCCGCCGAGCGTCACCATGATTGCCGCGGCCACAGTGAAAGGCCGCACGTCCGGCGCCAGCAGGAGGTCGGTCAGGGCGCTCATTGTTGCGATTTGATCCTTTCAAGCCGCGCCGCGATTTCCTTTTCGCGATGCAGCCGGTCGAGTTCGTCGAGCTCCCTGTCGCCGAGAACGCTGGAGGCGGGCACGCCGGTGACGCGTGCGATCGCCGCCATGGCGCGATCGGCACTCATCGTATTAGTCGCCGGAGCCGCCCGGCCGGGTTCAAGTGGCGCGTGCTGCAGGAGGCTCGCTTCGAGATCGGCGAGACGGGTTTCGGCTTCACGTCGCGCGCCAAGCATCGCCTGCAAGGCCTTGGTCTGCTCATCGATTTCGAGTTCGACGAAATCCATCGCGCGTTCGAGCGCGATGGTCTGGGATTCCAGATCAATTTGCCGTGCAACGCCGGCGCGCGCGAGGTCTTCGCGATTTTCCGCGATGGCGAGACGGATTTTTTCCGTCAACGCAGCGACTTCGGCGTCCAGCTCCTCGCGCCGCCGCTTGAGGCGGAATTCCTCGGCGCGCGATTTGCCGAGCGCATAGCGCGCTTCGTCGGCGCCGGCGTCGATCTCGCGGATCGCCTGTTTGACCAGCGCGAGCTTGTTGCTGTTCTCGGCGTTGTCGATGGTTTGGCTGGCGATGGCGGCAAGAAGCCGGCCCATGCGCGCTAGAATGCCTTCGTGAAGCATGGTCTTCTCCTCCGGTTGTATTGATTTCGATTTGACGGCGATCTGGATTTCGTAAGCGTGGCCGTCCGAGACCAAGTGAGCCGGGAAGGGACTTTCCCAGCCGGCAAGGTAGCCCGGGACATCGAACGGGACCAAGACGCGTCCCTGGACAGTGCTAATGGTCAGTGAAGTTGGCCCCTTGATCGCAAACAACTTGTCGTCGAGTGGAATCCGGCGCATCGCCGCATCAGCCACATAGCCGGCGCGGTCGCGCAGGCCGAGCGTCACCAGCCGCGCGGGCAGGCCGGTCTCGATGCGGATTTTTTCGTAAGCCTGGGCATGAAGGGCGACGAGGTTGGCGCCGACAGGTGCAACCTCGGCGAGGATCGCCATCATCCGGTCGTAGGCGGCAAAGGTTGCCTCGATGGCGGCGATGCCGGCCTCGTCGGGGGCGAGGGCGTATCGCAGCGTGGCCGTGGGCGTCTCGACCGGGATCTTGACCATAGTGTAATCATAAAGCACTTCCTCAGTGCTTTCCAGAGGTCGCGCTGGTATCATTTTCGTGATTGCTAGATGCAGTTGCAAATGAGTTGCAATAAAGGCGGATATCGGCCATCTTGGCGAAATGGACGCCCGAACGCCCGCATTGGGTCCGAAGCCCTCGACTGAGAGTGTACCGATGACCGATACGACTGCCGCCGGCTGGCGCGCGGATGCCGCCGCTGACGCCCAGCGCAGCTTGCCCGAGGTCAATTCGACCATCTCGGTGCCCTTTGGCGGACATTGGTCGCGCCGGCTGCTGGCCTTCGTCGGCCCCGGCTACCTGGTCTCCGTCGGGTACATGGACCCAGGCAACTGGGCCACCGACCTCGCGGGCGGTTCGAAATTCGGTTACACGCTGCTCTCGGTCATCCTGCTGTCGAACCTGATGGCGATCCTGCTGCAGGCGCTCGCCGCGCGGCTTGGCATCGTCACCGACCGCGACCTCGCGCAGGCCTGCCGCGCCAGCTTTTCCCGACCGGTCAACTTCCTGCTCTGGGTGGCCTGCGAGGCCGCGATCATCGCCTGCGACCTGGCGGAAGTGATCGGCACCGCGATTGCGCTGAAACTTCTGTTCGGCATTCCCCTGATCGGCGGCGCGCTGATCACCGCGCTCGACGCGTTCCTGCTGCTGCTGTTGATGAACAAGGGTTTTCGTTTCCTCGAAGCCTTCGTCATCGCGCTCCTGATCGTCATCGCCGTCTGCTTTGGCATCCAGATCGTGGCTGCCGCGCCGTCGGTTGCCGGGGTGCTGAAGGGTTTTTTGCCCTCGACCGAGATCGTCACCAATCCCGAGATGCTCTACATCGCCATCGGCATCATCGGCGCCACCGTGATGCCGCATAATCTCTATCTGCACTCCTCGATCGTGCAGACCCGCGCCTATGAACGGAACGACAAGGGCCGCCGCGAGGCGATCAAATGGGCGACGACGGATTCGACGATCGCCTTGATGCTGGCGCTGTTCATCAACGCCGCGATCCTGATCGTCGCCGCCGCCACTTTCCATGCGAGCGGCCGCACTGAAGTGGCCGAAATCGGCCAGGCGTTTGAGCTGCTGTCGCCGCTGCTCGGCCTCGGCATCGCTTCCACCCTGTTCGCGGTGGCGCTGCTCGCCTCCGGCCTGAATTCGACGGTCACGGCGACTTTGGCCGGCCAGATCGTGATGGAAGGTTTTCTGCATCTGCGCCTGCCGAGCTGGGCGCGGCGGCTATTGACCCGCGGCATCGCCATCGTCCCGGTCGTGATCGTGACCGCGTTTTATGGCGAGCGCGGCACCAGCCAGTTGCTGGTGTTCAGCCAGGTGGTGCTGTCGATGCAATTGCCGTTCGCGGTGATCCCGCTGGTGAAGTTCGTTTCCGACCGGCGCAAGATGGGCCAGTTCGCGATCTCCCGTTCGGTCGCCGCGGTGGCGTGGATCGTCGCGGGCATCATCGTGGCGCTGAACGTAAAACTCTTGTTCGAGACGTTTTTCGGGTGAGGCCTCACACACCGCGTCATCGCCCGGCTTGACCGGGCGACCCAGGGCGGATTCAACCGGTCGTCGCAACACTTCAGCCAAGGAGGTTGCGATGAATGGATACGGACAAGATTCGG
>NZ_JAFCLU010000020.1 GCF_018130385.1 Bradyrhizobium sp. AUGA SZCCT0283 | reverse complement strand
ACCAGCGGAAACTCTCGACGAATTTCTCCGAGTGAGCCATACATGAAGTGTTGCGACGACCGGTTGAATCCGCCCAGTATTCCAGCGGCGCTCGCGCTCGACCGAGAGGCCGCGGCGTACTGGATGCCCCGCTTGAAGCGGGGCATGACAGGGGTGGTTGAGTCACGCCGCTATCGAATTGCGCGCCGCGTCGTAACGGCGCTGCGCGTTCAACACCTCCTTCAGGTTCTGCTCCGCCCACTCCCGCAACGGATCGACCGCGCCGGCGAGCGTCGTGCCGAGCGGCGTGATCGAATACTCCACCGTGACAGGGACGGTTGCGATCACGCGTCGCCGGATCAGCCCGTCGCGTTCAAGCGATTTGAGAACCTGGCTCAGCATCTTCTGCGAGATGCCTTCAATGGTGCGCCGTAACGCATTGAAACGCATCGGCTCGTCGCGCACGAGAAGCAGGATTAACACCGCCCATTTGTCGCCGACGCGATCGAGGATCTGGCGCGTCGGACAATCGGCCGAATAGGCGTTCGGGGTTTTTGAATTGGCGGCTTTCACGGCGGTTACTCCGGCGTAATCAGGTGACCCAAAAGTGCTCTCTTCACACTTACAACCTTTTCGCTATCTAGTCACTATTGGATACCACATTCGCGTATCGCAAGGGAGCCCTCCATGAAAATCGCCGTTATCGGCGCGTCCGGCAACGCCGGTTCGCGCATCACAGCCGAACTCGCCCGCCGCGGCCACAGCGTGACCGCCATCGCCCGCCATCCCGAAAAGATCGCCTCGCAAGCCAATGTCACGCCGACCAAGGGTGACGTCATGGACCAGGCCGGCCTTGCCCGGCTGCTCGCCGGCCACGACGCCGCGATCAGCTCGGTTCATTTTCTGGCCAGCGACCCGGTCAAGCTGATCGGGGCCGCCAAGGAATCGAAGGTGGGTCGCTACCTTGTCGTCGGCGGCGCCGGCAGCCTCGAAGTGGCCCCGGGCGTCCGGCTGGTCACCACCCCGGGCTTTCCCGTGGCATACAAGGCGGAAGCCGAGAAGGGCGCCGCCTTCCTCGACCTGCTCCGGGCCGAGAAGGAACTCAACTGGACCTTCCTGTCCCCCTCGGCCCTGTTTGTGGCAGGGGAGCGAACCGGCAAGTTCCGCCTCGGGACCGACCAGCTTTTGACCGCTGCCGACGGCAAAAGCACGATTTCCTTCGAGGACTTCGCAGTTGCACTCGCCGACGAGATCGAACGCCCGGCCCATATCCGCCAGCGCTTCACGGTCGGTTACTAAAGGACAGGCCGCCCCGATAGTTTTGCCTGTGCAAGGTCTTGGGGGCGGCCCCCCCAAGGGGGCAGTCTATATTGTCTGTCACAACCCGCCGCTATATAAGGCGCGCGCGGACGGACAATTTTCCGCCCCGCCTTGCACGTGAAGATGGGCTGACCTTGGAAAAGTTGAAGAATTATCGACCCTCCGAAAAAGAGCCTTTCATGAACGACCGCCAGCGCGACTATTTTCGCGCCAAGCTGCTGGCGTGGAAGGACGAGATCCTGAGGGAATCGAAGATCACCCTGCAGACGCTCCAGGAAGAGAACGTCAATCATCCGGATCTCGCTGATCGCGCCTCTTCCGAAACCGATCGCGCCATCGAACTGCGCGCCCGCGACCGCCAGCGCAAATTGATCTCCAAGATCGACGCCGCGCTGCAACGCATCGAGGACAACACCTACGGCTATTGCGAGGAGACCGGCGAGCCGATCTCGCTCAAGCGGCTGGAGGCCCGTCCGATTGCAACGCTGTCGGTGGAAGCGCAGGAACGTCACGAGAAGCGCGAGAAGGTTTATCGCGACGAGTAGGGCAATGCCTGATGTGTGACCGCGTGCGGTCAGCGCTGCAGGCTGCAAACGAGAAGGCCGCCGCTGATGGACAACATTCTCGCGGCCGCACAGACCATCGCTACTGCCCGCCGCAACCGCACGCCGCTGGCCTCGCTTCCCGTTGAGCTCGCGCCAGGCGATGAGGCGGAAGGCTATCGCATTCAACGCGCGGTCCACGACCTGCTGCTGCCGCAAACAGGCAGCCTGGTCGGCTACAAGATCGGCTGCACCAGCGCGGTGATGCAGCAATATCTCGACATCCCCCATCCCTGCGCCGGCGGCGTGTTTGCCAAGGGGGTCCACGACAGCGGCGCCAGGCTGCGCTTCGGCGACTATGTCCGTGTCGGCGTCGAATGCGAGATCGCGGTGCGGCTGGCGCGCAATCTTGCGCCGTCGGAAGCCCCGTTCACCGCAGAGTGGATGATGGAGGCGATCGAGGCCTATCACCCCGCGATCGAGATCGTCGACGACCGTTACGTCAAATGGGAGACGATGGGCGCACCGACGCTCGTTGCCGATGATTTCTTCGCCGCCGGCTGCGTGCTCGGCAAGGCGGTGGCGCGCACCAAGGCGCCGGACCTGCTCACGGTCAAGGGCCGCGCCATCGTCAACGGCAAGGAAGCCGGCAACGGCACCGGCGCCGACGTGCTCGGCCATCCCCACAACGCGCTGGCCTGGCTCGCCAATCATCTCGCCGAAGAGGGCAAGGGACTGCATGCCGGGCAGATCGTGCTCACGGGCAGTCTCGTAAAAACCGTGTGGCTCAATGCGGGTGATGCCGTGAAGATGGAGCTGGATGGGTTGGGGACGGTGGCGGCGACGTTCGCTTAAATTATAGGGTGGATTAGCCTTGTAGCCCGGATGAGCGAAGCGACATCCGGGCTCAGTGTCGAGTTCGTTCCCGGATATCGCTTCGCTCATCCGGGCTACGGTGCTGGATCCCGGGAAGAGTTCATGCAAGGCCAGGAGAGCGTTCCGTCGGTTCTCGAATCCGAAGCGAGAGGTGAAATCGCCGACATATATGCCGACATTCGAAAAGTTCTTGGCACCAGCGTGGTCAACCTGATCTGGCGCAACCTCGCAACCATGCCGGGCGCGCTGGAATGGACGTGGTCCACTGTCCGTCCGCTCTATCTCGGCGACGCCCCATTGCATGCCGAAGCCGTAAGGCAAACGATTGTGCTGCCGGATTGGCCCGGCTTCTCCACCGACACCTTGCTTGCCGCCGGCGTGGACGAGACCGAACGCGCGCTCATTCGTGAGGTGCTCGACAGCTATCAATATACCAACGCGCTGGCGCTCGTCGTGTTGTCCGCGCTCCTCGCGCATTACGAATCGCGGTCGGCGGATGCGGTGAAGCCTGCCGGCACCGCGCCAAAGCCGTCCGGCGCCAAAATTCCGGAGTTGCCCCCGATGGATGCGTTGGACCCGGAGGTGGCTGCGCTGGTTGAGGAATTGAACGCGTTCGGCGAAGACACCGAGCCGCAGTTGATCGCGAGCATGTACCGGCACCTGGCGTATTGGCCGGCATACCTGGCGCTGGTCCGAACCATGCTGGCACCGCTGCAGCGGGAAGGCCGGCTGAATGCGCTGACGCTTTCGAATCGCGCGCTTGGGTATGCCCATGGCGCTGTTCTCGCGTCGCAACTGAAACCTGCCACACCGCCGGATACGCTGAAGGGCGCGCTCGCTTCCTGCCGGCTGTTCGTCGAACATCCGATCGCGCGCATGACGGGGCTCTGCGCCCTGATCCGGCGCGCGACACCGGAGTGAGGCATCAGCCGTCGGAGCACTTCAGATCGGATTTATCCCAGAATGCCTTGATGGCATTGAAGGGCACGGTGAGTCGTTCCCGATTCCCCATGAGTCGCAGCAAGACCTCGAAGCGGTCGTCCTTGATGTTCAACTGCTCGAAGTCATGCTGCAGAATGATGGTCATATCGTCGGGATATTTCGATTTGAGGCCAAGGGACAGTTTCACGCCATCGGCGTGGGTGCGGAAGGTGATATTGACCGGCCGCTGCTCCGAGGCGAGCGGGAGCGTCTCGGCAATCTTGGAGCGTGCTGCCGGCTTGTTGCACGGCTCGGCGAACGCAGGCGAGAGCGGGATGAGGATCGCGAGGAGGAGTAGCATTGCCGCATAAGAGATGGTCATACCCCGCACTTGCGGGGTATCCAGTACGCCGCGACCTGTCGTGTCCATCACTGCTGTCTCTGGAATACTCGATCGCCTGCCTGCGCGGACGAATGACAACTGGCTGCTCACGTTGCCGCGGCCCGCTTCACCCAGGTTATGCTAACCGGTTCCCTCAAAAAAGAAAGAGGGCGCCAGGAAGGCCGGCCGCCGGGCACTCGCAGCCCGTGTCCATTGGTAGCAGGCACACGCCAGTCACCACGGGTACTCGGGATCACCCGACGCTCCCCCGTGCGGTGATTTTTACGGCTTAAGTCGTGCTCTCGTCGCCGACGAATTCGCCTTGCCATGGTTAATCGAAAACCTGGTCGGGCTCGAAGAGGTTTCGCCTGCGTGGCGCCAGTAACGGATACCAGGACGCCCTGATCTTGCAGCCCGCAGCTTCATTAACCAATCGTATCGGGCGGGCATGTGCAGCCGACCCGAGTCCTTGACCCAAGTCCTGCACCCAAGTCTCCTGCACCCAAATCTCCTGGACCCAAGTCTTGGCGAAGGCGTTTGAGCGCCGTTCGGGCGCTCGGCGAATACCGCCTGCGACAAACTGCACAGCCTACGCTGCCGCGCCCACCGCATCGTCCGTGACGATCGCAGCATGTCTCTCTTGCAGGGACCGGGCGCGGCACGTTTGCGTGCGTTCGCGCACCCGGCTTACGAGGGAGGCGGGAACGGCGGGGCCAGGAAGAAGTGGCCTCCGGGAAGGAACGATTCTTAATCGGGAAAATTATGCAATCGTGTCGCTAGACACGCGATAACCTTGTCAGGCTTCGGCGCAATCTTCCCCCCGAGAGGCGCTGAAGCCTGACTTCTTCAGCGGCCTTGGTGAGGAGACGCGAAAGCAGCGCTTCGCTTCTCTCGCGGCGGCAACGGTGGCTGCGTCCTCGATGCTCGCGCGCTGCGCGTTCCTCGTCAAAGTGAGGTTTGGAGACCGATAGTCCGTGCCGACGCGATTGAGCGCGCGACACAGGCAAATGACCAACGTGCCGGTGGCCCGGTTCCGCGACCGGCGCTTTTGGTCAAGCTATTGGCAGTCGCATCGCCGTCACAGGCTGATGACATACGCGCCCGTCGCCAGCAGAACGGCGACGCTTATGGCGATAATGATCAAGAAGAATTTTCCCATTGTTCCGTCTCCCGCAGACCCCAACGCAATGCAGCAGGAATAGTTCTCTGCCGATAGGCGAGCGCACCCGCGTTCGCAGAAGGCCCGCCATCGAGGCGGGCCCTTCGCAAGTCAAGGTATGACCGCGATCAGATCGCGACGCCGTAATAGTCGTTGACGGCGCGGGCCCTGGTTGGGTCGCTCCAGTTCCAGGTGTTGTCGTTGCGGTAATGCGGTGCGCCCTGGAGCTGCGCTTCCGTCACGCCGGTGACGTAGCCGCCGAGCGAGGTATCGTATTTCAGCGATTGCCAGGGCAGCGGATAATGGTCGTCGCCGATGCCGAGAAAGCCGCCGAAAGAGAGCACGGCGTAAGACACCCTGCCGCTCTTCTTGTCGATCATGACGCGCTCGATCGAGCCGATCTTGTTGTGATCGGCGCCGTAGACCGCCGTTCCCTCGACCTTGTCGCTGCCGATCAGGTTGCCGGTTTCGTTTGCTTCCAAAGACATCGGTGTTTCCTCCAATCAGAATTGAAGGACGGAAAACAAAGGGCGAGAGGAAACGTTCCTGCGGGGGAGAGCTGCGCATCGCCGCAATGAGCGGATCTAGTCGCGCCAACAGCGAAGTTCCTGTGTTACGTTTTGAACGAGCAAGAAGTTGCCGATCGCGGCGTAACGGCAACGGCCGGCGAAGAAAGCGCGACGCGGCTTCACGCGCGGATACATCGCTCGATCACCTAACAGTGACCCCCGCGATGTGAAATGCCTCACGCGACGCTTCGGAGATTGGGTGCAACGCATGTCGAACCAGCGTAGGAGGGAAACATGCGTATGCGTAAAGTATTTCTTGCCTTCGTGACATCGGCAATTGTCTTCTTCACCGGCCTTAACGCGGCCTCTGCGAAGGATTACCTTTATTGCATTCAGGGCGACGACTTTGCCGGCGGGTCGGGCGAGTGTATCTTCACGACCAACGCGCAGTGCCGGGCCGCGGCTTCGGGCCGGACGGCTTATTGCACGGAGAATCGCAACTTCAGCGCCAATGCCCAGCTCATCGACAAGAGCCGTGCGCGTCGTCGTTCGAACTGAAATCGGACGGCGCCAGTCGCATTCGTTGCTTTCGTGATGTGCCCTTCAAAAACGACCACGGCCTCCGCCAGGGGAGCTGACGGAGGCCGCGTAGAACATCTCCGTCGCGCCTAGGTTCGCAACGAGATGTGGGAGCTCGGATGAAACTCAGAACGGCAGCAGCACGTCCATCACCTGCTGGCCGTAGCGGGGTTGCTGCACGTCGGTGATCTGGCCGCGGCCGCCATACGCGATGCGGGCCTGCGCGATCTTCGAGGAATCGATGGTGTTGTCGCTCTGGATGTCCTCGGGACGGACGATGCCGGCGACGATCAGTTCGCGGATTTCGAAGTTGACGCGAATTTCCTGCTTGCCTTCGACCACGAGATTGCCGTTCGGCAGCACCTGCGTCACGACGGCGGCGACGTTGGTCTGCAACGCTTCCTGGCGGGTGACCGAACCCTTGCCATCGCTCGAGGAGGTCGAGTCCGTGGTCAGGATGCGGCCGGGCAGGATCTTGTTGGCTTGCGTGATCGTCTTGGACCCGATGAAGTCGGTAACGCCGGAATCTTCCTTGCTGGTGCGGCTGCGCTGGGTCTCGTTGGCGATATTGGCCTTGTCGGTGATGTTGACGGTCACCGTCAGGAGATCGCCGATCCGCGCCGCGCGCTGATCCTTGAAGAAGGCGCGAGAGCCGTTCCGCCACAGCGAGTTGGCATTGTAGGAAGCCTGCTCCGGCTTCGGCATCGGCATCTGCACCGGCTTGTAGCCGGGCTGCGTGGTCGGGTTTTCGATCTCCGTCAGCTTCGGCTTTTCACCGATCTGCGACAGACGGTCGATCGAGGAACAACCGCTGGCCAAGGCGGCCAGCGACAGCATGGCGCCCGTGAGAATGATGCGGTTGAGACGGATGACTGACATTTACATTACTCGGCTTTTGGAGCGACTGGCGAACTGACGGTAGCTACGGCAATGGGCGCGGGTTGTGTCGCGCCGCGCGAGGAGGTGGCATCGCTGGTCTGCGGCGGGCGGGACGTCGCCGGCGGGATCGAGACGGGACTAATCGAGACTTGGCCGCGGCCGATCACGGTGCCGGACAGCGTGCGCTTCGATTGCACGTTCATGACGTTGACGACGTCGCCTTCGGTTCCGTTGTCCAGCGCCTTGCCGCGCATGGTGAGGTGGATTCCGGGCGCCTCGTAGACCAACAAGACGTTCTGGTCGCGCTGTACCAGATCGGGCTTGACGAGATCGGCGGTGCGGATCGCCAGGCCGGCGCGGAGCTGGCGGCGGGCCTGCATGCCCACCGAGCGGTCGCGCGTGGCGGCATCAGCGCCGACTTCCGCTTTCGGACGGCGCTCGACCATCACGTCGGATGATTTCAGGATCTCATTGCGCTCGACATTGCGTGCCAGCACCGCGGCTTCGACGGTCTCGATCGCCGTGCCGGTGAAACGCAGCTTGGCCGCGGCGGCGCCGTTCTCGTTGCCGATTTCAAAGGTGACGTCGAAGCGGCCGTTGCGGTTGTCGTAGCGCACGATGGCCGCCTGTATGGCGCCGGTGAAGCCGGCGTCCAGCCTGACGTCGCTGGGGTCGCGGTCGAAGGTCAGCGACAGATTGGCGGCATCGCCGAGACCGTTGCGGCGCTCCAGCGCGCGGGCGATCTGAAGCTCGATATCCTTGCCCTCGAGCGCGCGGGCCAGACGCGTAACCGAAATTTCCTTGAGGTCGCGGGTATCGACGCCGATCACTTGATGGGCGCGAAGGGTGTTGAGTACCTGCGCGACCGGCAGCGAGCCCGTGGTGCCCAAATCCGGCGCGCGGTAGATCGCGATCTGCGCGGCGCTGCCGGCATTGTCGATGACGTCGCCGATCCGCACCAGATCGCCCGACACCTGCACGTTGGCGCGCAGCACGGGCGCTGCGATCACGTTGCGGTTCGCGAAGGTTTCCCGGGTCTGCGCGACGGCGGCCGCGCTCGATGCGGCAATCAGGGCGGCGGCCAGGAGGAGGGCGCGGGCGATCATGACCAGTCCTTTAGCGGAACATGTTGGAGGTGGATTGCAGCATCTGGTCGGCCGCGCTGACGACCTTGGCGTTCATCTCATAGGCGCGCTGGGCGGCGATCAGGTCGGAGATTTCGGTCACCACCTCGACATTGGCCTGTTCGAGATTGCCCTGCTGCATGTCGCCAAAACCATCGGTGTTGGCGATGCCATCCTGCGGCGTGCCGGAGGCCGGCGTGTCCGTGAACAGATTGTCGCCGATCGGGTTGAGGCCGGCCTTGTTGATGAAGCGCGTCAGGCCGATCTGGCCGACCAGAGTCGGTGTGGTCGAGCCCGGCAGCATTACCGTGAGCTGGCCCTGCGCGTTGATGGTGATCTGCGAGGAATTTTGCGGGATCGTGATCGTCGGCTGCACCGGATTGCCCTGCGCGGTGACGACGCGGCCCTGCGCGTCCATCATGAACGAGCCGTCGCGGGTATAGGCATAGGTGCCGTCGGGCACCTGGATCTTGAAGAAGCCTTCGCCGCGGATCGCGACGTCCAGATCGTTGCCGGTCGGCGACAGCGTGCCCTGGCTCATCAGGCGCGGCGTGCCGACGGTCTTGACGCCGCCGCCGATGTCGACGCCGACGGGCAGGATGGTGCCCTGGTCGGAAGCCTGCGCGCCGACGCGGCGCACGTGGTCGTAGATCAGGTCCTGAAACGCCGCGCGCTGTTTCTTGTAGCCGGTGGTGCGCATGTTGGCGATGTTGTTGGAGATCACCTGAACGTTGAGTTCCTGTGCCGCCATGCCGGTCGCTGCTGTGTAGAGGGCGCGCATCGATCTATTCCTTAAGCGTTATGCCGGAACGTCGGCGAGTTTCTCGACTGCGGTTCGGTGCAGGTCGTGCTGCTGCTGCAGCATCGCCGAGATTTGCGTGTAGGTGCGCGTGATCTCGATCATCCGGCTCATTTCGTGGACGGAATTGACGTTCGACTTCTCGATAAATCCCTGGCGGACCCGCGAGGTGGTGTCGGGCTGGGCGGCGACGCCCTGACCCGCGGAGTAGAGGTTGCCGCCTTCCTTCACCAGCTTCTGCGCGTCGGCAAAATTGACCAGCCGCAGCTTGCCGCGGACCGAGTCAGTGCGGCCGGTGCCCTCGAGGACAGTGATATTGCCGTCGGCTGCGATGTTGATCGCCTTGTCGGTCGGCTGGAACACGATCGGGCCGGAGTTACCCAGCACCGGATCGCCGCTCGCGGTCACGAGCTGGCCCTGATTGTTGATCTGCAGGCCGCCGTCGCGGGTGTAGCGTTCGCCGGCGGCCGTCTGCACCACCAGGAAGGCGTTGCCGTCGATCGCGACGTCGAGCGGGTTCTTGGTCTGCTCGGAGGGGCCGGGTGCGAAATCGTGGAAGGTGGCGCGGTCGTGCACGAAGGAGACGCGGCGGTCGGCGCGCACGAAATTGTCTTCATGCGCCGGCGAGCGCAGATATTCCTCGAACAGCGACCGGTCGGCCTTGAAGCCGGTCGTGTTGATGTTGGCGACGTTGTTGGCGACGACATCCAACTGCCGTTCCAGCGTCATCTGCCGCGAAAGTCCGACGAGAAGCATATTCTCCATCGGTGGTTCTCCCCTTGATCGATCCGAAGCAGGCTCTCCCAAGCCCGCGGTCCGGATCTGTCGTAAACCTTTGGGCTCTCCCAAGCCGGCAGGTCACGCCAGTTACTCAGCGAAAGCCGTGCCAAGTCGGGAAGTGCCGATTGTTTAAGGGGTTAGGCGTTTTTCGGGGCGCGGCGCAGGCGGCAGAAAGGTCTTGTTGACCATGTTTGCCCGGCAGATTTTTCCTACTTGGGCGCCAATGGAAAGGTTCCGTTAACCATTATTACCCTAGCGTTGCACCTGTAGAGAGCGCGCGTGCGCTGGCGGCTTTTGTTTCGCGTTGTGGGGGCATCGTTTACCCAGGCTGGTGGCAACCGCGTTCGTTTTCGGAATCGAAGCGGGCGGGGCAATGGCTGACAACGAGCAGGCGGAAGGCGCGGACGGCGCAGAAGCCGCGTCGTCGAAAAAGGGCAAGCTCAAGCTGATCATTGCGGTCGCCGGGTTCGTTGCCATCCTCGGCGCCGGCGCGGGCTGGTTCTTCCTGATGCGCGGCCATGGCGAGGAGAAGCACGCCGAAGCGCCGCCGAAGCCGCCGTCCTTTGTCGAAGTACCCGATATGATGGTCAACCTGGTCGGGGCTCCCGGCGAGCGGGTGCAATATCTCCGCGTCAAGGTCGTGCTCGAGATCAAGGACGAGAAGCAGGTCGAGGCGATCAAGCCGAACCTGCCGCGCGTTACCGACCTGTTCCAGACCTACCTGCGCGAATTGCGTCCCTCCGACATCAACGGTTCGGCCGGGCTGTTTCGCCTCAAGGAAGAGCTGACCAAGCGGGTCAACAACGCAGTGGCGCCGCAACAGGTGAGCGCCGTGCTGTTCAAAGAAATCGTCGTGCAGTGATGGGACGGATCTAGCATCATGGCCGGCAACCAAGACCAGATGGACCAGGACGCCATTGCCGCGCAATGGGAAGCCTCCCTGGATTCCGAGGATCCCGCGGCGGCGGCGGAAGAAGCTGCAGCCAATGAACTCTCCGAGAGCATGGCACTGCAATGGGCGGCCATGGTCGAGGATGGCGGCCGCGAGTTCGGCAACAAGAATTCCGGCGAACGGGTTCTGTCGCAGGAAGAAATCGACAATCTGCTCGGCTTCACCGTCGGCGACGTCAATCTCGACGACCATTCCGGCATTCGCGCCATCATCGATTCCGCGATGGTGTCCTACGAGCGTCTGCCGATGCTCGAAATCGTGTTCGACCGCCTGGTGCGGCTGATGACCACGAGCTTGCGCAACTTCACCTCGGACAACGTCGAAGTTTCGCTCGACCGCATCACCTCGGTTCGCTTCGGCGACTACATGAATTCAATTCCCTTGCCGGCAGTGCTCAGCGTGTTCAAGGCCGAGGAGTGGGAAAATTTCGGCCTTGCGACGGTCGATTCCAGCCTGATCTATTCGATCATCGACGTGCTGCTCGGCGGCCGGCGCGGCCAGACCTCGCTGCGCATCGAGGGCCGGCCCTATACCACGATCGAAACCAACCTGGTCAAGCGGCTGGTCGAGGTGGTGCTATCAGACGCCGAGCAGGCGTTCCGGCCGCTGTCGCCGGTGACGTTCTCGATCGACCGGCTGGAAACCAATCCGCGCTTCGCCGCGATCTCCAGGCCCGCCAACGCCGCGATCCTGGTGCGGCTGCGCATCGACATGGAGGACCGCGGCGGCAATATCGAATTGCTGCTGCCTTACGCGACCATCGAGCCGATCCGCCCGGTTCTGCTCCAGATGTTCATGGGCGAAAAGTTCGGCCGCGATCCGATCTGGGAAGGGCATTTCGCGACCGAAGTGGCGCAGGCCGAGATATCTGTCGATGCCGTGCTGTACGAAGCCGACATTCCGCTCAAGCAGCTGATGAAGCTCAAGGTCGGCGATACCTTGCCGCTGGAAATGCGCCCTGAAGCGCTGGTGCAGGTCCGCTGCGGCAACGTGCTGCTGACCGAAGGGCGCATGGGCCGGGTCGGTGACCGCGTCGCCATTCGCGTCACCAAGCAGTTGCGCAAGCCCAATACCACCTTCGCGATGTTCGAGAAGGCCGACGAACAAACCAAGTTGATGGAGGCACAATGAGTCATTCCCTTGGCGTTGTAATCGAGAGTCTGGTGGCGGTGCTGCTGATGCTCACGATCGGCTACTGCATGCTGCTCAACAAGCGGCTGCAGCGGCTGAAGGCGGACGAGCACTCGCTGAAGGCCACGATCGCGGAATTGATCACCGCGACCGAAATCGCCGAGCGGGCGATCGGCGGCCTCAAGCACACCGTGCGCGACGTCAACGAGAATCTCGGCAGCCAGCTTACGGCGGCGACGCAGATGGCGGGGCACCTGAAGAACATGCTCGCCGAAGGCGACGGCGTCATTCGCCGGCTGTCCAAGATCGCGATCGCGGCGCGGCCCTCGCAGGAAGTCGAACCCGCAGCGCCCAAGGTTTCTTCCGCCAAGGCGGTTGCCGCGGCGGCTGAAGCATTCTCCGAACGCAGAAGGGCCAGTGGCCTCGCCGCATGAAGTCGTTTCGCGACATCCGCGTCATTCCGGTCGTGCTGGTCGCGATCTTCGGCCTTGCAGTGCTGAAGATCGCGGGCCTCGTGATCGATGGCGGATACGTGTTCGACTATCAGGTCAGCCAGCCGGCCAAGCGCTCGTGGGCGCAGGACAATCTGGGTTATCCGAGCAGCGCCAAACCCGATCCTGTCGACATCACCGGTTCGGTCAAGAAGGAAGAGAAAAAGGAAGAGGCGCCGAAGCCGGCGGCTCCCGCCACCGACGCGCCGAAGCCCGACGGCGTCGTGGTGTTTCCCGACCAGAACCCGCAATCGGTTTCGGCGTCGGAGCGCGCCATTCTGGAGCGGCTGCAGGCGCGGCGCCAGGAACTGGAGCAGCGCGCGCGTGAAATCGAAATTCGCGAAAGCCTTTTGAAATCTGCCGAGAAGCGCATCGAGGGCCGCGTCGAGGAAATGAAGGCCACCGAGGCAAAGATCTCCACCGCGACGGGGCAAAAGGCGGAGCAGGACGCCGCCCGCTTCAAGGGCATCATCACGATGTACGAGGGCATGAAGCCGAAGGACGCCGCCAAGGTGTTCGACCGGCTGGAAATGTCCGTACTCTACGACATCGCCTCCCAGATCGCGCCGCGCAAGATGTCGGACATTCTGGGCCTGATGCAGCCGGAAGCAGCCGAGCGGCTGACAGTCGAACTGGCCCGCCGCGCCGGCACCGATAAATCCACGTCCACGGCCGAGCTGCCGAAGATCGAAGGCAAGATCCTGCAGCAAAAGCCCAATTGACGCAGGTTGCCAGCGCCCCCGGTAAAGGGGCGTTGGCGCCATCCGGTCAGAACCTGCGCGACCCCGACGAAACGAACGAGCGATGGGCTACGGCGAGCGCGCCGCGCTCGTTGGTTTCAAGGGCGATCTTCTGCGCCAGCATGACATCGCCCGCAACGAGGTCGCCATCCGGAACGAAGCACCATTTGCAGACGTGGTGGCCCGTGCTGCTGAGTTCCTCGATGTTCGTCTGGGTGCCATGATGTATCCGATAGCGCGTCCCGGTGTCGCTGCCGACGACGTCGAAATACCGGAATCGCTCGTAGCAGGCGCGCTGCTTCGGCGAGAGCCAGCCCTTCAACAGGGTCAGCGCTCGCGCCTCGGTTTCGAAGCGGAACGATCTGCTGCAGGAACCGGATCGCGCCACGACCAGCGAAAGTGCCGAAAGCAGCAACGTGCCAAGCAAAGCCAGGGCGAACGAGCATATCGCCAGGACGATCTGCTGGGTCACCGCCGTCAGCCACCAACGAGACGTGGATAAAACAGCGTTTCCTCCGCCGTCGGATCGAAGGAGCGGATAACCCGTTGCTCGCCGGGCCCCGATCGGACCGCTGCCGTAAATCCTGCGCCGGTCAAATCCCTGAAACGCCGCTCGGCCTTTTCGACCTCTGCGCGATCATGGATGTCGAATGTATGGCGGGTGTCACCGGTACGATCCATCACGATCTGGGTTGCCATTTTACACACTCCGAATTTGGCTGCCTGAGGCAGGTTTGGCAGGCCCGGGAGCTGGTTGATCGATTGCCGGCCCGCATCCCGGGTCCATGCTTCTCCTAAAACGGGACGGCTGATGTTGGTTCCATCCATTTTGCGATAATGTTCCGATCAGGCGCGGGCGGCAATATCGCACCTGTTGCAGCCGCGAGCCCACGGCGTCTTGCGGGACGAGGGCGCATTCCGGTCCACCCTGGCGCGGCAGCATGGGCCCGCGGACCCCCTCCAACGAAATCAATGAGTTGACGTTAACAAAACCTTAAGTCAGCCGATCCAAGATTCAAACCGGCAGGCGAGCGCGCTTCGCCGCAGAACTCATTGAGGCCGCGAGATTTCCTGGATGGGGCAAAGGGCTGCCGCTGGAACTGGGTCGCAGGGCCGCGCTTTGGCGCGGGCGGCCCGGCTGTGCCTCGGCCGGCCGCTTGCCCTTGTCCTGCTGCTGGCCGGCCTCGTTATTTCGCAGCCTTGCCGCGCCGACGATCCGGTCCGGGGGGAGGCGACTTTCACGTCCGGCGGCGGTTTCGCCCGGCTGGTGCTGAAGCTGGCCGAGGACGTCGAATCCGACGTTTCGACCGCGGGTTCGATCATCATCATTCACTTCAAGCGCCCGGTGGATATTCCTGTCGACAAATTGTCGGACGCCGTGCCCGATTATGTCGGCTCGGCGCGGCGCGATCCCGACGGCACGGCGATCCGGCTGTCGTTGTCGCGGCGGGCAACCGTCAACACCATGACGGCAGGGGAGCGGATCTTCGTCGACTTCCTGCCCGATAGCTGGACCGGTCCGCCGCCCGCGCTTCCCGCGGCGGTCGTGCGCGAACTGGCGGAGCGGGCACGGGCCGCCGAGCGGGCGCTGCGCGCGCAGATGGCGGTGGCCGCCGCGAAGAAGAAACCGCCGGTGCGTGTCCGCGCCTCGGTGCAGCCGACCTTCGTCCGCTTCGTGTTCGAGATGCCCGACGGCGTCAACGTGTCGTCGGTGCTGAACGATCAGAAGCTGACGCTGCAGTTCAACAGCGTGCTCAATTTCGACCTGGCGGATGCGAAGGTGGCGGCGCCGCCAAACATCGCCTCGATCAACCAGCGGGCCGACGTCGATTCTTGCGCAGTCGACATCGTGCTGATCGGCGAGGTCGACGTGCATTCCTTCCGCGAGGAAAAGAACTATGTGATCGACGTCGCCTTCCAGCAGGCGGAAAAGCCCGCGCTGGCCGCGCCGCATGCCGAGGCCAGGCCGGCCGCACCGGCAAAGCCCGGGCCGGCCTCGCGGATTTCGCGCGACAAGAAGGAAGCGCCGCCGCAGCAGCCGGCGGAAATCCCACCTGTTACCTCGGAGATGATTGCCGAACAGGCCAGGATCGAGATCAAGCCCGCCCAGGTGACCGAAGCGCCGGCCGTGGCCGAGGCCGCAACGCCCGCCGTCGAAAAGGCGACGCCGGCCAATGACAATGCGGCTCCCGCAGCCGAGAAGGTGGCGGCCGTACCGGAAAAAATATCGCTGCCGGCGGAAGCCGCGAAAGTGGCGCAGCCTGCCGAACAGGTCCCGGCCGCCGCCGCGGAAGCGCCGAAGGCCGTGGCACCCAGGCAGGCTCCACCTCTCGCGGAGCCGTCGAAGGAGACAGCGCCGGCGGTATCCAGTCCGCCGCCGGTAAGCGGTGCCCAAGACAAGACCCCCACCGTCGAGGCGAGGCGTGACAGCGACGGCCTGCGCGTGACGTTCTCCTTTGCTGCGCCGACTCCGGCTGCGCTGTTCCGCCGCGCCGACACGGTGTGGCTGGTGTTCGACCATGCCAAACCGATCGATATCGAACCGATCCGCGCCAAGGGCGGCGCCATCATCGGCAATGTCAGCCAGCTGCCGCTGGAAAAGGGCCAGGCCATCCGGATCCGCCTCAACCGGCCGCAGATCCCTTCGCTCGAAAGCGAAGGCCGCGCCAACGGCGCCGAGTGGACGCTGACCTTCGCCGACCGCGGCCAGACGCCACCGCTGCCGCTGATGGTGCTGCGGAATATTACCGATCCCGCGCTCGCCAATGTCGCCGTGCCGCTGGCCAATCCCGGTGCGATGCATCGGCTGGTCGATCCCGACGCCGGTGATACGCTGTTGGTCGTCACCGCGCCGCCGCCGACCCGCGGCCTCATCAAGCGGCAGGATTTCGTCGAACTATCGCTGCTGGAATCCGTTCACGGCGTGGTCGTGCACCCGAACTCCGACGATATCAGCGCCGAGGTCGGCGCCGACAAGGTGATGCTTGGACGCCCCGGCGGATTGACGCTGTCCTCCGCCGACGTCGCGGCCGAACGCGCCACCGCGGCAGTGAGGCCGCTGTTCGACGCCGACGAATGGCGCAAGAACCGGGAAGAGAAATTTCTCGCCAAACTGGATGCGTTGACCAAGGCCGCGGCCACCGCGAGGCCTGAGCAAAAGACGGAAGCCCGCCTCGATCTTGCCAATTTCTACATGTCGCGGGGGATGTATCAGGAAGCGAGGGGGGTGACCAACCTCATCCTCTCCGACACCAACCAGGGGAACGAAGATGCCGCCGTGCTGATGGTGCATGCCGTCGCCAGCATCCTGATCGGCCATCCCGAGCGGGCGCTGAAGGATCTTGCAAGTCCTGCGATCGGCAACGGCTACGATTCCCAATTGTGGAAAGGGTTCGCGTTCGCCCGTCAGGAAAAATGGGCGGACGCGCGCGAAAAGTTCAAGAACGCCGAATTCTCGATCGCCGCGCTGCCGCTGGAGCTGCAGCGCATCGTCACCACGGATGCGATGCGGGCCTCGCTCGAGGTCAAGGATTATGCCGGGGCCTCTCGGCGGCGCAGCGAACTCGAGGTGATCGGCATTCCCAACGAGATGAAGCCCGAAATCGCGGTGCTGCGCGGGCGGCTCGCCGAGGCGCTGGGGCACGACAAGGACGCGCTCGACTCCTACCGCTACGCGGCGCAGTCCCGCGACCGGCAGGCGTCGGCCGAGGCGAGGCTGCTGCAGGCCCTGCTGCGGCACAGGCGCGGCGAACTCGGCCAGGCCGAGTTGCTGCGCGAACTGGAGGCGTTGTCGGTCATCTGGCGCGGCGACACGATCGAGCTGAGGACGTTGAGCAAGCTGGCCCAGATCTACGCCGAAAGCGGGCGTTATGCCGACTCGCTCGGAGCCGCCAAGACCGCGACGAAGCTGCAGCCCAATTCCGAACTGTCGCGACAGGGCCAGGATGCGGCGTCCGCCTTGTTCACGGAGCTCTATCTCGGCTCGAAGGGCGACGACATGAAGCCGGTCGACGCCCTCGCCATGTTCTATGAGTTTCGCGAATTGACGCCGATCGGCCGGCGCGGCGACGAGATGATCCGGCGCCTCGCGGACCGGCTGGCTGCGGTCGACCTGCTCGACCAGGCCGCCGAATTGCTGCAGTATCAGGTCGACAAGCGGCTGGAGGGAGCCGCGCGCGCGCAGGTGGCCGCGCGCCTTGCCATGGTCTACCTGACCAACCGCAAGCCGGACCGGGCGATCGCGGCGCTGCGCTTGACCCGGATCGCCGATCTCTCCGGCGAACTGCGGCAGCAGCGGCTGCTCCTTGAGGCACGGGCCCAGAGCGACATCGGTCGCCATGACCTCGCGCTCGATATCATCTCCAACATTACCGGCCGCGAAGCGATCCGGCTGCGCTCCGACATCTATTGGGCGTCGCGGCAGTGGCGGGAGGCTTCCGAACAGATCGAACTGTACTACGCCGACCGCTGGCGGGATTTCAAACCGCTGGACGCCGCCGAGAAGAGCGACGTGATCCGCGCCGTGGTCGGCTATGCGCTGGCCGGGGACGCCATCGGCCTGGCCCGTTTCCGTGAGAAATACGCGCCCCTGATGACCGGCGAGGCCGACCGGTTCGCGTTCGAGACCGCGAGCAAGCCGGCCGCCTCCAACAGCGCCGAATTCGCCCTGATCGCCAAGATGGCCGCCACCGTCGACACGCTCGACGGCTTCATCCGCGAAATGAAGATCCGCTTCCCGGATGCTACCGCCCGCGCGCCGCTGTCGCCGGAAACATCCGGGAGCGAGCCCGTCCATACCGGCGCCTTGCCCGCGATATCAGGCATCCGGCGGATCGAAATGAAGAAGCAGGCCAGGTAGCGGATTTGGCCGCAGGTTCGGCCAATTTTTGACCAGTTGACGCACTACGGAGGATGTCAGCGTCTCCTTGGCGCTGCCTGTTATCGTCTCTAGCTAGCCGCCCAAAACTGGCCGTCCGATGCCGCTGACCCGGGACCGAATTATTGGACATGACAACGAACGCCTGGCGTTCAGGTTCACCATGCTGAACGACGCCGATACGGTCGAGTGCCAGATCAGCGATGCCGCGATGGACGAACTGGCCGGCACCAAAGGAACAGAAAGCATGGCCAGGCAGGCGCAATTCCTGGCGTTGCGGGATGCCGTCGAAGGCATTGCATCCGATATGTTCGACAAGGTGCCCGTCGTCAGAGGCCGCGTCATCAGGATATTCACCAAGCACATTCAGAAATCGCCGCCATCGCTGGCCGACCCGATCGCGACCGGCTCGGAGCCGGACACGGACAACCCCGTTTCGCTGCGGGTTATTGCCGAAACGAGGCCGGCAAGCGCGGCGCAATAACGCGCTGCGCTGCGATTGCCGTGAGAGCCGCCGCACAGTGGCAAACGCGTTCGGCGGAATGGGGCCATCGAGCGCGACGGGATGGGGCGTCGTTCCGTCACCCCTCGACAGATGCACGTCAAAGCGGCAACCTGCACGCAACCAGCCTGCCGGAGGATGCCGTCACAATGAGCAAGCCCGCCAAAACCGAAGCCGAACTCATTGCGATGGCGCGAGCCGAGTTGAAGGTCCATGTCGATTGTCCCGACGGCATCGTCATCTCGGTGATCCCTGACGGCGATAGCTGGGAATTCCGCGCCAAGGCCGATGACGCCACGATCGCCAAACCGGGCTATCCCGAATGCGTCGCCATGCTGGTCCAGATCGGCGACCACCTCTGCAAGCAGTATAATTTCAAGGAGTGAGGGGCAGTTGCGGGCGTCCGGCCCGGCTTGACCGCCCGAAACGTCTTCACACCGTAAAAATTCGTCCCGGGTTCAGGATGTTCTTCGGGTCGAGCGCACGCTTGAGCGTGCGCATGGTTTCGATTTCCTCTTCGGTGCGGCTCATTCTCAGATAAGGCCGCTTGAGGATGCCGATGCCGTGTTCGGCCGAGACCGAGCCGCCGAATTCGCCGGTGATGTCGTAGACGAGCTTCTCGAATTCGTCGTGCTTGTCGGGCGTATGCTCGTGATGCACGTTGACGTGCAAATTGCCGTCGCCGGCATGGCCGAACACGATGGCGAAGGCGTGCGGGTCAACGGCCCTGATGCGTGAGCCGATCGTGTCGGCATATTCCTCCATCCGGTCGATGGCGAGGCTGACATCGAAACCAACGCGGGCGGCGTAAGGGAAGGTACGGCCCAGTTCGACGCTGGAATCGCGGATGCGCCAGATCGCAGCCGCAGATGCATTCGAGGTCGAGAGCGTGGCGTCGAGGATCAGATCGTCGCCCATTGCCGTCTCGAGCAGTTTCTCGAGGTCGGCATGGATACGCTCGGGGTCGCTGCCGGAAGCCTCCAGCAGAACGTAGAACGGATGGTGGGTCGGCAGCGGCCCGGCCACGCCCTTCACGCGCTCGACGGTGAGACGGTAGTAGGCATTCCACATCACCTCGAATGCGGTCAATTCGCCGCCGAGACGTTCCCGCGCCATCCTCAGGAAAGCCGTGACCTGCCCGAACGAGGGCAGGGCGCACAGCGCCACCTGCCGCTCGGCCGGTGCGGGAAAGACGCGCAGCGCGGCGCGCGTCACGACGCCGAGGATGCCTTCGCTGCCGATGAAAAGCTGCTTGAGGTCGATGCCGGTATTGTTCTTGATGTATTTGCGCAGGCCCTTGAGCACGGTGCCGTCGGCCGTGACGACTTCGAGGCCGAGGATCAGATCGCGCGTCATGCCGTAACGGATGACGCGGTTGCCGCCGGCATTGGTCGAGATGTTGCCGCCGATGGTGCAGCTGCCGCGCGCACCGAGGTCGAGCGGAAACATCAGGCCGTCCTGCTCGACCCGCTCCTGGAGCTTCTGCAGCGGCGTGCCGGCCTGCACGATGGCGACGCCGGCGGACGCATCGACCTCTTCGACGCTGTTCATGCGCTCCATCGACAGCACGATTTCATTCGCATTCGGCAGCGCGCCGCGTACCAGCCCGGTCATGCCGCCCTGCGTCGTAACGGGGACGCCTTCGCGATGACAGAGCCGCAGCAACGCGGAGACATCCTCCGTCGTTCTCGGGCGGACGACTGCGCGCGGTTTCGGCACCGGATTGCCGGCGAGATCGTGGTGATAGCGCGCGTCGATGTCGCCGCCTGATAGCACCGTGCCCTTGTCGAGCGCGTTGCGCAGTTCGTCAATGAAGCCCTCGGACATGCCCCTGCCTCTTCTTTTTGAGAAGTTTGGCGAAGCTTTACATGCGGCATTCCCAAGATGAAACCCGGTCGAGCCGCAATCGCGACGTTTTCCGAACTGGAGAAACGCAGTCCGAAGCCGCCATCCCTCGGCCGGTGCTGTGACCGGCGATCAGTGCGGCTGTCACCGGGAGATCTTGTGCGGGGCCTTCTTGATGCGCGACTTTGGCATCGGCGGAGTGACAGTGGGGCTGATGGTGGGGCTATCCTGCCGATCGGGCTCGATCGAAGTGATCTTGTTGCAGGCGTCGCACTTGTAAACGTAGATGAGGGGGCGCAGTCCGATCCGGGGCAGCTTTCCGATCTGGGCCGTACCTACGCCGCAGATCTCACAGCGCGGCGGCAGACAGGTTTCTGAAGGCTGGGCGGGCATATCGAACTATCGCTGAAGCAACAAACGACTCAATCCGGCAATGGTGGCTGCCGATTGCATCCTAATCGTGGACAGAAAGTCCGTAAGACTACGAGGTCGTGCCGCTCATTCGCCGCAAGCATCCATTTTTCGCCACTAAATCGACCCTGCCCGGGCATGCAAGCAACACACTGCACGCTGCAAACTCACAACGCCAGCGCGTGACCACACGGAAATTCCACCGGATCGAATCCGAACGGATTCCAATTTGTAAGGCGTGCAGAAATGTCCTCCACCGACGGTCACGACACATCGATGCAAGCGGCGCTGGCGGTCGCGGAGGCTGCGGCGTCCCGTCCATCGCCCGCCGACAGATTCAATATTGATCGGGAAGGGCCAGCCAAGCGCGCCGTGAAACTTAGGGCGTTGCAGCAACGATTCCAGAAACTGAATGAGTATTGCGACGAAGCAGCCGCTGAAATTCGCGCTTCGCTCGAGCGGGCACCGCCGCGCTAGCCGTAAGAAACCGGTGCCGGGTTTCCGGGAATAAAATTTGCGGCAGATCAAAGCAGGCCGGTCGGGTAACCCTACAGTGCACTTCGTACCGAGCGGCTCTATCCGGAAAGGGCAGTTCCGGTTACGAGGCCCGGACTCCTAGGCACTCCGGGCCTCGCTGTTCTCCGGTCGAAGCGAGACATCATCAGGTTGGATGTCGCTTCGGCAACGTCCTACTTCTTGTCGATCTTCGTGATGGTCTTGGTCCCCGCCGTTTCGCTCACGGCAAAGGTGACCCTGTCGCCGGCGTGCAGGACGTTCAGCCGCGCGCCGTCCTGGATCTTGAATTCTTCGGTCGCGACTCCGGCGTTCGCGCCGGTGGTGCCATCAGGCACGTCCTTGATCGAGATGGTGCCGCTGATCCGATCTATTCTGGTCACCATTCCGGTCCGCATTTGCTGGGCAAGTGCCGACGTGCCGGCGATGCTGAGGGCCGCGGTGGCAGCCATAATCATCCCTGCGATTTTCATGGAATACTCCCGGCTGTAGGGCGTCTGCGATAAGCCGGGATTGCGGCAATAGTTCCACACCGGCGCGGGATGGCGGTTTTTTCTTCTCTACCCTTCAAACAGGGCAGGCTGGAGGCGAATCGGACCGGATTCAACCGGCACGCATTGACGTTAGAGCGATTCCGCTAGGCCGCGCCGGCCTCGGGCTCGAGTTCGGTTTCCGTCACCGTGCGGTTGCGGCCGAGCCGCTTGGCTTGATAAAGCCCGCGGTCGCAGCGCTCGATCATGGCCTCCGCCGATTCGGCGAGGCGGAATTGGGCCACCCCGATCGAAACCGTGATGCTGCCGATTTCCTTGCCCGTCGCACGACGCGTCAGACGCGCTTCGGCGATGCGGCGGCGAATGCGCTCGGCGACCGACGTACAGACCTCGAGATCGGCGCCCGGAAGCACCGCGATCAATTCCTCGCCGCCATAGCGGGCGGCCAGATCCACCTCGCGAACACCTTCCTGCAAGACCTTTGCGACCAGCCGAAGCACCTGGTCGCCGACCTGATGGCCGTAATCATCGTTGAATTTCTTGAAGTGATCGATGTCGATCAGGAAAACGCTGAGCGCCTCGTCCTTTTCCATCGCCGCGATCTGGGCGAGGCGGAGGAATTCATCCATCGAGTGCCGGTTGGCGAGCCCGGTCAGCGCATCGGTGTTGGAGCGTTGCTCGGCCGCCTTCAGCGAGTCGCGGATGCTGTCCAGTTCCTCCGAGGTGGCGGCGAAATTTGCTTCCAGCGTCGCGGCACGCGTCGTCGCCTTTGACAATTCGTCAACCAGCTTTGCAATGATCGTCCGGGGATCGCTGGTGGCAGCGGCTTCGGACGATACTTCGCCGAGCGCCTTGATGTGGGTCTGGTTGTCGGTGACGGCGGTGTTCAGGAACTGCTGAGCGGTGGCGATCAGGCCGCTCAATTGATCGGGAAGGTCGCTGAGCGGGTCGCCTCCGGACTGCGGCGCCACGTAGGTAATGTAGAGCTCGTGGTTGATGGCCGGGTCGAATTTGCGCTTGCCCGCGATCAGGATGTCGATGGTCTTTCGCAGTGCCAGCGAATTGCCCAGGGAATATTCGAACCAGACGGCGAAATTGCTCGGGGTGGCAGGAACGGACTGCTGCGCCATCAACCGCATAGCCCGGTCGGCAATCGTCGTGGCGTATTCGGCGTCCATATCGCCGATTGGCTGGCCTGCCATCGTTTGACCCGGTGATGCGCTTACTGCGAAAATCAGTTCCCTGGCATCCATTGTGCACGAAGGAACTAATCTGACCTTAAATTCCCCAGGAAAGTCCGCTGCAAATACGTAACTAATATTGACCTATTTGCCCGTGGAGCCCAGGGAACCGGCCGCTAACTGCCGCCGTAGCTTTGCACCAGACTTCCCGCCACCAGCGACCAGCCGTCGACCAGCACGAAAAAGATCAACTTGAACGGCAGCGACACCACGACCGGTGGCAGCATCATCATACCCATCGACATCAGGACCGATGCGACCACGAGATCGATGATCAGGAAGGGGAGGAACAGCAGGAAACCGATCTCGAAGGCGCGTTTCAGTTCGGAGATCATGAAGGCCGGGACCAGGATCCGCAGCGACAGGTCCTCCGGCGTTGCCGGCGGCGCCTCGCCGGAGAGATCGACGAACAGCTTCAGATCCTTTTCACGAACGTTCTTCTGCATGAAGCCACGCAGCGGCACCGAAGCCTTTTGCAGTGCTTCCTCGACCCCGATCTGGTTGGCGACCAGGGGTTTGATGCCGTCGTCATAGGACTTCTGCAAGACGGGGCCCATCACGAACGCGGTCAGGAACATCGCGAGCGCAATGATCACCGAGTTGGGTGGGGCGGTCGCGGTGCCCAATGCGGTGCGCAGCAGCGACAATACGACGACGATCCGCGTGAACGACGTCATCATGATCAGGATCGACGGCGCGATCGACAGCACCGTCAACAGCGCGATCAACTGGATCGCGCGCTCGGTGACCCCGCCGCCGCCCTGGCCGAGATTGATGCTGATGTCCTGCGCCAGCGCCGGATCGGCGAGCGATCCGGCGGCGGTCAGGATTAAAAAAAATAAAACTCTACGCGGAGAAGCCGCCGGCCTCACGAAGGATTCTTCGGACGGCCCAGCAAGGACGCCATCTCGTCTTCGAGATTTTCGAAGCCGCTCTTCTGCGGCGCGGGTGCGGGAACGGGAGGCTCGCTGCGGGAGGTCCGGGCGGGCGGCGTTTCCGGCGCAACCGGCGGCGCTACCGGTTCGGCCGGTCGGCGCAGGGCGGCTTCCAGCCGCTGCGCCATTTCGGCTAGATTCTGGTCGGCACTCGACGGCGCGGGGGCCGGAGGGGGCGGAGGCGGCGGCGCCGCGGCGCGTTCAGGCGCCCGGGCCGGCGTCTCACGAACCGCTGGAGTGTCACGGACAGGCAGCGCCTCTCGGATTGGCGGTGCCTCGCGGACTGGCGGTGCCTCACGGACTGGCGCTGCCTCACGGACTGGCGGTGCCTTAGGCAACTCGCGCTGCGGCCGTGGCATCAGTGGCTCGTTGCGGCCGAGACGCGGTGGGGCCGGTTCGGGGCGACCGCTGATCGATTCCGGCGCAAACCCCGTCAATGGATCGCCGCGACGTTCCGGCATCGGCGGCGGCGCAGGGCGACGGATTTCGTCGGCGAAGGAGGGCCGCGCGGGGCGCGGCGGCGGCTCCGGCATTTGCGGTTCAGCATGATGATCGAAGGCGTCGGTCGACCGCGATTCGGATCTTGCCGCTTCCTCGCTCCAGGCGACATCGGGCAGCGGCGCGATGCGCGGCGGCTGCTCGCCGACCGCCGGGCGCGGCGCCATTTGATCGCGGTTGGGCATCGCGCGCACGATGTTGGGTTCGACCACGATGTCGCTCGGGCCGCCGATCATCAGGAGATGCTCGACATTGTCGCGCCGTACCAGCACGAGGCGCCGGCGACCGTCCACGGCGGCGGCGTCGATCACGGCGAGCCGCGGCATCCGTCCGCGCTGGGTGTTGGCGCCGAGCCGGTTGTTGGCGTAACGGCGAACCACCCATGCGGCAACGCCGATCAGCGCCAGAACGGCGATGAATGCGAAGAGGAATGTCAGTGTCTGCATTCTTTAGTCCCCGGCCACGGGCCGTTCTCTTGATGCTGGCTTCGACGAGTGCGGTCTCAGGTCTTGCTGTCCGAGCATGTTCCCCGGGAGTACGGTTCCCGCCATCCTGACCATGCTCCGAAGCGATCCGCAGACGGCGAATCACGCCCGAGATCAGCCTTATTCCTTAATTCCCCGCGGCGAACGCCGCCGTCCGGTTAATTAATAGACCAAGAATCGCTTGAGCCAAAACGACTTCTGAGCGCCCCAAGTCGCATCGGCTGGTGCTGGTTAACGCAGTTTTCGTGGCGAAAATGCGCTCGTTTTGTCGCTGTCAGCGGGCATTGGCGGATGTCGGCGGTGGCGGAACGCAATTTTAACCAGCCGTTAACCATACACCGGGCAAATTCTGCCTACCTCGCGGCGTCAGCCAGAGGTTAACGGGGAGCCGCTCGCGATGGCCATCAACGACCTTCCGATCCTGTCGGCGCTGCGCACCAAGATGCAGTGGCACCAGGAACGCCAGCGCGTGCTCGCCGAAAACGTGTCCAACGCCAATACCCCCAATTTCAGGCCGAGCGACCTGGTCGAGCCGAAATTCGACAACAAGGGCGCGAATGTCGGCGGCGCGATGGGCTCGCTTGCCATGATGCGCACCTCATCGACCCATATCGGCGTTTCCGGCGGCACACCAAGCTTCAGGGGAGACGGCGGCGGGAACGGCTTTTTGACCAAACCGGCCGGCAATGCGGTCAATCTGGAAGACCAGATGCTGAAGGTTTCGGCCAACCAGATGGATTACGCCGCGGCGACTTCGCTCTACAGCCGCAGCCTCGGACTTCTCAAGACCGCCATCGGAAAACGCTGACGCGTAAGGGAGCCGGATCATGGCAGAAGACGGAAGCGATTTCGCCCGCTCGATGAGCATCGCGACGTCAGGCCTGCGCGCGCAGGCGGGGCGCATGCGGGTGATCTCGGAAAACATCGCCAATGCGGACTCGACCGCGCCGACTGCTGCCGGCGATCCCTATCGCCGCAAGGTGCCGACATTTTCGTCCGCGCTCGACCGCACGCTGGATGCCCGGGTGGTGACGCTCGGCAAGGTCAGGACCGACCAGTCGGCGTTTCGCGTCAAGCATGAGCCGAGCAATCCGGCGGCCGATGCCACGGGCAACGTCAAATATCCCAACGTCAATCCGCTGGTCGAAATGACCGACATGCGCGAGGCGCAGCGGTCCTATGAAGCCAACCTCAACATCATCAGCGCCACGCGCCGCATGATCCAACGCACGCTCGACATCCTCAAGGCCTGAACAGGAACCGTAGAAAATGGCTTCACCGACCGTTGCAGCAAACGCCTACGCCGCGCTTTCGCGCATCATGGAATCCGGCGGCGCCGAGAAGGGCGGCCAATCCGCCGGCGGCCCGTCCTTCAGCGCGCTGCTCAAGGACGCGGTGGGCAGCGTGCTGGATGCCGGCAAGAAATCCGACGCCCAGACCATGGCGATGAGTTCGGGCAAGGCCAATGTCATGGACGTGGTGACGGCGGTCGCTGAGACCGACGTCGCGGTTTCGACGCTGGTGTCGGTGCGCGACCGGGTGATCCAGTCCTACGAAGACATCATGAAGATGCCGATCTGACGTACGCCGTCATTGCGAGCGCAGCGAAGCAATCCATGGCGCCGCGAAAAGAAAGAATGGATTGCTTCGTCGCAAGGGCTCCTCGCAGTGACGGGGCTGATGCTTCAGGAGTGGATAGGGAACTGAAATGACCGGTGCTGAAACCCTCGACGTGGCGCGCGACGCGATCTGGACCATCGTGGTGGTGTCGTCGCCCTTGATGGTGATCGGGCTCGTGGTCGGCGTCGTGGTCTCGCTGTTCCAGGCTCTGACCCAGATCCAGGAACAGACGCTGATCTTCGTGCCGAAGATACTGGCGATCTTCGTGACATTGTTGCTGGCTTTGCCGTTCATGGCGGATTCGCTGCACAGTCACATGATGCGGATATCGTCGCGAATCATAGGCGGTTGATGCATTGTGAATGAATGCGTGTCGACATATCGCTGCTGCCGGCCCTTGCCGCCACCTTCATGCTGGTGTTCGCCCGCGTGGGAGCGATGGTGATGCTGTTGCCGGGATTTGGCGAGAGCAATATCCCGGTGCGCATCAAGCTTGGGATCGCGCTGCTCTTGACGCTGATCATCCTGCCGCTGCACCGCACTGCCTACCAGGTCGACCTGACGTCGATGGCCTCGCTCGGCGTATTAATGGTGCACGAGATCGTCATCGGCATCGTGCTCGGCGCCACCGCGCGCGTCACGCTGTCGGCGCTGTCGGTCGCAGGTTCGGTGATCGCTCAGCAACTCGGCCTCGGCTTCGTCACTGCCGTGGATCCGACCCAGGGGCAGCAGGGTCTGCTGATCGGCAATTTTCTCACCATTCTCGGCGTGACGCTGCTGTTCGCCACCGACAGCCATCATCTCGTCATCGCGGCGCTGAACGAGAGCTACCGGATTTTCTCGCCGGGCGAGTTGATGCCGAGCGGCGACGTCGCGGCGCTGGCGACGCGTGCGTTTGCCACGGCCTTCAAGATCGGCATGCAGCTTTCGGCGCCGTTTCTGGTGTTCGGCCTCGTCTTCAATATCGGCCTTGGCGTGCTGGCGCGGCTGATGCCGGCGATGCAGGTCTATTTCGTCGGCGTGCCGCTGTCGATCATGGTGGGCTTTTTGATCTTCGGCCTCGTTCTCACTGGAATGATGGCGACCTATCTCAACTACTTCATCGGCGTGATGCACGAGCTGACGCCGCTGAAATAGAGCATGATCTCCGGGCAAACGCGGAACGCGTTTGCCCGGAGATCATGCTCAAACAAAATACTAGGGTGCCGCGATGGCCGACGATACCGACGACAAAACAGAAGACCCTACGCAAAAACGTCTCGACGATGCGCTTGCCAAGGGGGACGTCGCCAAGAGCCAGGAGGTCAACACCTGGTTCATCATCGCGGGCGGCACGCTGATATTATCGACCTTCTCGGGGTCGATCGGCGGCGGCATCCTGACGCCGCTGCGCAACCTGATCGCCAATGCGGGCCAGCTTCATACCGACGGCGCGGCGCTGCTCGCGCTCGGCAACACGCTGGGCTATGCCGTGCTCAGCGCGATCGGCGTGCCGCTGTTGATGCTGGCGCTCGCCGCGATCGCCGGCAACATGATCCAGCACCGGCTGGTATGGTCGTCGGAATCGCTGAAACCGAAATTCAGCAAGGTATCGCCCGGCGCCGGACTGAAACGCATCTTCGGCAAGCAGGCGGTGGCGAATTTCGCCAAGGGCCTGTTCAAGCTGATCGCGCTCGGCACCGTCATGATGGCGGTGCTGTGGCCCGAGCGCCATCGGCTGGAGTCGTTCCTGCGGTTCGATCCTTCGGCGATCCTCGGCGTCACCACCAATCTGACATTGCAATTGATGGGCGCAGTGGTGGCGATGCTGGCCGCAGTCGCGATCGCCGATTACTTCTTCCAGTACCGGCAATGGTACCAGCGGCAGAAGATGTCGCTGCAGGAGATCAAGGACGAGTTCAAGCAGTCCGAAGGCGATCCCCACATCAAGGGCCGTATCCGGCAGTTGCGGGTGCAGCGGATGAAGAAGCGCATGATGTCCGCCGTTCCCAAGGCCAGCGTGATCATCACCAACCCGACCCACTATTCGGTGGCGCTGTCCTACGACCGCGGCATGACGGCGCCGGTCTGCGTCGCCAAGGGCGCCGACAACATCGCGCTCAAGATCCGGGAAATCGCCAGGAAGCACGACATTCCGATCGTGGAGAACGTGCCGCTGGCGCGCGCGCTTTATGCCACCGTCGATATCGACGAGGAGATTCCGGTCGAGCACTATCACGCGGTCGCCGAGATCATCGGCTACGTCATGGGCTTGAAGAGCGGGCTTGCCACCCGGAGAATGTGAAAGGAACCGCTGGAAATCGCCTTGAAATGCCTTCAATCTGTCAAATAGCCGCCTGATGGGCTTGCGCTTGCGGGGCCGATTCAGGCACTCAGGAGGGGTGCGCCAGCCGAACGCGGGGTTACCCGCGGCCGGCTGATCCTGACCGGCGCATGACCTCCTTGCCGAAGGGCAACGCCGCTTCATATGACCGTCGAAACTGACAGCCATCCGTCGACCGAGCCCTTTGCGGCCCACGAACCGGCGCGGCGGGGCGGTAGCATCATGCTGGTGCTGCTGGTGGCGGCCGGCATCGTGGCGGTGGCGGTGGCGCTGATGACCATCGGTCGCGCCCAGGCCCAGCCCTACATCCTCGGCGTGCTGGCACTGCTCGCCATGGTCGGCCTGTTCAATCTGTTCGCCTTTGCCGCCGGTATCATCCGCTTCACCGACCGCGCCGCCGACGACCCCGTGATGGGCCGCATCGCCGATCACGCCCATGACGGTTTGGCCGTGACCGATCCGAAGGGCCATGTCGTCTATTCGAACGCCGCCTATCTGGCGCTGACGGGCGCCGCGAGCCCGCAGGACGTGCGCCCTATCGAACGGGTCTTCATCGGCAACCCGGACGTCTCCGAAGCCGTATTCCGCCTGCTCAAGGCCGCCCGCGAAGGCAAGCGGCAGCAGGAGGAGGTCCGCATCGCCGGCTCTGACGGTGCACAGGGACGCTGGTTGCGGATGCGGGTTCGTCCGCTCGGCCAGAGCAAGCGCGAAGCAAAATACGCGGTGTGGTCGATCGCCGACATCACGCGGGACCGCGAGCGCCAGGAAGATGTGTTCCGGGAGCTGCAGCACGCCATCGAATATCTCGACCACGCGCCATGTGGTTTCTTCTCGGTCAGTCCGGCCGGCGACGTCATCTATGTCAACGCCACGCTGGCGAACTGGCTCGATTACGATCTTGCCGAGATCGGTTCGGGCGGGCTGAAGCTCACCGATATCGTCTCCGGCGATGGTGCTGCGCTATTGACTTCGATCGTGGCGGTGCCCGGCGAGGTCAAGACCGAGGTGTTCGACATCGACTTGCGCATGCGCGGCGGCAAGACCATGCCGGTGCGGCTCTACCACAAGCTCGCCTTCGGCGCCGACGGCTCGCCGGGTTCGTCGCGCACGCTGGTGATCAGCCGCACGCGCGACGAGCATTCCGACCCCGAACGTGCCGCCGAAGTCCGCTTCATGCGATTCTTCGACCATACGCCGATGGCGATTGCGACGGTGGACCGCGGCGGCGCCGTCGTCCGCGCCAACGCCCGCTTCGCCAAGCTGGCGCAGAGCCTCAGCCCGGACGGCGCGGCCAACAAGTCGATCTTCCGCACCGTGAACGCGCGCGATCGCAGCCTTCTGATCGCGGCGATCAACCAGGCGGCCGAAGGGCAGGGCGACATCGCGCCGGTCGAGGCCATGCTCGACGGCGCCAAGGAGCGCTGGGGGCAGTTCTTCGTCACCTCGGTCGAGGAGGACGAGCGCGACACCGAAGCCGCCATCGTCTATCTCCTCGAGACCACCGAGCGGCGCACGCTGGAAAACCAGATCAACCAGTCGCAGAAGATGGACATGGTCGGCCAGCTCGCCGGCGGCATCGCGCACGACTTCAACAACGTGCTGTCCGCCATCATGATGGCCAACGACTTCCTGCTGAACGCGCACAAGCCGACCGATCCGTCGTTCCAGGACATCATGCAGATCAAGCAGAACGCGACCCGTGCGGCGACGCTGGTGCGGCAACTGCTGGCGTTCTCGCGCCGCCAGACGCTGCGGCCGCAGGTGCTCGACCTCGGCGACGCCTTGTCCGACCTCACCATGCTGCTGCGCCGCCTGATCGGGGAGAAGGTCAAGCTCGACCTCGTGCATGGCCGCGATCTCTGGCCGGTCAAGGTCGACGTCTCGCAGTTCGAACAGGTGGTCGTCAATCTCGCGGTCAACGCGCGCGACGCCATGCCCGATGGCGGCAAGCTGACGGTGCGGACCAGCAATGTGACGGTGGATGAAGCCGCGCAGCTCACCCACAAGGGCATGCCGGCCGCCGACTACGTGCGGATCGACATTTCCGACACCGGCACCGGAATCCCGGCCGACATCGTCGACAAGATTTTCGAACCGTTCTTCTCGACCAAGGAGGTCGGCAAGGGCACCGGGCTTGGTCTCTCGACGGTGTACGGCATCGTCAAGCAGACCGGCGGCTTTGTCTATGTGGACTCCGTGCCCGGCGAGGGCACCTCGTTCCGCATCTTCCTGCCGCGGCATCGTCCCGAACTGGATGCCCAGCCCGAAACGCAGGGTGCGAATGGCGCGGCAAAGGACGCTGCGACCGAGCCGCCGAAGCCGCGGCCCGACCTGACCGGTCAGGGCACCATCCTGCTGGTCGAGGATGAGGACGGCTTGCGGTCACTGAATGCGCGCGGCCTTCGCTCGCGCGGCTACAGCGTGATCGAGGCTGCCAACGGCATCGAGGCGATGGAAGCGCTCGACGAAAAGGACGGCGCGGTCGATCTTGTCGTCTCCGACGTGGTGATGCCCGAAATGGACGGCCCGACGCTGTTGCGCGAAATGCGCAAGCGCAATCCGAATTTGAAGATCATCTTCGTCTCAGGTTATGCCGAAGAAGCCTTCGACAAGAGCCTGCCGGAGAACGAGCAATTCGCCTTCCTGCCGAAGCCGTTCGCGCTCAGCGCGCTGGTCGAGAAGGTCAAGGAAACCATGACGTCGACGTGAGCTGTGGCCGGCAGGTAATATATGGCCGGCATGCTGGCCCCGGACCTTATAGTGCTTGCGCCTGTGGAACGGCGGATGTTTTGCCGGGGCGGGTGAGGGCGGGCGCTCGCCACACCCCTTAATTGCTGCTAACCCCCTGCCAAATCGTCACATCCCCGCGACTGACGGCCGCAGCCGCGGTTCCCGATAGTGGCTTCACTTTTAGGCATCTGTGCCCATCTTAGGGGCGCTTCCCCATCCTGGGGACTGAGGAAAAACACATGAGTTTCTCGCAAGGCACGCGCGGAATTATTCGGGCACTGGCCATTATCCTGTCCGTAGCGCTCCCGTTGGCGGTCGCGATCTCGGAGGCTGACGCCCGCGTCGGCGGTGGCGGCAGTTCCGGCTCGCGCGGGTCGCGAACCTTTTCGGCGCCCCCCAGCACCACCACGGCGCCGGGCGCGGCGCAGCCCATGAACCGCACCTTCACCCAGCCGGGCACCCCCGGCGTCGGCGCGCCGGCGGCTGGCGCGGCCAACAAGGGCGGCTTCTTCAACCGGCCCGGCATGGGCATGCTCGGCGGTCTCGCCGCGGGCTTCCTCGGCGCCGGCCTGCTTGGCATGCTGTTCGGCGGCGGCTTGTTCTCCGGCCTCGGCGGCCTGTCGTCGATCATCGGCCTGCTGCTGCAGGTCGCCCTGATCGTCATCGTGGTGCGGCTGGCAATGTCGTGGTGGCAGCGCCGCCACACGCCGGCTTCCGCCTACGCGACGGGGCCTGCTCCTGCCGCCGAAGGCCCCGGCGCCCAGACCAGCTTCCGCTCCGGACTGGGTGGCTTTGGGCTGGGATCGAGCCAGCCGCCGCTGGAAATCCAGCCGGCTGACTATGAAGCGTTCGAGCGGTTGCTCGGCGAGATCCAGGCCGCATGGTCGAACGAGGACGTCGCCAAACTGCATACGCTGGCGACGCCCGAGATGGTGTCCTACTTCTCCAAGGATCTCGAGGAGAACAAGGCCCGCAACGACGTCAACAAGGTGACCGACGTCAAGCTGCTGCAGGGTGACCTTGCCGAAGCCTGGCGTGAAGGTGAAACCGATTTCGCCAGCGTGGCGATGCGGTTCTCGCTGGTCGACAAGACCTTGGAGCGCACCACCGGCCGCTTGGTCGCGGGCAGTGACACCCCGGTCGAAGTCACCGAAGTCTGGACCTTCGCCCGCCGGCGCGGTGCCGATTGGGAACTCTCGGCGATCCAGCAGACCAGCTGATCGCCCATGTATGACGAGGAAGGCGCTGCGGTTCGTTCCGCGGCGCCTTTTTCTTTGCCAGAATGCCCGCTTCATTTCGCGCCGGAATAATGGTCGCCGTGATGTGTTGATGCCAACGAACCAAAAAACAACAGGGAGAAACCAGATGAAGAGCTTCGCCAGAATCATCTCGCCGGCATGCTTTGCGCTTGCCGCCATATCGGCTCTCGCCAGCGCGCCGGCGCAGGCGCAATCCGCCGATACCAGTTTCTTCCTGACCAGCAACGGCATCGGCAATGGCGGCAATCTCGGCGGGCTCGCCGGCGCCGACAATCACTGCCAGACATTGGCGCAGGCGGCCGGAGCCGGCGGCAAGACCTGGCGCGCCTATCTCTCGACGCAGGCCGCCGACGGCGCGCCGGCCGTCAATGCGCGCGATCGCATCGGCAAGGGGCCGTGGAAGAATGCCAAGGGCGCGGTGGTCGCCAAGGACGTCGCCGATCTCCACAGCGCCAGCAACAACCTCACCAAGCAGACCGCGCTCTCCGAAAAGGGTGAGGTCATCAGCGGTGCCGGCGACACGCCGAACCGCCACGATGTGCTGACGGGATCGCAGGCGGACGGCACTGCGTTTGCGGCCGGCGAAGACCGCACCTGCAAGAACTGGACGAGCAGCACGCAAGGCGCCGCGATGGTCGGCCATTTCGACCGCAAGGGTCTGCGTGATGACGAGCCGTCAAAGTCCTGGAACACGTCGCATCCCTCGCGCGGTCCAGATGGCGGCTGCTCGCAGGCCGACCTGAAGAGCACCGGCGGCGATGGGCTGATGTATTGCTTCGCGGCGAACTGAGTTCACGAGCGTCATTGCGAGGAGCGGGAAGTCGTAGCCCGGGTGAAGCGAAGCGGAACCCGGGTTCTCCTCCGTGCGGTCCCGGATTGCGCTTCGCTTCATCCGGGCCACGAATCCCTGCAAGCCGCGGCTTGCGCTAACGGCCGCCCGCTAGGCGGCTTTTTTCTTTGCGCGCTTCTTTGTCGTTTTCCGCGGTGTCTTGCTGGCGCTCTTCTTGGCCCTCTTCGAAACCTTGCCCTTGGCGAGATGGGCACCGACGGCTTTCGACGAATGCCCGACGGCGGCAACGGCAGCCTTCAATCTGGCGGGCGTGACCTTGAACTTCTTCGACCAGTAGCTCACTTCGTAAGGCTGGTTCACCGCGATCCGTGCCCGGTCGGCCGCCTTGTGCTTCTGCAGCTTGATGTAGGCTTCGACGTTCTTCGCGGAGCGTCCCGCTTTCTTGACGGCGGCTTTCAGCTTGGCCGGCGTGATCTTGAATTTCTTCGACCAGTAGCCGACCTCGTAAGGCTCGCTCAACGCGATCAGCCCACGATCGGTCCCGCCGCGCTTCTTCTTGTTGTCCGCCATCCTTAATTCTCCTGCATGTTGAGAAAATCGACGCTTCAAACGGGAACAGCCTAACACGCCGGCTCGCATTCGGACAGATTCAACCCCTGCGGAGATCGGCGCGGCGCGCTCGCGGCGCGACGGTCGCGCGGACGTCGCGTTTGGCGTGACGAACGAGCCGCGGGATGATTTGTTATATCGATCAACCCGGCAGCGGAGGTACCATCGATGCGTTACGAGCTCTATTACTGGCCAATGATTCAGGGCCGCGGCGAATATGTCCGCCTCGCGCTGGAAGAGGCGGGCGCCCGCTACGCCGACATCGCGCGCCGCGGCAACGGCATGGCCGCGATGACGCGCATGATGGAAGCGGGGAAGGGAACGCCGCCATTCGCGCCGCCGTTCCTCAAAGACGGAAAGCTCGTGATCGGGCAGACCGCCAACATCCTGCTCTATCTGGGATCGCGCCACGGGCTGGCGCCGAAGTCGGAGGCCGGCAAACTCTGGGTGCACCAGTTGCAACTCACGATCGCAGATCTGGTGCTGGAAGTTCACGACACCCATCACCCGCTCGGCCCCTCGCTCTATTACGAAGAGCAGAAAGCGCCGGCGAAAAAACGCACCGAAGAGTTCTGGAAGGCGCGCGTGCCGAAATATCTCGGCTATTTCGAGGATCTGCTGGCGGCCAATGGCGGGACTTACGTTACCGGCCGCCGCCTCACCTACGTCGACCTGTCGCTGTTCCAGATCGTCGAGGGACTTCGCTATGCATTTCCGAAACGCATGAAGGCGTTCGAGCGCGAAATTCCCGGTCTCGTCGAATTGCGCGACCGCGTTGCGGCGCGCCCGAACATCAAAACCTATTTGGCCAGCGACCGGCGGATCGCATTCAACGAGGAGGGGATCTTCCGGAGGTACAAGGCGCTGGATGCGTGACGTGCGGCTCAACTCTCTGCCCCGTCATGGCCGGGCAGAAGCGCGTCTTCGCGCTAGATGTCCCGGCCATCCACGTCTTTGACGACGGGAGCAAGCAAGTCATGGATGCCCGGGCCAAGCCCGGGGCATGACGGGCGCGTGAGGGCTCACTTGCTCCTTCCGTCGATCGGCGTCATCTTCAGCTTCGACAACTCGATGCCGTCGATGCAGCTCACATTCACCGCCACCACGTCGCTGCCGTCGGGCTTCTTGCCGCGCGCGAATACGTCGACGCCGCAATCGACGCAGAGCTGGTGGTGGATCGCGTGCTTGTTGAAGAGGTATTCCTTCAGGTTTTCCTCCCCGGCGCGGAGCTGAAAACTCTTCGGGTCGAGGAAGGTGAAATGCAGCCCCTTCTTGGTGCAGATCGAGCAGTTGCAGTCGGTGACCATCGCGAGGTCGGTGGTGCACTCGAAGCGCACCTGGCCGCAATGGCAGCCGCCGGTATAGGTCTTGCTATCGGGCATCGCAGTCCGCCTTGTCTCTCACCAAAGTCCGGGCACCAGACGATAGCGCACGCGCGCGGCGTAGTCAGCATAATCAGGCAGTCCTTCGAACAGCGCGCGCTCCTCAATGCGGGCGCGTATCGCGAACAGAATGGCGAACACCGGCGCGATCGCCACGCCCCACCATGATCCCGGCAGCAGCGGGACACCTACGAAGAACAGCATGATGCCGCTGTACATGGGATGGCGGACGAAGGCATAGGGGCCACTCGTGACGACGCGATGGTGGCGCACGGCCTGCACCTTCACGACAGGCGCGGCAAAGGAATTTTCGCGGAACACCCACATGATGAAGGCGGTCGAGAGCAGATACATCGCAAGCCCGAGCGCCTGCAGCACGAGCGGAACGTCGGATGCTTGCACGCGCCGGTCCAGCCCGATCGCGGCCAGCCAGATCAGCGCCACGGCGACGAACGTCAGCATGAATTTCTTGTCGGCGGCCGGCTGGTCGGCCTGAAACGTCGGCCGCATGCGCTCGGCGAGCAGGGCGGGATCGGTCTTCGCGAGCCACAATCCGCAGGCAGGGCCGAGGATCGCGCTGGTGACCAGGAACACCCACGCCGCCGGCCAGTGCAGCGTACCGGCCGCCGCGAACAGCAAGGCGCCGAGCGCGATGACGAAGATGGTATTTTGCAGCAAAAGTTTTGCGATCATGCCCGGGTTCCGTTCCCCGTGGCGGCATGATCGTGTGATTCTTCGGCAAACTTGCGGCATTGGCATTGGTCTGCCGCGGGTGGCAGCCTGCCGTCAGGCCAACTGGTCGATCCGCGTTCCCTGACCCGGCGGCAGGGCAGCGACCAGCGTCGGCTTCGGCGTGCGCGTGCCGTCGGCGGCAGCGCCGTTCTGGACGTCGGGGGTCTTGTCGGGAGCCTTGAACACGGGGACTTCAGGCGGTTTGACCACTACCGTTGCGGCGACAGCAGAGACATTCATCGGAAGCATCCTTTTGGTTGCCTCCGACACTGGCCGGGTTGAAACGAACGATTGGTGAATTCAGCGCGGCAATCCCGCGCCGACGTCGTCAATCCCGTCCAAATAGTGAACGGACGGCTCGCGGAATCGTTAGAATGCGACGGATCGGGAGCGGCCTACTCGTCCTTGCCGCGGGTCACCACGATCGAAGCATCGGTCTTGGTGCGCGAGCATTCCATGTTGAGGCGGCGGAAGCGCATGGAAACCTTGTCGCCGCGCAGGATGCCCATGCGCTTGATGCAGCGCGAGGAGCCGGTCGCAACGTCGGGCTTCGGAATCGTGAAAATGATGGCGCCGGCCGAGGCGATCAGTTCGAAGAATTGCGGCTTCGGCTTGCGGTCCGCCTTGGCGTAGAGCTCGTTGGAATAATTGCGGCCGCGGCAGCCGAGCGACAGCTCCTTTGCCGCTGGATGCGTCAGGTAGATCATGTTGCCGGTATTGACGCTGACCTTGAGGCCGTCGATCTGGTTCTTCAATTCCTTGGCGATATCGTCGCAGCGGTCGGCCCGCGCCGGCGATACGCCGACCGCGGCAACCAGCGCCAGCGTGGCGGCAAGCAAGGCCGGTCGGAAAAATTGTGGTCCCAAAGCCATTGTGAATGCCCCTTTGCGCCATTGAACCCCGCGCGCGGATTTCCTGCAAGGGCCGCGCGCGGAAGTCAACTTGCTTGTCAGAAACCGTAGAGGAGGACGCTGATCCCGAAGGCGATCACGGCCAGCACGTCGAACAGCGTGGGCATGCTGACCAGCAGGGTGGCAAGCCCCAGCCGCTCTTTGCGTGCGGCGAGCGCGATGGCGCAGGCGCCCATCAGCGGAAATGCAATGATCTGGACCGGGGTCTGCAAGGCGGAGAGGCCGCCGAAATCGAGGCCGTGCCGCACCACCGATGGCATGTAGTTCAGCCAGTTCATCAGCACCAGCGCGCCCAGCGCCATGATCGCGTAACGCAGCCGGCCGACGGTGGCAAACCCCAGTGCCGCCAGTGCCAGCACCGGATGGCTCGCAATGTGCGCCTTGATGATCGCGCCACCGAGCCCGGGGCCGGGAATTTCCGACATGTCGCCGAACAACATCGGCGCATGCGAAAGCCCCTCGAACGCTTCGATGGCGGCGATGATGATCAGAAGCAGATATAGCCCGAGCAGACGCGGCGCGCGGACGGGGGCAGAGGCTGCGTCAGGCAATGTGGTGGCGGAGTTCATTACAGTCGCAATCGGTCAGGGACAATCGGAAATCTCGGGTTTGTCTGAAGAGCGCCCGGAACGGTTCAATCGCCGATTGGCGGCCGTACTGGCCGGCTTCGGCCGCATCTGGCGGGCAAGCAAACCTTCCTTTTGGTCGAAAAATGCTTAGAACGGGTCTACTGCCGCGGCGCCGTTCTGGCCGCCGCCGGCTCCAACCCGAGATATCGACATGAACGCCCCGACCGCCTTTCCCGACCAGAAGCCCGTTCCGCCCTACAAGCATACGCCGCTGTTTCCGCTGGGGCCGGACACCACGCCCTACAGGAAGATCACGGCCGAGGGCGTGCGGGTCGAGAAGGTGCTTGGCAAGGACATGCTGGTGGTGTCGCGCGAGGCGCTGCGGGCGCTGTCGGAGGCGGCCTTCGGCGACATCAATCACTACCTGCGCCCGGGCCACCTGAAGCAGTTGCGCTCAATCCTGGAAGACAAGGAAGCCAGCGACAACGACAAGTTCGTCGCCTTCGACTTCCTGAAGAACGCCAACATCGCTGCCGGCGGCGTGTTGCCGATGTGCCAGGATACCGGCACTGCGATCATCATGGGCAAGAAGGGCTGCAACGTCATCACCGATGGCGACGACGAGGCGGCGCTCTCGGAAGGCGCGCGCGACGCCTATCTGCGCCGTAACTTGCGCTATTCGCAGGTGGCGCCGTTGTCGATGTATGAGGAAAAGAACACCGCCAACAACATGCCGGCGCAATGCGAGATCTATGCCGAGGGCGATGACGCTTACAAGTTCATGTTCATGGCCAAGGGCGGCGGTTCCGCCAACAAGAGCTTTCTGTTCCAGGCGACGCCGTCGGTGCTGACCAGGGATCGCCTGCTGGCGTTTTTGAAGGAGAAGGTGCTGACGCTCGGCACCGCGGCGTGCCCGCCCTATCACCTTGCCATTGTGATCGGCGGCACTTCAGCCGAGCTCTGCATGAAGACGGTGAAGCTGGCGTCCGCGCGCTATCTCGATGCGCTGCCGACCCAGGGCTCGGCGGACGGTAATGCGTTCCGCGACCTCGAGATGGAGCAGGAAATTCTCAAGATGACGCAATCGCTCGGCGTCGGCGCGCAGTTCGGCGGAAAATATTTCTGCCACGACGTGCGCGTGATCCGGATGCCGCGCCATGGTGCATCGCTGCCGATCGGGCTCGGCGTGTCTTGCTCGGCGGACCGCCAGGTGCTCGGCAAGATTACAAAAGACGGAGTCTATCTCGAGGAGCTCGAGCATAACCCGGCGCAATATCTGCCGGCAGTCGAACAGTCGCTCGGCGGCGAGGTCGTGAAGATCGACCTCAACAAGCCGATGAAGGAGATTTTGGCGACGCTGTCGCAATATCCGATCAAGACGCGGGTCTCGATGACCGGCACCATGATCGTGGCCCGCGATTCCGCCCACGCCAAATTGCGCGAGCGGCTGGAGAAGGGCGAGCCGCTGCCGGACTACTTCAAGAACCATCCGGTGTATTACGCCGGTCCCGCCAAGACGCCCGACGGCTACGCCTCCGGCGCGTTCGGCCCGACCACCGCGGGCCGCATGGATTCCTTCGTCGACCAGTTCCAGGCGGCGGGCGGGTCGATGGTGATGGTCGCCAAGGGCAACCGCGCGGTCGCGGTGCGCGAGGCCTGCAAGAAGCACGGCGGCTTCTATCTCGGCTCGATCGGCGGCGCTGCGGCAAACCTCGCCGAGCACTGCATCAAGAAGGTCGAGGTCGTCGAATATCCCGAACTCGGCATGGAAGCGATCTGGCGCATCGAGGTGGTGGACTTCCCGGCCTTCATCATCATCGACGACAAGGGCAACGACTTCTTCAAGGAATTGAATCTGGGGTGAGGGCGCTCGGCCTCGACGGGTTCAGCAAGGGCTGGGTCGTCGTACTTCTAGACGGCCACCTCAACAGGATCAGCTTCTGTCGCGACATAGCCGAGGCGCTGTCGGTCGGCTTTGATCGCGCTGCGATCGATATCCCCATCGGCATGACCGATGACGGCGAGCGGGCCTGCGACCTCCTTGCCCGCGACAAGTTACGACCGCACACCTCGCGCGTTTTCACGGGCGCGCGGCGCTGGATTTGGCAAGACTTCAGAGATCCCGATGAAGCGAACAAGGAATGCGAGCAACGCGGCCAAAAGCGCGTCTCACGCCAGCTTTGGCATCTCGGTCCCAAGATCATGCAGGTTGACGCGTTCCTGCGTGCGCATCGCTCGCTGGACGTCCGCGAGGTTCATCCGGAGCTGGTCTTTCTACGGTTGAACGCAAACAGGCCCTTGCCGTCGAAGAAGTCCGAGGAAGGAGATTTCCTTCGCCGGACGTTGCTCAAGCGAAGCGGATTTCGCGATATCGATCAATGGCTCACCAAAATGCGGATCGGGACCGGTGCAAAACGTGACGACGTCCTGGACGCGTGTGCCGTGGCGATTGCCGCGCACGAACCTGTAGGCAGCGTCGGATTACCACCGCCAGACAAGTACGGGCTGCCGATGCAGATTTGGTTCTAGCGGCGTTCGTTAGCCCCGTGCGGGCGACCACCACATCAGCTACAATTTGTCACCTGGTTGGAGCACAGGCTTCGCCACCAGCCGCGTACGCCGTCATGGCTTTCCACCAGACCCCAATGGCCGCTGCAGGCGAGCAGGCGTTTCGGGCCGCCGTCGGTGTCGAGCGTGCCGCCGAGCTTGCGCTGCGCGGGCGTCCATTTCGCATCGGCAAAGGGTGCCTGGAATAGTCCGCCCATGCGGGTGGCGCCATTGGCATAGTTCGCGCCGACCTTGTTGGCCGCGACCCAGCCGCGCCCCGAATAGGGCTTTGGCGCGTTGCGCGGATATTTCTTTTCGTCCTCATATTCCTTGCCCGGCGGGGTCGCGCCCTCGATCAGGAACCAGCCGTCCTTGAAGCCGATGATGCGAAATTCGGTCAGCCAGCCGCCTTCCGGCGTGTTCTCGCTGCCGCCCATCTTGAGCCGGTAGGGTGGCGGCAGCGTGCCGAGCACGCGCGCCTTCACCGATGGTTCGGCGCGCACGTTAAGACCCTTGGGGTCACGATCCCAAGACCAGGCGCGGAGACTGCAGGGTTCGGTACCCTCGGGGAGTTTCGCGCGATCGGCCGCGAGTTCTGCGTCCATTTTTTCGAATTGGCGTTCCTCGCCATCCGGGTCGGTCATCGTGGTGTCGCGATTGCCGCGGATTGGATCGACACGCGGTTGCAATTCTGCCGCTGCGGCGCGCAGGCCGCCGTCGCCTCGTGTCAGCTTGACGACAAGCGCCTGTCGCGGTGCGAATACGCTTGCCGGAGATTTTGGATCACTCGCATTCGCCGGATAGACGGCGAGATAGCCGGTCATCGCGGCTTCATCGGTGCGATAGGCATCGCCCCCGATATAGCCGGCCGGTACGAAGGCGAGCGCACTTCTGCGCCACGCCGGTTCAGGCTCCGGCGCTTGCGCGATCGCCGCACCCGCCAGCGAGACGAGGGCGGCGATCGAAAACAGAACCAGCTTGCGCATGGATGAGAGAACGAGAAGGCGTTGCGGCCTCCTCGCCATTGGGGTTACGCCCGCGATCCCGTGAAGGGGAAGCTGCCCATCGGGCCGATGCCCGCTTCGCCGGACATGCTGTCGCCGGAGACTTTGCCGGAGAAGGCGAGCGTGAGCGGCATCGGGTTGGTGATGGAGATTTTCCAGGCGACGTCGTCGCCGTTGACGGTGCCGTCAAAAATTTCGCCGGAATTGCCGTCGGCGCCCTGCGTGCCCGTCAGCGTGCCGCCCGCGCTATTCAACGAAAGCGTCGTCTTGCGTTCGCCCATCGGCGTGCTGAGGGTAATGTTCCAGTTTCCGTCCACGGCCATCTTTGTCTCCCGACATTTCTTCCCGGCAAACCGGAATGGCTTGCGAGATCCGCCAAACTCGATCGGCGGTATAGCCCATCTCGCCATACAAGCCCAACCGTCTCAAGCGTCCTTTTGACGGGTATTTTCAGGCGCGCTGGGCGGCAGCGCGGAGCCGGCTGCCGACCAAAACACGAAACGCGACGTATTGAATTGCGAAGGCGGCAATCTTGGCGCCGACCAGGACGACGGTCACGTAGAACGTCCACAGCTTCATGTCGCCGGTGGCAGCGACACCGATGGTGCCGGCGGCGAGCACGAAACACAGTCCGGCCCAGGCATAGCCCGCGAAGGTGACGTATTCGGGGATGGTCTGTGTCACGATCGCCGGCATATAGCGCAACATCCATCCGCGCTTGAGCATGATGACGCCGATCGCGAAATGCCCGATCGCGGGTTTTGCCAGCACGAAGCGCGGGTCGTGGGTGAGCAGCGTCGCACTGCCGAGCACGATGACCAGCGCCAGGCTCGCCCAGGTCATGTAGCCGAGCTCCTTGCCCTTGACGCGCGAGTAGATCACCTGCGCGATGGCACCGGCGATCGCCACGCCGGTCGCCAGCAGCACGTTGTCGGTGGTGAGATAGATCGCGATGAACAGGATGGTGGAGAAAAAATCGGCGCCCAGTCTGGCGAATACGTCCTTCATCGGCTTGCTTTCTGCTGGATGGTTGTTGCGGGTCGAAAGGTAACTTAGTGGGTGCCGGGGAGGGCGTTCGCCGGCGCGGCACCATACTTCGCCTTGCGATATTGTGGATACCATGTCGTGAAGAAGGCGGCACCGTTGCGGGCGGCGAAGGCGATCACGAGTCCGGACCAGATCGGCAGGCCCGGCACATAGATCGTCAGCAGGTTGCCGGCGATCATCAGGACGAAGGCGCCGGTCCACGCCCAGGTGATGAGATAGATCGCCTTCTTGAAGCCGGGCTGCTTGGCCGTCTCGGCATCGACCTTCTCAAGCGCATATTGCAGAATGAACGGCTTGCGGATGATGAGCGATGCCAGCGAGATTGCGAGTACGCCGATATCGACCATCAGCTTGACGGCCGAATGGCTCAGGTTCGGATCGACCAGCCAGATGTAGGCGCCCAGTCCGGCGAACACGATGACGCAGCCTGCGCCGAGCATCTTGATCGAACGGCCGCGATAGACGTCTATGCCGATGACGGCAAGGCAGACCGCCGCCGATGCGAACAGGCTGATCTCGGCCGAGGTCACCAGCATCAGCAGGGCGAACGAACCGAAGGGGGCGAGGATAAGGAAAACGGTCATGGCGGCTTCTCGGAAGCTAATCTTTACATCGTAAAGATACACTAGGCGTAGCCCTGAGGGTCGTCAAGAAAAATCTTTACAGTGTCAAAATTAGATCCGAGGGCGATAAAATAAACGTATTTGCAATGAGTTGCGGATAGATTGGGCGGCCCTATATGACGCGCGCCAGGATCGTGAGGGCGCAGGCGAGCAGTAAAACAAACGTGACCGTGATGCCGCCGACCCGGCCGATGCGGAATTGCAGCGTATTGGGCGCAGCGTACATGCCGAGCGGGTGCAGCAGCCGCGAGACCAATAACGCGCCCATCAACAGATGGACCCACATCGCCGCCAGGCCGGACATTTCCAGCATCGCCACCATCAGCGTGATGATCGGGACGTATTCGATGAAGTTGGCATGCGCGCGGATCGCGCTGCGCAGTTGTTGGCTTCCATTGTCGCCGAAAGCTGCCCGGTCGCGCTGGCGCAGCCGCCCGACTTGAACGGCGAGCACGGTATAGAGCAGGGCGAGAAGGGCGAGATAGGCTGATGTGATCGAGGGCAGGTGCACGGGTGTCTCCTCCGGGGCTGTCTATTGATGCCGTCATTCCGGGGCGCCCGGAATCCTTGACGGAGATGGATTCCGGGCTCAGCCCGCCGGGCTGCCTATGATGTGCAATTGCACATCGGAGAATGACAGAGTTGAACGCCTTACGCCGGGCCGACCCAGTTGCCGTGGAAACCGTCGGGCATGCGATGGCCGAGATGCACCAGCGCGACGGGACCTGATTCGACATCCTGGGCGTTGAACACCGCAAGATCGCTGCGATTCTCCTGCGCGCGCCAGACCGCTGATAGCAGCCAGCCATCGCCCTCGCTTGCCTCACTGCTGCGTTCGACAAACACCGGCTCGGAAATCGTGTCGCCGGCGGGCAGCAGATAATGGCCGAGCCGCTTGCCCTTGCCGTCGACATGCACGATGCCCGACAGCGCGCCGAACATCGGCAAATCAGGGTTGGCGCAGGCGTACCAGCCATGGCTGTTCGCCTGTCCCGCGCGGCGGTCGTCGATGCGCGGGAATTCGCCGGTCAGATCGTCGAGATAGGTTTGCGTGAAGCGGTCGGTATTGCCTGCGAGGTCGAAAGTCCAGCGGCAGTACCGCGCGCGTGATTTCTGCGGATCGGTCTTTGAACCGTCGGGATGGGGGAATAGCGGCGCTTCCTCGAACTGCATCACGTCGGCAATGATGCGGTTGCCTTCTTCCCACGCATTCATGACGTGGAAGACGTAGCAGCTCTCGGCGCGGAACCAAACCAGATCCTTTGCCGAACCGTTGCGCTTCATGACGCCGACGTAAGCGCCTTTCTCCGGCTCCCAGGCGTAAGGCGGCTTGCCGCGCATTGCGCGCTCCATGCTGCCGGTGATGGGCAGGATCGGAAACAGCAGGTGATTTTCGGTGACGATGAAGTCGTGGACCATGCTGGCATAGGGGGATTCGAAACGATCGAACCGCGTCACCACGCCTTGGGCGTTGACGGATCCGAAGGAGAGGGCGGGGGTCAGGGGGCCCGCGGCGTTATAGCCGAAGAACACCATCTCGCCGGTCACGGGGTCGATCTTGGGATGCGCGGTGAAGGGGCCCTTGATGGCGCCGTTGTAGTCGCAATAGCCGAGACGGTTGAGTGTGCCGGGCTCGATCTCGGTCGGCAGATGGCCTTCCTCCAGCGCCAGCAGCTTTCCGCCATGGAAGATGATGTTGGTGTTGGCGACACCGCCGTCGTCAGTGATTCCGGCCGGCGCACCCGGCAGCTTGCGGCCGAAGCCGCCGAACAGCGCGCGGCCGGCGTCGTGCTCGGCCAGCCATTTCGGGGTGCGGACCCAGCGGTTGCGGTAGCTGGCGCGACCGTTCTCCAGATGGAAGGCGTGCAGCATGCCGTCGCCGACGAACCAGTGCGCGCCGGGGGCATCGAATTGCGGGTTGGGGCCGTTGCGATAAAGCGTGCCGTTGAGCTCGCGCGGCAATTCGCCGGTCACCTTGAGATGCGGCGCGTCGCATTCCATCGGGATCGGCGCCAGATTGGTTCGGGCCGCCTCGGTCTTCACCTGGTCGAGCATCTCACGTTTCCTCTGGTATATATCTTTACATCGTAAAGATATCAGTAGGGATGTTGCGGCCGGGCGTCAAGCAAAATCTTTACAGTGTAAAAATTGCGGCTATAAGGAGTCGTATGGCAAGAACATCGCGAGAAACCAGAACGATCCGCCCCGCCGCAAGGCGCAGGCCGGCGAAGCCCGTAGCGGAAAGGCCGGCAGGCCGGCGTCGCCGTCCAGCCGGCGAGACCCCTTATCATCATGGCGATCTGCACGACGCCTTGCTCGCCGCCGCCGAGCGGGTGCTGGAGCGCGATGGGCTGTCGGGCCTGACGCTGAGGGCGGTGGCGCGCGAGGCGGGGGTATCGCATGCCGCGCCGACCCATCATTTCGGCGATCTCACCGGGCTCCTGAGCGAACTCGCCGCGATCGGCTTTCGGCGCTTCAACGCGGCCATGGTGGCGGCTGGCAAGACCGAAACCCACCCGCTGATGAAGGCGCTGGCGCGCGCCAAGGCCTATGTCGCCTATGCGCAGGCGCGTCCCGGCATGTACGGGCTGATGTTCCGCACCGAGCGGCTCGACATGACGCGGCCCTCGCTGCACGAGGCGGCGACCGCCTCCTTCGAAGGATTGGCGAGCGCGATCGGAGCCGGCCGTAACGAGAAACTTACCGGCGAGGCGCTGGAGACGCTCTCGCTCGACCAGGCCGCCGCGATTGCCCGCGCGTGGTCGCTGGTGCACGGCTTCACGATGCTGTTGCTCGACGGGCGGCTGAAGGACATCCTGCACCGGCTGCCCGAAGGCACCGGGGTCGATCAGCTCCTGGATGCGATGCTGCGTTCGACGGTGCCTCGACCGTCGGTGGGGTAGGGCGGCGGCTTTGCGGGAGCTTGTTGGCGTCGGGATGGATCTGCGCGGCGAACGGCGCGGGTGGTGAGCCGCTTAGCAACCCCTGCAAATCTTGGTTTGCCGTGCGAGCCGTGCGTCGGCCTCGACGTCTTCGTTGGGCTGCCGCGTCCACTCGTCATACCGCGCTTTGGCGTCCGCCTGGGCCGGGGCGTCATTCAACGGGCCGAGAATGATCTCGCGATTGCGGGCTGTTCTTCGCTTTGCCGGCCGCTTTTCCTCGCCCGGCGCGTCATTTGCCGTCGGCGGTTCTCCCAACCCATCCCAGGCAATCGGCGTACCTGGCGTCGTCGTTGTCGAGCAGCCAGTGCCGGAGGCGCAGCAGCCGGTGAGGGCCGTGCCGGCGATGAGGAGAGCCAGAAGTTTCATTTGCATTGCTGCCCCGCGTGACGCCGCTGTGAAATATCATGATTTGACAAGGTTTAAGCACTCAAGCTTGAAGCTTTGACGTTAATGCGGCGAAAACACGCCGGGTAACCGGCTTCCTCAGCGCTTCGCAAGGCCCACGGCCGCACCCTTTTCGCCGACCACTTTCACTTCGTCCTTCCCGCACTTGAAATCACGCGCGAATTCGTCCGCCGCCTGGCGCGCAAGCTCGTTGGCATTGCGGTTGGCCTGGCCGTCGATATAGGCGACGTGGCAGACCGGGCCCGGCGGCAGCCGCGTCACCGCCAGCATCGGTTTGGCGGTCGGGCGGCCATTCTTGTCGGGATCGGCATTATCGGCGATCAGCCAGCGCTGGATGATGGCGAACGGCTTGCCGTCCACAGCCCGCCACTCAACGGTATGGGCGGTCGAATTGAACGGCCCGAACCACGACTGCGCGGCCGGCTCCCTGGCGGCTTGCGCGCGGTTACGGCCGACCGAGACGGCCTCGCGCAGATCGTCTTCGCTGATCACCACCACGAGGTTCGATTTGCCGGGGCAGATCCTGACGGTGGAATCATCGACGCTGTTGTTGGCGCTGGTGACGCGGCAGTCCTTTGGGGCCGTTGACGTGTAGGTGCTGCCGAATGTTTGGGCGTTCGCCCACGATACCGGACTGGCGGCTGCTGAGATCAGCACCACGACCGCGGGTCCGGCAGTGCGCAAGAAGGGGGCCATTTTCATCCTGCTACCCGCAGCTTTCGGGAACTCTGGCATCTCAGACGCATTCAATCTGGGGAAGGTTCAAGGGAGGTGCGCGAAATACCTGACTTTGCCACGGAATCGTCCTAGAAGAGCGGCTTCGCCATCCCTCGTTTTCCGAGCGTGCAGTCATTCAATCGTCATGACCTCTATCCCTTCGAACAAACCCTATCGCGTCGGCCGCTCCCGCACCGGGCTTGGCCTCTTCGCCACCAAGCCGATCAAGAAGGGCACCAAGATCATCCGCTATTTCGGGCCGCTTCTTGATTCGAAAAAGAAGGAAGAGGACGCGATCGAGAACAAATACCTGTTCGAGCTGAACAACCGCTGGACCATCGACGGCTCGGTCCGCAAGAACATCGCCCGCTACATCAACCACGCCTGCAGGCCGAACGCGGAATCGGACGTCAAGCCGCGCAAGCGCAAGGTGTTCATCCGCGCCATCAAGAACATCGAGCCGGGCGAGGAGATCAATTACGACTACGGCACCGATTACTTCAAAGCCTATCTGAAGCCGATCGGCTGCAAATGCGACGCCTGCGAGAAGAAGCGCAAGAAGAAGCGTGCCGAGGCGCGGGCGGAGAAAGCCCGCTTGAAGGCCAAGGCCGAGCGCAAGGCGCTGAAGAAGGCGGAGAAGCTGGCCAAGGAACAGCAGAAGGCGGAAGCCGAGCTGAAGGAAAAATTGAAGGCGAAGGCTGCGCGGAAGTCGAAGAAGCTCAATGGCCATTCGCTGAACGGCAAGTCGCTGAACGGCAAGTCGCTGAACGGCAAGCATCTGAACGGCAACGGCCGCGCCAGGGTCGCCGACAGGAAACCGGCCGGCCGGAAACAGCCGGTCTCCGCGCCGGCGCCGGCCCTTCAGGCCTAGGCCTCATCCACCGCGCCCTATCTGCCGGCCTTGCGCACCGACTTCGGCAGCACCGAATCGCCGAAGTCGACCGCCGAGCGTTGAACGATCGCGCCGGTTTCGTCGACCACGACGCGAAACCGCCGGTGTTCGGAGAAGAAGGTCAGGCGATGCCGGCCGGAGTCGGCATCAACCCCGCGCTCGGCAAGGCTCGTGATCCGGCCCGCGCGCATCTCTTCCTGCAGCAGGGACGGCGCCAGGCCCAGGCCTTCGGCGACGATGGCGGCGTCGATCTGCACCGTGCCATTTTCGAACTCGATCGGTTTCATGCGTTGCACCTGATGTTTCGTTGCGGCGGTCATGCGTGTGCCGGGCTCCGCCTGGCCGGCGCGGGATAGGCGCATTCCGCCAGCGTCGTGGCGTCGAGCTCGCGCATGAAGGCTTCGCGGGCGGCGGCAAGTTTTGCTTTTAGCCGGCAGCGCGGCTTCAGCACGCAATTGCCGCCATCCTCGCGAAAGCACTCCACCAGCGGCGGCCCTTCCAGCGCGCGCACTACCTCGCCGATGGTGATCGACTGGGCGGGGCGGGCCAGCGTGAAGCCACCGCCGACGCCGCGCTGGGTCGAGATGAAACCGCTATCGGCGAGGTCGCGCACCACCTTGGCCAGATGGTTGCGGGAAATGCCGAACTCGGCCGCGATTTCATTGGTGGCGAAGGAACGGCCGGGTTCGCCCGCGAGCCGCATCAAGGCGCGCAACGCGAAATCCGTGAACGACGTCAGGCGCATGGAAGCCCTCATGAAAGATCTGCTTGCAATTCCTCTATAGCCGTCTAAATAGGCATTTGAAATACTTATTTAAGGTAGCCAAGGAAATGGAAGCGATCGTGGCAGGGCCGGAGCGGCGTGAGCGGCTCACGGCCGAAATTGTGGAGCGGACGGGCATTGACGAGGCGATGATCGAGCGCCTGGTGCGCGGCTTCTACGCCAGGGTGCGCGAGGATGCTGTGCTGGGGCCGATCTTCGATGTCAGAATCAAGGATTGGGAGCCTCATCTGGCGCAGATGTGCGCGTTCTGGTCGTCGGTCGCGCTGATGACCGGCCGCTACCACGGCACCCCGATGGCCAAACATCTGCCGCTGCCGGTCGATGCCGGGCATTTCGACCGCTGGCTCGAGCTGTTCGAGCAAACCGCCCGCGATATCTGTCCGCCCGAGGCGGAGACGCACTTTGTGGAACGGGCGCGTCGGATTGCAGCCAGCCTCGAACTCGGTATCGCCGGCACCCACGGCGTCATGCTCGGCTACGGGGAACGATTTCGACGCAACCAGGCAGGAGCAAAGTAATGGCTTATCGTGCACATGTCGTGACGAACAAGGAGCAGGCCGATCCGTATTCCGGCAGCAGCCTGGTGCCGATGCTCGTCATCGGGCTCGTGCTGACCTTTGCCGGGATGATTGCGGCGTTGGTTTTGAGCTGAGCGCATTCCCCGTCATTGCCTGCGACAAACGCGAAGCGTTTGCGCAAGGGAGCGAAAGCGACGAAGCAATCCATCTATCCCTTATGCCGCGATATGGATTGCTTCGCTTCGCTCGCAATGACGGCCAAGGCTTATGCGGCCACCGTCTCACCGCTCTTGCGCAAACCGATATACTGCAGTTCGGCAAACACGCCTGTGGCAATCGCCTGGGCCACGATAAAGACCTGACCGAGCAGGTTCGGTGACACCGCCCCGGAGAACAACAGCGCGATGCTGCCCAGTGTCCACGCCGCGTTGCCCACGATCACCAACAGCACCAACGCCCTGGCCACCGTTGACCGCGTGGCGAGCCATCCGACCAGCGCGGTATAGGCGATCAGGAACAGGCCAGTCTCACGTAACAGGGCTTCCGGCAGATTGAGGAAGGGCGCCAGCGCGCCCGCACCGAGGGTGAGGGCTACCGCCGCGACGCCGCTGAAGATGGCGTCGGCGAGAAGGGCGCGGCTCAGGAATGTTGATGGATGGATCATGTCGGTTTTCCTTTGCTTGGGTGGACTTGGGGCAGCAATCAGCGCTGCAGCAGCGACCGGAGCTGACGCATCAGCCGCATCGGGCAGAGCGCCTTGCCGACCCTGTTTTCGATCGTCTGCACCTGCACGAACACGAAGACGCCGGTGTCGTGTACCAACGGCTGCGGCATGTTCAGGGAGCGCGCCAGCAACCAGGTGGTCAGATTGAGCGTCCACGGGATCGCAGCGGCGACGAAGCGGAAGAGGGAAAGCATCAGCATGTCATCTCCTGTGCCACCTAAGATGATCCAGCCCGTGCCCCGATTCGATTACCTCGGACGTAATGGAATGGACGAAATTCGCATGGTAGGTTTTCCACCATGAACGCACATGCTGCCGCGGCGCGAGCCGAACGAACCCAGCCGGTCCACATTGGTGACCACTTGCGCGAATGGCGCCAGCGCCGCCACCTGAGCCAGCTCGATCTGGCGGGCGATGCCGAAATATCCGCGCGCCACCTCAGCTTTGTGGAAACCGGCCGCGCCGCGCCGTCGCGTGAAATGGTGCTGAAGCTTGCCGAACGATTGGAGGTTCCCTTGCGTGAACGCAACGTGCTTCTGGTCGCCGCGGGCTTTGCGCCCGCGTTTCCGCAGCGCTCGCTCGATGATCCCGCGCTGAAATCCGCCCGGCAGGCGATCGACCTCGTTTTAAAAGCCCACGAGCCGAATCCCGCGCTGGCCTATGACCGCCACTGGAATCTGGTGACGGCCAACCGCATGGTGGCGCCGCTGCTTGAAGGCTTGCCGCAGCATTTGCTCCGGCAGCCCTTCAACATCCTAAGGCTGGCCTTTCATCCCGAGGGATTGGCGCCGCGCACGGTCAATCTCGCCGAATGGAGCGCGCATCTTTTGGAGCGGCTGCATCGGCAGTGCGAGGCCACGGCCGATCCCGAACTGCTCAAGCTGTATCAGGAACTGAAATCCTATCGGATGCCGGCGCGTTCAGGCCCGGTCTCGGCCGACAATGTCGCGATCCCCTTCAAGCTGCGCCGCAATGACGAAGTGCTGAGCTTCATCTCGACCACCATGGTGTTCGGCACGCCTGTCGACATCACGCTGCAGGAACTGGCGCTGGAAACCTTCTTCCCCGCCGACGACCTCACCGCCGAGCGGATGCGGCAGATCGCGGCCAGTCTCGGTTAGGCGCGGCGTCGTGAGGTCGTTTACGGCACACCTCGGTTGCGTGCCCCTGCCGATCGACTACAGTCACCGGTATGATCACCGCCTCTGACGCCGTTAGCGCATACATTCTCGCCAAGGACGGGAATAGACCGTTCCTTATGAGGCGCGCATTTACCAACGACGCTGAGTTGGAAGTGATCGTGAAGAGCGATGCCATTTCGTTCCCGAATTCGGCAAAGGGACTGAGCGCTCTCGAAGACATTTTGGTGCGCCGTTTCGGCCTGGACTATGAGAACGTCTTCACATTCTGCTTGTCGCGGCCTTCCGAAGCCAATCGATTTCATTTCCCTTGCCATTGGCTGGTCGGAATGTCCGCCAGAGGCGACGGTCAAATACGCGTCGGGTGCGGGCGCTATGACTGGCATTTTGGCAAGGACGGTCGTGTCGAAAAACTTGCAATTGCCATCGATTGCATGACGGTGCTTCCGGCTGCCGAGCTTTCAGCAAGCATGATCTGGTTGTCCAGCCTGCCGTATCCGTGGTGCAGCCCGGATCAGGCCATTGATGGTATGCCGACAACTGAAGGATACGCTGAAATCGCGAACTACCTGAAGCTGGCTGGTCCGATCGCTCCTGAACGATAGGTGTAAGCGACGTTTACAGCGGCTCATCCGGCTCGCATAATCGGCGCATGGACTCTCGCCAACATGCGCCGCTACCCGTCAATCCGGTCGGCGATCTCCTGCGCGGCTGGCGCAACCGCCGCGCCATGAGCCAGGCTGATCTGGCGTTCGAGGCAGGCATCTCGATCAAGCATCTGAGCTATGTCGAAACCGGCAAGGCCGCCGGCAGCCGCGACATCCTGCTGCAATTGGCGTCGGCGCTCGGTCTTTCCTTGCGCGACCGCAACGCGCTGCTGGAGGCGGGCGGGTTCGCCCGGCAATATGGCGAGCGCGATTTCTCCGCGCCCGAAGTCGCCGACGCCAAGCGGGCCATCGATTTGCTGTTGCGGCGGCATGAGCCGTTTCCCGCCATCGTCACCGACCGGCGCTGGAACGTGATGCAGGCCAATCGCGCTGCCGTGCGGCTGATGACGATGCTGCTGGGCGCGGAGCGCATGACGCGGCCGCTCAATCACATGCGGATGTTTCTGGCCCCAGACGAGCTGCGTCCCTTCGTGGTGGATTGGCCGGATGTCGCCGCCGCGCTGCTGGCGCGCGCCCGTCACGAGGCGATGGCCGCACCGCTCGATCTCGCCCTGCAATCGACCTGGCGCGAACTATTGAAGTTGCCCGATATGCCGACGCCGCAGCTCAACGAGACCGAAACGCCGGGGCCGCTCTGCGAGGTGCGGCTGAAAAAGGGCGATATCAGCATCGGCTTGATCGGCGCCGTGCTGACGCTGGGAACGCCGCAGGACGTCACGCTGCAGGAATTGCGCGTCGAGATGTTCATGCCGGCGGACGAAGGATCGGAAGCAACGCTTGTAAGACTAGCGCGTTGACTCATTGGCACGCTGCCATAGGCTGATTGATGCCAGCTTGCCAGATAGTTGGATAGCGAGGTCGTCATTCGGATCGAGAGGCGCCGATGCTGCTTACTCTCATTGAGAACCGCTCGACCATGTTGCGCGCGATAGGCCGGACAACCGGCACTTCCGAGATTAGCTGCTAACCGGACGTGCCGTGGACATGCCCAAAATCGCCGTGAATGAAGCAGACATCAGGCCGAAGGAATTGTCCCGGCTCGAGCTTCCTGCACTTCCAAAGCTTTGCCAAGCTGTTACAGTTAAATGACTCTTGCCGAGAAACACCATGCTTGGTGCAGATTTCAATCGAGTCCGTCTGAAGAAACGGGTGGAGCAACGCCAGTGCCAATTTTCCTCGACCGACACGATCTCTCGGGCCTAACAGCTTCCGATATCGCCGAGGCGCATCGAAAAGACCTGGAAGTGCAAGATCAATACGGAGTTCGTTTCTTGACGTATTGGTTTGATGAATCGCGCGGCACGGGCTTCTGTCTCATTGACGCACCGGATATCCAGACTGCGATGCGGGTTCATGACGAAGCTCACGGAGAAGTGGCGAAAGATGTGATCGAAGTGGACCTCTCAGCCGTCCAAGCGTTTCTGGGGAGAGTGTCCGATCCGGAACCGAGCGGTGAGGCAAACAACGTCACAATCGATGCGGCCTTGCGGGCCATTATGTTCACAGACATCGTTGGCTCTACCAGCATGACAGAGCGTCTTGGCGACGCTCGATCTGTGGAGATGGTTCGGGCACATGACGCGCTGGTTCGCCGCGCATTGAAGGACAAGGGTGGGCATGTGGTGAAGCACACTGGCGACGGCATCATGGCATCCTTCGCCGATGCGGCCGCCTCCGTGCAATGCGCCCGCGCCATCCAGCAAGCGTTTGAAGCCTTCAATCTGGCAAGCAAGGAGAAGCTTAAGGTGCGAATTGGTATTGATGTCGGAGAACCGATTGCGGACAGTAATGACCTTTTTGGTGCGACCGTTCAACTGGCTGCTCGTTTGTGTCAGTTGGCCGAGCCCGATGCCATTCTTGTATCAAGTGCCGTTCAGGATTGCATCCGGGATCGCTTGCATGTCACAAACATTGGTCCCTACCATCTCAAAGGCTTCCTGCAACCTGTTGACGTATACGGAATCGAATGGCGTTAACCGTCGCGACTGCCGACGACGTATCGAATGAGGCGACGACGTCCGCTGCTGGGTACTTTTCGGGCCTCATGCGATGTCCGGCTTGAGTCCGGACTGCGCACCAAGGCGGGCGTCGGCCGACCGCTCTGTATTTCGGTCCAGTGGATCAGGACGCCTGAGCCTGCGCGGCGCGACGCTCGAAGGTCATCGCCTGCAGCACTTCGGCAAACGCGCCCTTGCGATCGCTTAAGCTCGCCATCGTCAGCCCGGCACCATTGGCGCCGGCGCGGGTGCGCGAACGGATCAGGATCCAGTCGCCTTCCGGCGGGCGGAAGAAATACAGGCTGATCTCGGGATTGATAAAAGTCCATTCGCGCATGTCGACGATCTGGCCGACACCGCTGGCAAAATCGGCGGCCTGCACGGCCTGCAACAGCGGCGTGTTGGCTTCGCCCTCGACCATCGGCACGTCGAGCCGCACCCACGCCGCCGCGGGACCCGGCTTCTCCAGCGCGCCCTCGATTAGCCGCACCGATACGTTCTGGAAATAGCGGCTCCACTTTTGTGCGAAGGCCGGCGGTGGTGAGCCTGTCTCCGGTGGGGCGTCATCGCCTGCTTGCTTCGAAAACGGATCGGCGGGGGACTCGTCGCCTTGCGCCGTCAACAGCGCCGTGCAGCGGCCGATCTCGACGTCGCCGTCCACGAGGCGCACCTGCAGGGTCTTGGCCTTGCGGCCATCGCGCAGCATATCGGTCGCAAGGCCGAAGGCACGCAAGCCGGCCGGCCGCCACAGATCGAAGGTGAGGCGACGCACCGCGAAGCCGGAAGCATTGGCGAGCCGCTCGACCTCGCGCGTCATCAGCGCCGTGGTCGCGCTGCCCTGCAGCATCTCCGGCGACCAGGGCCCGCCGGCATGCTCCGTGGCGCGAAACAGGGGGCCTTCCGGCCTGAAAATGGCGGTCATATGCAGGGCTCCGCGGTTCAAATCGATACGCGAAGTTCTAGGAAGGCCGGCTGCCCGCCACAATAACCGCGGAGGTGAAGTGATACGAGACATGCGGCCATTGCCCTTGTCTCCTCGCCCGATCGGACTACCTTCCGGGCATCATTCAGCAAGGACGTCCCGATGAGCACCCTGAAACCCCTCAAGATCGATATCGTTTCCGACGTGGTCTGCCCCTGGTGCTACATCGGAAAACGCCGGATCGAGAACGCGCTGGCGCTGGTGCCGGATGTTCCCGTCGAAGTGCGCTGGCGGCCGTTCTTCCTTAATTCCTGGGTGCCGCGCGAGGGCATCAGCCGCGACGAATATCTCACCGCCAAATTCGGTTCGGTCGAAGCCTACAAGGGCATCGCCGGGCGTGTTGTAGCCGCCGCGGGCGAGGAGGGGCTGACCTACCGGCCCGAACTCGTGAAGCGCCAGCCCAACACCATCGATTGCCACCGCCTGATCCACTGGGCCGATGCGCAAGGCAAATCCGCCGAGATGAAGCAGCGCCTCATGGAGTTGTATTTCCGCGACGGCGGCGACCTGACCGATGTGAACGTGCTGGTGCAGGCCGCGGCCGATATCGGCCTCGATGCCGACGACGTGCGCAAGCGTCTTGCGACCGACGAGGATGTCGCGCTGATCTCCAGCCAGGCGCAGGAGGCCTCCGAGAAGGGCATCTCCGGCGTTCCCACATTCGTGTTCGCGCAGAAATACGCCGTCTCCGGCGCGCAGCCCGCCGAGCAACTCGCCCGCGCCATTCGTCAGGTGTCCGGCGAAATCAACGCGCAAGCGGCAGAATAGAGCGCGGCTGGTTCGTCATGCCCGGCCAGAAGCGCGAAGCGCGTCTTCGCGCTAGACGTGCCGGGCATCCACGTCCTGACCACGGTGCGGCAAGAAAGTCGTGGATGGCCGGGTCAAGCCCGGCCATCACGATCGGACGAAATCATCGGCACAAGAAACCTTGGGGGAAACGTCATGATCTATGAACTGCGCACCTACACCGTAAAGCCCGGCACGCTCGGCGACATGATCAGGGCCGCAAGCACGGTGTCGCGCGACATCCGCAAGGACGACTACGGCAAGCTCGAAGGCTATTGGTCGACCGAGATCGGGCCGCTCAATCAGGTCCTGCATATGTGGAGCTACAACAGTTACGACGAGCGCGCGCGGATGCGGGCCGAACTCGCCAAGAACCCGCGCTGGACCGGCGAGTACGTGCCGCTGATCCGGCCGTTGCTGGTGCGTCAGGATGTCCGCCTGATGAACGCGGTGAGGCCGCCGGTTGCGCCGGCATCGACGGGCAATGTCTACGAACTCCGCAACTATCGCGGCAAGGCTGCCGGTGGCCTCAAGCAATGGCTCGATGCGTTCACCGCGGTGCTGCCGGAGCGCGAGAAATATTCAAAGATCGTAGGCCTGTGGACGACCGAAGCGGGGCAACCGAACGAGGCCTGCCACATCTGGGCCTATCCCAGCCTGAACGCCCGCGCCGAAGCCCGCGGCAACGCGATGAAGGATCCGGCCTGGCAGGAATTTTTGGGGAAGGGCCCGGGCTTCCTCGAGGAAATGCACTCGACCATCATGCTGCCGGCACCGCATTCGCCGCTGCAGTGAGTCGTCCACGTAGCCCGGTTGGAGCGGTGCAGATAAGCCCGCGGCAATTGTATCTGTTTTAAGTCGCGCCGCCCATGCCGCCGGCGCCTCGCGGCAGGGGCGTCGCCCGGCTTCTGTCAGATTGTCACGCGGCTGCCGTCGAAGCGCGTGAAGGAGAAGCCGTCGAAGGGTTCGCAGAGCGTGGTGCGCTCGTCCCGCAGCATGCCGATAGCCACTTCCTCGCCGATCGCCATGGAGGCGGAAGCGTCGGAACGCCAGTGGATGCCCGCCCAATTCCGTCCGAAACCGAAATTCATCGCGAGCTTGTTCAACTCTCCACCAACCGTGAGCGGCGGGCCGCTATAGGGCACGAGCTTCGTCGGGTCAGCCGGATCGGGCTGTACCGGGTTGGCGATGACGCGGCTCTCGTCGAAAAACGCCTTCAATATGGTCGCCGTGACGGCACCAACGCCCGTGGCGCCGCCGGGATAGGTAGAGTGAAGGGGCGAGGCCTCCGGATAGGTTTGTGACAAAAGATACGTGCCGTATTTGGCTTTGCTGCGATCGAGGGCTTCCGATTTCAGGAAGTTATCATGCAACGGGTAGTCGCTCACGCCATTGGCGAGGCGATGGTGCGCCAGACCGCCGTAGGCTTCCGGTCGCACAGCCCGGTGCACGAAATACTTCTGCCAGTAGACCGCGCGGACGGAGTTACTGATCCCCGTGGCGAGTAGTGCCTGCACGTAAGGCAACCCGAAGGTGGCACCCGCAGGGGCTTGGGTTTTCGATTTCCGATACGGGTTCGATGGGTAGGACGCGGGCTCTGCCGGGGGATAGATCCCGGTGTAGCGCTTGTCCGTCCCACCGCCGGGGGTTGCAAGGAGCAGTGCCGCCGCCCACCCAAGTGCAGGACCAGTATGGATATACTCCGCGAGATCTCTTCCTGTCGTTATGTACCGGGGTGCCGCGTCGAACTCCAACCGGCGTTTCGGTGCGGCGCCGTTCTGGATCGCCAGCCACTCCTCGTATTCGGTCAGGAATTCGCTGGTGGGCAACGTGGTGCGAATTTGAGCGCTGATCCACTGTGCGGCATAGGGCACGTCGCGGAGCAGGAATTGCGAGATCAGCGGGCCGTCCAAAACGCCTGGAGGCGTGACGGAGCGGCCCTTCGGGTCAGCCGGGTCGAAATAAAGCGCATTGGCACGGAACAGCGTACCGGGTGTGACGCGCCCACCAGATTTCGGCCCCCGGAAATCGGCAAGCTTGTTGAGTTCCTCGGTTGCTGCAAGCACGTCGCGGTTTGAGGTGTCGTCGCGCAACTCGGTAAGCGGAACGTCACGAAGCAGGGATTGCCAATAGACCTCCACGGCCTCGCCGCCGCGCTCTGCACTGTCAAGGGCCGGTGCCGGCGGTATCCCAATCTGAGTAGGGTTTATGCCGCTCAGACTGACGGCCTGTGTGCCTACGGGATTGACCAGTTTGCGAGTGCCGCCGAGCGAGATTTTCTCGAAATCAGCGGGATCGCCCGACTGGCAAGCGGTATAGAGCGCCTGCCATGCCGCTTGTTCGACTTCGCCGCGTTTGTCGTGCGGCAGGCCCCGTGAATCGGAACCGATCTTGTTGGCGTAGCGCGCCTCATCGCCATTCGTCGGGTGGGGCGCGATGGGAATTTTCGCATTGTGGCTCGCGCAAGCCTCTCGGACTTCGAAGGCGCGGCGATTGAACGCTGCGTCGAGTGGCCGCGGCTTTGCGCTCACAGGCTGCGCCGCGGCCGGGGCTATGCCGGGCATGCTCGGCGGAGACGCAAGCACGGCGGCGCCAACCGCGATGCCGGCTCCGCCAAGCAGCGAGCGGCGAGTGACCGCGGTGGTCGGCAGGGCCGGCGATTTCAGGTCGGATTCAGTCGAAATGGTAGGGTGGTTGGCCATGGAGATCTCCTCCCTCGCAGGCGAATCTGGGCAGGATTGCGCCGGAGCCGGCCACTCTCTTTTGCGTCCGCTCCGGGACGCGAAATCATTCCATCGGGAGGAAGCGAGAGGAGATTGACGCAGATCAATACGTGAGTGGTGCAGACCGATCAGGCAGATGGGTCACCGGCGGCGGCTGATGAACCGAGACGATCTGCTTGTCTGGATTTCGATTGCCTGGAGCGAAACGCAATCCGGGTAATCGCATCTAGCTGCACCGGCCCCGGGTTACGCTTTGCTCCACCGGGCTACGCTGCTGCGACTACGCGCCCTTCAGATAGTAGTTCGCGCGTTTTCCCAGCGCGATCCGCCGCAGCACGCGGCGCATCGCCATCGAGGCGCGCAGCGGCTTGATGGCTGTCGTTACCGTGCGATAGAACGCAAGCTTCAGCGCGTCGAGCGCCGGCTGCTTGCCGGGAGGCTGCTGCGGCAGGCCGATACCGCGCAGCATAGAATTGAAGAAGTGCAGGTCGTTCAGCCGCCGCACTTCGTGCGTCTTCCAGGTGACCGCCATCGAGATCGAGAACGTGCCTGCGGTGCGCACCCAGTGCGGCCATTGATACGGCACGTAGCAGCCGTCGCCCGCGAACAAATGGAATTCCGTAGCCCGCGGCGCAAAACTCTCGTCGTATTTCAGGTTGCGATGCTTAGTCATCGAGCGCTCGATCTCGTCGTCACTGACGATCGTGCGGTCGGTGTTGTCGAAGATCGTGAAGAATTTTTCGCCGTGGATGTGGACGAAGAAATTGTCCTCGCTGTCAAGATGGAACGGCGTGGTCGAGTTCGGCGAGGACACGAACAGAAAGCCTTCGACCTGCTCGAAACCCGCATCCAGCAGGCTGTTGAAGCCGCGCGCGCGCGCGACCGACAGCAGGGTATCTTCCAGCAGGCGGCGATACTCAGGCGAATTCTCCACCCGCTTGAGCACCATCCAGGCGCCGGCGGTTTCGATGTTCTTCACCACTTCGACCGGATCGAGGTCGACGGTGGGAATCGCATCCGGATCCTGGCTGATCGCGACCTTGCCGGAATTGTACTCGATCAGGTCGCGCGGCAGTTCGGCGGCCAACTGCGCGATGCGCGGCAGCGCCAGCAGCGGATGGCCGACGAGCCTGTGGCGGATCGCGAACGGCTTGAGCGGGAAGTCGCGGCGGAGCGCGTCATGATCGGCCGTAATCACGGGCGCGATGGCGGTGAGCGTATTCATTAGGATTTCTCCTGCCGTGCTCTGACGAAATGAACGATGCGGCGTACCGGCTCGCGGATCGCGCCGCGCAAGCCGAGGGCTGCGCGGATCAGCGACACGACCGGGTCGCCCCGCCGCAGCGGGATCAGGACGTCGCCGATCGCAAGGCGTCCGCGCCAGATCGGGTTGATCATGGGATGGTCGGGGGCGGCGGTGGAATCGACCAGGCGAATGGCCGGATCCGCGCAGAGATACCGGGTCAATTCCAGCGTCAGCTGCACGCCCGGCGAAAACTTCGCAAAGCGCTCGTCGACGCCGAGCTTGAAGTAGAAGGCGCGATCCTGATGGCGCAGCACGATGGCGGCTGCCACCGGCGTTTCGCCGGCCCGCAGGGTCACGATCTCGCACTGGCCGGTCCCGGCCAGCGCTGACGTGGCGCGGCGGACGAAGGCCGCGTCGCCGTCGTCCTGGCTGAGCGCGGTGCCGCGCTGGCCCTTCCAGCCGCTGGCCTCCAGCATCAGGAATGTTTCGATGGCGGCGGTCATTTCGGCAGGCGTCCGCGCCACATCGAAGTGGACAGCGCCGTGTTCGGCTAGGCGATTGCGCTGGCGGCGCAGTTCTTTCAGTTTCTTTGTGCCGAGCGCCTCGCGCAGCACTTCGTCGGCGTCACCGGTAGCGTCAAGGCAGGCGCGGACATGCGATTGCAACACGAGCGGCGCCATGCCGTCGCGACGCAGCACGTCCGTGAAGGCCTTCATGGCAGCGCCATCGAGCGAGGTGGCGCGGAAGATCAGCGCATGCGCGCCGGCCCGCCGGGCCTGCTGCAGAATGCCGGTGACGGCTTCCTCCGCCATGTCACGGTCAAGCAGCGGCGTGCAGAGCGTGCCGTAGGGATCGGCGCTGACCAAGGCGGGGAGCGGGATCCTGTAGGCGCGCCACATCGAGATCACAGGCATCAGGCCGATCAGGGTGGATGTATCGCGGCACGCGCCGAGCGCGTCGGTGTCGACGCGGCCCCGTGCCGAAGCGTTCACCGCCAACTCCCATTCGGGCAAATAATAACCGTTCGGCTCGGCGGCGCGCTCGGAAAGCGTGCGCCATTGGGTCTCTGAAACGCCGGCGAGCGGCGTCCGCGCCCCGCCGGCGCCTGGCGCGCGTGCGTTCGCGTCCTTGCCCGATGCATGACGGACCGTCGATGTGTCGGCAATGTCAGCCACTTCCCCGAATCCCCGTTCGCGACTTATGTGGCCGACGACATCTTGAGGTGTGCCGCCTGGCCATCGCGTTCACAGGGCAACGCTAGTGGAAAGAGATGGAAAATAGCGTTGTCGCGACGCTCGGATTTGAGCGGTCGCGTTAACGGATGGTTTAGCCTGATCGGGCTGCTCAGCCGTTACGCCACCTCGGCAGTGGCGGGGGCAGTGAGGAATTTGGCTTCGAACTCGCTTCCCGGCATCGGCCGTCCGAAGAAATAGCCTTGTCCTTCTCCGCAGCCCATGCTGACCAGGAAATCCGCGGTGGCCCGGTCCTCGATACCTTCGGCGATGACGGACAGGCCCAGTTGCTTGGAGAGCCCGATGGTCGAACTGACGATCGCCGCGTCGTCGGCATCGGTCAGCAAGCCCAATACGAAAGAGCGGTCGATCTTCAGCCCGTCGAGCGGGAATTTCTTCAGATAGCTCAAGCTGGCAAAGCCGGTGCCGAAATCATCGAAGACGAGGCGAACGCCAAGCTCCTGAATCTCGAGGAACGTATTCAGCGCGCCCTGCTCGTCGTGGAGGAGGATGTCTTCGGTGACTTCGAGCTCGAGGCTGGTTGGACTCAAACCGGTGCTGGCGAGCACCTGCGCGACCGAGATTGCGAGGTCGCCGGACTCGAGCTGGGATGGCGAAAGATTGACACCGATGCGGAGCTTGTGTCCCGCGCGCTCCCAGGCGGCTCCCTTGGCGCAGGCGGTTTGGAGGACCCATTCGGCGATCCGCTCGGAAATCGGAGAGGTGTTGACGACCGGCATGAATTCTGCCGGCGAAACCAGACCACGCACGGGGTGACGCCAGCGGATCAGGGCTTCGGCGCCGATCAATCGGCCGTCGGCCAGATGAAATTGTGGTTGGTAGAACAATTCGAACTCATTGCGTTCCGCCGCTCGCGCCAGCTCCGCTTCCAGCGTCAGGCGCGTCTCCAGTTCGCGGCGGATCGAATCTTCGAACAGCACGTGGCCGCCGCGGTTGGTCGCCTTGGCACGGCTCAGCGCCAGATGGGCGTTGCTGAGAAGTTCGTCCGCCGTTCGTCCATCGCCCGGGCAAATGGCGCCTCCAATGCTAACCTTGACGCGGAGGTGGCGGTTTCCGGCCAGCAGAGGCGCGTCGAAGCCGTCGCCGATCCGTTCGGCGAAGCGGCTTACGTTTTCGCCGATGTCGCTGGTCGGAACTGCGATCGCGAATTCGTCTCCGCTCAAACGAGCGACCAGCCCGGCCGGCGGAATAGCCGCCGTCAATCGCTGCGAGATGGCGCGAAGCACGAGATCGCCACAGGTGTTGCCGAGCATGTCGTTGATCTGCTGGAAGCCGTCGATGCCGATCACGAGCAGTGCCACGTTGCGGCCGTTTACCGCGGCCGCGGAAATTTTCGCCTCGAGTTGGGCATGAAGCGTGTTGCGGTTGATGAGACCCGTCAGCGTGTCGTGTTCGGCAAGGTATCGAATTCTCTCGGCTTCGCGCTTGCGCACTGAAATGTCGCGCAGGATCGCACCGAATTGAAAGCCGTCGGTGCCCTGCCAGCCGGAGAAGCTGGCCTCGACCGGAAACACCTCGCCATTGCTGCGGCGTCCGTCGAACTCGACCACCGATCCGGCGGCGAGACGTGCGGCGTCCCTGATGGAGAATGACGACGTGGCAACGGCGCCGTCACGTGCGCAAATCTCATCGAACGAGCGGCCGATCATCTCCTCAGGCAGATAGCCGAAGATCGCAGTCGCGCCCGGATTCCAGACCGTGATCAGGTAATTGGAATCGGTGCAGATCAGACCATCGCCGAGCGACATCGCCACGCGCTGAAAGCGGCTCTCGGCGACCCTGCCGAGCAGATCCCTGATGTCGATTTCATCGAGTGCGATGGCTGCGATGTAGACGATGATGGCGATATGAAACAGCGACGTGTCGAGAATGAGCGGGAATGCCGCCTGCAGGGCAAACGCGCCGCCCTCGAGGGCGGCAGAGACTGCGGCGAGCAGCGCCACCCGCTTGCCGGCAGAAAGGCGGCGCCATGAGACCAGCATGACGAGGGCGAGCAAAGCGAGGCCGGTCAGCGTGACGACGGGCGAGGTCCATTGCAGCGCGCGGTTCTGCAGCAAGGATTCCGCGGCCAGTGTCTGCAGCACGGGGCCGGACAGGATCACGCCGTTCGGGACGCTGAAGCGGTCACCGAGTTCGAGCGCCGTGCCGCCGACGATGACCTTCTTGCCCTGCAGTTTTTGCAATGTCGCCGGATCGCCGCGCAGCACGTTGGCAAAGGACACTTTGGGGATTCCCGCCGTCCGGATGCTGAAATCGATCAGAAAGGGCGTGCGCTTTTCGTCGTACTGGCCGGCGAGCACGGCAGCCATCGCGGGCACGAACTTGCCGTCCAGTTTTTCACCGAACGGATAACGGCGGACGAGGCCGTCGGATCCGACCTCGACATTGACCAGCGCCGGCCAGGAATGTTCGGCGAATTGCTGCAACGGGCGATTGACGTGAAGCGTAGTTCTGTCGGTGCGAGGCTGCTGGAAGGAGGGCAGCACGACTGATCCGCCGGCGCTTTGGAGGGCTTCGGCAAAGTTTCGGTCCGACGACGCGTCGGAGGGCGTGGAGAAGTCGACATCGAGTGCGATGTCCTGGACGTCCGCCTTCTGAAGCTGCCGGATCAACTCGGCGTGGAGCAGGCGCGGCCATGGCCAGACGCCGATCCTGTCGATCGACGATGCGTCGATCGCGATAACCACAATATCGCCAGAGGCCTGTCGCGACTGCCAGCCGAACCGCAGGTCGGCCAATGCGTGGCGAAGCGAACTATGCCAGCCGCCCGCCAGAACGATTGCGAGCGCAATCATCACGAAAATAGGCGGCCGATATCGTTTCACATAGTCACCATTCTGGTGCTTCGAGTTTGGTCGTCGTCAGGCTTATTAGCTCGTGGCGCGGGTCGTTGAAGCGTGCCGCTAACGGTTCTTGTAACGGCCGTAGGCATTTCCGTTGCCATTGCCATGGCCGTTTTCGTTTCCGTTGCCATTTGCGTTGCCATTACCGTTTCCGTTGCCATTCCCGCCGCCGCTGACGGCTGCAACCGTGCTGCTCACGCCCGATGTAGCGGCGTTCGCCGAGGCCGAATCGTTTCCGGAACCGAATGAACCCCAGATCGTGTCCTTGTTGGTGGCGTTGCGGGTCCCGCCATGCGCCGCCGACTTGTCGTGGGCGAGGCCGTTCGTCGCGCGGTGGACGTTCAACCGGACCTCACCGATCGATGACGAGATGCGGGTGACGCCTTGCCTTGCGGGCTGCACGCTGGCATGCCGCGACGGCTGGACGCCCGGTCCATTCGTGGCGTGGCGGATCGCGGTAAAGCCTCCGCGCGGCACCGGAACGCGCTCGACTGACGGCGCGCGCGGCTTGCCTTGCTCGATCGGGGCGAGGGCACCGGCTCCGCCCAGCGACAGACCGGTCTTGCCGTTGGCGAACGCCGTCGCGTGTTGGCCCGCTATCACCTGGGCGATCTGACCCGACTTGAAATCTGCGACCTCAACCTGACCGCGGATCACGTCGACGGTGGTCTTCCCTGCGTTGACGGTGACGCGAAATTGCGTGCCCTTTACCACGGCTGCGAGGTAGGGGGTCTCGACCTCGAAATGCTTGACGTTGCGCTTTTCGACGTCGAGCAGGATCGAGCCGGCCTGCTGCTTGATCGTCGTCGACAGCCCTTCCTTCTTCTGGGCCGGGACGCCGATCATGGAATTCGGCGAAACCAGGATCATTTCGTCGCCGCGCTTCAGGAGGACGCGTCCGGTACGGCCGGTGCGAATGGTATCGCCCGGCTTCAACACGTCTTCCTGTTTCAGCGATGCCGGCTGCACGCCGCTGCCGGCAAGCCATACCTCGCCCGAGGACTTGTGGACCGTCCAGTCGTCGCCGTCGGCGGCGAAGGCGACGGAAGCCGTCGCCAGCATGAATATGGTCGCGAGTGCTCTTGAGACGTGAGGGATCGCACGCATTAAAACTCTCTCCGATTGCCGCTTTGTCCCGGACGTTATCGGAAATGTTTCAACATTGAGTGAGCGGAAACCGCGTTCTGCGGAGCACGCATTAACCGTTCATTGACCATAAAATTCTATTAAAAATCATATGGCTAGGGGTCCAACCAACGATTGGCGGCGCGTATCCGTACATCTACTGAAGCGCGTTTGTGCAGCTGTAGCCTGGCACCGCTTCCCGACGACTGGCGTGGGCCTATGGATCATCATCGCCTGCCTTCCCGCGCAGGCGCAGCAGGCGAACCAGCCCGGTTATGATCCGCGGCAGATCGAAAAACGTTTCGATGATCAGCAATCGAGCCAGGGCGCGAACGGGCGGCCCCGGTTGCCGTTGCCGCAATTTGTCCGGCCGGAGGGGCAGGGGGATTCCAAGCCGCTGTTCGCGCTCCGCCACGTCTCGATCTCCGGCGCCGTCGCAATACCGCAGGAGCGGCTGGCGGCGACGTATCAGTCCTATATCGGGAAAAAGGTATCGCAGGCCGACCTGGCGGCGATCGCCGCAGCGGTCAGCGACGTCTATCGCGCCGCCGGCTTTCACCTCAGCCGGGCGATCGTTCCGCCGCAGGACATCCAGGGCGGCCGGCTTCGCATTCAGGTCATCGAAGGCAGCGTCACGGAGTTGACGCTGAAGGGAGACGGCGCCGAACAGTTCGGCGTCCGGCCGATGCTCGAGGCCGTGCTGACCGAGCGGCCCTCGCGGCTTGCGACGCTCGAGCGGCAATTGCTGCTGATCAACGGACGGCCCGGCGTGCGGATCGAGGACACCGCGATCGAGGAGATCGGCACCGCGAGTGGCGATTTCCGCCTGATCCTGTCGCTGAAGACCTGGCACGTCTTCACATCGTTCGGCGTCGATAATCTGGGATCGTCGTCGGTCGGACCGTGGCAAAGCTACGGGACGGCGGCGTTCAACTCTTATCTCGCGCCCGGGGATTCACTGGTGTTGAATCTTTCGACCACGCCCGGCGATCCGCGGCAGCTCGCGTTCGGCCGCCTGTCCTACGAAGTGCCGGTCGGCACCGACGGCGCCCGCATCGGCGCGTCCGGCTACTACAGTGAAGTCTGGCCCGGCGATTACCGCCATCTCTACAGCGACAACATCAAGACCGAGTCGTTCGAAATTCGCGGCAGCATCGTTCCGCTGCAATCGCAGAAATCGAGCCTGACGCTGACCGCGGCGGCCGGATTCATCAATGCTTCCGAAAACGATGTGTTCGGCTCGATCTACGCCGACCGCATCCGCACCGCCAGCCTCACCTCGGACTACCGGCTGCAGGACAATTTCGGCGGCACCAATTATCTGACGCTGAACTATCGCCAGGGCCTCGACATTCTCGGCGCCTCGCAGCGCGGCGACGACGATCTGTCGCGCGCGGGGGCATCCGGCAAATTCTCCGCGCTGAATTTCTGGTTCACGCGCTACCAGACGCTGTCGGATGCCTGGTCGCTGAAACTTGCCGCGGCCGGCCAGACGGCGTCCGGGCCGCTGTTCACCTCGCAGCAATTCTATCTCGGCGGCATCGCGTTCGGGCGCGGCTATGGCAGCGCCGAGATCAGCGGCGATAATAGTCTGGCGGGCTCGGCTGAGCTGCGATTTGACCAAAAGACGAGCCTTCAATATCTGAGCGGCTACCAGCTCTACGGCTTCGTCGACAGCGGCGTGGCCTGGAATGACGGCTACCGCCTCAGCGATGGCCTTTCGCTGACATCGGTCGGCGGCGGCGTTCGCTTCTTCCTCGTCGACGGCCTGCAGGCCGACATCGGCGCCGCCGCGCCGCTCACCTATCGCGCGCCCGATAATCCAACCCGCGGCGCGCGCGTGCTGTTCTCGTTGACGAGTGCGCTGAAGCTTTGTCCGGTGCGGGCGACGACCCGCTGCCTGTAGCCGCTAGACCGGCTCGTAGCTCTCGGTGTTGCAGGTGTCCTCGGCTTCGACCTTCTGGCGATCGGCGATCACGCCGCCGGAAATCTCGACACGATAGGTCTGCGTGCCCAGCGGTTTGCCGGTCACCGAAACCACTTCGGCTTTGACGCATGCGGTCCAGCCCGGTCCGCGGAGGTTGGGGCGCGGCTCGGAAACGCGAACTTGGGTCGGTTGCGAGGCCGCCGTGAACACCGAGTCCAGTTTCTCCTTCAGCATGCGCTTGACGTCGGGCACAGGCTCGAGCGGGGGTGGCTCGGGCACCTTGGCGCGCAAGAACTCGGGCACCGGCGAGCGGACGTCGGCAAAGCCGCAACCCGCAAGCGTCAGCGCTGCGCCCGCCATCAGCGCTATGTGAAACCCGATCCGCCGCATCGGAGGTTGTTTTACCCCGGAGACGCCACTCCGGACAGAGTATTAGGCCCAGATAACAATCCCGATACTGTGATTTGCATCACGTCGCGGAGCTTGGGTCTGCGACAAGATCGCCGTTGAATCGAGCCCTTGTCACGCCTCACAAGGCGCCGCCGGCTTGAACCTTTGGCTTCGAGGCCATGACCAATCCGTAGCCTGCATTGCCGGGAGGTGGCACCATGTTCCGTCACGCGCTGTTCACATTGATGATTCCCGCTGCGGTTCTTTTGGGAACACATTCGGCGTCTGCCGAAAGTCGCCTCGCGCTGGTGATCGGCCAATCCGCCTATCGCTCGGTGCCGGCGCTGCCCAATCCGGCCAATGACGCCAGAGCGGTCACGCAATTGCTGACCGATTCCGGCTTCGAGGTTTCGACCGCGGCCGACCTTTCGCAAAACCAGATGCGGGAGGCGGTCAGCGATTTCGCCGGCAAGGTCGCGGCCAAGGGCGCCGACACCGTAGCCCTGGTGTTTTACGCCGGCCATGGGCTGCAGATCGACGGCGAGAACTTTCTGGTTCCGGTCGACATCGATCCGAAGCGGGAAGCCGACATTCCGATCCAGGCGGTGCGCCTCAACGACATCCTGAACACGCTGACGTCGGTGCCGAGCAAGATGCGCATCCTGATGCTCGACGCCTGCCGTAACAATCCATTCCCGGACCTCAAGACCGCCGGCGGCGGGCTTGCCCTCGTCGATGCGAAGGTCGGCGCTCCCGGCACGTTCCTGTCGTTCTCGACGTCGCCCGGCGCGGTCGCCGAAGACGGCTCCGGCTCCAACAGCCCGTATACCAACGCGCTGCTGGCGGCTGGCAAGGAGCAGAACATTCCGATCGAGGAGACCTTCAAGCGGGTCCGACTTGCCGTGAACAAGGTGACCGAAGGGCGGCAGACCCCGTGGGACAGCTCCTCGCTGACTGAGGATTTCCGCTTTTCGGGCGCATCGGTCGCGGGGCCGAAGCCTGCCGCAGCTCCGAAGAAGTCGGTCGCGGAGTGGACCCGCGATCTGAAGGGCAAGCCGGTCGAGGTGGCGAACGAGTTGATCGTGGCCGACGGTACCGACGAATCGTATGAGGCCTTTGCTGGCCTCTTCCCGCAGACGGCGCTCGGGCGATTGGCGCGCGACTGGCTCGTTCGGCACCGGCGCATGGTGGCGTGGAACGACGCCGTACTCATCAACACCGCGTCCGGATATCGCTCGTTCCTGGAGAAATTCCCCGACAGCGATCTCAGCGCAACCGCCCGCAAGCTGGAACTGCGGCTGCGCAACCGTCCCGAATTCACGCCGGCGGTTGCCGCCGCCAACGCCGCCGTGCCGCAAAACGTTGCGCTGGCCGGGCCGACCTGTCCCTGCAACGTGCAGCCGCCGCAGCCACTGAAGGTCAATGTGCCGGTCAGGCGCGTCGAGCCGGATCCGCCGAAGAAGCGGGTCGATCGCAAGCCGCCGCGCCAGCGCGAGCCGGATGACGACGTCGTGATCGTTCGCCGTCCGCCGCCGCGCGTGGTGTACGACTCGCCACCGCCGGTCAGCATCGGCATCGGCATCGGCCTCGGCGGGTTTGGCGGCGGCCGCGGCGGCCACTATGGCGACCAGGGCCGCAGGGGTGGATACTGAGGTGGCGATAGGGTAATCGAACCCGCAAGCGTTGTGCTGCGCTTGCGGGGGTAGGATGCGAAATCCGGTTCGTCTGTTCGCTTTCGTCGTTGCCATCTTCTGCGCCTTTATCTCGCTTCCGGCTCCCGCGTGGGAGCATTGGGGCGGCGATCGCGGCGGATCGCGGTTTTCGCCGCTCAGCCAGATCACGCCGGACAATGTCGGCAATCTCGTCCGCGCCTGGGAGTTTCGCACCGGCGATCTCGATCATCGCGCGCCCGAGGTGATGAAGCGGACCAAGTTTCAGGCTACCCCGCTGCTGGTCGAAGACAGCCTGATCTTCTGCTCGCCGTTCAACGAAGTGATCGCGGTCGATCCCGGCAGCGGTGCGCTGAAATGGCGGTACGATCCGAAGATCTCGACCAATCAGCGCCCGGCCAACCGCTACAATTGCCGTGGCGTGGCCTATTGGGTCGACGACAAGGCGCCCGACAACGCCGCCTGCCGCGCGCGGATTTTCATGGGCACCAACGACGTGCGCGTGATCGCGCTCGATGCCAGGACCGGCATGCCTTGCGCCGATTTCGGGACCAATGGCGAGATCAGGATCGAGACCGGCACGCCGCTGGAATGGCCCGGCGAATTCCAGATCACGTCGGCGCCCGTTATTGCCCGCGATACCGTCGTCGTCGGCTCTGCGATCGGAGACAACCGCCGCGTCGAGGCGCCACCTGGCACGGTGCGCGCCTTCGATGCGCGAACCGGGCAGCCGCGCTGGTCGTTCGATCCGCTGGTGCATAGCGGTGTCGTGGCCGGCCACGCCAATGTCTGGGCGCCGATGTCGGTGGACGAGGAGCGTGGCCTGGTGTTTTTGCCGACGTCTTCGCCGAGTCCCGACTTCTGGGGCGGCAGGCGGCCCGGCAACAACGACTACGCCAATTCGGTCGTGGCGCTGCGCGCCGAGACCGGCGAACGGGTCTGGTCGTATCAGACCGTGCACCACGATGTCTGGGATTACGATTTGCCGGCGCAGCCGACGCTGGCGCGCATCGAGACCGGCGAAGGCTTGCGCGACGTCGTGATCCAGCCGACCAAGCAGGGATTTGTGTTCGTGCTCGACCGCGATACCGGCAAGCCGGTATGGCCGGTGGAGGAACGCGCCGTGCCGCAGGGCGGCGCCGAAGGCGAGCAGCTCTCGCCGACGCAGCCGTTTCCGACCCATGTGCCGGCGTTGCTGTCGCAACAGATTTCGGCCGACGATGTGTTCGGCATCATTCCGTTCCGCGACAGCGGGATCTGCCGCGACCAGATCGCGTCCGCGCGCAACGACGGCCTCTACACGCCGCCATCGACGCAGGGGACGGTGGTGTTTCCGATGACCGGCGGCGGCGTGAACTGGGGCGGCGCCGCCTTCGACCCCGTCAATCAGATTCTCTATGCCAACACCTCGCGGGCGGTTCACATCGTCAAGCTGCTTCCGCGCGCCGCCGTGGCCGACGGGTTCAACCCGCCGCCCGGTCACGATTTCGGACGACAGCAGGGTACGCCGTTTGCGATGACACGCGCGGTCGCGGTGTCGCCCTTGGGCCTGTTGTGCAACAAGCCGCCCTGGGGCGAGATGGTCGCGGTCGATCTGAAGGCCGGCAAGATTCTCTGGCGTTCCCGCGTCGGCACCACGGAGGATCGTGCGCCGCTCGGCATCGCCTTTCACTTTGGCGCGCCGCTGGTCAGTGGCGTTGCGATCACCGCCGGCGGTCTCGTCTTCACCGGCGCGATGGATGCTTATCTGCGCGCCTTCGATGCCAAATCGGGGCAGGAGCTGTGGCAGGGCCGGCTGCCGGTGCCGGGTGTTGCCAATCCCATGACCTATCTGTGGAAGGGCGAGCAATATGTCGCGATTGGCGCCGGCGGTCATTCGGAGTCGGGCACGACTATTGGCGACAGCGTAGTCGCGTTCCGCCTGGCGCGGTCGGGCGAGGCGCCCTCGCTGCGGTCGCGCACCATCGACCGGCCCGGCGGGCGATTCATGAGCGGGGCAATTGCGGCTGGGGTGGTGCTGCTGCTGATGGCGATGCTGGTGTGGCGCTGGCGGCGGCGCAGGGTGGGGACGGCGTGAGCGGACCATCGTCATTGCGAACTTACCCATCCACGTCATTGCGAGCGAAGCGAAGCAATCCATCTTTCGGTGCGCGAGGTGACAATGGATTGCTTCGTCGCTTCGCTCCTCGCAATGACGGTGGATACAGTTTCGCCTTCTCGCGGCGCTGGTCGCCCGAGGTTTGCATCTTCGTTTGCCCCTCTGAAATCAGAGGGCGCAGGGAAGACCGGGTGCTTGCTGCACCCGCGGTCTCGCGTGCGATTTGCGCAAACAAAGGTGCACACGAGCATACAGGGCAGCGGGAGCATTCCGGCCTTCCCTGCGCAATGGCTTTACGGCTTACTTCGAGCTCTCCCCGGTGAACGGCTTTCTTGCCACCGTCGTCCTCAAGAAGCTTGCTTCTCAAGAACTTGACGCCAGCACCGCGGCGTCAGGACCACACGACTTCGCCGTACGCTCGAGCCACACACGTCAGTCGCAGCTCTCGCGTCCATCGCATCTCACCGCACGTTCGTGACGATGGCCAACGCCCCTCATCCGCCGTGAGACGGGCGGAGTTATGCCGATGATTTGCTCTCGAAGTTAAGCGGAATATTTTTGCAAAAGGGGCTGGACAGACTTTTGGTGATTTGCCCGTCGTGCCAATTGGTCGCAGGCCGCTGCATGAAGTTGCGCTTGCGCGCAAAGCAAATCAGTTCGCATTCCGTAGAGTGGGCAAAGCGTCAGCGTGCCCAAAATCTATCGTCGAGCATGTCTTGAAATGGTGGGCACGGCGCTGCGCGCCTTTGCCCACCCTTGTATTAGCGCGAAGGATTAAAGTGGCGTCGTTCCGTGAGGAATGGCCCAGCCTGGGTGGCCACCCAGGCTGGGCCGCCGATCGATCGGATCGATGCCACCCGAAGCCTTGAGGGCTGTCTTTCGTAGCAAGATCGCGATCGGCACTTCATCGGGACCCGGATGGTTGAACGAACTTTAGGTTCGCATCACAAGGGAGGGTCGAGGAAGATGGCCAAGCGTATCACAGTCTGTGCCGGGATCGATACCGGCAAACGGAAGCTCGACGTGGCAATCGATGGCAGCTGCGAGCGGTTGCAGGTCGACAACACCGCGGAAGGACACAAGGTATTGCTGGAGTGGCTGCAGCGCCACAAAGTCAAGCGCATCGGGATCGAGGCGAGCGGCGGTTACGAGCAGCCAGTGGTCGCCGTGCTTCGGCGCAAGCGATTTGTGGTGATCGTGTTTCAGCCGGCGCAAGTACGCGCCTATGCCAAGTTCCACTTGCAACGGGCCAAGAACGACAAGATCGATGCTGCGCTGATCGCCTCCTGCACCGCTGCGGTCAAGCAGATTTATCCCGCGCCAGATCCCCGGCTGTCGCCGTTTGCCGAGCACCTGACAATGATCGATCAGATCGGCGAGGATATCATGAAGCTCAAAAACCGGATCGAGACCTGCCGCAACGAGCGCATTCGGGCGATATGGAAGGAGGATATCGCCCGTCTGGCCAAGCGGCAGAGGACCGAGCTCAAGGCTCTGGTGGCGGCGCTCCGCCAGTATCCCGATCTGGCCGAGCGGCTCGACCTGATCCACAGCGTTGGCGGCGCGGGATTGCCGACCGCGGTCGCCATCCTGGTGCGAATGCCCGAGATTGGCCGGCTCACCCGCGAGCAAGCCGCGGCACTCGCCGGGCTGGCCCCCTATGACGATGACAGCGGCGAGCAGGTTGGTGCCCGTCACATCGACGGTGGACGCCAACGCTTGCGCCGCGCGCTCTATTTGGCCGCACTGCCGGCCTCCATGCGCTGGAACCCGCAGCTCATTGCCCTTTATCAACGGCTGATCGCTGCCGGAAAGGGCCACAAGCGCGCGCTGATCGCCTGCGCCAGGAAGCTGCTTATCTTCGTCAACACCGTCGTGGCCCGTGGCACGCCGTGGCAGGATGAGCCCCCAGCCGCCATCACCGCAAGCGCTACGGCCGGCTAAGCTGTTTCTTAGTTCGACCAAAGCACCGTTTCTTCGTCCCGACCGACCGCCCCCGACGACGTCGCGCGCAGCCGCCGTCAAGGATGGCCGTCGCTCGATCTGGCCCACCCCACGCTGCCGCCCGGCCACGCCTTGACGGCGGCGAGCACGGCGTCATGCTTGCGACAGCAAGCGGACAATCCGATTGCCCGCAATCAATCAATCTAATGGTTGCTACGATTCTACGATTCCCTACAGCATCGCGAACGCGCTCGAGACCATCGCCACCGGCTTGTTGTCGGCGGCTGAAAGAAGCGTGACGCGGCCAAAGCTCATGGTGCGCCCGAGGCGGACCACGCGCGCGTCCGCCAGCACGTCGGAGGCCGAGACTGCGCGCATGAAATGCGTGGTCTGGTCGACCGTCGTCATGGCCCGATAGCCGCGGTTGGCGGCGAGGTTGGCGATCACCATCGCGGTGTCGGCAAAGGCCATCAGCGCCTGGCCCGAGACCGTGCCGCCATTGCGGCACAGCCGTTCCGAGAACGGCAGGCGCAAGATCGCGCCCGGCTGCCAGTCGGCGGCATCGCCTGATGGCGCAAAGTCAAAGCGCTCGATCGAGAGATTGAGATCCATCACCCAGGGCGCAAATACCTCGCCAAGCACGCGCCTGGCTTCCGCGATGCCGAATTCCGTTGCTTGTGGCTGTTGCTGCATGAACGCCCGTTTCCTCGCCTGATATTGGTTGCCGGCATATTGTAGTGGTCATTGCGGCGAAGGGAACAGCGGCGGCGGGCCACAAATACGGCACGAAATCCTGCGAGTCCGGCCGCGCCTTGCGGGCGCGTCCGGCGCGTCGAACCAAAGGCTGGGGCCCGCATGCTTGGCGGGGCGGTTGCGCCGGTGGTATCCTGCCCGGAAACGCAAAGTCAGCGTCCCAAAGGAGAGCGTTATGAGAATGCTGAGCGCGGTCGCGGTGGTGGTGTTGTTGACGGCGCCTGCCTACGCGCAGACCCCCAACATCAACCTGATGCCGGAGCTTACGTCCAAATCGCCGGAGGAGAAGGAACAGGATGCGATCAAGGAGAGAGCCTATAAGGATTCCTTGAGGAAGATTCCCGACGCCAAGACCTCTTCCGACCCCTGGGGCACCGTGCGCAGCACCGACACGCCCAAGGCCGCAGCGGCGCCAGCCAAGAAGAGCAAGACCGGCAGCAGCGGCCAGTAAGCCTAGAGCCCCGTTCCGATTGCATCGGAGCGGGGCTCTAGATTTTTGATTTGACGCGTTTTCTTGACGCGAACCGGTCCCCACCCCCGGATCAAGTCCGAGGGCATGCTTCGCTGGAAAACGCTCTGGCCAAAGCAGCGAGTAGGATTCGTTCGCCGGCACCCCTATATTCGACCTGTCGTCATCTGTCTGGAGTTACGACATGGTCTTTCGTCCGCGCGATCTCGCGAGCCGGATGGCCGGCCGGCGCAAGCCGGACGACGGCTATCTGCGCGAGACCTTCACGCTTCCGCGCGACCAGGCCAGGGCGAGGGCGCGCGACTTTCTCAACCGTTATCCCAAGGCGGCCTATATGAGCTCGGTCGAAAGCTGGCGTGAGCTGCCCGATGGCGCCATCGAATTCACGATGCGCCGGCTTGCCAGCGCCGATTAGACAACATCCACCTGCACACAGAATTGGCGTCGATATCTCGATTTTTGCCGAATTCCGATAACCCGGTATTCAGGTATTCCGCCTAGTATTTCCCCGCACAGGAGAAAACATGGCGAGAGACCGTAAAGACCTGGGTGCCCGCAAGTTCGTTCGGGTCGACTTGCGTAAGCCGGGATTCCTGATTCCGGCGCCGGATGCACCATGGATCCGGTGCTACATCCTCGATATTTCCGAGAACGGCGCCTGCCTCGATGTGGGCGACCTCGCGGTGCCGAAGATGTTCGGCCTTTCGCTGACCGCGGGCGGCGAGGTGCGGCGGGTATGCTCATTGATCTGGCGCAGGGGCGAGATGGTCGGCGTCCGATTCATCTCCGCCCGGGAGCTGCGGAAGGGCACTGCGCCGGCCGGTGAACTGGGTGCCGCTTCCAAAAAGGCGCACGCCTAGAGCCTTTCGGTTCTGATTGAATCAGAACCGGGCTCAGATTCCTGTCTTGACGCGTTTTCTTGACGCAAATGGGTGTTCAGCCGGGATCAAGTCCGGGGAGGCTTTCGCTCGCGGTATCGCGCTTCTCTAATCGGTGTCCTGCAGCGTCTCCGCAATCAGGCGGATCCGGAATACCGGCTTCCTGGATTCATCCAGTAATTCCATTTGCCACTCGGCGTTTTCGGAGAGTTTTCGGGAAATATCCGCAATCATGTCGCCGCAGACGCCGGTCATTTCCTTCCAGGCCGCGTTATGATCAACAAACTCCGCGCCGTCATTGTTGACGCATGCATCCTCGCCATGTCGAACGCTGAAGAAGAAGATCGGCATGGCAATTGACCAAATGAGGGCCGCCGTTGGCCCCAAGGAATGCGCAAAAAGCGGGTGGAGTGGATTCCGGGTGCGCGTAAAGATCAACTCCGGGTTTTTACGGGCCTAAGCACGTTGCCGGTCATATGTTTCAGGTCATCATATGGCCTTAACCCGCTGTAATTGCTAAAAGACCTCCTCAGCGGGCGATCGGCAAAAGGGGCGCCAAGCGGGCTATTCCCGTTCGGCTTTTTTCAGCTCCCGATCGATCCGAAGCTGGACCCGCCGGATGGCAAGCAGATTGAGCTTGGCTTCGGTCTTGCCCGCGATGACCCTGTCGCCGATGCGGAATTGCCATTTCCAAATGCCCGGAGCGACCGCCGTCACGCTGAATTCAACGCCCTTGTAGATCATATAAAAATCCCGCCGCGGCCCCGACCGCTTCAAATCCAGACTTAATTCTTAAAATTGCAAACAGTCATAAATGCAACTGCTATAAGACTGGATCAGCGCCGGTTGGCCGCATGCGAAGGAGCGGAGAGGACCGGAGTACCCGCGCGGACCCCAATCAGGCGGACCCCAATCAGGACATCAGTTGGCGCGCTGCCTGCTTCAGCTCGCGATCGATCCTTGACTCGACGCGGCGCGTGGCCAGCAGCGCAAGCCGTGCCTCGATCTTTCCCGACCTGACCAGATCCCCGATCCGAAATTGCCACTGCTAGAACCCCGGGGTTTGCGACCTCGTCAGCGTATATTCTACGCCTTTGTGATTCATGGAGATCTCCCGCACTCCTGCGCAATAACGGGAGTGGAACCGCAAAGTTCCGTGGTTCCATGTGCTGACAAATACCTTGGCCGCGCGCAGGGCACGGCAGAAATTCTCGCGCTGTATGCGTTTCAACCCCGCGGGCGCGTCCGAATTCCCGCGCCGGCCCCGCTTCCGCCCCTGCTGAAAAAGCACTGCGCCGCGCAAGCGGAGTATGGTCGCTTGGCGGCGCAGGCCTATTCCCCGAGTGATGCAATGTCCCAGGCAAGTTTTTTGTCTGGACGGAATGAAAAAGGTTCAACGCCGCCCGAGACGAATCTGTCGGGCAATTTGCATGCTGAAACGGGGCCTTGCGGCGGACGTATCTGGTCGCGAGGGCGGGGGTGGTCCTCCAGATTTTCCCCGTCATCGGCGACCTCGCTGCATAGCCCCATGCGGCGGGGTCGTTTGGCTGGGCGCCGCTCATCGCGGGCGGGTTGCGATTCCTGCCATGGCCCCGCAAGGCAGCCGCCTGTGGATTGCCTCCGCCTATTCCTGGCGCGTGGGATAAGGCTGCCGCGGCGGCATATGGGGTCTCGACGGCGCGTCCGGCCGGACCGGCTGCGGCACCCGCGAGGGCTCCGGGGTGCGGCTGAGGCTCAAGAGCCGTGTGAAAAGACGGGCGCCATGCTGCTGAAGCATCGGCAGGATGGGTCCGGGGGTGAAGGCAACCTGTGTATGCATGTCGTAATGCATAGCGTGGGCATCTTGACGGACGGTTCAGGCAAAACTGCAAGCACGCCTAAAATTGTAAGCGACGTCGCCCGCACCTCGACCTGCAGATGGGGCCGATAAAACGATGAGGCCGCCGGTTCGGCGGCCTCATCGCGAGAGCTAGCCTTCCGGCTGCTCTACATCAGGCGGCCGGGGGCTGGCATCCGGCGCCTCTTCACTCCTCGCCGAAAGGTCGGCGGCCTTTTCGAGAAAGCCCGCGGCGACGTCCGGATCCGTGGTGGCCATTGCAAACTTGAGAAAGGTTACCGCCTGTTCCGTTAGATATTTCTTGCCCGGCACAATCTGGTTCCCCGTTACTACCGTTACTATCCGCCGCCCCGTCGATTACGCACTGCGGCGGAATCCGTTCCGGGGGAACAGTACAAAAGTGAACTTAAGGCAGCTTCCGGGATTGAGCGTTCGTCATGTTCGCGCCGGGCCTTGAGAGGCGGGCGTTCAGAACCGGGCTACCGGCCGGCGTCACTCCTCGCCCAGGAGTTTTCCGCTTTCCTTGTGGATGAAATGAAGCCGGGTGCAGGCGAGGCAGACGACGGACACATAGGCATTCGAATTGGGCTCGTTCTCCGGCGGGGTCGCCGGAAGCCAATGCTGTACGTTCGTGCCCAGGCGCGGGCATTTGAAAAGGATATGTCGGCCCATGGCCGGGAATATGCAGAACGTGCGCGGCGGGTCACCTCCGTATGTTTGCGTAGTTCCGGCTGGGGAAAAGCAAGCGGGGGCATGTTCAGGAAGTTGTTCATGTGTTGAGTCACAACTTTTGATAGCAGCAGAATCGGCGTTTTGCTGACCTCTAATCGCCTCCAGTTCACCGCCGACGTCGATGACAAAGGCGCGAAAGGCCGGTGCAGATGCTGGCCACGCACAAAGAGATTCTAAAAATGCTCCGATGAAAGAGGCCGCCAACTGAGGCGGCCTTACTTTCTCGGCAAAAGCCCCAGCGTCATCCACGCAATAGGAAAGATTGGGAAGAGCAGCGCCCCCAGGAGGAACCATGCGTGTTCGGAGCGCCCCCTCTCTGCCGCGTATTTCGCAGTGAAGCGCCCGGTCAAAAACGCCATCGCGACAACGGGGATCGTGATGAAGATGATCCAGCAGAACACCGGGCGGCTTCTATCGATGCTTCTGCCAAGCATACGGAGTTTAGCTCAAATTCGGCCACTCCTATTTTCAAAACCGGCCACCAGGGGTCGAAACAGGCCAGTGCCCAACTGAGGCGGCCTTGCTTCTTTTAGGCTGGTTCTGGTGGTTGGAGCCCCGGAGAGGAAAGCCACTCGTTCATGTGGGAGGCGGTTTCCAGCTGTCTGATCTTCTTGAGCAGCCCGTCCATCTGGGGACCAGGTTTGAGCTGGGCAACTTGGGCTTCCAGCTTGGCTTTCTCGGCTGCAATATTTTCCTCGAACGTGTGGGGAACAGATCGGCGACGTTGCATGGTACAACCTCGTGCTTACGGGTCCTAACCGCAGGGTTTGCACTTGCGATCCTAATATGCAGATGCCCGGCCGTCGGTTCCGAAGTGAACAATCCAAATCAGGCCACTGCGATTTTCAAACCAGGCCACTGAGGTCGGATAACAGGCCACCACCAAAAGCCGGAAAGAACATATTGCGAACATAGAACAAAGGTGGTACAAGATTTTTATACGCCATCGAATCCTGAACCTGCCACCGCCCGTTTGTCCCGCTCGCGAATCCCCGCCATAAGGAGCATCTACTATGTCCGCTACTGCCCTGCGTATCGTCGAAGGATCCTCCATGGATAAGACCAAGGCCCTGTCCGCCGCGCTCTCCCAGATCGAGCGCCAGTTCGGCAAGGGCTCGGTGATGAAGCTGGGCAAGAACGACCGCTCGATGGACATCGAGACGATTTCCTCGGGGTCGCTCGGGCTCGATATTGCGCTGGGTGTCGGCGGCCTGCCGAGGGGACGTGTGGTTGAAATCTACGGGCCGGAATCCTCGGGCAAAACCACGCTGGCGCTGCACACGGTGGCGGAAGGGCAGAAGAAGGGCGGCATCTGCGCCTTCATCGATGCCGAACACGCGCTCGATCCGGTCTATGCGCGCAAGCTCGGCGTCAACATCGACGAACTGCTGATCTCGCAGCCGGACACCGGCGAGCAGGCGCTGGAAATCTGCGACACGTTGGTGCGCTCGGGCGCGGTCGACGTGCTGGTGGTCGACTCGGTTGCGGCCCTGGTGCCGAAGGCCGAACTCGAGGGCGAGATGGGTGACGCGCTGCCGGGGTTGCAGGCGCGGCTGATGAGCCAGGCGCTGCGCAAGCTCACCGCCTCGATCAACAAATCCAACACCATGGTGATCTTCATCAACCAGATCCGCATGAAGATCGGGGTGATGTATGGCTCGCCGGAAACCACCACCGGCGGCAACGCCTTGAAATTTTACGCCTCCGTCCGCCTCGACATCCGCCGCATCGGCGCGATCAAGGAACGCGACGAAGTGGTCGGCAACACCACCCGCGTCAAGGTGGTGAAGAACAAGCTGGCGCCGCCGTTCAAGCAGGTCGAGTTCGACATCATGTATGGCGAGGGCGTCTCCAAGATGGGCGAGATCCTCGATCTCGGCGTCAAGGCCGGCATCGTCGAGAAATCCGGCGCCTGGTTCTCCTATGACAGCCAGCGGCTCGGCCAGGGACGCGAGAACTCAAAGGCCTTCCTCAAGGCCAATCCCGACATGGTCGCCAAGATCGAGACGGCGATCCGCCAGAACTCCGGCCTGATCGCCGAGCAGATCCTCGCCGGCCCCCCCGAGCGTGACGCCGACGGCGAGGAGCCGGAGGCGGCGGAGGAATAAGCTTCAGAGACGCTTCAGGGGTTAAGGCCTGAAACGGACGGACGGGTGTTGTAGACGTTGAGTTGCCGACGTCTTCAGCGCCCGTTTTGTTGTGTGATTATATGCGTGCACAGGTGATCGACTCATGAAGCGTCTGATCCTAACCAGTATGTCCGGATTCCATCTTCTTGGTGCGGGTCTCGCCGATCTTGTCGTCCACTTCAGCTATCGCTTCGCGTGGGGACAGTTGCCGTCCTCGGACGAGCTTTCGGCCTTCCTCGGAGCACGTTCGAAACAACAGAGTTCGGGGTATCACTGGTCAGACATCGCCCGCCCGCGGCGTGCTGAAGACAAGAAAAGGCGAAATCGCAGCCTTGTCGATTTTTGCGAGGCCTATGATGCGATCGAACTGTGGTTCGACCCGCATCCTAACGACCAGTTGCAACTTATCTGGTTGCTCGACCACTTCCGGTCTCACCCGGAAGCTGCAGCGAGGCTGGTTTTTCGCCTTGTTGAATTCGATTTGCTTGGCGTGAGCGAGGAGGAGCTTCGCAGGTTTGAGGTGTTCGATTTGCCCGTCACGGAGGCGGAATTGAATACGGCAAGCCGGAGCTGGCAGGCATATTGCTCGCCGACGCCCGAAGCTTGCTTCGATCTGCTTTCCAGCAATCTGAGCGCATTGCCGATGCTGAGACCTGCTTTGGTCGAACTCCTCGAAGAGTTGCCCTCCGGCGTGACCGGGCTCGGTGCGACTGAAATGCGGCTACTGGAGATGTTGGCGTGGGGGTTTGCGAACACCAATCCGCTGTTTCACATGAAGACTGTCCGCGGCACCCGCATCTTCGACGAATGGGAAATCGGCTATCTGCTCGACGGGCTGGCGTTCGGGCTCAAACCGGCCGTGGCGGGCCTCGACGAGGAACTGCGTACGCTCGACCGCAAAAATTTGCGGGACCGGCATCCAGCCTACTTGCGCAGCCGTCTGTCGCTTACCGAGTTCGGCAAGGCCATTGTCGCCCACAAGGAAGACTTCAGCCGGCACAATCCAATCGACCGCTGGTGGGGCGGCACGCACCTGACCAACGATAATCTGTGGCGCTGGAATCCTACGCTGGTCAAACCCTCCCGCAAGCAGTCCGGACGAGGCGTTCCATGACGCGTCTGGTCCTGACGGCAGATTCCTCAAGCGCGGGCTGCGTTGTGGCGGCCGGTCACGCCGATCTGGCTATCGCCATCGAGCTTCGGATGGTTTGGGGGCCACCGCGTTCCGATGCGGAGCTGGCTGCATATTTGGCGGCGAGGACGAGCCGGGAGCAGGGGCTCCCATTGGCTCGATTGGGTGCCGCCGCAACGTCGCGAGAAATTCGGCATAGCCGATCTCAAGTTCATCGAGGCTTGCGAACGTTGCGAAACGGTCGAACTCTGGATGGGAGCGGAGCCGAATGCCCAGTTGGTATTGATCTGGCTGCTGGACTATCTCGGCCCGCAGGCGAAAAGCTTAGGCATCACCCTGCGACATGTGGATACCTCGCTGGGTGAGATAGAACCGGCGCGTCTCGCAGAGTTGAAATTCCCGGGTGTTGCGATCAACGACCATCATCTCGAGGTCGCAGGACTTGCTTGGCAGGCCTATCGGGCACCGACGCCACACGCGTGGTTCGATCTGCTGGGCAGGGATCTCAGCGTCCTGCCGCAGCTTCGGCGATGCGTTCTGGAAATGCTCGAAGAGTTGCCCGGGCGCACAACCGGGCTTGGCGCGTCCGAACTGCGAATTCTGGAATTGATCGCGGCGGGCTACGTGCATCCGTTCGAGGTGTTTCCTCATTTCAAGCAGCGCTTTCAGCGCCGCGTGTTCGGCTATTGGGAAGCTGGCGCGCTCCTGGATGGCCTTGCGCTCGCCCCAAACCCAGCTGTGTCGGGCCTCGCGGAATGGCCGTTCACGCTGGAGATGCACGATGAGCGCGAGCGATTCGAACGATACAAGGAAAGCCGGCTATCGCTCACCGCGCTCGGCAACGCCATTTTGGCTGGCACCGAAGATTTCAGCCGGCATAACCCGATCGATCGCTGGTGGGGCGGCACGCGGCTGACCAACGATCGGCTGTGGCGCTGGGATCCGGTTCTGCTCGTGCCGTAGCGGGGTGGCCGTAGGACGGGTAGAGCGAAGCGAAACCCATCATCGTGCCGCGTCCGCGATGACCGTGATGGGTATCGCTTCGCTCCACCCATCCTACAGAAGCGTCACTCCGCCGCCTGCGCGTAGTCCGTAACCGGCGGACACGAGCACACCAGATTGCGGTCGCCATAGACGTTGTCGACGCGCCCGACCGGGCTCCAATATTTGTCCGTGCGCGAAACGCCGTCGGGGAAACAACCCTTGGCTCGGCTATAGGCGCGGCTCCACGTATCATCGGCGATATCGTGCACGGTGTGCGGGGCGTGGCGCAGCGGCGAGGCCTCGACTTTCCAGCGGCCAGCCTCAATCTCCGTGATCTCGCTTCGGATTGCGATCATGGCGTCGCAGAACCGATCGAGTTCGGCCTTCGATTCCGATTCGGTCGGTTCGATCATCAGCGTGCCCGGCACTGGGAAACTCATGGTGGGCGCATGGAAGCCGTAGTCGATCAGGCGTTTTGCGATGTCGTCGACGGTGACGCCGCTCGTGGTCTTGAGCGCGCGCGGATCGACGATGCATTCATGCGCGACGCGGCCTTTGGCATTCCGGTAGAGCACCGGGAAATGCGGATCGAGCCGGTTCGCGATGTAGTTGGCGTTCAGGATCGCGATCTCGGTGGCGCGCGCGAGGCCTTCGCCGCCCATCATCAAAATGTAGACGTAGGAGATCGTCAGGATCGAGGCCGAACCTGCCGGCGCCGCCGATACCGGCCCGACCGGCATGCTGCCGTCCCTTGCGGGATGGCCGGGCAGGAAAGGTTCGAGATGCGCTTTCACGCCGATCGGACCCATGCCCGGGCCGCCGCCGCCATGCGGGATACAGAAGGTCTTGTGCAGATTGAGGTGAGAGACGTCGGCGCCGTAGTCGCCGGGCCGCGACAGGCCGACCTGCGCGTTCAGGTTGGCGCCGTCGAGATAGACCTGTCCGCCATGGCTGTGAACGATATCGCAGATGTCGCGGATATGCTCCTCGAACACGCCATGCGTCGAGGGATAGGTGATCATCACGGCGGCGAGATTTTTCGAATGCTTCTCCGCCTTGGCGCGCAGATCGTCGACATCGACATCGCCGCGCGCGTCGCAGGCGGTCACCACCACTTCCATGCCGGCCATATGAGCGGAGGCCGGATTGGTGCCGTGCGCGGAGGAGGGGATCAGGCACACCTTGCGGTGCGGCTGGCCACGGGCGGCATGATAGGCGCGGATCGCGAGCAATCCTGCATATTCCCCCTGCGCGCCGGAATTCGGCTGCAGCGAGATCGCGTCATAGCCGGTGATGTCGCACAGCCATTGTTCCAGCCGCTTGAACATCGCGTGATAGCCGCGCGCCTGCTCGCTCGGTGCGAACGGATGCAGATTGCCGAACTCGGGCCAGGTCAGCGGGATCATTTCCGTGGTCGCGTTCAGCTTCATGGTGCAGGAGCCGAGCGGGATCATGGCGCGGTCGAGGGCGAGATCGCGATCCGAGAGTTTCCGCATATAGCGCAACAGCTCGGTCTCGGAGCGGTGCGTATGGAACACGGGATGGATGAGGAAGGCGCTGTCGCGCTTCAGCTCAACAGGCAGCGCCTCGCGCGCGCCGACCTCGATGTCGGCATAGGAAAGCTTGCCACCAAAGGCGCGCCACACCGCCTCGACGATCGCAGGCGTCGTGGTCTCGTCGACCGCAATGCCGAGCGTGCCGTTACCGATGCGCAGATTGATCCTTTCGGCGAGCGCGCGCGCGACGATCTCGCTCTGCTTTCCACCGGCCGTGACCGTGACGGTATCGAAGAAGGTCTGTGATTGCGGCGCAAAGCCGAGTTTTGCAAGTCCCGCCGCCAGCACCGCCGCGCGGCGGTGCACGGTGCGCGCGATATGCGTCAGCCCTTCGGGGCCGTGATAGACCGCGTACATCGAGGCGATCACCGCCAGCAGCACCTGCGCGGTGCAGATGTTGGAGGTGGCCTTTTCGCGGCGGATGTGCTGCTCGCGGGTCTGCAGCGCGAGCCGATAGGCAGGTGCCCCCCGCGAATCCACCGATAGTCCAACGATGCGGCCGGGCAGCGAACGCTTCAGCGCATCGCGTACCGACATATAGGCCGCGTGCGGGCCGCCATAGCCCATCGGCACGCCAAAGCGCTGCGCCGAGCCGATGGCGATGTCGGCGCCGAGTTCGCCGGGCGAAGCGATCAGCGTCAGCGCCAGCAGATCGGCCGCGACGACGGCAAGTGCACCCTTGGCGCGCAGCGCCGCAATCGCCGGCCTGAGGTCGCGTATTGCGCCTGACGTGCCCGGATATTGCAACAGGCCGCCGAACACGTCCGCCTTGTCGAGATCGGTGAGGGGATCGCCGACCACCAGATTCCAACCCAAGGGTTCGGCGCGGGTGCGCAGCACGGCGAGCGTCTGGGGATGCACTTCCGCGTCGACGAAGAACGATTTTGTCTTCACTTGCGAGGCGCGCTCGGCCAGCGCCATGGCCTCGGCGGCAGCCGTTGCCTCATCGAGCAGCGAGGCGTTGGCGACGTCAAGCCCGGTGAGGTCGCAGATCATGGTCTGGAAATTGAACAGCGCTTCCAGCCGGCCCTGGCTGATCTCCGGCTGATACGGCGTATAGGCCGTGTACCAGGCCGGGTTCTCCAGAATGTTGCGCTGGATTACCGCCGGCAGGATCGTGCCGGAATAGCCTTGGCCGATCAGCGAGGTGAACATTTGGTTCTGTGCGGCGAGCTCGCGCATATGCGCCAGCGCCTCGGTTTCGCTGAACGCGCGCCCGAGATCGAGCGGCGCCTTCTGCCGGATCGAGGACGGCAGCGTCTGGGCCATCAGCTCGCCAAGGCTTTTCGCGCCGACGCTGTCCAGCATCGCTACGATGTCGCGGGGCGAGGGGCCGATATGCCGGCGCACGAAATCGGTGGCGGCTTCGGCAGTGGTCTTGAGCGGCGCGTTCATGGCGTGCTTTCCTTAAGCCGTATGTGCCTTGTAGGCGGCCTCATCCATCAGGCCGCCGAGTTCGCTTTTGTCCGCGATTCTGAGCTTGAAGAACCAGGCCTTGCCGCCGGCGTCGGAATTCACCAGCGCCGGTTCGGCGGTGAGCGCCTCGTTGACCTCGACCACCTCGCCCGAGATCGGCGCGTAGACGTCGGAGGCGGCCTTGACCGATTCGACCACGGCGGCGGCTTCGGCCTTTTTCAGCGCGCGGCCGACCTTGGGCAGTTCGACAAATACGACGTCGCCGAGCTGCGACTGCGCGTAATCGGTGACCCCGATGGTGGCGACATCGCCCTCGATGCGGAGCCATTCGTGGTCTGATGTGAACAACGTCGTCATGAAACGTCCTCTGGTGATCTACCGTTTATAGGTGTTGGAAACGAAGGGCATGGCAGCGACCTGCAGCGGCAGGCGCTGGCCGCGAACTTCGGCGAAAACCCGTGTGCCGTTGGCGGACAGCGATGTCGGCAGATAGCCCATCGCCACCGGCGCATTGAGGCTCGGGCCGAAGCCGCCCGAGGTGACCTTGCCGATCGGTTCGCTTGCGGCGGCGTCCGCGAACAGCAGCGCGCCTTCGCGCACCGGCGCGCGGCCCTCAGGCCGCAAGCCAACGCGGCGGCGTGCCGCGCCTTTTTCGAATTGTGCGAGAATCTTCTCCGCGCCGGGGAAGCCGCCGGCACGCGCGCCGCCATTTCGGCGGCTCTTCTGCACCGACCATTCCAGCGCGCCCTCGACCGGCGTCGTCGTGGTGTCGATGTCGTGGCCATAGAGGCAGAGCCCGGCTTCCAGCCGCAGGCTGTCGCGCGCGCCGAGACCAATCGGCAGCACGTCCGGGTTTTCCAACAGCGCCGTCACCAATGCTTCGGCCTGTGCGGCCGGAACCGAAATCTCAAAACCGTCCTCGCCGGTATAACCGGAGCGCGAGACGAAGCAGTCCAGGCCAGCCACCTGGCGCGGGCCGGTATCCATGAATCGCATTGCCGTGACGTCTGCACAAAGTTTCGCCAAAGCCTTTTCCGCTTTCGGTCCCTGCAGCGCGATCAGGCCGCGACCAGCCAGCGAATCGATGACGCAGGTATCGGAGAGATGCGCGCGCAGATGCGCCTCGTCCTCGGCCTTGCAGGCGGCGTTGACGACCAGAAACAGGTGGTCGCCGAAATTCGCCACCATCAAATCGTCGAGAATGCCGCCGTCTTCGTTGGTGAACTGGGCGTAGCGCTGCCGTCCCGGCGCAACCGCCACGATGTCCTGCGGCACCAGCCGCTCCAGCGCCAGCGCCGCATCCTTGACCTGGCCTGATTTGGGACGCAGCGCGAGCTGGCCCATATGCGAGACGTCAAACAGCCCGGCGTTCGCGCGCGTATGCAGGTGCTCCTTCAGCACGCCGGCCGGGTATTGCACCGGCATCTCGTAACCCGCGAAGGGAACCATCTTGCCGCCGCGCGCCACATGGAGCGCGTGCAATGGGGTGCGTTTCAGGGGAGATTCGTCGCGCGCCAGCATTCGGGGACCCTCAGGGGTTCCGGGGACCAGCCCCCGAAAACCCGAAAGAAAGCCCCATCTGTCGCTGTGCCTGAGAGTATTATCCCGTCGGCGGACGCCTTGGGCCAAAGCCGCCCGGCGTCACTTTCCAGATGCTATTTCGTCACGCGGTTCGTTTGCCTGAGAGTTTCCGGGGCGGTTGCTCCTTCGGCGCCGGCGCTTAAGCCGATCTCTCCCGACGTGACGTCTTACAGATAAGAGGGAAACACAGCCCTGCCAAGCCTGTCAACGCAGCCGCAGCATTATCAACGGGATGTGCGCGCCCATCTTGTGTGCTGCGGCAAGCCTATGATCCGCCTGCACAGTTTCTGGACACCGTGGGCGGCCTTGTCTAAAAGCGTTCCGCCGGAAGGTTAAAGGCTGGTTGCGGGCCTGACCCGGCCCCATTTCCGATTGGATGAACATGAGCGGCGTCAACGAGATCAGGTCGAAATTCTTGGATTTCTTTGCGGAGAACGGCCACGAGATCGTGCCGTCGTCACCGCTCGTGCCGCGCAACGATCCGACCCTGATGTTCACCAATGCCGGCATGGTGCAGTTCAAGAACGTCTTCACCGGCGTCGAGAAGCGCGCTTACCAGCGTGCCACCACCTCGCAGAAATGCGTGCGCGCCGGCGGCAAGCACAACGACCTCGACAATGTCGGCTATACCGCGCGGCATCACACTTTTTTCGAGATGCTCGGCAATTTCTCGTTCGGCGATTACTTCAAGGACTGCGCGATCGAACTGGCCTGGAACCTCGTCACCAAGGAATTCGGCCTGCCGAAGGACAAGCTGACGGCGACCGTCTATATCGACGACGACGAGGCCTTCAATCTCTGGAAGAAGATCGCAGGTCTCCCGGAGTCGCGAATCATCCGCATCGCCGGCTCCGACAATTTCTGGCAGATGGGCGACACCGGCCCGTGCGGGCCGTGCTCGGAAATTTTCTACGATCACGGCGACAAGATCTGGGGCGGCCCTCCGGGCTCGGCCGAGCAGGACGGCGACCGCTTCATCGAAATCTGGAATCTCGTGTTCATGCAGTTCGAGCAGCTCGAAGGCGGCGTGCGCAATCCGCTGCCAAAGCCTTCGATCGACACCGGCGCGGGGCTGGAGCGCGTCGCGGCCGTGCTGCAGGGCAAGCATGACAATTACGACATCGATCTGTTCGTCGCCCTGATCCGGGCGATCTCGGAGTTGACCGGCGCCGACCCGCAAGGGCCGCAGAAGGCCTCGCTGCGCGTGATCGCCGACCATCTGCGCGCCTCGTCGTTCCTGATCTCCGACGGCGTGCTGCCCTCCAACGAAGGCCGCGGCTATGTGCTGCGCCGGATCATGCGCCGCGCCATGCGCCATGCGCAGCTCCTCGGCGCGCGCGAGCCGCTGATGCATCGGCTGGTGTGGGCGCTGGTGCGCGAGATGGGGCAGGCCTATCCCGAACTGGTGCGCGCCGAAAAGCTGATCGAGGAAACGCTGCGGCTGGAGGAGACCCGCTTCCGCAAGACGCTGGAGCGGGGACTTTCGATCCTCGACGAAAAGAGCGCCGGCCTGAAAAAGGGCGATATGTTCGACGGCGACACCGCGTTCACGCTGTACGACACCTACGGCTTCCCGCTCGATCTGACGCAGGACGCGCTGAAGTCGCGCGGCATCAGCGTCGATCAGGCGTCGTTCACCGACGCGATGGAGCGGCAGCGCGAAAAGGCGCGCGCGTCGTGGTCGGGAAGCGGCGATACCGCGAGCGAAAACGTCTGGTTTCCGCTGCGCGAAAAGCTCGGCGCCACCGAATTCCTTGGCTACGACACCGAGAGCGCCGAAGGCGTGGTGACCGCGCTGGTGAAGGACGGCAAGGATACTGACAGCCTGAAGACCGGCGAGAGCGGTGCGATCGTGCTGAACCAGACGCCGTTCTACGCGGAATCCGGCGGCCAGGTCGGCGATACCGGCCTGCTGACGGGCGAGGGCGTCAAGTTCCGCGTGTCAGACACGCAGAAGAAGGCCGGCGATCTCTTCGTGCACCTAGGCACGGTGGAGCAGGGCACGCTGAAGGTCGGCACCGCGCTGCAGCTCGAAGTCGATCACACGCGCCGGTCATCGATCCGCTCCCATCACTCGGCGACGCATCTGCTGCATGAGGCACTGCGCCAGGTGCTCGGCGATCACATCGCCCAGCGCGGCTCGCTGGTCGCGCCGGATCGGCTGCGCTTCGACTTCGTGCATCCGAAGCCGATCACGGCGGAAGAGCTCGCCCGTGTCGAAGACATCGCCAACGAGGTGGTGCTCGAAAACGAAGAGGTCACGACGCGGCTGATGGCGGTGGATGATGCCCGCGAAGCCGGGGCGCGCGCCCTGTTCGGCGAAAAATACGGCGACGAGGTCCGTGTGGTCTCGATGGGCAAGCAGGCCCGCGCGCAAGGGACCAATGCTCTCGGCTGGTCGGTCGAACTGTGCGGCGGCACCCATGTGCGGCGCACCGGCGATATCGGTCTGATTTCGGTGACCGGCGAAAGCGCGGTGGCGTCGGGCGTGCGGCGCATCGAGGCGCTGACCGGGCGTCATGCGCGCAAGCACGCCAACGATACGATGGCGGTCGCCAAGACCGCGGCGTCGGAGCTGCGCACCACGGTCGACGACATGCCGGCGCGGATCGCGGCCCTGATGGAGGAGCGCAAGAAGCTCGAGCGCGATTTGTCGGATGCGCGCAAGAAGCTCGCGATGGGCGGCGGTACGTCGGTCGGGAATGGCGCTGCTGCCGGCATTCGCGAAGCCGGCGGCGTCAAGCTGCTGGCGCGGGCGGTCGAGGGCGTCGAGACCAAGGATCTCAAAAGCCTGGTCGACGACGGCAAGAAGCAGATCGGCTCCGGCGTGGTCGCAATCGTCGGCGTCACCGAGGACGGCAAGGCCGGCATCGTCGTCGGCGTCACCGCCGATCTCACGGCGCGCTTCAACGCGGTGGAACTGGTGCGCAAGGGCTCGGAAGCGCTCGGCGGCAAGGGCGGCGGCGGGCGGCCCGACATGGCGCAGGCCGGCGGCCCCGATGGCGCCAAGGCGAGCGCGGCGCTGTCGGCCATCGAACAGGCGATGGCTGGCGCCTGAGCGCTCTGAGTGCCACCTTACCTCGCCCCGCTTGCGGGGAGAGGTCGGATTGCGTAGCAATCCGGGTGAGGGGGACTCTCGGCGTACGCTCCTCTTTCGAACTTGCGGAAGCAGCCCCTCACCATAGCCGATGCTTCGCATCGGCGTTCTTTTGTTATTAAGTAAGGACGGTGGCCATAGGCCGCCTACGCCCTCTCCCCGCGAAGAGCGGGGCGAGGGAGCTACCAAATGTGGTAGCTGACGGAGACAATCGATCGTGGCCACCGTTCCGGGCAAACGCGCCAGCAGCGACCCGGACCTCCGGGACCGGCTCTACGAACTGCTCGAACACGATCATCTGCCGCATTCGGTCGGCTCGCGCTTTGCCCAACTGATCGTCGCCATCATCATCCTCGATGTGCTGGCTATGATCCTGGCCTCGGTGCCGGAATTCGATGCCGGGCTGGGCTGGCTGTTCACCACCATTGAAGTCGCCGCCGTCGTGGTGTTCGCGCTGGAATATCTGGCGCGGCTGTGGAGCGTGGTCGGGCATTCGCTTCGTGCCGTGACGCCGGCGCGGGCCCGGCTGGAATATGCCTTCTCCAGCCTCGGCATCATCGATCTGATGGCCTTCCTGCCGGCGGCGATCGCGTTGACCGTGGGCGACCGCTCGGCGCTGGTGCTGTTCGGCTTGCTGCCGTTTTTCAAACTGGTGCGCTATTCGCCGGCGCTGCGTTCGCTGCTGGCGGCGCTCCATGCCGAGCGCCGCACGCTTTTCGGCTGCGTCGTGATCCTGACCGGCGCGGTGCTGCTGTTCGCCTCGCTGCTCTATGCGATCGAGCGCAACGTCCAGCCCGACAAGTTCGGCACCATTCCGCAGGCGATGTGGTGGGCGATCGTCACGCTCGGCACCGTCGGTTATGGCGACGTGGTGCCGGTGACGCCGCTCGGCAAGATCGTATCGGTGTTTGCCATCGTCGTCGGCTTTGCAATGATCGCGTTGCCGGTCGCGATCGTCTCGCGCGCATTCACCGATGAAGTGCGGCGGCGCGATTTCATCGTCACCTGGGCGATGCTGGCGCGGGTGCCGTTGTTCTCGCATCTCGGCGCCTCCGAGATCGTCGACATCATGCGGCTGTTGCGGGCGCAGACCATCGAATCAGGCGAAGTGCTGGTGCGGCGCGGCGATCCGGCCTCATCGATGTATTTCATCACTGCGGGCGAGGTCGAGATCGAACTGCCGAGCCAGCGGGTGCGGTTGTCGAACGGCACGTTCTTCGGCGAAATCGCGCTGTTGCACCGTACCAAGCGCAGCGGCACGGTGACCGCGACGCGCAAGACCAAACTGCTGGCGCTGGACGCGCAGGATTTTCACGCCCTGATCGAGCGGCTGCCCGATCTCGCAGCCCATGTGAAGGATACCGCCGAGGCGCGGTTGGCCGATACGGCGGAACTGCTGAAGGGCGATCTCGCGCCTGCCGAAATTGCGCAAGCGGAACGGGACTAGCGGCTCGCATCTGGTGCCCAAGGCCTCCGAGGCGCTCGGCGGCAAGGGCGGCGGGCGGCTCGACATGGCGCAGGCCGGCGGCCCCCATCGCGCCAAGGCGAGCGTGGGGCTGTCGGTGCCTGAGTGGTCACGAATTTGTCATAGCTGATGCATAGCGACATTGCCGTAATTGCTGCTGACTCGATCGCGAATAACCCAAAAACGAACGTCCCGCGCGCTTCTGGCCCTCGGGACAACTGCGGTAAGCCCGCTGCAAGTAGCTCGCATGAGCGAACTGGCTTTCTGAAATCGTCTCGAACGTTGCGTCAGCGCAAACTTCCGCTTTCGGACCGTCCCTATCTTTCAATGAGACAAACGGATACAGCCCGCAACGGGTCCAGCAGGAAACACGACATGCTCACCACAAAGCTGTTGATGTCGGGATTGATTGCCTTCGGCTTGGCAATAGCCCCGACTGGGGTTGTTGCGGCCGAGCCGCACGCCCACGCCGCCACCGCCGAAATCAAGCTCGACAACGGCAAGAAGTGGCCGACCGATGAGGCCTTGCGGCGGGGGATGAGCGAGATCCGCACAGCAATGGCGGATGCGCTCCCTCCTATTCACGCCAACAAATTCTCCCGTGAGGCCTTCGATGAACTGGCCGGACGCGTGCAGGGGCAGATTGATTATGTCACCGCGAACTGCAAGTTGCCTGAGGAGGCCGATCACCAGCTTCACATCGTCCTGGAACAGATTCTCGACGGCATTGCCGTCATGAAGGCGGACAAGGGGCGCGACGAGGGCGCCGTCAAGATTGTGCAGGCACTGGAACTGTACGGCACACACTTCAACCACACTGGCTGGAAACCGTTGAAGCACTAGGCCGCTCTCGCGTCGTCTAGCCGGCCGGATCATCCAGCACATCTGTCGCTTGACGCAAATCAAAGCATGGGAGCCCGGACGGACTACTCAAGTTTAACGGAACGCGCGACTTGGCGGCGCCACCGGATCATATGGTTTTTTGCCGATGAAGCTCGCTCAGGCGATCCGAGGTCTTTGCTCATGGCGGAGGTTGGCTCGAGCCTCGCTTGCGCTCGTCCTGATTGGCCCCGCAACCATAGCGTTAGCCGAGGACGAGGTGAAGGTCAGTCCTGCGCAGGCACAAACCCTGGGCGTTCGCGTCGTGCATCCCGTATCGAGCCGAACCGACCAGACACTGCCCTATCCCGCCCAGATTGTTATTCCCACGCCCCAATTGTGGGTCGTGAGCGCTCCCGTGGCCGGCATGGTCAATGGTCTGTCGGTTGCACGAGGCGACCGGGTCAACTCCGGCCAGCCTCTCGTCACGCTTGAGAGCCCGAGCTTTGTGTCGCTTCAACGTGACTACCTGCATGCCTTCGCGCAGGACGCACTTGCCGCCCAGCAGCTCAAACGGAACACCGACCTCTTTGAAGGAAAGGCGGTGCCGCAACGCGTTCTGGAGACCAGCCAGACCGAAGCCCGGCAGGCAAGCATCGTCGTGGCGGAACGGCGGCAAATGCTTCGGCTCAGCGGTCTCTCAGACGCAGCCATTTCGCGCCTGACCAGCGAGACGGCGATTACGGCGACAGTTTCGGTCACTGCGCCTCAGCAGGCAACAGTGGTTGAAATCATGGTTTCCCCAGGCCAGCGGGTTGAGCAGGCGGCGCCGCTCGTCAAGCTCGCACGATTGTCGACCTTATGGGCCGAGATTGCGATTCCGGCATCGAGCATCCGCGCCATCCGACCAGGAGCGAGAGTGGAAATCGACGGCTACGCGTCCCCTGGGCAGGTCATACTGGTGTCGGAAACAACGGATGCGGCGACCCAGACTATTTTGGTGCGAGCAGAAGTGCCGAATACGGGTGAACTACGCCCCGGGCAAACCGCCGCAGTACGGATCAGCTTTCTTTCCTCCGGTGAAAGTGCCTGGGAGGTTCCCTATAGCGCGCTTGTCCGGCGCGGAGACAAGGCGTCGATCTTTGTTGCAATCGAGGGCGGATTTCGTCTGGCGCCTGTGACGCTCCTCGCCGAGGATCAAGACCACGTCGTGGTGTCGGGCGCGATCACGGACAAGGACGAGGTCGCCGTCAGTGGAATCACCGCCCTGCGAGGGATTTTGCTACGGCTCGGGGCCGAATAATGCTCGAGCGCTTGGTCGCTTTCGCGCTGTCGCAGCGCCTGTTTGTCGCCTTGAGCGTCCTTCTGCTCATTGGCGCGGGCATTGTTGTTCTGCCTGGTCTGCCGATCGACGCATTCCCTGACGTCTCACCCGTGCAGGTGAAAGTCATCATGAAGGCGTCGGGTCTCACCCCCGAGGAGGTCGAACAACGGATCACGGTTCCAATCGAGCTCGAACTGCTTGGATTGCCCAACAAGAAGATCCTTCGCTCGACGACAAAATACGCGCTCGCCGACATTACCGTCGATTTTGAAGACGGCACCGACATCTATTGGGCGCGCAACCAGGTCTCGGAACGGCTATCCAATATCGCGCGCGATCTTCCGGAGGGCGTGACCGGTGGCCTCGCCCCGATCACGAGCCCTCTCGGTGAAATGTTCATGTTCACGATCGACAGTCCCGATCTCTCGCTGGCCGAGCGGCGAAGTCTGCTCGATTGGGTGATCCGCCCGGCGCTGCGAACCGTTCCGGGGGTCGCCGACGTCAACTCGCTTGGCGGTCATGTCCGGGCCTTCGAGATCGTGCCGATCAGCGATGCCCTTGCGGCACGCGGCATTTCGTATGACCTGTTTCGGCGGGCGATCGAGACCAATAGCCGCAACGACGGCGCCGGCCGCGTCAACCAGGGAGAAGACAGCGCCCTTGTCCGCATCGAAGGCAGCATCCGCTCGATCGATGACATCAAGGCCATCGTGGTCGACACCAGGGACGGCATTCCGATCCGGGTCAACGATGTTGCCCACGTTCAGGTCGGTTCGCTGACGCGCTACGGCGCCGTCACGGTCGACGGTCGCGGCGAAACGGTCGAAGGACTCGTGCTTGGCTTGCGCGGTGCCAATGCCGGTCAGCTCGTGCGCGACGTCCGCCAGCGCCTGCAGGAGCTGCAGCCCTCGCTGCCGAAGAGCGTTACCATCAACGTGTTTTATGACCGGAGCCGGCTGGTCGGCCGCGCGGTCGGAACCGTCGTGCGGGCATTGGGTGAAGCCACGGTTCTGGTCATCGTGCTGCTGCTGCTGTTTCTCGGCAACTGGCGGGCCTCGCTGGTGATTGCCCTGAGCCTGCCGCTTGCGATCATGATCGCGCTGATCGTCATGCGTGCGGTCGGCATGTCGGCCAACCTGATGAGTCTGGGTGGCCTGGCGATCGCCATCGGCATGCTGATCGACGCACTGGTGGTCGTCGTCGAAAATATCGTTGGAAATCTCAGCAAGGATCGGGAAGGGAAGACGACGCCGCTCGTCCATACTGTGTTCCGGTCGGTCTGCGAGGTGTTGGAGCCGGTTTCAACGGGCGTGCTCATCATCATCATAGTATTCGTGCCGCTGCTTGCGCTGCAGGGCCTCGAGGGAAAGCTGTTCACTCCCGTCGCGCTCGCAATCATCTTTGCGCTCGCCGCCTCGCTGTTGCTGGCGCTCACGGTTATTCCGGTAGCGACCTCGTTTCTGCTCAAGGCGGCCCCGCACCGGGAACCATGGCTGATCAGACTCGCTTCACGAGGCTATGCGCCTGCGCTTGGATGGGCACTGGCCAATGAGCGCAAGGTGATGGTCGCGGCGGTGGCGGCCCTCGTTGCGGCCGGCTTTGCCTACACCAAACTCGGCAAGACATTCATGCCGACCATGGACGAAGGCGACATCATCGTCAGCGTCGAGGCAATTCCGTCGGTCAATCTCGATCAGGCAAATGCGATCAACGCGAGGCTTCAGTCTGCCATTCTCGCGCGCGTACCTGACGTCGCGGGAATCGTTGCTCGTACCGGATCGGATGAGCTCGGCCTCGATCCGATGGGGCTCAATCAGACCGACACGTTTCTGGTCTTGAAGCCGTCGGAAGAGAGAAGGACGGTCGACAAGTCCGCCCTCCTTCAGCAGCTCCGTCAAGTGCTCGCAGACTTTCCGGGACTGTCGCTCGGCTTCACGCAACCGATCGACATGCGCGTCCAGGAGATGATCAGCGGCGTGCGTGGCGACGTCGCGGTGAAAATTTTCGGTCCTGACATCACGAAGCTCAATGAGATAGCAAGCAAGCTGTCGGCGATCCTGTCCGGCATCGATGGCGCAGAGGACGTGTACACGACGCTCAATGAAGGCGCGCAGTATTATACGGTCTCGGTAAACCGGCTGGAGGCGGGTCGTCTCGGTTTGGCGGTGGATACGATTGCCGCCTCGCTGCGCACCCAGATCGAGGGCCGGACCATCGGCACGGCCCTGGAAGAGGGGCGCCGCACCCCGATACTGCTGCGTGGAAGTGAGAAGACGCGCGAAGCGCCTACCTTACTCGCCAACCTGCCCCTGACGCTTGCGTCCGGGCAGCACGTGGCGCTCTCTCAGGTGGCCCGCATTCACCGGGTTGACGGTCCCGTCAAAATAGACCGCGAGGACGGCGGCCGTATGAGCGTGGTTCGATCCAATGTCCGAGGTCGCGATATGGTGGGCTTTGTCGAGGCTGCGCAGCAGAAGGTGGCCACAGATCTTGTGCTGCCGCAGGGTTATCGGCTCACCTGGGGTGGCCAGTTCGAAAACCAGCAACGCGCCGCTGCGCGCTTGACTGTCGTCGTGCCCGTTGCAATTGGACTTATCTTCGTTCTGCTTTTCACCACTTTCGGCTCAATCCGCCAGGCGCTGATGGTCCTGGTAAACATCCCCTTCGCTCTCATCGGTGGTGTCTTTGCGCTTGTGCTGACGGGCGAGTATCTGTCCGTTCCGGCTTCGGTCGGATTCATCGCGCTGCTCGGCATCGCCGTGTTGAACGGCGTTGTGCTCGTCTCGTACTTCAATCAGTTGCGCGCCCACGGCGTCCCGGAGGCTCGCATTGTCGTGGAGGGCGCCAAGCGCCGGCTTCGGCCGGTGCTGATGACCGCCAGCATTACCGCGCTCGGACTTGTCCCGCTGTTGTTCGCTTCCGGTCCCGGATCGGAAATTCAGAAGCCGCTGGCCATCGTGGTAATCGGCGGGTTGCTGTCGTCGACGCTCTTGACCCTGATACTTCTGCCAATCCTCTATCGCCGGTTTGGCGGCGTAGCGAAGGGGGGCAAATGACGGTTCAACCTGTTTGCCTGACGGTGATCGCCGCTCGCTCGCTTCGCGAGGAGTTGTTCGACTATCTCAGCGAGCAGCGCGACCTGGTATCCGGATTCACCGCATCTGATGGTGCAGGTCACGGCCCGGCCGTACAGTTGCAGACCACGGCCGAGCAGGTCAAAGGTCACGCCGACGAGGTGCTGGTTCGGACAATTCTGGAAAGGCAAGATGCCGCACGATTGCTCGCCCGGCTCAAGACGGCGTTCGCAGGAGCCAGACTCACATATTGGATCATGCCGGTGATGGAATTTGGCGTGATTGATGACCGTCAGGACAAAGCTGGAATCTGAGTGGAATTTTCCTGAGATACTTAACGCAGCAGGCACCTCGCCTGGTCGAAGAGAGCTTTTTCATTTCTCGGTAAGGTCGCGTGTTGGGCCACTTGACCTATGTCAACGGGCACCAGCCGGCCGGGAGTACCTTTCAAAAGAGGGTTCTGATATGCGGTTATTTAATTCAGCCAAGGACTACGGCGCTATTCCGCAGGCGTTGCATTGGTTGACGGTCTTCCTCGTTGCTCTTGCCTGGGCGCTTGGGACTTTCGACAATGTGCTGCCCAAGGGTTGGCCACATGATTCAGGTCTGTTCGTTCATATTTCCGCAGGGATAGCGATCCTCGCGCTTCTTGTGGCGCGCATCGCCTGGCGGTTAGTCGACCCGGTTCCGCTGCCGGAAGCGACTGAATTTGGCGCATGGATGGGAAAGTGGCTGGATCCTGCCGCCCAGATCGCGCACTACGGCCTTTATGTTTTGCTGGTAGCGGTTCCTGTCGTTGGCATTGTGCTTCAGTTTGCGCGTGGCGATGCCCTGCCGCTTTTTGGGCTGGCCGAGATTCCATCGCCATGGCTCAAGGATCGTGCCTTCGCCCATAGCGTAAAGGAGGTGCACGAAGTTCTGGCCCATGCGCTCGTGATCCTCGCGACCATGCACGCAGCCGCGGCGCTGATCCATCACTGGATATTTCGAGACCGCACGCTCGTTCGTATGCTGCCTCGTTCCGACAAATAATGCGGACGGCATACCGCCTCGCTTTGCAGGACACGTTCATGATTGGCGTTGTAGAACAGTCGCCGGGTGCGCTTGTCGGCTTAAGCCAACGTCAACTTCGGCTACGACGCAGACGATTGGCTGATAACCGCAGGCGGTTCATCGCAAGGGACTGGGAAGAGAGTAACTTACAGAGACTTCGTGACGTTTGGCGGTTGGCTTGTCGTGGTCGCGATCGTCGGCGACACTGAGACGGCAAGGCCAGCATTGTGGTCGGCGTCATGAGCGATATCGCGAGCTGGTGCGCAAGGGCTCCGGGGCGCTCGGTGGCAAGGGCGGCGGCGGCCGGCCCGACATGGTGCAGGCCGGCTGGCCTAATGGGGCCAAGGCTAATGCGGCGCTGTCGGCATCGAGCAGGCGATGGCCGGCGCCTAGGCGCAAACAAGCCGGCGCGTGGGCTCATACACTGCGCGATTGCGAGCGCTGTCGCCGCAATTGCAATGACTACGATATCATCTTAGCGCCTACAGGTGAGAACGGCAGAAAGGCTGACGCCACCTTCATTCGTCACGCTGCGGCCTAATTCGTGGTGACGCTGTAGAGAAGCCACGTTGATCGAACCCTCGATGGTGCCGCGGACCCTGCGGGCAGCATTGGTAGCGCCATTCCGGTAGACAACCCGATCGCTGGACTTACGCGACAGCCGACTTTGGCGTTCGGGCGAGAGGTGCCAAGATGACCTGGTGGATGATAAAGCCATCTCTATTTGCGTCGATCGTTTTTGGCGCTTCGATCTGCGTGGCGTCCGCGCAGGACGCCAAGGTTTCAGTCGACATGGTCGGAGCAGGGGGCATGAGTTGCGCTCACTGGCGGTCTACCGAAGAGCATCTGTTGGAGGGGACGGTCTGGATTCACGGTTTCTGGACGGGACTTAACTACGTTGCCGCGGCGAGCGGCCAAACACAGCCGAGAATCAGTGTGTCTTCGATCATTGCGGAAGTCGAAAAGACATGCGCCCGCAAAGCATCGCAGACCTTGGCCAGCGCCGCATGGACGACGTATCTTGGGGCCAAGCGGTAGGGCCCGATTGTCCGGACGTATCTTCTGGTCAAGTGCGTTAGGAATATCTCGCGGGTATTCGCGGCTTCAGCGATTGTCTTGAATGGTGAGCTGCCCAACGTCATTGCAGGTCCGTTCAAAGAGCGGCAAGGAAGAACTTGAAGGCGCCGCGACCTGTCGGGCCTCAGGCAGGGGCATCTCCCAATCGATCGAACCATGGTCCCGCACCGGCTGATACGGCCGTTGTCCTGCACTCAGACGATCCTGTTGCGCGTAATGCTGTGCCGCATTCGTCATTCTTACGCGCTCTTACTGGAACTTTGAGGCCGCGAAAAAGTTGGCCGATTGAGCCTCGATCTTGGAAGGGTGAGGATGATCCGCCCGATATGCGCCTTGGCGCTTGCCTGTCTATCTGCACCGGCATTCGCCGAAACCTGTATTGCTTCTCGCTATGGCTACAGTGGCGGCCGAACCGCATCGGGCGAGCGGATGAATCCAAATGCGATGACTGCGGCACATCGCGCCAGACCATTCGGCTCTCATGTCACAGTCACCTCACATTCCACCGGGCGAAGCGTCACGGTTCGGATAAATGATCGTGGTCCGTTCGTGAAGGGACGGTGCATAGACCTATCCACTGGGGCCGCTCGTGCGCTTGGCGTGGCGGGGACTGCGATGGTCTCCCTCCGCTGAGGTAGATGAGCACGAGTGGGAAGCTGCGCCGTGAGGGGCTCAAGCCGCGCCGTTCGGCGGCGCTGACGGCAGCGGCCCGCGGCTGGCACATGCCCACGAACAGATCGTGCGCGGATGAACAGCCCGCGCGCTTGAGTGAACAGCTTGCAAAAATGCAGCGCGATGCCGCGCGCCCACCTTCGGCCGTACCTACCGCAGCCAACACTCTTGGCTCGGACCGCACCGCAAGACACCGCGCCGACAGCTACCGCAGCGCTTCCCGATCACACGCAGTTGTTGCAAACGATGGCGCGTGATCTGGCGAATCTGGAGCGAAGCCTCGAACAGCTCAAAGCGACCCAGCAGCAAATAGCCAGCGACAATTCAAGAGCCATGGGGGAGCTCAAGGCGAGCCAGGAAGAGATAAAACGCGTGCTCGCGAGAGTTTCCGAGCAGAACCCGCCCAGACGTCACCGCCTCCGGCGCAGCCGGCTCCGACCTTACGCGAGCCCGAGCGGACGCCGCAGGCAAGAGCGCGGCCGCGATTCCCAAGGGAGTGGATATACGATGACTGGTAGCCGCTGATGCGGTGATCATCGAAGTCTCGTCCTGCAACAACGCCTTGATCCGAGACAGAACGCCGCGCCCTGTCGGGTTGCGCGATGTCGTCGTTTGTAACCACAAGGCGCGACCCAATGCGGATGCCGGGTCGGGATAGTGCGGTGCACCGTTCCATTGCTCGATCTGCTGCTGGCAATTCGGCCTCAGGGCGAGCATAGTTGCGCCGTCACAATTCCGGATAGGTTCATCGGCGTTGATGATGTGGACTCTCCCGGTCAACGCCGGTGATGCGCGGTTCGGACAACCGGAGTCCCGCCATGTCTGTTACGGCTTCCAGCGAAACACACCGCCAACACACCTTCAATTCTGCTGAAATGGGCGCCATCGCTCATCTGTACCGGGGCGAAGTCTACCGTTCGACGATCTGGAGAACGCGGCTCGACAACACGACCAACTGGGCGATCGTCACAATGGGCATCGCCCTGTCGACGACCTTTTCGAGCCCGGAGGCTTCACCCCTGCCACTTCTCCTCGTCGGCCTGCTCATTGCCGTGTTTCTCGGCATGGAGGCGCGACGTTATCGCTACTTCAATGTCTGGCGCGCCCGAGCTCGGTGGATGGAGACGAATTTCTACGCGCCAATATTGACCGGTGAAGACCGCGACGATAGCTGGCAGGTGATACTCGGGCGCGACTACACGGCGCCCCGCCACCACATTTCGTTTATCCGCGCAGCGGGGCGGCGGCTGCGTCGCAACTACGTCTGGATTCTCGCTATCCAGGTGATTGCCTATTACGGCAAGATAGCGATCCATCCGACGCCGGCGTCAACCCTGGCGGAATTTGTCGATCGCGCCGCAGTCGGACCGATTCCCGGCTGGGTCGTTCTGATGGTTGGCTTTGCCTACAATTTCGGCTGGCTGGCGTTCGCGCTCGGCACGATGTGGCTCGACCAACGCGAGCACGGCGGCGACAAGGTCGCGATGGGTTAGCGGTGGCAGCTTTGAGCATGGGTGACTCGGGCGGCACGAGCAACCGCGCATAGGGCTTGGCGCGGAACCGCGGCGCGCAGCAGGCGTTGCTGTCGCAGCCGCACCAAACGAGATGAAGTGTCCTTGTGCACGGCACTATGTGCAGATGCATCGTTTGTTGGGGGGCGACAGCGCCCTCGCGTCAACAACCAAGCGCATTGGGGCGGGCTATCGAAATAAACGATCTCTGAACTGCCCGTTCCGGCCGCGTTCATATCAACCCGTTAAGGTCTCCACCCAGGAACTGAAAGCTCGTGAACCATAGACGTAGTTCCCAGGCGCGCAACCGATTCCACGCCGCTCAGTGATCTACGCAGGGACACATTCAAAGTGGAGGAGACATATGAAGAAGTTTCTTATTTCGGCTGCGGTCGCAGCAATCATGACCGGCGCTGCCTACGCTCAGACGGAGTTTTATGTAGTGCAAGATACTTCCACGAAGAAATGCACCATCGTGGACAAGAAACCGACCACCACCACCACTGTCGTTGTTGGCGACGGCAAGGTGTTCAAGTCACGCACCGCAGCTGAAACCGGGATGAAGACCATGAAGGTCTGCGCGAACTAAGGGGGCGGTGGCGAGAAGCGATGACGCCTGCTTCGTCCGCTCCCATCGAAAAGTGAGGGGTCGCCGAAGCGGCCTCTCTATTAACCGGCAATGGCAACTGGAGGACCAGAGAATGTCGAAAGCAATGAGCAAATATGCGTTCGGCGCCGCAGCGGCAACTGCGCTTTTCATATTTCCGATCTCCGCCTTCTCCCAATCCATTGAGATTGGACCGGGAGGCGTCCGAGTGGAGGGTCGAGGAGGGCAATGCGAGCAATTGCGGCGTGCCTGTGAAAACAAGGACGCGCTAGGGGAGCGGGGCGAAGGAAATTGCCGCAGATACCGCGAGACCTGCCAAAGACCAGTTCGCAGGGATGTGTGCGCCGAACTGAGACAAGCTTGCCTCAACAAGGACCAGTTGGGCGAACGAGGCGAAGGAAACTGCCGCAGGTATCGCGAGACTTGTCGAGGTCGCTTGTAAAGAATCGCTAGTTTGCGTTGCAGAGTGGTGCGGTATCGTCCCGGACCGCCCCGCACAAAAGTGCGAAGCGCGTCTTCGCGCTAGGTGTCCGAGCCATGATGGAGAAAGCATTCATCCTTTGCGCGCCGGAACACGTAATCGGCGGAGTACACGTTGCGATAATGAAGCTGATCGGGTGCGTCACCGAGATCTAGTCAGTGACCGGAACGGGCAGCTATTTCTTGTCCAGGAACGGCGCGACGACTTCGCGGGTTTCCTTGCTCGGCACGACGGGAACGATCTCGAAGGTCATGCCGAGGTCGCGGTTATTGGCCAGCACCCATTGCTGCAGCAGCCGCAGATCGTCGCATTCCATGAGCTGGAAGCAGCGGTCGAAATTGGGCTCGATCCAGCTCCCGACATAGGTCAGGCCATCAGGGAATGTGATGCCGGGATCGCGAACGCGCTTGTAGACCGGAATCGGGTCCTGGTTCTTGAAGCGCTCGATCACCATGAACAGCATCGGCCCCTCCAGATGGCGCTGTCGCGCGATGTCAGCTCTTGCGCAGAAACACGTAATCCGCCGAGTAGGGCGCGTTGCGATAGCTGCCGGGCTTTTCGCACTCGCCCTCGAGTTTTCCGCCCGCCGTATTGATCCGCTGCACCGTCGTGACGCCGGAGAGGATGCCGGTGCCGCGCCCCGACGTCACGGTCAGCTTCAGCCAGGGAATATCGTTCGCCGTAGCACCAGGCGCGTTGCCGACGGCCTTGCCGACGACCGCGCTGGAGTCGATGTGCTCCCAGTTCGGCCCCGCATAGTGCCGGCCGACGGTTTTGCCGTCGAGCAGCAAGGTTGCGATCGGCTCGCGGAATGCCCAGGCCGGTTTTCCGTCGCTGCCGGCCCTGCATTCGTAGACCTGCGCGCCCTCGGCGTGGAGCGTAAGCACGATCGTTTCGCCGGGCGCTGCGATGGCGTCGGGAAGGGGTGTCTGGGCGGAGGCGCTCAAAACTGACGCCGACGACAAAAGCAGAGCGAGTGCGGCATTCCGGACGATCGGCATCATAAAATCCATGGTGTTGGCCCCGAAAAGACCAACACCATTATCAGCCAATTATGCCATCGCCTTGACGAGGTTGTCCGAAACCTCCGGATGGCAGCGTCGTATCAGCCCTTGCGTAGGAACACGTAATCGGCCGAGTAGGGGACGCTTTCATAGGTGCCTGCCTTGTAGCAGGCGCCATTGAGCTTTCCACCCATCGTGTTGATCCGTTGCACGGTCGTCGCCGGACTGAGAACGCCGCTGCCGCGGCGGGAAGTCACTCCGAGCTTCAGCCAGGGAATGTCCATTGCGACCTGCCCTGGGGCCGTGCCGACGACCTGGCCGACCACCGCGCTGCCGTCGCTGTACTCCCAGTTCGGCCCGGCATAATGCCGGCCGACCGTCTTGCCGTCCGAAAAAAGCGTCGCGATCGGCTCGCGAAACGCCCAGGCGAGTGCGCCGTCCGCGTTGGTCTTGCATTCGTAGACCTTGCGCGCCTTCGGCATGCAGCGTGAGCATTGCGGTTTCACCCGGAGCTGCGATGGCCTCGGGAAGTGCTGTCTGGGCGGTTGCGTTGACGAGCGATCCGGTGAGAAAGATGGCAGTGAGTACGGCGTTCTTAGGGAACGACACGGTAGTGCTCCGTCGTTGGTTTTCTATCACTGCGAGCCAACGGGCGGCGCGAATGCGCCGACGACAGGCTCCGAGCAATCCATCGTGCCCCAAGCTGAGACATGGATTGCTCGTCGCGCTGCCCCCTTGCGCAAACGCTTCGCGTTTGTCGCAGGCAATGATGTGGAGGGAGATGTGAAGGGCGGCTTACGCCATCGCCTTGGCGAGGTTGTCCGAGACCTTGTCGAGGAAGCCGGTGGTGGACAGCCAACGCTGGTCGGCGCCGACCAAAAGCGCGAGGTCCTTGGTCATGTAGCCGTCCTCGACGGTCTGCACACAGACCTTTTCCAGCGTGTCGGCGAACTTCGCCAGTTCCGGGTTGTTGTCGAGCTTGGCGCGGTGGGCGAGGCCCCGGGTCCAGGCGAAGATCGACGCGATCGAATTGGTCGAGGTCTCCTTGCCCTTCTGGTGCTCGCGGTAGTGCCGGGTCACCGTGCCGTGGGCGGCTTCGGCTTCGACGGTCTTGCCGTCGGGCGTCAGCAGCACCGAGGTCATCAGGCCGAGCGAGCCGTAACCCTGCGCAACCGTATCCGACTGCACGTCGCCGTCGTAGTTCTTGCAGGCCCAGACGTAGCCGCCGGACCATTTCAGCGCGGAAGCGACCATGTCGTCGATCAGGCGGTGTTCGTAGGTCAGCCGCTTGGCCTCGAATTCCTTCTTGAATTCGCGGTCGTAGATGTCCTGGAAGATGTCCTTGAAGCGGCCGTCATAGACTTTCAGGATGGTGTTCTTGGTCGAGAGATAGACCGGATAGCCGCGCAGCAGGCCGTAGTTCAGCGAGGCGCGGGCGAAGTCGATGATGGAATCGTCGAGATTGTACATTCCCATCGCGACGCCGGCGGTCGGCGCCTTGAACACTTCCCGCTCGATCACGGTGCCGTCCTCGCCGACGAATTTCATCGTCAGCGTGCCCTTGCCGGGGAACTTGAAATCGGTGGCGCGGTACTGGTCGCCATAGGCGTGGCGGCCGATGATGATCGGCTTGGTCCAGCCGGGGACGAGGCGCGGCACGTTCTTGCAGATGATCGGCTCGCGGAAGATCACGCCGCCGAGGATGTTGCGGATGGTGCCGTTCGGCGACTTCCACATCTCCTTCAGGCCGAATTCCTTCACCCGGGCCTCGTCGGGGGTGATGGTGGCGCATTTGACGCCGACGCCGACCTTCTTGATGGCGTTGGCGGCGTCGATCGTGACCTGGTCGTTGGTCTGGTCGCGGTATTCCATTCCGAGGTCAAAATACAAAAGCTCGACATCCAGGAACGGGGTGATCAGCTTGTCCTTGATGTACTGCCAGATGATCCGGGTCATCTCGTCGCCATCGAGTTCGACGACGGGGTTGGTCACCTTGATTTTTGCCATGACGGAGGGGGCCTTTTCTCGGAAAACCGCGCGTTCGGGCGGGGTGGAGTGATTATACGGGGCCTATAGCACCGCAAACCGGCCGGCGAAAGCCAAGCCGTTATGCACTTTCAGCCCATCCTTTGGGTAAGAACGCCTTAAGGTTAGAACGCCGCCTGGGTCGCCGTCCCCGCCACCACGTACCAGGTCACGAACAGGCCGCAGATCAGGGCGCCCGGCAGGCTGGAGCCGGTCCGCCGCCAGGTGAAGGTCGCGATCACGGCGCAGATGGCCAGGAGTGGCACGAACTGGATGGCGACGATGGTCGAGAGCGGCACGAAGCCCGGATCGGGCAACGGGTTGAACAGTTTTCCAGTCAACCAGAGCGTGCCGTATTGTCCAGCCACGAGCACGATGAAGCCCAGCGTCAGCGCGAAGATGTTGGTCAGGTAGAGCGCCCCGCGGGGCGCGGCCATGGTCGAGAAATTGCGGTGCAGGACATGCAGCGCGATCACGAAAAACGCCGTGAACGGCACGAGATAGATCAGGAAGATCAAAAACTGCTTCGCGCTCATCAGCTTCAGCGCGACGATCCAGAAGCGGAAGTCGATCTTGAAGGCGAGGTCGGCGAGCCATAGCGCGGCATAGCCGATCGCGATGGCGGCGACGGCGATCACCACCGACTGCAGGACAATGCCCGACCTGCTGGCCCGTTTGGGCGCGAACCGCATCAAAGCGAGTGTGATCAGGCCGTTGATGACGGCCCAGACCAGGATCTGGTTGGTGATGCCCTGCGGCAGGAAGGCGGACGGCTTTACGAACGTACCGCCCAGCGCGAACGCCGGATAATAGGTCAGCGCCGGGATGAAGGCGGACAGGATGAACGCCATGGTCCAGCGCCGGCCGCTGGCGGCGGTGTGCTCCGGCATGGTGCCGTCGGCGATTTCGGGCAGCCGCAGCCGGGAATACATCGGCGCTTCCAGCAGCGCATCGAAGGCACCGATCAGCAGCGCCACGAAGCCGATCAGCGCGATCAATGTGCCGATCTCCTTGCGGAACCAGATCTGGTCGTCAACCGGGCGGGGCGTGCCGCCCTGCAGGGTTTTGGCGAACCAGTCGAGGCTGTAGCCGATCGCCTCGTGGGAGATGTGCTCGGCCGGATGGGTGATGGCGGGGGTGTAGAGCACCCGTGCCGTGCCTTGCGCGATGTCGCCATAGACCTTGCCCGGTTCCACCGGGCCTTGCGTGCCGAACACTGCCCACAGTTTCGGGCTCTGGGTGACGTCGCGGGCCTTGTCGACGCCCCACATCAGGGTCGAGAACTCTTCGTATTGGGCAAACACCAGCGCTACGTTGCGCGGCCAGCTTGGGGTACCCTCAGCGGCGAACGGCTTGCCGGTCGAGGAGCCCTCCAGCACCATCGACTTGTAGTCGTTGGGGCTAGCGGTGGCCGCCGCCAGCACGGTCCAGCCGCCCATCGAGTGCCCCTCCAGCCCGATATTGTTCTTGTCGACGAATTCGAGGCTGCGCAGGTAGGCGAGCCCATCGGGGCCGCCGAATCCGCCTGCGAAGGCGGGCGGGTCGCTATAGCCGTGGCCGGTCTGGTCGAGGGCGAGCACGACATAGCCGCGGCGGGCGAATTCGATGGCAAAGCCGTCCTGGGTCTCGCGCGAATTGATATAGCCGTGGACCGCGAGGATGCCGGGGGCCGGGATCTGCGGGGTGGCATTCGCAGGGATATAGAGCAGGGCGCTCATGGTGTTGCCCTGGGCGCCCTTGAACCTGACATCCTCGATCCGGATGCCGCCCCCGGTCTGGGTGAAATGGGCGAGCAGGCCGCCCGCCAGGATCAGAACCACGCCCGCAATAGCCAACGACCACCTGCCGCGCATGGACGCCTCCCCCTTGATTCCCTCGCCGCTGAACCGGCTTTCGGGCTGGTTTGCAGCTTCGCTTTGTTTGTGATTGTTAGCCTATCCGAAAGTCTAACGCGCGCAAGCGGCGGTGCGGGATCAAGCTTCTTTGAGGCTTTGAGCGAGCGTTCGGAGAGGTTACTAAGCCGCGCAGCAGGCTTGCGAATTCCACCCGCCATCCGAAAACGGGCGATGCTTGCGATCTTGAATCATCCGCGCGCCTGGCGCGGCCTGTTCAAAATCTTCAGAGGTCGAATCAACTTCAGAAGTTGAATCAGAAAGTGAACTTACGAATGTCCGGTTCGGGCACCGATAAAACCAAGTCTGGTTTGGACTTAGCCGGACCCGTTGTGATCCTCGTCGAGCCGCAGCTCGGCGAGAATATCGGCATGGCCGCGCGCGCGATGGGTAATTTCGCGCTGTCGCGTCTGCGGATCGTCAATCCGCGGGACGGCTGGCCCAACATCGCGGCGCAGCGGGCGGCGGCCGGCGCCGACCAGATTCTGGAGCAGGCCCAGTTGTTCGACACCGTCGAACAGGCGGTCGCCGACTTGACCTTGCTGTTTGCCACCACGGCCCGCGCCCATGACCAGGCCAAGCCGGTGGTCGCTCCGATGGAAGCGGCGGCCGAGATCGTGGCCCATGTAGGAATCGGCGGCGGGGCCGGCATCCTCTTTGGCCGCGAGCGCTATGGCCTCCAGAACGAAGAGGTCGCGCTCGCCAACCGGATCATCACCTTTCCGGTCAATCCGGGTTTTGCCTCGCTGAACCTGGCGCAGGCGGTGCTGTTGATCGGCTATGAATGGTTCAAGCTGTCGACCGGCGGCGCCTTGCCGTTCGCGATGCCCGAGCGTTCCGAGCCGGCTTCGCAGCACCAGATGCAGGCCTTCTTCGACAACCTGGTCCGGGAGCTCGACAAGGTCGAATTCCTCCGCCCGCGCGAGAAGCGCGAGACCATGCTGGTGAACCTGCGCAACATTTTTACGCGGATGGACCCGACCAAGCAGGACATGCACACCCTGCACGGCGTGGTGATGGCGATCGCCGAAGGCCGCAAGGGGCCGGCCAAGGGCGGCGTGCTGGACGGTGAGCAGGCGACGCGGCTGCGGGCGCTATTGGCCGAGCACGGGCAGGGCCCGGCGGTGCCCGGCGACAGTTCTACCGTGCGCGGGCTGGCCCGGCTGCTGCGGCGGAACCCGACCGACGCCGAGCGGATCCTGTGGCAGGCGCTGACCCGCGACCGCCGCTTCGCCGGGCAGTTCAAGCGCCAGACCCCGGTGGGGCGCCATATTCCGGATTTCGTTTCGTTCGTGCACCGGCTGGCGATCGAACTGGTCAATGCGAACGAATCCGAGGCCATCGTCGCCGACCGCGCCGGGCGGACGGCGTGGCTGGAGGCACGCGATTACCGCGTGATCGAGATGCGGGTTGGCGATATCGAGCGCGATCTGGCGATGGAACTGGGACGGCTCGAGGCGCGCCTGAGCGAGCGCGGCTAGCATCGAGCAGGCGGGCATATTGTCGCGAGGTGGGCCGTTGGCGATCACTGTCCCCGCGCGCACAAACGGCGTAAGCTTGGCCCCGCTAGGACAGCACGTCGCAAGACGCCAATTGCCATGGTGCTTTGACCGCGACCCGTCCGCATCGACCGCGCAGTTGACGCCGGCAAGCGGTGCCAAGCGGCTGCAGTCCAACCGACAACGCAACGCGGAGGTCTGTCATGGCTAGATCCGACTGGCGTCTCGAAGGCGAATGGATCAAGAACTGCACCTGCGCATTTGGCTGTCCGTGCGATTTCAATGCCCTGCCGACCCAAGGCTATTGCAAGGGCACGGTCGGCATGCGGATCACCAAGGGACATTTCGAGAAGACCAAACTCGATGGCCTGGTTTTCGCGGCGACCGTTCATTTCCCCGGGGCCCTGCACGAGGGCAACGGTCAGCTGCAGCCGATCATCGACGAGCGCGCCACGCCGGAACAACGCGAAGCGCTGTTCAACATCATGTCGGGCAAGTTCTCCGCCGAAGGCACGCTATTCCAGATCCTCAGCCTGATCGTGACCAAGATGCACGAACCGTTGTTTGTGCCTATCGAGTTCTCGTTCGACAAGAATGGGCGCGTTGCGCGGATGGTGGCCAAGGGCGTGCTCGAGACCGAGGTCGAGCCGATCAAGAATCCGGTGACAGGCGCGCCGCACCGCATCCAGGTCGTGATGCCCGAAGGATTCGAGCACCGGGCTGCCGAGGTTGCCTCGGCCAACATCCGCTCCACCGGCGCCATTAAATTCGAAACCAAAGGCACGCACAGCTCGCTGGCGAACGTCGTCCAGACGCCGGAGGGTGTCGCGGCCTAGCGCTGGAGATCCAACTCTCGACGTGCCGTTTCGGTAGCGGGTGAGTGCATGATGAGGACCTCGGCGCTCGAGCAGACCCTGCGGCACGATCGCCTGATCGTGGCCATCGGAATAGCCACAGTGGTTGCGTTCTCCTGGGGCTATCTGCTTGCCGGCGCCGGCATCGACATGAGCATGGCCGACATGCCGATGGATCCCGAGCCGTGGTCGCCGGCCCAGGCATTGCTGATGTTCGCGATGTGGTGGGTGATGATGATCGCGATGATGGTGCCCAGCGCAGCCCCCATGATCCTGCTGTTTGCTGCGATCAAGCGCAAGCAGACGGCAGACAGCCCCATCCTCGCAAGCTGGGTTTTTCTCGCCGGCTATCTCGTAATCTGGGCAGGTTTCAGCCTGGTCGCGGTCTCGGTGCAGTGGGCACTTGAACAGTCCGGGCTGCTGTCCGGCATGATGGCGAGCACCAGCAATTTGCTCGCCGGGATCATCCTGCTTGCCGCCGGGCTCTATCAGCTCACGCCGATCAAGCGCGCCTGCCTGCGGTACTGCCAGAGCCCGGTGTTGTTTCTCTCGCAATACTGGCAGCCGGACGCCATGGGCGCGCTGCGCATGGGTTTTCGGCACGGCGCTTACTGTGTCGGCTGCTGCTGGTTCCTGATGGCGCTTCTGTTCGTTGCCGGCGTCATGAACCTCGCCTGGGTCGCGGCGGTCGCGATCTATGTCGCCTTCGAGAAGCTGCTGGCCCGCAGCCTGTGGCTCAGCCGCGCCGCAGGCGTTGGCTTGATCGTATCCGGCGGGCTTGTCCTCGCGCGCGGCCTCATCGCCACGGCTTCCGCGTCTTTGTAGCTCGCCTCAGACGGCGGCAAGCTCTGCAGGATTGCCGGTCCGCTTCGGCTTCTTTGCTCTCGAAGGCCCGAACAGATTGCCGGCGGCGAGGCCAGCGGTATCGGCAACGCCGGGATCGCGCGACACCATGGCGGCGACGATGGCGCCGTCGATCAACAGCGCGAGTTGATGCGCCAGCACTTGCGGCTCGGCAGCGCCCATTTCACCGGCGAGCTTTTCGATATGCGCCAGCACCACTTTCTTGTGGCGCAGCGCGATGTTGCGGAACTGCTTGGCGTCCTTGTCGTGCTCGGCGACCGCGTTGATGAACGGGCAGCCGTAGAAACGTTCCTCGGCGAACCAGCGCTTCAGCGCCGGGAAGATGCGCTTGAGTTTTGCCTGGGCGTCGCCGCCGCCATGTTCCATCGCGCCGATGAACCATTCGCGCCACGCCTTGCCTTCGCTCTCCAGCACGGCGTTGACGAGGTTGGTCTTGGAGCCGAACAATTTGTAGAGCGTGGTCTTTGCGGTACCGGCCTCGTCGATGATGGCGTCGATGCCGGTGGCGTTGATGCCATTCTTGCAAAACAGATGCGTCGCCGCGCTGAGCAGGCGCCCGCGCGCGGATTCTTCATCGCCTGCGGCGAACGCCGCGACAGCTTTCCTCTTGGAAACTGATTTGCCCATGCGCCTCAGTAAATCGGAGCGCGGCGCAATCATCAAGTCGCATCTTTGTCTGCCCAAATTAATCGCGTCGAGGCGGCAACTGCATCGGCTTTGTGCAAAGCGCCGCTGATCAATCCGCGGGCAGGCGCCGCTAAGCAGCTAGAGAAGTTCGGCTTTTGATTTTGGCCTGATCTGGCACGCTTCATGCAGGAAACAGAACGTTCGGTATCCTACCCCTAGGGAGAGAAATGATGACCGCGGTCGCTCAAAAAACAGTGCTTACAGGCTGCCTGGCCCCAATCGACAAAAATGGGCTCGAGCAGCTCATCGCCAATGGCAAGGCCAATCCGAAGGTCATCAAGACCTTGAAGTGCAAGACGGTGGCGGAAGGCAAGTTCCGCCACGCCAACTACATCCGCAACCTCGCGCCCTACATCGTCGACGAACCGCCGGGCCTGCTCGGCGACGACACTGCGCCCAATCCGTCGGAAGCTTCATTGGCCGCGCTCGGCTCGTGCCTTGCGGTCGGCCTGCACGCCAACGCCGTTCACCGCGGCTGGATCGTCAACAAGCTCGAGCTCGAACTCGAGGGCGATCTCAACATCACGGCGGTGTGGGGCACCGGCGACGTCAGCGAAAAGCCGGTCGGCTTCACCGATGTGCGCGTCAAGGTCGACATGGAATGCGAGGGTGTTCCGAAGAGCGAGATCGATGCGCTGGTGACCCACGTCAAGAAATGGTCGCCGGTCGCCAACACGTTTACCCGCCCGGTCAATCTCGAAGTCAGCGCTTAAGCGGTCGCAACAGCACTGGGGTGGAGGGTTTGATGGGTTCACTGGCGGTATCCCGGCTCGCAATTGACGAAGCTCTGCCATCGGCGTCAATCGCCGATCAGGTGGCAGTGATTGCGCGCAAAGAACTTGCACCTCAGGCGCTGGCGATTGACGAAGGCACGCTCTACCCCGATGCGCTGCTCCGGCGTCTTGGCGAAGCCGGCGCCTGGGGCAGCCACCAGCCGGTGGATGGCGCAGCCGATCTGCGCTGCGCCATTCAGTCGATCGCATCCCTCGGCGAGGTCTGCGGCGCCACCGCCTTCATGGCGTGGTGCCAGAACACGCTGGTCTGGTACGCCGCCAATTCGGGCAATCCAGAACTCGTCGCCAAATTCGCCGACAAGTTCGCCAGCGGTGAGATTCTCGGCGGCACCGGGCTGTCCAACCCGATGAAGAGTTTTTTCGGCATCGAGAAGCTGAAACTGAAAGGGCGCAAGGTCGAGGGCGGCTATGTCGTGCGCGGCGCGCTGCCCTGGGTGTCGAACCTCGGCCCCGATCATTTCTTCGGCACCATCTTCGAGCGCGAGGACGCGCCCGGCGGCATCGTGATGTTCCTCGCCGATTGCGCCAACCCCGCGATCACGCTGCAGCCGTGCAAGCCGTTCCTCGCGATGGACGGCACCGGCACCTACGGCGTGCAGTTCCGCGATGTCTTCGTGCCGGATGAATTGATCCTGGCCGAGCCCGCCGGACCGTTCGTCAAGAAAATCCGCGCCGGCTTCATCCTGTTGCAGGCCGGCATGGCGCTGGGCCTGATCAAGGATTGCATCCAGATCATGGACGAGGTCGAGGCGCCGCTCGGCCACGTCAACCGCTATCTGCCGCAGCAGCCGCTGCAGTTTCGCGAGCTCCATGCCGAATTCGAGAAGGAGACGATGGCGCTCGCGCGCGATCCCTACAACGCCGAAGACGGCTACTGGCGGCGCGTGATTGCGCTTCGGCTGCGTGCCGGCGACGCCAGCGTCGCGGCTGCGCATGCCGCGATGCTCCATTGCGGCGCGCGCGGTTATCTCAAAAGCCATCGCGCGCAGCGCAGGCTTCGCGAAGCCTATTTCGTCGCCATCGTCACCCCCGCCACCAAGCAGCTTCGCAAGATGCTGGCCGGCGACGAGCACTAAGGGATTTCCGTTTCGACCCCAACCCGCAACCACACAACAGGAGAGGCCTGCCATGACGGACGTTCTGATTACTGCCGGCGAACTCGCGGAATTCCTCAAGAAAGAGCCGTGTGTCATCATCGACACCCGCAATCCCGAAGCCTACGGCGCGGGGCATCTCCCCGGCGCCGTCAATGTCCACGAAATCTTCACTTACCTCGCGACCTCGACGCCGGAAGGCATGCAGGAGCTGAAGACAAAATTCGCCGATGCGTTTGGCGCTGCCGGGCTTTCGGGCAAAGAGACCGCGGTCATCTACGAACAGTCGATGAATTCCGGCTTCGGCCAATCCTGCCGCGGCTACTACCTGCTCACCATGCTGGGCTATCCCAAGGTCAAGGTGCTGCATGGCGGTTACGATGCCTGGGCGGCGGCTGGCCTGCCGGTGACCACGGACGTGCCGTCGCCGGTCAAGGCGTCCTTCACGGTTGTGCCGGAAGCCGGCGACATCCTGATCGACGCCAAGACCATGCTCGCCGCCGTCGGCAAGCCTGGTATCGCGCTGCTCGACGTGCGCGACATCGACGAGTGGATCGGCGAAAGCTCTTCGCCTTACGGCAAGGATTTCTGCCCGCGCAAGGGACGGATCCCCGGCGCCGTCTGGCTGGAATGGTACCGCATGATGAAGCCGACCGCGGAGGGACCGCGCTTCAAGTCCAAGAACGAGATCCTGGCGGAATGCGCGACCGTCGGCATCACAGAGAATACGCCGGTCTATCTCTACTGCTTCAAGGGCGCGCGCGCCTCGAACACGTTCCTGGCGCTGAAGAACGCCGGCGTGAAGGATGTCCGGATGTATTTCGGTTCCTGGAACGAATGGTCGCGCGATCCGTCGCTGCCGATCGAAGAGGGGCTGCCGACGGAGACCAAGCTCACCACCAAGGCGGCGTAACGACGAACCCGATGGTGCAGTCTGATTCCATAGGATCGGACTGCACCAAGGCGGCTGTGATCCTTGAAGCGATGGCGCGAACTGATGGAACCGCGCCATCGCGCCGCTCTGGCGTTCCCGATCTCCGCTGCGTATAATCGCGGCGCAGTCGGGTGGTCGCGCGGATGTCGGTGTTCTCACGCAGATTTGGTCTTGCAATGGTCGCGGCGACGCTGTGCCTGGGCGCGCCAGCGGCCCATGCGCAGGCCTCGCCGGTAAACTACTGGATCCCGGGCTGGCCGATGGGATTCAGCGGCGCTGCGGGCGAGAGCGCGGACAGCTACGGCAGCTTTCCGAGCTTCGACTTCCGCGACACCGGAAACGGGTCTTCCTACGCGCGCTACAATTTTTCGAACGGCTTTTTTGTCGGCAGCCAGCGCAACAGCATGGGCTTCAGCAGCCTCAGCCAGAGTGCGTTCGGCAGTTTGGGTTCGATTTATAGCGAAGGCGTGCAGTTCGGCTACAGCCTGAAGAATGGCGGCGGGCCGCCCGTCACGTTCTATGCCGGCTTCGATACGCTGAAATACAATACCGGCATCGGCGGCAGCCCGTTCGCGCCGTTCGACTCCAAGTCCGGCACGCTGCCGGTTTCCAGCGCGTATGCCGGCGTCGAATTCCAGCCGACGTCCAATCTCAGCCTGTCGCTCGGCGTCGGCGTCATCCAGCAAACTGGGCGGATCGACAGCGAGATCAATTCACTGCCCGGCGCCTCATCGTTCTCGGTGGGCGGCCGCCGCTACTAGGGCATGTACTCATAATCAAGTCAGGTCCGCTTTATCTTGGAAGGCGATTATCCAGCCAACATTGATGCATGTCGCCTCTGGCACAAATAGCAGATAATCCCCTTGGTCGTTCAAGAAGCGAAGAAGAATCTATTTTGAAAGCTTGCTACCATCCCGGAGATCATTGGCGCGTCTCATCTCTCGCGCAATGTCATCAAAAACCTGCGCCAGGGAGCGACCGTCGCTGGTTGTCATTGACTTTCGAACCTGTCGTCCGTGCCTTGCGATAGCGCCGCAAGCAAGTACGAGCGGAAGGAAAGAAACGATCAAACTTACATACCAAGGCACTCGTTAGTCATGCTCAAAACCCTCGACTATCTGGGCGCAAAGTCTCAGGATACTCACCTATCGAAACTTCCACGCTAATATCGCTGCCGCGAGTCTCCAAGTATTGATGCCCCGATACCGACGACGCGAGTACATCAACCATTTCAGCGAAATCCTCTGCCAAATCCGGCTGTAGCCTCCATTCCAGACCGTCACGCGCGAGGCGCATGCCTGTGTCACGTTGATCAGAGACGGCTCTGACGGCGATCATCCTGCCATCTACCGCCTCGCAGAACCTGTCGAGTGTCGGCGCATTCGGGGCCGCCCATGTGAGGCGCAGAAAATCCCGTAAGTCACGCATGCCCGTTGCATCTCCCCAAAGGAGAACAATGGCACCGCCTTTCCAGTCTGCAAAGTAAGCGGATCGCAGCGTCATAACCCAACCTATAAGCGAGGCGACGCTAAGACACAATTAACAGCTCAACTCAAATCGCTTCGACTGGCGCTGTCTCCCTGAGTCGCGCGTCTGCTATGGGTCAACAAGCCGCCGATGACGGTCAATCCGGGAAGCCGACGTCTATGAGTATACGTGCTGATTAACCAGCCAAGCTCCGCGTGTTCGTGATTCCCAGCGCCTTGATGCGCGAGGCCAGCGTGGTCGGCTTGATGTCGAGCATCTCGGCGGCGCCGCCGGGGCCGAACACCTTGCCGGAGCACGCCTCGAGCGCAGCTATAATGTTGGCGCGTTCGTGCGCGCGCATTTCAGATGCTGTCATGACTGCAGGGCGGCTATCTGCTTTCACGCGCGCCGAGCCGGGCGCGGGCTGCACGCCTGATACATCGGGCAGGTCGATGCGCAGCCGGCCGTTCTGCGCCAGGATCGCCGCGCGCTCGATCACGTTCTGCAGTTCGCGGACATTGCCGGGCCACTCGTAGCGCGAAAGTTTTCGCGCATCGCCCTCCGACAATCGCAACTCGGACTTCAGCGCCTTGCTCTCGCGCGTCAAAAAATGCTGCGCCAGCAGCGGAATGTCCTCGCGCCGCTCGCGCAGCGGTACCGACTCCACCGGAAACACGTTGAGCCGGAAATAGAGGTCTTCGCGAAAGCGGCCGCGCTGCACCTCCTGCTTGAGGTCGCGGTTGGTGGCAGCGATCAGGCGCACGTCGACGGCGCGGGTGCGCTCTTCGCCGACCCGTTCGAAATTGCCTTCCTGCAGCACGCGCAACAGCTTGCCTTGCAGCTCCAGCGGAATTTCGCCGACCTCGTCGAGAAACAGCGTGCCGCCGTCGGCAAGCTCGAACCGCCCGATGCGGTCGCGCATCGCGCCGGTGAAGGCGCCGCGGACGTGGCCGAAGAATTCGCTTTCAAAGAGTTCGCGCGGGATCGCGGCGCAATTGACGCGGATCAGTGGCCGGTCGCGGCGGCTGCTCGCCTCGTGAATGGCGCGTGCGATCAGTTCCTTGCCGGTGCCGGATTCGCCCGTGATCATGACGGCGGCCGACGTCGGCGCCACCAGCTTGACCTGGCGCAGCGTCTTCTGGATCGCCTCGCTCTGGCCGATGATGCCGCGCGGGTTGGTCTCGATCCGGATTTCTTCCTGAAGATAGGCGTTTTCCAGCTCCAGCCGCTCGCGCAGGCGGTCGACCTCGGCGAGCGCTGCGTGCAGCTTTTCGTCGGCCTCGCGGCGCTGGCTGACGTCGCGGAACACGATGACCGCGCCGACCACCACGCCGCGATCGCGGATGGGAGTGGAGGTATATTCGACCCAGACCGGCGTGCCATCCTTGCGCCAGAACACCTCGCCCTCGACCTGATGCACGGCGCCGTCGCGGAACGCCGCGTAGATCGGGCAGTCGTGGTCGGGATAGTGCCGCCCGTCATGATGGGTGTGATGAACGATCGGGTGGATTTCCTTGCCGACCAGTTCTTCCGCGCCCCAGCCCAGCATGCGCTCGGCGGCCGGATTGACGAAGGTGGTCTTGCCCTCGGCATTGACGCCGTAAATACCTTCGCCGGCGGCGCGCAGGATCAACTGGTTTTCGCGCTCGATATCCTGGAACACGCGCTCGACCCGCTGCCAGGTCGCGATCCCGCCGCGCATGTGGTCTTCGGCCGCCGCGTCGACATAGCGCCGGCGGCGCGCATCGAGGTCGCTCATGGTGAGCAGCACCAGCGAGCGGCCGTCACCCGGCACGAGGGAGCCGGCATATTCGAGCCTGAGGGTTTGTCCCGTAGCGTGACGCGGCGTCAGTGCATTGGTCCAGAACGCGCCCTTGTCGAGGACGGCCTGGGTGAACACGATCAGCGCCGGGAGTTGGCCGGCATGCAGCGCACTGACCTTGACTTGCCGCAGCAGCGCGCGGTCGTAGCCGAGCAGGGTGCAGGCTGCGGGATTGGCGTCGAGGATCAGATCGGCATGGGGGTCGAGCAGCAGTGTCGGCTCGATGGAGGACTCGAATGCGGCGGCACGGAGATCGATATCCTGTGGTCCAGCCGCAGCGCCGTGAGCAAGATCCATCACATCCGGACTCCGAGATTTCGTAATCGCACTACGAATTTTCGTTTATCACGAATTTTCGTAATCGCCAACGGAGTCACAAATCCCTGCGACATCAATGCAATCGCCGAAGAAGTGGGCTGGCATGTGCCTTGCTTAATTAGGGGGCAACGCCCGTGCAGGAGGTTTCATGTCTACCTTCGACAACCCATTCGATCCCGACCGCCGTCTTCGTGCCGGAGGCTGCAGTTGCGGCCAGCATGTCAGCGAAGCCGAACACGAACATGCCGCGCTGGCGCTGCGCTGCGAGCCTCAGCCTAGCGAGGACAAGCGCTACGAGGGTGTGGTCGCCTCCGCCGTGATGCGGGCGATGTTTCCGAAAGACGCGGCACGACGCGCGTTCCTGAAATCGGTCGGCGCTTCGACCGCGCTGGCCGCGATCTCGCAATTCTTTCCGCTTCAGACTGCGACCGAGGTTTTCGCGCAAGGTGGCGTGCCCGAGAAGAAGGACCTCAAGGTCGGCTTCATTCCGATCACCTGCGCCACCCCGATCATCATGGCCGCTCCGCTCGGCTTCTATTCCAAGCACGGCCTCAACGTCGAAGTGGTGAAGACCGCCGGCTGGGCTGTCATCCGCGACAAGACCATCAACAAGGAATACGACGCAGCCCACATGCTGGCGCCGATGCCGATCGCGATCTCGCTGGGGCTGGGCGCCAATGCGATTCCGTTTACGGTGCCGGCGATCGAGAACATCAACGGGCAGGGCATTACGCTCGCCATGAAGCACAAGGACAAGCGCAACCCGAAGGACTGGAAGGGCATGAAGTTCGCCATTCCGTTCGACTATTCGATGCACAATTATCTGCTGCGCTATTATCTGGCCGAACACGGCCTCGATTCCGATACCGACGTGCAGCTCCGCTCGGTGCCGCCGCCGGAGATGGTCGCCAATTTGCGCGCCGACAACATCGATGGCTTCCTCGCGCCCGACAATATCTGCCAGCGTGCGATCTATGACGGCGTCGGCTTCATGCACATCCTGTCCAAGGAGATCTGGGACGGTCATCCCTGCTGCAGCTTTGCCGCCAGCCGCGAATTCATCACCAACTCGCCGAACAGCTTTGCGGCGCTGACGCGGGCGATTGTGGACGCGACCGCCTATGCGTCGAAAGCCGAGAACCGCAAGCAGATCGCGGAGGCGATCGCGCCGGCCAATTACATCAACGCGCCGGTCACGGTGCTGGAGCAGGTGCTGACCGGCACCTATGCGGACGGCCTGGGCGGCGTGAAGACGGACGCCAGGCGCGTCGACTTCGATCCGTTCCCCTGGCAGTCCTTTGCGGTGTGGATGCTGACCCAGATGAAGCGCTGGGGCCAGATCAAGGGCGATGTCGACTACAAGGCGGTGGCGGAACAGGTTTATCTCGCGACCGATACGGCCAAGGTCATGAAGGAGATGGGGCTGACACCGCCAACGACGTCGTACAAGTCGTTCGCCGTGATGGGCAAGACGTTCGATCCCGCAAAGCCGGACGACTATCTCGCCAGCTTCAAGATCAGGAAGGCGTCGTGAGGGCAGGGGCGCAACGACATTTGCCGCTGTCGTCCCGGCGAACGCCGGGACCCATACTCCGCGGCGTTAGTAATGAAGTAAGGTCTCTGACGTCATGCCCAAAAGAGGAGACACGGCGTATGGGTCCCCGCGTTCGCGGGGACGACATGTTGAGAGACTGTCTCCAATGACCTTCTCCCTTCGCTTCCGCGCGGCTGTGGTCTCGATCGCGCTGTTCGCGGCGTTCCTCGGCATCTGGCATCTCGCCACGCGCTCGACGGCCGCGACCACCACCATGACCCCGGAATACGCCAAGCTGATGGGGCTGACGGCTACCCAGGGCAAATCGGCGATGCCCGGGCCGCTCGATGTCGGCGCGAAATTGTGGGAGCACCTCAAGCAGCCGTTCTACGACAAGGGGCCGAACGACAAGGGCCTCGGCATCCAGCTCGGCTATTCCATCGGCCGCGTCGGCCTCGGCTATCTGCTTGCGGTTATCGTCGCGATCCCGCTCGGCTTCCTGATCGGCATGTCGCCCTTGATCAGCAAGGCGATCGACCCGTTCATCCAAATCCTTAAGCCGATCTCGCCGCTCGCCTGGATGCCGCTCGCGCTCTACACCATCAAGGATTCTTCGATCTCGGCGATCTTCGTGATCTTCATCTGCTCGGTGTGGCCGATGCTGCTCAACACGGCGTTTGGCGTGGCTGCCGTGCGCAAGGAGTGGATCAACGTCGCGCGGACGCTCGAAGTCGGCACCATCAGGCGCGCCTTCACCGTGATCCTGCCGGCGGCGGCGCCTACGATTCTCACCGGCATGCGGATCTCGATCGGCATCGCCTGGCTCGTGATCGTCGCGGCTGAAATGCTGGTCGGCGGCACCGGCATCGGCTATTTCGTCTGGAACGAGTGGAACAACCTCTCGATCACCAACGTCATCATCGCGATCCTCCTGATCGGCATCGTCGGCATGCTGCTCGACCAGATCCTTGCGCGCTTCACGCGCATGGTCACGTTTCCGGAATAGCTGGGATGACCGACAAATTCATTTCCATCGAGGGCATCGCGCGGCGTTATCCCGGCGCGGATGGGGCGGCGACCACCATCTTCGAGAATCTCTGGCTGTCGATGGGCCGTGGTGAGTTCGGCTGTGTGATCGGCCATTCCGGCTGCGGCAAGACCACCGTGCTGAACATCCTGGCCGGGCTCGACGAGCCCAGCGAGGGTGCCGTCATCGTCGATGGGCAGGCGATCGAGGGCACCAGCCTCGACCGCGCGGTGATCTTTCAGAGCCATGCGCTGTTGCCGTGGCGCACCGTGCTCGGCAACGTCGCCTATGCCGTGACCTCGAAATGGCGCAACTGGGACCGTGCCAAGGTGAAGGCGCATGCGCAGACCTTCATCGATCTGGTCGGCTTGACCGGATCCGAGCACAAGCGCCCCTCGGAACTGTCCGGCGGCATGAAGCAGCGCGTCGGCATCGCGCGTGCGCTCTCGATCACGCCGAAGATCATGCTGATGGACGAGCCGTTCTCGGCGCTGGATGCGCTGACGCGCGGCACGCTGCAGGACGAGGTCCGCCGGATTTGCCTCGAGACCGGGCAGACCGCCTTCATGATCACCCATGACGTCGATGAAGCGATCTATCTCGCCGACAAGATCTTCCTGATGACCAACGGCCCGGGCGCCGTGCTGGCCGAGATCGTGGAAAATCCGTTGCCGAAGGACCGCGGCCGCATCGATCTGCACCGCCATCCGCTCTACTACGCGCTGCGCAACCACATCGTCGATTTCCTGGTCAGCCGCAGCAAGACGTTTGCAGCTGATGTGACCGACCACGATCCGCGCAATGTGCCGACGGTACGGATCGGGAAGCCGGAACTGGTGGTTGCTGCCGGATCCGAGGATTCAACACAGGCGTCATGGCCGGGCCTGTCCCGGCCATCCACGTCTTTCTGACAGCAAGCAAGACGTGGATGCCCGGCACAAGGCCGGGCATGACGGGTTAGAAGGAGAGCCACATGAAACGCGAAGACCTCACCGAAAAGCTGCTCGACATCAAGCGCGAGAAGGGCTGGAGCTGGAAACACATCTGCGAAAAGATCGGCGGCTATTCGGAAGTGCTGATAACAGGCGCCATTCTCGGCCAGATGAAATTGACAAAACCGCAGGCCGCCAATGCCGGCGAGCTGTTCGGGCTGTCGAAATCCGAAATCGCCATGCTCAACGAAGTGCCGATGCGCGGCACCGGCACGCCGATGCCGCCGACCGATCCCTTGATCTACCGCTTCTACGAACTGGTGATGGTCAACGGCCCGGCATGGAAGGCGCTGATCGAGGAGGAATATGGCGACGGCATCATGTCGGCGATCGACTTCGACATGGTGATGGAGCGCCTGCCCAATCCCAAGGGGGACCGCGTCAAGATCACGATGTCCGGAAAATTCCTGCCGTACAAATATTACGGCGCCAGCGGCAACGTGCCGGAGTACGGCTTCAAGGAGGGGTAAGTCTCCCTCCGCCGTCATTGCCTGCGACAAACGCGAAGCGTTTGCGCAAGGGAGCGTAGCGACGAAGCAATCCATGCCTCCGCGTGCTGAAAGATGGATTGCTTCGCTGCGCTCGCAATGACTGGGAGAGACCTTTCATCTGAACGCCGCCCTGATCTCCCCGATCGGCGCCATCTCGCGCACAAAGGTGAACGCGCCCTGATCCTTCATCTCGCGGGCGCTCTTTAGGAACGCCGCAAGCGCGTAGCGCTCCATCGCGCCGCCGACGCTGATGCGCTTGACGCCGGCTTTCGAGAGTTGATCGACCGTCAGCGTCGGGTCGGCAAAGCCCATCACTAGGTTGAACGGCTTTCCGACCGACGACACCACGGTACGGATCGTGCCGATGTCATACAGGCCGGGGGAATACAATACGTCCGCTCCAACGGCCTCGAACGCCTGCAGCCGCTTGATGGTGTCGTCGAGATCCTTGCGGCCGTGCAGGAAGTTTTCCGCGCGCGCCGTCAGCGTGAACGGGAAGGGAAGTGCGCGCGCCGCTTCGACCGCCGCCTGCACGCGCTCGACCGCGAGCGAGAAATCATAGATCGGGTTGCCCGGATCGCCGGTCGAATCCTCGATCGAGCCGCCGACGGCGCCGGCTTCGGCCGCGCGCGCGATCGCCTTCGCCGCGGTCTTCGGATCATCCGCGCCGCAATTCTCCAGATCGGCGTTGACGGGCAGGTCGGTAGCTTCTGCAATCATCCGGCAGTTCTCGATGATGGCGTCGAGGCTGACGGTTAAGCTGCCGAGCGTATTGGCAAGGCCGAGGCTCGTGGTCGCCAGCGCCTCGAACCCCATCGCGGCGAGCAGTTTTGCCGTGCCCGCGTCCCAGGGATTGGGAATGATGAAGGCGCCGGGGCGCGCATGCAGCGCGCGGAACGCTTCGGCTTTTTCCATCTGGGTCCGCATCGGCAATCTCCGCTTTGTTGGCCGGTTCTGGCTGGCGGCGAAACTAGCGGCCCTATCTCCCATCAGCCAAATTTGTTATTTCTCTGTGCGTCATCAGCTTTTTGCATGGGAAAAACATGGACAGCGATGCGCTTCTCACGTTCCTGACCGTTCACCGCCACGGCGGCATTTCGAATGCTGCGAAGGCGCTGCACCGCTCGCAGCCGGCGATCTCGCGGCGCATCGCGCTGCTGGAGCAGGAACTCGGCGTGCCGCTGTTCGAGCGGATCGCGGGGCGCACCATGCTGAGCGATGCCGGGAGGGTGATGGTGCCGTATGCCGAGCGCGCGGTTGCCGCCGCCCAGGATGCGGAGAATGCGGTCCGCGCGCTGGCGCGGCCGAATTCAGGACCCGTTTCGCTCGCGGTGGTCGGCACGCTGGCCGGCGGGCGGCTGTCGGCGATCTTGAAACGCTTCGCGGCCGAACACCCCGAGGTCGAATTGAGCCTGCGCACCGCGACCAGCGCGGAGGTCAGCGACGTGATCCGGCGTGGCGAGGCAACCATCGGGCTGCGCTATGACCGCGACCGCTCGCGTGATCTCGATTGCGAGTTGCTGTTTGCCGAACGGTTGCAGGTGGTGTGTGCGCCGGACCATCCGCGCGCTGGCCGCCGTGTGACCAAACTCGCCGATCTCAGCGGCGAGCGCTGGATCGCATTTCCCGTGGTGCCGGGGAGGCGCGAGATCACGGCGTCGCATGTCTTCGCGCTGTTTCAGACCCACGGGCTCGGTAAAATCGACTGGACGCCGGTCGACAGCCTGACCGCGCAGAAGCGCCTGGTCGAAGCCGGCCTCGGCATCGCGCTGTTGTCGGAGAGCAATGCCGCGGAGGAGCTCCGCTACGGGACCATCGCCACCATCAGCGTACGCGATCTCAAGGCGAGCCACGACGTCGTCACGGTAACGCGCCGCGGCGGATTCTTGAGCGCGGCGGCGCGGCGGTTGCTGGAGATCGTTCGCAAGGAATTCAAAGAGGCGAATAGCGAATAGCGAATGGAAATTGCTCTATTCGCTATTCGCCACTCCCCATTCGCTACAGCTTACGTCCCCGCCTTCACCTGGGCGACGGCAGCCGCCATCAGCTCGTCCATCTTGGCGCGCACCTCGGCAGCGGTGACGGCGACGCCCTTGGCGGCAAAATCCTTCACGACCTTGTTCTGGACGTCCTGGTCGCCGGCTTCCTCGAAATCGGCCGCGACCACTTCCTTGGCGTAGGCATTGGCGTCGTCGCCGGTCAGGCCGAGTTTTTCGGCTGCCCAAAGACCGAGCAGCCTGTTGCGGCGAGCCATGGCCTTGAACTTCTGCTCCTCGTCGAGGGCGAATTTCTTCTCAAAACCTTCCTCGCGCTTGTCGAAAGTGGTCATTTCTTCGGTTCCAATCCCGGCCAAAAGGTATACGGGGCCGCGTTGTCGCGGCCCGATCGCCTACCTAGATAGAGGGGGCGAATCGGTAAAACAACAGGCCGTTCGGCCGCAGGGCAATCGGGATAAGTTGGGCCCAATCGGGCCGGGTCGATTGTGCTGGATGGGCCAATCGGATAGGTTGCCATCAGGCGAGGTTCTTGTTCTGTTTCCGGTCGCTTCTGTCCTGGACCTGGCCTTCACGGCAGCTCCGTCGTGGTCGCAAACCCTTGTCATCCGGAGCACACCAATTTCATGGATTTCAACAAAACACGGTACATCCCAATGAGCCGTCGACGCCGTATTTATGAAGGCAAGGCAAAGGTCCTGTATGAAGGCCCGGAGCCGGGAACCCTGATCCAGCACTTCAAGGACGATGCGACCGCGTTCAATGCCAAGAAACACCAGGTGATCGAGGGCAAGGGCGTCCTCAACAACCGGATTTCGGAGTACCTGTTTCAGCACCTCAACGACATCGGGGTGCCGACCCATTTCATCCGCCGCCTCAACATGCGCGAGCAGCTGATTCGCGAGGTCGAGATCGTGCCGCTGGAAGTGGTGGTGCGGAACGTCGCAGCCGGCTCGCTGTCGCAGCGCCTCGGCATCGAGGAGGGCACCCAGCTGCCGCGCTCGATCATCGAGTTCTATTACAAGAACGACCAGCTCAACGACCCCATGGTATCGGAAGAGCACATCACCGCGTTCGGCTGGGCGACGCCGCAGGAAATCGACGACATCATGGCGCTCGCCATCCGCGTCAACGACTTCCTCACCGGGCTCTTCCTCGGCATCGGCATCCGTCTGGTCGATTTCAAGATGGAGTGCGGGCGGCTGTTCGAGAACGAGATGATGCGGATCATCGTCGCCGACGAAATCTCGCCGGACTCGTGCCGGCTGTGGGACATCAAGTCGAACGAGAAGCTCGACAAGGACCGTTTCCGCCGCGACCTCGGTGGCTTGCTGGAAGCCTACACCGAAGTGGCAAAGCGGCTGGGCATCCTGATGGAGAACGAGCGTCCGGCCGGTACCGGCCCGGTGCTGGTGAAGAGCTGAGGCAAATTAAAACTACTGGGGCAAGTCTCGTGAAGGCACGCGTTACCGTTACGTTGAAATCGGGCATTCTCGATCCGCAGGGCAAGGCCATCGAAGGCGCGCTGAAATCGCTCGGCGTCGATGGCGTCGCCAGCGTCCGCCAGGGCAAGGTGTTCGACATCGAACTCGCAGGCGCCGACAGGGCCAAGGCCGAGGCGGCCTTGAAGGATGCCGCCGACAAGCTGCTGGCGAACACCGTGATCGAAAACTATCGGGTCGAACTGCTCTAGGCGCGCCTTTCATGAAATCAGCCGTTCTCGTCTTTCCCGGAATCAATCGCGAGCGCGACATGGCGCGTGCGTTGAAACTCGTCTCCGGCCAGGAGGCGGCGATGGTGTGGCATGCCGACACCGCGCTGCCGAACGGGACCGACCTCGTGGTCGTGCCCGGCGGCTTTTCCTATGGCGATTATCTGCGCTGCGGCGCGATTGCCGCGCGCGCGCCCGTGATGGACGCGGTGCGTAAATATGCGGCGGACGGCGGCCTCGTGTTGGGCGTCTGCAATGGTTTCCAGATCCTGTGCGAAGCCGGCCTGCTGCCCGGCGTCCTGATGCGCAACGCGAAGCTGAAATTCATCTGCAAGGATGTGCATCTGCGGGTCGAGCGCTCGGACACGCCATTCACGCGAGGCTACAATGCCGGCCAGGTCATTCGCGTGCCGGTCGCGCATGGCGAGGGTAATTACGAAGCCGACGAAGAGACGGTGAAGCGGCTGGAAGGCGAGGGGCGGGTGCTCTACCGCTACTGCTCGGCGGAGGGCGTCGTCGACGAGGAGTCCAACATCAACGGCGCTGCGGATTCGATCGCCGGCATCGTCAACGAGCGCGGCAATGTGCTCGGCATGATGCCGCATCCGGAAAACCACGTCGAAGACATCATGGGCTGCACGGACGGCCGCGGCCTGTTTGCGGGCCTCGCCGCACATTTGGAAAAAGTGGCGTGAAGTTGGATAGCGTTTTCGAGCGAAGTGGGAACCGGTTTGCGTGAAGAAAACGCGTCAAAAAAAGAATCTCGCAGTGAAACTGGCGGCCGCGCTCGCGGCATTGCTGGTGGCGTCAGCCGCCCATGCGCAGGACTATCCCAAGCGCCCCATCACCATGATCGTGCCGTTCGCGGCTGGCGGCACCTCCGACGTGATCGCGCGCGTGGTCGCCGAGGAGATGACCAAGTCGCTCGGGCAGCCGATCGTGATCGAGAATGTCGCGGGCGCCGGCGGTTCGACCGCGCTGACGCGTGCCGCGCGCGCGGAAGCCGACGGCTACACCATCGCCATCGGCAATGCCGGCACGAGTGCGGCGGCCTATACGATCTATCCGAAATTGCCGTTCACGCCGGAATCCTTTGCGCCGATCGCGGTCGTTGCCAAGACCTTCGGCATCGTCGCGCTGCGCAAGGATTTTCCGGCCAAGAACCTGCAGGATTTCATCGCCTATGCGAAGAAAAATCCCGGCAAGGTCAATCTCGGCCATGCCGGCGTCGGCTCCTCGAATTTCCTGATCTGCAAGAGCTTTGCGCAGGCCGCCGTCGTCGACGTGACGCTGGTCGGCTATCGCGGCGCGGCGCCGGCGCTGACGGATGCGATCGGCGGCCAGATCGACGGCGTCTGCGATTCGGCCGCCTCGGTGTCGCAGGCCATCGACGACAAGCTGGTGAAAGGCCTTGTCGTCGGCTCGACGGTGCGGCTTGCGACCTTGCCCGATCTGCCGACATCTTCGGAAGCCGGCCTTCCCGATTTCGAAGCGCAGGGCTGGAACGGCCTGTTCGCGCCGAAGGGCACGCCGCCTGCGATCATCGCGAAACTGAACGCCGCGGCCAAGGCCGCCGTCGAGAGCGAGGCGGTGAAGAAGCGCTTTCACGATCTCTCCACCGTCGCGCCCGACGCCAACGAGCACGCGAGCGAAGTGCTCGGCCAATTGGTGACGCGTGACGTCGAGAAATACAAAAAGCTGCTGGAAGAGAAGAAGTAGCCGGGCGCCGGTTACGTCGTCGCAAGCTCCTTCTCGTGAAGCCACGCCGTGTGCCGGGGAGGGCTCTTGGTTCTGGACCATTCCTCGACCATGTCGCGCGCGACTACCTGCATCCGCGCCAGCTGTTCGGGCGTCGCGGTCCACGTCGCGACTTCGAGGCGATGGCCGCTCGGATCCCAGAAATAGATCGACTGGAAGATCGTGTGATCGGTCGGCCCGATGACATCGAGACCAGCCGCCTCGGCGCGCGTCTTGGCTTCCAGAAGCTCGTCCATGTCCTTGACCTGCAGCGCAATATGCTGGGTCCAGTCGGGCGTATTGGGGTCTTTTCCCATCGGGGGTGAATTGGGAAGCTCGAAGAAAGCCAGAATATTGCCCGCGCCCGCATCGAGAAAGATATGCATGTAAGGATCGGGCGCCTTGGTCGAGGGCACCCGGTCTTCGGCAATGGCGCCCAACAGGTCCATATTCAGAACCTGCTTGTAGAAATCCACCGTCTGCTTGGCGTCTTTGCAGCGATAGGCGACGTGGTGGATTTGCTGGATCTTCATGGCAACCTCCCAATGTGCTGTCGCGGCAAATACTGGAGCGCACCGGGACCATGGCGCCTTGATGCGGATCAAACGAAGCCGGCCTACTTGCCGCGCAAGCGGTCGACCCACTTCACGAACCGGTTCCCCGGAATGGTCATCGCGGCGACGCCGGCCATGACAAGGACGAGGCCGAGCGCGAGATTTGCGGGCACGGCTTCGCCGAGCAGGACCACCGACAGGCCGACGCCGATCGGGATGCGCAGATAACCTTGCGCGTTGGTGGTGAGCGTGCCGAGCCGCGTCAGGCACATGTAGAACAGCATCAACCCGAAGGCGCTGGAGAATATTCCCATCGCGACCGTGGCCACCAGCGCCTCGGCCGTCGGCCGCAAGGTCCAGGGATGATCGACGATCAGCGCGAATGGCAACAGCACCATGCCGCCGAACAAGAGCGAGCCCGCGGCGACCACCATCGGGTCGTAGTCGGTCAGCCGCAGCCCGAAGATCGTCGCGCAGGCAAACGAGATGGTGGCGATCAGGATGACGATCTCGGCAAATATATTGGCATCGAATGTAGAGAGCGCATCGAGGCCGATGATCACGGCCGTTCCGGCAAGCCCCAGAATGGCGCCGAAAAGCTTGAGCAGCGTCGCTGGCTCGTGCCGCGTAATGGCCCAGGTGATGAGAAAGGCGAAGATCGGCGTCGTCGAGGCCAGCACCACCGTATTTGCCGCCGGCACATATTGCTGCGCCCAGGTGATCAGCAAGAACGGAAACGTCGAGTTGATGGTCTGCTGCTGGGCGAACAGCTTCCAGGCCCTGGCTTCCACAGGCATCGGGATCCCGCGCACGCGCAGGATCACCAGCAGAAAGGCTGCGGCGATCAGCGAACGCACCGAGATGAAGGTGATCGGCGGGAATGATCCGAGGCCGATCTTGGTCAGCGGATAGGTCGAACTCCAGCAGCACGCCAGTGCGAGCAGCAACGCATAGTCGCGCCAGCCGCGATGGGCCTGTGGCGCGTCAGGTGGCAACGGCGCCTGTGCCTGCCGGCTTCTTCCACTTCACCCGCTTGATGGTGCCTGAAAACGTGAACAGCGACCGGTCGGCGGATTTCAGCACGCCGCGCAGGAAGATCAGCGAGCCGCCGGCGCGGGTGATTTCGCCCTCGCATTCGACCAGCTCGCCCTCGCGCGCGGCGTCAAGGAATTCGCAGGAAAACGATACCGTGACGCCGGGTCCCTCCAGCACGGAAGAGCCGATCGCAAACAGGCAGTAGTCGGCGAACGACATGAAGCAGCCGCCATGGACGTTGCGCATGCCGTTAAGGTGCTTCTTTTCGACCCGGAACGCGCATTGCACGCGGCCGTTTTCGTCCATCCGGTGCCAGAACGGGCCGTTATGGGTCTCAAAACTGTCGCGGGTCCAGGTCCGCCAGCCCGCAAATTCGCCCTCGGTTTCGACATGCAGGTCGGGGCGGTGGTGGAATGCATTTTTGGGTAGTTCGTTCACTAAAAATGGCCCTTCAATTCAAGTGTTTCCGCCCTTAAATCCGATCCGGGAACGATGTGCAAACGCCGATCCTGCAGGGCTCTCCCCGCAAAGCTCTGGACAGGGCGGAAATGCGCCATAAAAGGCCTTTTCGCACCCCCGCGATCTACCTAATAAGAGACCCATGAACGAGCCCCAGATCACCCCCGAACTCGTCGCCAGCCATGGCCTGAAGCCCGACGAGTATGAGCGCATCCTCAAGCTGATCGGGCGGGTGCCGAGTTTCACTGAACTGGGGATTTTCTCGGCGATGTGGAACGAGCACTGCTCGTACAAGTCCTCGCGCATCCATCTGCGCGGCCTGCCGACCAAGGCGCCGTGGGTGATCCAGGGTCCGGGCGAGAACGCCGGCGTCATCGACATCGGCGACGGCCAGGCAGTCGTGTTCAAGATGGAGAGCCACAACCACCCGAGCTATATCGAGCCCTATCAGGGCGCAACCACCGGCGTTGGCGGCATTCTGCGCGACGTCTTCACCATGGGCGCGCGGCCGATTGCCTGCCTCAATGCGCTCTCTTTCGGCGCACCGGAACATCCCAAGACGCGCCATCTGGTTTCGGGCGTGGTTGCCGGTGTCGGCGGCTATGGCAATTCGTTCGGCGTGCCGACGGTTGGCGGGCAGGTGCGTTTCCACACCCGCTATGACGGCAACATCCTGGTCAACGCGATGGCGGTTGGGCTGGCCGACACCGACAAGATCTTCTATGCGGCGGCGTCAGGCGTGAACATGCCGATCGTCTATCTCGGCTCCAAGACCGGGCGTGACGGCATTCACGGTGCCTCGATGGCATCCGCCGAATTCGACGACGATTCCGCCGAGAAGCGGCCGACGGTGCAGGTCGGCGATCCCTTCGCGGAAAAGCTGTTGCTGGAAGCCTGTCTCGAAATCATGGAAAAAGGTTGCGTGATCGCGATCCAGGACATGGGCGCGGCCGGCCTGACCTGCTCGGCGGTCGAGATGGGCGCCAAGGGCGATCTCGGCGTCGATCTCGATCTCGATGCGGTGCCGACACGCGAAACCGGCATGAGCGCCTACGAGATGATGCTCTCGGAAAGCCAGGAGCGCATGCTCATGGTGCTCAAGCCCGAGAAGGAAAAAGAGGCCGAGGCGATCTTCAGGAAGTGGGGGCTCGACTTTGCCGTCGTCGGCTACACCACGCCGAGCAAGCGCTTCGTGGTGAAACATGGCGGGGACGTCATGGCCGACCTGCCGATCAAGGAACTGGGCGACGAGGCGCCGCTGTATGACCGCCCGCATGTCGCATCCGCGGCGTTGCCGGTGGTGCACGCGCGTGAAGTGGAGCCGCCGCTCGGTATCTCGGCGGCGCTGCAAAAACTGATCGCAACGCCCGAACTGTGTTCGAAGCGCTGGGTGTGGGAGCAATATGACCACGTCATTCTCGGCAATACCGTGCAGCGCCCCGGCGGCGACGCCGCGGTGGTACGCGTCGAGGATGGGCCGAAGGGGCTGGCGCTCACGGTCGACGTGACGCCGCGCTATTGCGAGGCCGATCCGTTCGAGGGCGGCAAGCAGGCCGTCGCCGAAGCCTGGCGCAACATCACCGCGGTCGGCGGCCGTCCGCTGGCGATCACCGACAATCTGAATTTCGGCAATCCGGAACGCCCCGAAATCATGGGCCAGTTCGTCGGCTGTCTGAAGGGCATTTCCGAAGCCTGCCGCGTGCTGGATTTCCCGGTCGTGTCGGGCAACGTCTCGCTCTACAACGAAACCAATGGCCGCGGCATTTTGCCGACGCCTTCGATCGGCGGCGTCGGCCTGCTCGACGATTTCACGAAATCCGCCACGCTGGCGTTCAAGGCTTCCGGTGAAGCGATCCTGTTGATCGGCGACACCCAGGGCTGGCTCGGCCAATCCGTGTACCTGCGCGATGTCTGCGGCCGCGAAGAGGGCGCGCCGCCGCCAGTCGATCTCGCGGCCGAAAAGCGCAATGGCGACGTGGTGCGCGGCATGATCCACGCCGGCACCGCAACCGCGGTGCACGACGTTTCCGACGGCGGGCTCTTGATTGCGCTGGCGGAGATGGCGATTGCGAGCGGGATCGGCGCGCAGCTGTTGGCGGCATCGAGCTCGATCGTGCCGCACGCCTTCTGGTTTGGCGAGGATCAGGCGCGCTATATCGTGACGGTGCCCGCGGCGGATGCCGGCCTGGTGCTGGCCAAGATGAAGGGCGCGGGCGTGCCGTGCGCGCGGATCGGCACCACGGGTGGCGATGCGATTGCGGTTGCGGGTGAAACGGCGGTGTCGGTGGATGCGCTCAAGTCGGCATTCGAGCACTGGCTGCCGGCCTATATGAGCGGCAAGGCGGTCTAGGCACGCTCTCTCCACGTCATTGCGAGCGAAGCGAAGCAATCCATTTTCGCCGTTTGCGGAGAGATGGATTGCTTCGTCGCTGCGCTCCCTTGCACAAACGCTTCGCGTTTGTCGCAGGCATTGACGGCCAGAACGTTCACAGCACCCTCGTTGCGCCCGGGATCTGCCGCAACGCTCGCGTCAGCGCCCAGCTCAGCGCGACGGTCAGTACGAATCCGATCGCGGCCTTGACGATCGCCGGCAGGTCGTAGTCGAACAGCCAGTATTGCAGCCACAGTGCGATCGGGTAGTGCACCAGGAAGATGCCGTAGGCGTCCGCCTGCATCGGATCGAGCAGCTTGGCCGAGCCTGATTGCCTGAACCTCTGGAAAAAGGCCAGGATCAGAAACATGATGGCCACGCTGAAGACTGTAAAGCAGATGGCATAGAGCGCTTCATACCAGTTCGGCAACGGCGACGGGTTGCCCAGTATTTCGCGCTTGATGAAGATCAGCACCCACAAGAGGCAATACGGAACGATCGCCAGCACCATCCAGTCCCAGCTGACCCTCGCCATCCGGCCGTCTGCAGCGAGCAGCCCGCGATCCATTTGCGCAACGCCGATGCCGGCACCGAAAAAGAAGTAACTCGCATAGAGCATCACGCGCCCGTGCTGGACCGAGAACGGCCCGAACTCGAACCAGCTGGCTGGTCCGTAAATCATCAGCCCGGGAACATAGAACGCTCCGGTGACGGCAAGCATGACCGCGAAGAACACCGCGGGCCGGCGGCGGCCGTGCAGCGAGAGGCGATTGATCGGATCGAGCAGATGGGGCGACAGCCGGTACAGCAGGCAGGCAACCAGGTCGAAGGCGAACAAGACCCAGAGAAACCAGATCGGCCCGCTCGGCCACGGACCCTTCGTGACCATATTCCACCAGTAATCCGAAAAGCCGATTTCGGGATGGTGCCGCAGGGATATCGCATAATAGGCGAGCGGAATGACTGTGAAGGCGCAGATCACGAACGGCAGGCCAAGCCGGAGCAGGCGATCGGACAGATAGTTCAGCGGGCCCTTCCGGGCGATGCCAGGCCAGACGAACAGGCCCGACAGAAAAAAGAACATCGCCATGAAGAAACTGTCGGTGGCGAGCACGATCATGTCGAAGCCGAAGAACGACTTCGGATCGGTGTGACCGAAATAGGTATAGGGGATGACGGCGTGGTGCAGCAGCACCACCAACGTCAGGAAGGTGCGGGCGCGGTCGAGCGAAGGGTTTCGCGATTTGGCCTTGGGCACTGCGGCCAATTCGGCATGCCCCACGGCTGAAATCGATGTCATGCGCACCTCCCGGCCAGGCTTTTCAGGTCAAATGTTGCAGCCGGGAACCCGATTCAGCAAGGCCGAATCGGACCTGTCGAGCCGCGCTTCCGCTACCAGGCTGCTTCGGAACCGGCGGCGCAACCCGCCGTTTTAGGTCGGGTGAATTGACGGGCCACCATGGGCGTGGCCCAGAGGTCCCGGAGCACGCAATGACAATTCTCAAATGGGCGCTGATCTTCTTTCTGGTGTCGATCGTCGCCGCCCTTCTCGGCTTCACCGGCATTTCGGCGGCCTCCGCCGACATCGCCCGCTTCCTGTTCTATGTCTTCGTCGTGATCTTCCTGGTGCTGCTGATTCTCGGGCTCACGATATTCAGGGCGTAGGTACCGGGTCTACGCCACTTCCTCGATCGTCACCTTGTCCGGATAGAACGCCAGATGGCCGGCGATCTCGGCCATGGCCGGGAAGGGCGTCTCATAGGTCCAGATCGAATTTTCGATGCTCTTGCCGTTGGCATTGATGCTGAAGTAGTTCGCATCCCCCTTGTAGGGGCAGTGCGTGGTCCGCTCGGTGCGGGCCAACAGCGCCATATTGGCATCCTCGCGCGGCACATATTGCACCGCCGGATAGCTGGCCTCCTTCAGGGTCAGCGCATGGGTGGTATCGGCGATTACCATGCCGCCCACCGAGACCCGGACGCGCCTGGGGTTTGCCGTAATCGTGATCGGATGGTCGGGACCGGGCAATTTCATGATTTTGAGCCTCTTTTTCAGTCAGCCCGAAATCATCGGGCGCGACCGGATCTCACGGTGTCAAACGGTTGGAGGCGGAATATAGTGCCGCCAGGCGTGACCTAGAAGAGCCTACGCGCTAGGTTCGGCCGTCACGGTCGCGCGAGCCGGCCGTGATTCGAAACACCTGACGGAGACATGCTGGAATGCCGATGGACGCCCACGATATCGAATCGATGATCAAGGCAGCTATTCCCGATGCCGAGGTGACGATCCGCGATCTCGCAGGCGACGGCGACCACTACGCCGCGACCGTGATCTCGGAGTCCTTCCGCGGCAAGTCGCGCGTTCAGCAGCACCAGATCGTATACCAGTCGCTCAAGGGGCAGATGGGCGGCTTGCTGCATGCGCTGGCGCTGCAGACCGGGGTACCTGGCGGACCCCGGGGTACCTGAGGGCTGGCCCCCGGCAAGCTGCAGCGGGGTCGCATCGATGACGGACAATCCGCACGGCGCGATGTTTCGCCCGATCGTGCCGCACCAGCACAGCCGCGTCACCTATGTCGAGCTGTTCTTCGACCTCGTCTTCGTCTTTGCGGTTACCCAGATATCGCACACGCTGCTGGCTCACTTTACGCCGCTGGGCGCGCTGCAGGTCACGCTGCTGTTTCTCGCGGTGTGGTGGGTGTGGGTCTTCACCTCCTGGGTCACCAACTGGCTCAATCCGGAAAAGACTCCGGTCCGGCTCTTGCTGTTTGCGATGATGCTGGGCGGGCTGGTGTTGTCGACCTCGATCCCGGCCGCGTTTGAAGCGCGGGGATTGTGGTTCGCCATCGCCTATGCGGCGATGCAGGTCGGCAAGACGATATTTCTGTGGCTGTCCACGCCGCCGTCGCGCCCGCGGGCACGCATGAACGCCATCCGGATCGCGGCCTGGCTTTCGATGTCGGCGGTCTTCTGGATCGCCGGCGGCGTGATGGAAGGCCAGTCGCGGCTGACGCTGTGGGCCATTGCGCTCGTCATCGAATATATTTCGCCGGCGGTGCGGTTCTGGATTCCCCGCTATGGCGCGTCCTCCGTCGCGGACTGGATGATCGAGGGCGGCCACATGGCCGAGCGCTGCGCGCTGTTCATCATCATCGCGCTCGGCGAATCCATCGTCGTCATCGGCGCGACCTTTGCCGAACTCACCTGGACGACCGAAAACGTTCTGGCGTTCGTCTCCGCCTTTGTCGGCAGTCTCGCAATGTGGTGGATCTATTTCCACATCGGCGCCGAAGCCGGCTCCGAGCAGCTCTCAAAATCGAGCGAGCCGGGAAGGCTGGCGCGTCTGGCCTATACCTATCTGCACATGCCGATCGTGGCCGGCATCATCGTCTCAGCGGTGGCCGACGAACTGGTGCTGAAACACCCGGGCGGTCATTCCGATCTCAAGACGGTGATCAGCGCGATCGGAGGCCCCTTGCTGTTTCTGTTCGGGACCGTCCTGTTCAAGCACAGCTTTCGCGGCTTCCTTCAACTCTCGCACGGGGTCGGCATCGTCGCACTCGGCGTGCTTGCCTGGTTCGCAAGCGAGCTTTCGCCGCTGGTGCTGTCCATCCTCACCACCGCGATCATGATCGTGGTCGCGGTCTGGGAGTCGATCTCGCTGCAATCCGATCCGGCAGGGTAGCACCTTTAATCAGGCAGCGATTGCCTGACCGGCAGCAATGACGGCGTGCTGTGCTGATCGACGACGTTTCGAAGAACGAGAGTTGACAATTGCACGACGAGCGCCCGCAGTCTGGCGTTCTCCTCGATCAGGGACGCCCGGTCGGTGTCCGTCTCTTGATCCCAAGCCGGGTCCGCGTGAACGGACGACGAGCTGGAAAATTCCCTCCGATTGCCGGACGTTGGATACGCATTTCCCATGACTGACATCCCCTGGCACGAACTCACCCCTAGCCGAGCCTGCCGCAGAAACTCGGCTGAGTCCGCGTCAAAAGTTGGACGTTTCGAAGGGCAAACGGGAGCGCAGATGTAGCCATTTGCGGGCGGGCCGATAAAGATGAAGATTTGTTAAGAAGTTTGTCTATAGTGGGCGCGGCAAAGGTGCGGGGACGCGCGGCGGCGTAGCACCTTTCCATCAGACCTTGACCAGCGCGATCACTCAGAGTCCACGGACTGCCGTGGCTGGGAATACGCGCCTATGAAACAAAGTGAAGCAAGAGTACGCATCATTCAGGAGTGGGATCGCTGGATCTTGACGCAAGCGATCGAGCAGGACCGGCCCACTGGAAAAGACTCGTTGAAGTTCTTCCACGAACTGCAGGACACCGGATCGCCGCTATTGGATTTCCAGTCTCGCGGGCAGGACAAGTGGCGGATCATCCACGCGTGGCTGCTGGGGGCAGACCGGTTGTTCGACGACTGGATATCTGCCGCGCCCCGGATCGCTCCGTCACGACGGATGCGACCGCACCGTACGAGATCGGTCTGCAAGACCTGAACTGCAACGACCCGAGCTGCAAAGCTCGGGTCCACTCCTCAGGCTGATGCCGCCAGCGCGTGAACCGAAAACATCCGGTCGCGGTCGGTCCAGGATTCCCGCACCGACCAGCCGGAGTCGCGCGCCAGTGCGGTAAAGCGGTCGAGGCTGTATTTGTAGCTCGACTCGGTGTGGATGCTTTCGCCGGGACGGAATGAAAAATTCCGCCCGAGGATGCGCACGGTCTGCGCCTTCTTGGCGATCAGGTGCATCTCGATGCGATGCCGCTCGCGGTTATAGACCGAGCGGTGCATGAAGGCGGAAACGTCGAAATTGCCGCCGAGCTCGCGGTTGATGCGGACCAGAACGTTGAGATTGAATCGCGCGGTGACGCCGGCGGCGTCGTTATAGGCGTCATAAAGCACCCGCTCGTTCTTTTCGAGGTCGACGCCGATGATCATCTGCGCGCCTTCGCCCAGAATGTCGCGCGCGCTGCGCAGGAAGGCCCGCGCTTCGTGCGGCTCGAAATTGCCGAGCGTTGATCCCGGAAAGAACCCGACCTTGGGCATCCCTTCGATCTCGGCCGGCAGGGCAAACGGCGCGGTGAAATCGGCGGCAACCGGATAGACGCCAAGCTCGGGAAAGTCCTTGCGCAAGGCGCCCGCCTGCGCGTTCAGGAAGTCGCCGGAAATGTCGACCGGGACATAGGCACCGAAATCGCAGCGCTCCAGCAGCAGGCGGACCTTGGTGGTGGCGCCGGCGCCGAACTCCACCAGCGCGGCGCCGCTCGGAATGATGGAAACGATCTCGTCGCCGCGGCTGCGCAGGATGCCGAGCTCGGTGCGGGTCGGATAATATTCCGGCAGGACCGTGATCTGCTCGAACAGTTCGGAGCCCGCGGCGTCGTAGAAATATTTCGGCGACAGGCGCTTGGGAAATTGCGACAGGTTGCCGATCACGTCGCCGGCAAAGGCGGAGGTCTGCTCATCGAACGGGTAGCTCTGGGCCAAAGCGGCGGCATGCACATTCATGATACTCTCCCGAGCGCGCTTTCCGGCGCGCTATGATGATCGGAAACATCAGGCGTAATCGGCGAGGCGTAACCCCGTGAATTGCCAGCGGTGGTGCGGGTAGAAGAAGTTACGATAGGTGATACGGCTGTGGCCGGGTGGAGTTGCAAGCGAGGAGCCGCGCAGCACCAGCTGGTTGACCATGAACTTGCCGTTGTATTCGCCCAGCGCACCCTCGATGGCGCGGTAGCCGGGGTAGGGGGAGTAGGCGCTGCGGGTCCACTGCCAGACGATGCCGAAGGCGTCGTTGAGCTGGCCGGCGCGGGCGGCGACCTCCCATTCCATTTCGGTCGGCAGATGGCGGCCGGCCCAGCGCGCGAACGCATCCGCCTCGTAATAGCTGACATGGCTGACCGGGGCTGAAGGGTCGATCGGCTGCAATCCGCCGAGCGTCATGATCCGCCATTCGCCGTCGACCTGGCGCCAGTGGCCGGGGGCCTGCCAGCCTTCATTGGTGACCGTGGCAAAGCCGTCCATCAGCCACAGCGTGGCCGTGCCGTAGCCGCCGTCCTTCATGAAGGCCAGCCATTCGGCAGTGGTGACGAGGTTGCGGGCGAGCCTGACCGGGCCAACGAGAGCGCGGTGCGCCGGCTTCTCATTGTCGAAATGGAAGCTGTCGTCGGTGTGTCCGACGGTGTGGATGCCCTCGTTGAGGGTGACCCATTCCTCAGTCTCGCGATGCGACGCCGGGAAGCGCCAGGACGGATCATAGGCCGGCGGAATCGGGTTCTGCGCAAAGGCGTGCAGGATGTCGGTCAGCATCAATTCCTGATGCTGCTGCTCGTGGTTGAGGCCGACCTCGACCAGGGGCACGAGCTTGGCAAGGCGCTCCTTGTCGATGCTCTGGAAGAACTTCACCACGGCGGCATCGACATGCCGGCGATAGGCGGTGACTTCGTCGGCGCTCGGACGGGTGAGGTGGCCGCGCTGATGGCGGGCGTGCCGGGGACCCGCGCTGACGTAATAGGAATTGAATAAAAACGCGTAGTCGGGGTGGAAGGGCTGGTAGCCCTCGCAGTGCTCGCCGAGCAGGAATTGCTCGAAGAACCAGGTGGTATGGGCGCGATGCCATTTGGCCGGGCTGGCGTCCGGCATCGACTGGATCAGCTGATCCTCGGGGCTTAAGGGAGCGGCACGGCGCTCGGTCTCGCCGCGGACGGCCAGATAGGCTTCCACCAAATTCTGGGCGAGGGTCCCTGAATCGGAGAAAAGTGACGGGGTAGGGCTGGCAAGCGACGCGGCGGATACTGATTTCGTCACAGGTGTCTCCGGTGAGCGGGGAGAACGTTAGTCCGGCAAACTGGTTCCCGACGGGCGGTCCGTCCTAGATAGGGGTTCCCGTCCGGGAAAAAAGCCTTCCCCCGCTATGATATTGATGTCGTCAGACTATGGGCCGCGGCCGCCCCGGAGCCCGCGCCGGGCCTGCGCATGCCAGCTCCTCGCCATTTTACTTTGGATGCACAACGGTTTGGGCTACATATATGGTCAATACCGGGTTAGACGGGACGAGCCGGGCCGTCAGGCGAAGCCGCAGGGGGCTGTGCCCCAAAAGGAAGCGAATATGAGCATCGAACAATTCATCGACAATGAAGTGAAGGCGAACGACGTCGTGCTGTTCATGAAGGGCACGCCGCAGTTTCCGCAGTGCGGGTTCTCCGGCCAGGTGGTGCAGATCCTCGACCACGTCGGTGTCGGCTACAAGGGCCTGAACGTCCTGGAATCCGCCGAACTTCGCAACGGCATCAAGGAATATTCGAACTGGCCGACCATCCCGCAGCTCTACGTCAAGGGTGAGTTCGTCGGCGGCTGCGACATCATTCGCGAGATGTTCCAGGCCGGTGAATTGCAGCAGCTGTTCGCCGACAAGGGCGTCACCGTCAACGCGGCGGCTTCGGCCTGAGCGCTCCCGCGCGCCAGATCGGCAAGGCGCGGCTGGAAGTCATTGTTGCCGACATCACCACGCTGCGCGTTGACGCCATCGTCAACGCCGCGAATTCGTCGCTCCTCGGCGGGGGCGGCGTCGACGGCGCGATCCATGATGCAGCCGGGCCCGAGCTGTTGGCCGAATGCCGCAAGCTGGGCGGCTGCGAAACCGGCGACGCCAAGATCACCAAGGGATATCTGCTTCCAGCGCGGCATGTGATCCATGCCGTCGGGCCGATCTGGTACGGTGGTAACCGTGGGGAGGATGAGCAACTCGCCTCGTGCTATCGCCGTGCGATCGAGCTTTGCCGTGACAACAATCTTAAATCCGTGGCGTTTCCCGCGATTTCAACCGGTGTCTTCCGATTCCCGGCAGAACGTGCCGCGAAAATTGCGGTCACCACGACGGCAAAAGCGCTGCCGTCGGCGCCGTTGCTGACCCGCGTCATATTTTGCTGCTTTTCCAGGGGCAGCGGCGTGCTGCATGAGGAGGCTCTGGAAGCGTTTGGCGGCCCTTGTGCCGACTGACGCGTCGACGCTACACTCCCTGCCGTAGCTCGGAGGGGGCCAAATGAATTTACGTCGATGGCGGCGCGCGCTCATTTGCGGCGCGCTGATGCTGGTAGCAGCGCCACAAGTCCGCGCCGAAGGCACTTTCGATGTTCCCGCAGGGGCGCGTTTCAATCAGGACAAGCTTGCGAAGATCACCGAGTTCTTCAAGAACGAGGTGTCGACCGGCAAGATCGCCGGCGCCAACGTCCTGATCCAGCAGCACGGCAAGCCGGTCTATCACGAAACCTTCGGCGTTCAGGACGTCGTGTCCAAGACGCCGATCACTGACAAGACCATCTTCCGTCTGTCTTCGCTGACCAAGGCGATCACCTCCGTCGTGGCGATGCAGTTGATCCAGGACGGAAAGATCAAGCTCGACGATCCCGTCTCGAAGTACATTCCCTCCTTCGCCAATATGAAGGTCGGGGAGGAGAAAAAGGCCGAGGACGGCACCAAGACGCTCGAACTGGTACCGCTGACCCGGCCCATTACCATTCTCGACCTGATGCGTCATACCTCCGGCATCACCTATGGCTTCTATGGCGACAGTCTGGTGCGCAAGGCCTACAAGGAGGCAAATCTCTATGCGGGCGAATTCGACCTCGCCGAATTCGCCGAGCGGATCGCCAAGCTGCCGCTGCACAACCAGCCGGGAGCGCTCTGGCAATACGGCCATTCCACCGACATCCTGGCGCGGATCATGGAGATCGTGTCAGGAAAATCATTGTTCGAGGTCGAGCGGGAAAAGCTGCTCGATCCGCTCGGCATGACCGACACCGGCTTCTTCGTTACCGAACCGGAGAGGCTCAAGCGGCTCGCCCAGCCGTTGCCGAACGACAGTGATTTCCGGGTCGGCCGCCTATACAGGACCGAGGTTCGACAGAAGTGGGAATCCGCCAGCGGCGGCATGGTTTCGACCATGTCGGACTTCTCGAAATTTGCGCAGATGCTGCTCAATGGCGGTACGTTCGACGGCAAGACCTATCTCAGCCCGAAGACATTCGAACTGATGGCATCGGATCACACCGGCAAGGACTCCGGCGTTGCGCGGGATCATTACTATTTTCCCGGTGACGGCTTCGGCATGGGGCTTGGGCTTGCCGTGCGCACCGATCCCGGTAACGCCAAGCCGCCGCCGCCGGGATCGCTGGGCGAACTGAAATGGGACGGCGCCGCCGGCTGCTACATGGTGGTCGACCGCAAGCAGGACATGTTCTTCGTGGTGCTGGAGCAGACGCCGACGGAACGCCAGCGCGTCCAGCGGACGCTGAAGCAGTTGGTCTATGAAGCGCTGGAAAACTGACGGCGCCGTCGGGCGCTGCCTCGTCGCGGCGGCGCTCGCGGTGCTTTTTCTTGGCGGCTCGCCGCATGAGTTGCGGGGCGAGCCGAAGGCGCCGCACGCGCCAACTTTTTCACGCGCGGCGCTTGACCAGTTTGGCGACTACGTTCGAAGCGAGATCGCGTCCGGCACCATTCCCGGCGCAGTCATGCTGATCCAGCAGCATGGCAAGCCAGTCGAACTCGAATGTTTCGGCGTGCGGGACCCCGCCACCAAGCAGCCGATGACGCCGGACTCCATTTTCCAGATCTATTCGATGTCGAAGGCCATCACCTCGGTCGCCGCGATGATGCTGGTCGACGACGGCAAACTGTCCCTCGATGATCCCGTGTCGAAATACATTCATTCCTTTGCGGATGCGAAAGTCGGCGTCGATCTTTCCGATGAAGCAGGAAAGTATCCGCTCAAGCTCGAGCCGTTGAAGCGTCCGATCACGATCAGGGATCTGCTGCGGCACACGTCGGGGATCTCTTACGGCTTCTTCGGCGAAACCCAGGTGCAAAAACTCTATGCCGATCCCAAACTGTACGCTGGCGATTTCGACAATGCCGAATTCGCCGACCGGATTGCGGTTCTGCCGCTCGCTGATCAGCCGGCGACGCGTTGGAACTACAGCCATTCGACCGATGTGCTCGGCCGTGTGGTCGAAGTGGCCTCGGGACAGACGCTGTTTCAGTTCGAGAAGCAGAGACTGTTCGATCCGCTCGGCATGTCCGAGACTGAATACCATGTCGCAGATAAAGCGAAGTGGCCGCGCATCGCGCAGCCATTTCCTGTCGATCGTTTTCGGGTTGCCGGAATCAAGGATCCGACAGAGGCGCGGCGCTGGGAATCCGGCGGCGCGGGCCTGGTCTCGACGGCCGGGGACTACGCGCGCTTCCTGCAAATGCTGCTGAACGGCGGCGAACTGGACGGCAAGCGGTATCTCAAGCCTGAGACGGTTGCACTGATGACGTCGGATCAGATCGGACCGGAAACCAAGATCATCCACGATCCCTTCTACTTCCCGGGCCCGACCTCCGGCTTCGGCCTCGGCTTTGCCGTGCGCACCTCACCGCCGCCGGGTACGACATGGCCGCTCGGCGAATACCGCTGGGACGGGGCGGGCGGCAGCTTCTATTTCGTCGATCCCCAGGACGACCTGCTCGTTGTCTTCATGGTGCAGGCCCCGACGCAGGGCGGGCGGATTCAACTGGCGCTGAAGACGATGATGTTCGAGGCGCTGGGCAAGGGCCTGCGCAAGGATTGACGATCGCCTGGCTACGCCACCGCGTTTCGCGCGATCGTCTCGCGATAGAATGACGCGCTCAGCTTGGGCGTCCGACGCTTGGTCTCGAAGTCGACGTGGTAGATGCCGAAGCGCTGTTCATATCCGTCCGACCATTCGAAATTGTCCATCAGGCTCCACAGGAAATAGCCGTGCACGGGCACGCCTTCGGAGGTCGCGCGCTGCAACTGCGTCAGATAGTTGCGTAAGTACATGATGCGGTCGACGTCATAGATGGTTCCGTCCGCAGCCGGCAGATCGCTCCCCGACGTTCCGTTCTCGGTGATGTAGATCGACTTCACGTTCCACAGCTTGGCCACATGGCGCGGCACCCAGTACATCGCCTCGGGGCCGGGCCTGAGCCAACCTGCTTTCATGTGCGGAAACGATGCCGGAAACGGCGCCAGCGTGAAGCCGCGGTCGTTGTCGGCGGCCACGACATAATGGTCGGGCGTGTACACATTCAGTCCGACAAAATCGATCGGCGACGAAATGATGCGCAAATCCTCAGGCGTGAATTTCGGCGCGTCATGGCCGGCCCGCGCCAGGTATGCATCGGTATATTTTCCCTCCATCATGACGGTCAGATAGCCGGCGTTGAGCTCGCGAGTCGCCATCTCGGCGGCGCGGATGTTGGCGGCTGTTTCGACGGCGGGGATGCAGCTCACGGCATTTTCCGCCGGACCGACCCTGGTCCTAGTGCGCCCATGGGCCCTGATCGCCTGAACCGAAAGGCCGTGGCCGAGCGCGACGTGGTGACGGACCTGGTTCAATTCCGATTGGGATAGTTTGAGGCCCGGCGCATCGGCGCCCATGCCGTGGCCGAGATGAACGAGACGGGAGCATTCGTTGATCGTGAAGAAATGCGTCACGCGGTCGCTCAGACGCGCCGCGACATAAGCCGCGTAATCCGCAAATGCCTTTGACGTGTCGCGCGAGGTCCAGCCGCCGAAGCGGTCCTGCAACGCCTGCGGCAGGTCCCAATGATACAGCGTCGCAAACGGCGCGATGCCGTTGGCCAGCAACTCGTCGACAAGGCGGTTGTAGAAATCGAGGCCCTTTGGATTTGGCGCGCCGGCGCCTTCCGGGAAGACGCGCGGCCATGCGATCGAGAATCGATAGGCCTTTGCACCCAGCGCCTTCATCAACTGGATGTCTTCCTTGTACAGACGATAATGGTCGGTCGCGGTATCCCCATTGCTGTGATCGGAGATCGTCCCGCGCGCGTGAGCGAAGCGGTCCCAGATCGACGGACCGCGGCCATCCTCGTTCACGGCCCCCTCGACCTGATAGGCCGAGGTCGCCGTACCCCACAGGAAACCATTCGGAAAACCGGAAGAGGTGGTTCGATTTCGCGTTCCGCTGTCCGCGTCCCATTGGGCCGGTGCGGATCCGGCCGACAGCGCCGACATGCCAAGCGCCGACCAGCCTGCAATCTTGCCAAACTGGCGCCTTGAAAATCTCTCGAATGGCATCATTTCACTCGCCGCACCGGGATCAATTTTGAGCAAAACAAGGCTCACTCTTGATGCTTCTTGTTTGAAGCTGGCCTAATATCACCGCTTCCGTGTCTCGGTGCAATTGTGCAACAGGCTGCATCGGCAGGTCGACAGGGCTGCCGCTCGCCGCTAAATAAGCGGACATAATCACCGATTTGGGAGCAGGACGATCGGCTTTCGCACGCCGCTGGCGCTTTTACTCGTATCGCTGGGCATCGTTGCCGCGGTGTGGTGGTGGCTGGCCACGCCGGTGGCGCTGACGCGCGCGCCGATCGATGACGCGGCGAAGCTGGAGTGCGTTTCCTACGCGCCGTTCAGGGGCGATCAAACGCCGCATGATCCAACGCTGATCGTCAGTCCGGAGCAGATCGCGCGGGATCTGGCCGAACTTGCCAAGGTCTCCAAATGCATCCGTACCTATTCCATCGACAACGGGCTCGACAAGGTGCCCGAGCTTGCGTCCAGGGTCGGATTGAAGGTTCTGCTCGGCGTCTGGATCGGGCGTGATCGCGCGAAGAACGCGATCCTGATCAACACCGCAGTCTCGCTGGTCCGGGATCATCCCGGCGTGGTGTCAGCGATTATTGTCGGCAGCGAAGTGCTGCTACGCGGCGATATGACCGTGGGCGATCTTCGGGACACCATCCGTTCGGTGAAGCCGCGCGTGGATATTCCGGTGACCTATGCCGATGTCTGGGAATTCTGGCTGCGCTACCGCGAAGTCGGCGAGGATGTCGATTTCGTCACCGCCCATTTCCTGCCCTATTGGGAGGACGTTCCGCCGCGCGCCGAAGATGCGGCCGCGCATGTCGACGGCATTCGCAAGCAGGTGGCGGCAGTCTTTCCCGGCAAGGAGATCCTGGTCGGCGAAACCGGCTGGCCAAGCCATGGGCGGATGCGCGACGGCGCGCTGGCTTCCCGCGTCAATCAGGCGCGTTTCATTTCCGAGATTCTCGAGCGGGCGCGACGGGACAATTTTCGCGTCAATCTGTTCGAGGCCTATGACGAGCCGTGGAAGCGCCGCTGGGAAGGAACGGTGGGCGGTTATTGGGGGCTGTTCGACGGAGCCGAACGCAAGCTGAAATATCCGGCGGGGGTGGCCATCGGCAACTATCCGTTCTGGAAGCTGCAGATGGCGGGCGGGCTGTTTCTTTGCATCGGCGTATTCGCAACAGCCTTGGTCACGCTGAAGCGCCGGCCGGCGCCGCCGCCATTGGCATCGTGGCTAGCGGTCGCCGTGTCTGCGACTGCCGGCGGCATCCTGCTCGGCGTCAGCGCCGACAAGATGCTCTACGAAAGCTACGGGCTCGGCGGTTGGCTGGTTCAGGGCTTTTTGCTGGCGGCGGCAGTGACGGCGCCGCTGCTGTCCGCCTACGCGCTGATGTCGGGGCGCGGGCTTCCGTCGTTTCTTGAAGTGTTGGGTCCAACCAAGGGCCTGACGCCATTTTTCATGACCAACTTGCTGGGCGTCACGCTGATCGTGACGACGCTCATTGCCGCGCAAACCGCGCTCAGCCTGATATTCGACGCGCGCTGGCGCGATTTCCCGTTCGCCGCCCTGACCATGGCCGTGGTGCCGTTCTGGACATTGGCATTCCTCAACGGTTCGAAATCTGGCGAGCGGCCGCTCTCGGAAGCGGTGTTCGCCGGGCTGTTCGCCATGGCCGCGGTCTACGTCGTCTTCAACGAAGGGTTCGAGAACTGGCAGGCGCTGTGGACCGGCGCGGTCTATTTGCTGCTCGGCAGTGCGCTGTGGCGGGCGCGCACTGCTGCTATTGCCTGAGTTCGCTCACGCCCCGCGTACGATCTCGCGCACGATACCGACCGTCTCCTCGATCATCGCAGCGCTGACGTCGAGATGCGTGCAGGCGCGAATGCGGCCGTCCATCATCGCAAGCAGAACGCCGCGCTTGCGCAAGGCCTCGACCATCTTGTCGCCGCTGATGCCCGCGCCGTCAGGCTTGAAGAACACCAGATTGGTCTCGGGCTCTTGCACCTCGATGCCGTTGATCTGCGACAGCCCGCGCGCCAGCGCCCGCGCATTGGCGTGATCGTCGGCGAGACGATCGACGTGATGGTCGAGCGCGTAGACGCAAGCGGCTGCGCAAATGCCGGCCTGCCGCATCGAGCCGCCGAGGCGCTGCTTCCAGCGCCAGACGTCGTCGATGAAGGCGCGAGAGCCCGCAATCACGCCGCCGATCGGCGCGCCGAGGCCTTTTGAGAAATCGATCCAGGCCGAATCCCAGCCCGCGGCCATGTCGCGCGCCGATATTCCTGTCGCGACGCAGGCGTTCAGCAACCGAGCGCCGTCCATGTGGGTAATGAGCCCGTTCGCCTTGGCGATCGCTACCACTTCATCCAGCGCCTTTTTCTTCCAGATCGTGCCGCCGCCGATATTGGCGGTCTGCTCGACGCTGACGACGGTCTGCGGCGGCTGGTAACGCGAGCGCGGATGCAGCGCGGCGCGGAATGTTTCGGGCGCGAATTGCCCGTCCTCGCCCGGCAGCGGCGTGATCTGGAATCCGCCAAGGGCGGCATGCGCGCCGCCTTCGCGGGCGATGATATGCGCGCTGACATGGGCCAGAATTTCATCGCCCGGCCGGCAATGGGCCAGCGTCGCCGCGACATTGCACATGGTGCCCGACGGCATGAACACGGCGGCTTCCTTGCCAAGCAGGTCAGCCACGCGCTCGCACAGCAGGTTCACCGTCGGGTCGTCGCCGATCTGCTCGTCGCCAACCTCTGCCCGCGCCATCGCCTCGCGCATCGCTGGTGTGGGGCGCGTCTGCGTGTCCGACAGCAGGTTGATGCGGATGGGGTCGGCCTTGGGATCGCGCGGGGCAGGGGTGTAGTGCATGGATAGTCCTCGTTACTCCGCGCGTGATTGCTAATCGAATCACGACATCGATTTCAGCGTCTACTCGAAAAGTTGCCGCCTGATGTCTTGGGCACTGTGAACCACGGCACGAATTTCGACGTAGTCGGGCCGCACAGTGTATGCGATTGAAAGCGGAATCGTCGATAGCCGGCCGCAAGTTCGTCAAACGTCTGTCCGATGAGCGGGAAATCGGCAAGAAGCCCGAAAGAGCGGACCAGACCCGCATGGTAGGCTTCGGCCTGATAGGCGCCAAATTTGCCTTCGGTGAAATCGTAGATGTCGATCAGGTCGGCCCGTGCCCGCTGCGTAAGCCTGCACTCTTCCGGGCGGTGGCCAGGACGTCGTCGGGCGTGTCCGTGGTGAAGGTGTTGCAATCGGGGTGCTGGAACAACTCTTGATAGCGGCGCACCTGCTCGTCCCGGGGAAGGTCAGCCCAGGCGGCAAGCTCGGCTTCGGTCGGTGTGGCCGAAGGCATGACGCGGGTCGGTTTGTCGGTCGTCTGCGAGTGGATGCAAACAAAAAGGCCCCGGCAAGACCGGGGCCTTTGATGTCTCGGAACCGAAGACCGATCAGCGCGAATAGAATTCGACGATCAGATGCGGCTCCATCTGCACCGCGAACGGCACGTCCGACAGCGCGGGGATCCGGGTGAACTTCGCGGTCATCTTGCCGTGATCGGCTTCGATGAAGTCGGGCACGTCGCGCTCGCCGAGCTGGCTTGCTTCCAGCACCGGGGTGAGCTGCTTGGAGGATTCCTTGATCTCGACGACGTCGCCGGGCTTGAGCTTGTAGCTCGAAATGTTGACGCGGCGGCCGTTCACCTTGATGTGGCCGTGGTTGATGAACTGGCGCGCGGCGAACATCGTGGCGACGAACTTGGCGCGATAGACCACGGTGTCGAGACGGCGTTCCAGGAGGCCGATCAGGTTTTCACCGGTATCGCCCTTCATCCGGCCGGCCTCGACGTAAATGCCGTGGAACTGGCGCTCGGAAATGTTGGCGTAGTAGCCCTTGAGCTTCTGCTTGGCGCGGAGCTGCACGCCGAAGTCGGACAGCTTGCCCTTGCGGCGCTGGCCATGCTGGCCGGGGCCGTATTCACGGCGGTTCACGGGGCTCTTGGGGCGGCCCCAGATATTCTGGCCCATACGGCGATCGATCTTGTATTTCGCCTCACTGCGCTTTGTCATCGCGTCCTCTGCATAAGAGTTTGAGTGTTGAGGAAACGCGCCCTCCTGTGCACCGGCACTTGCCGGGGCCGACAGGTCCGCCTCGAAAGCTCGGGGAAGACCACGGGTCGCGAAACGCCACGCGGGCCGAAACCGGCCCGCGAGCAAGCGGGTTCTTAGGGAGAAAAGGCCGTTCTGTCAACGAAAACGGCCCAGTTTCCGGGCCAAATCGGCCCGCTCAGGTCGCGACCGCCCGGACCGGTTTGGGTTCGCTTTGCTGCCGGTTTGCCCGCAATTCGGCGGCAATTTCACCGTTCAGCACCTGTTCCAGCCGGTTCAGCGCCTTGGCCATCGGGGCGGCGTCGGTAATCCGGTGATCCCAGCGCAGCACGACATCGATGGTCTGGTCGGGCTTTTCCACCCCATAGCTCAGGACAAACGGCCCGGGGCTGATGGCGTGGAGCTGGCCGGCGCCATAGGCGGCCACCGAGGTCACGCCAAAACTGCCGAAATAATTGGCCCGCTGGCGGCCGAAATTGAGCCCGACCGCCCAGAACAGGCGGCGCAGCGGCAAGGGCAGCCGGGTGGTTCGCAAAATCTTCCGGAATGCCGGCACCTCGTCGATCGGCGCCTCCTTGGCGTGCCGGATCAGGGCATCGACCTCGGCAAGCGGCATTTCATCCGGCGCAGCAACCTTTTGCGGCAGCACGCAATCCTGGCCGTCCTCGACCCGGGCGATCGCCACCATCGCGACGCTGCGCGGCAGTTCGTAGAAGGCGGACAGCGGCCATTTGACGTAGAGGGTACGCAGGATCGGCTCTTCCTTCGCCACTAGCGCGAATGCCTTGACGAAGATCGCAGCCCAGCCCGGCCGCTGGGCGGCCTGCGCGCGGGCTTCCTGGAGGGCGCGGATATGAAGCGGACGCGCGAGCGAAACAAAGGGCACGCGGATCGACGCGTGCATGAGGTCGGCGACCAGGCGGCGCGGTAGTGTGATTTTTCGAACCGTTCCGCGCATCGCTCCACTCAGGGTTTCCGCAACAAGCACATCAGAAAGGCCGGCAGGCCGCCCAGGCTGCCTGCCAGCACCTCATCTAGCACGAACAAGGCGTTTTGACGCCAGTAGGTTCGCGCCCCTATCGCCCGGCCGGGCGGTGGCACATGCCCCGGGGGCGACGTAAACGCTAAGGACTTTGAAGGGTTTGCCGCCGTCTCGGCACCTATCGCTTGATCCCCTCGAAACTTGCCGCGATGCCACGCTGGAATAGCGACCAGTCGAAGCCGAGCGCCAGCGCCACATAGCCACGTTCGATCATCCGGTTGGCCTGCTCGGCGGTACGGGCGACGCCGCCGATCGGCACCCCGCTCTTGAGGATGCCGGCCTCGGCGCGCGCCATCAGCGCCACCACCTCGGGATCGTCGGGCAGGCCGCGCTTGTCGATGGAGGTCGCGAGGTCGCCGGGGCCGATCACCGCGAGGTCGATGCCCGGGGTTGCCATGATCTCGTCGATGCGGTTGACCGCCTCGACATGCTCGATGGTGATCATGCAGATCATGTCGTCGTCCGCGCTCGCCATGTAGTCCGGCATCGACACCCCCCAGCGGAACGGCGCATGAAACGGACCCCACAGCCGGTCGCCCTTCGGCGGGTAGCGGACGCTGCGCACGGCTTTCTCGGCATCCGCGCGGCTGCAGATCATCGGAAAGTTGATGCCGAGCGCGCCGAGGTCCATCGGCGCTTTCGCAAGCCAGGGCTCGTTGGCGGCAATCCGCACCATCGGCACGCAGGGCGTGCCAGAGGTGGCCGTGATCATCGCGTGCGCCGAGCCGAGATCGATCGGCCCATGCTCGAGGTCGACGATGATCCAGTCGATCCCGGAGCGGGCCATGATCTGCACGGTCTGGATCGAGGGAATGGTCGCGATCGCGCCGAAGGTCGGGCGCCCCTCCCGCCATAGCTGGCGCAGACGGTTGAGCGGCGCAGGTCTTGCGGAGGTCAAGGCGGAAGCTCCTCAATCGAACGGCCGATTTCATAAACTCGGCGCTCGGTATCATAAGGATAAATTCGGCGGGGCGGCGGGTGAGCTGAGGCGGCTTACGCCAGCACGCGCCCGCCGAAAAACGGCATCAGGGTCCGGCTCAACGTGTGCGGCCGCCGCGACGTGAAGATGATCTCGGCGCCGGCCGTATCGCTTTCGCGGCCCGGAGACCCGAGCAGGTCGGACACGCGCCGGGCGATGGCGGGCGCCGGATCGATCCAGTCGACCGGCCACGGCGCGAGCCGCGTCAGGCGGTCGAGCAGCAGCGGATAGTGGGTGCAGGCCAGAACGACGGTGTCGGTACGATCATCGCCATTTCCGACAAAACAGGGGGCGAGCTCCGCCACAATATCCTGGTCGCTCACGTCGTTGCCGCTGAGGGCGGATTCGGCGAGCGAGGCGAGTTCGGCCGATCCCACCAGCGTCACTTCGCAGCCTTGCGCGAAATCATCGATCAGACGCCTGGTGTATTCGCGCTTGACGGTGCCCTTGGTGCCGAGCACCGACACGCGTTTGGTCCTCGAACTGGCGCAGGCCGGCTTGATCGCAGGCACGGTGCCGACGAACGGCACGCTATAGGCGCTGCGCAGATACGACATCACAAGCGTGGAAGCGGTGTTGCAGGCAATCACCACCAAAGCGGGGGCGTGGCGCGCGATCAGCTCGCCGACCAGCGGCACCACGCGGGCGACGATCTCTTCCTCGCTGTGGTGGCCATAGGGAAAGAACGCATCGTCGGCGACATAGACGTAGTGCGCATCGGGCCGGGCGCCGACGATCTCGCGCAAGACCGTGAGGCCGCCAAGGCCGGAGTCGAAGACAAGGATCGTGGGCGGGGCTGACACGCTGCGACCTTAGCCGATCTGCGGTTACCGTTGGGTTGCTTTGAGGGGTGCCGGCGGGGTCTCGGAGGTCGTCGACGGCGGTCGTGACAATTTGGAACGATTTAAATCGGCTTGGCAAGGCCGGAAAACTGCTGGGGCGGTCGGGCAAGATACCACCCAGGACAGCCCCGGGACAGGGGGCGGCCGAACCCCGAAATGGAAATCCCGCCAAGCGGTTGCACCGTTTAGAACGTCTCCAGTTTGGAACGCCGTTTTGCCCCTTCACGGCAGGGCTTCAGGCAGCGTATGCCAACGGCGGACCATTTCAGCCATATTGGAAAAGCCAGCATGTCTTTCTCGCGTACGCTCCCCAGGCTCACCGTGTTCGCCGCCATGGCGCTTGTTTCGATCGCCGCTGCAGGCGCAGCCCGCGCGCAGAGCGCGACCGAGATTCAGCTGAGCTACAAGGACAAGAAGTTCGACCCGGCCGAAATCAGCGCGCCCGCCAACACGCCGATCGTGATCAAGCTGAAGAACCTCGATTCCAAGGCGATGGAATTCGAAAGCAAGACGTTGAAGGTAGAGAAGGTGGTCGCCGGCTCCAGCGACGCCACCATCAATGTCCGCGCGCAGAAGGCGGGCCGCTACGAGTTCTTCGACGAATATAACGAGAAGGTCGCCCGCGGCGCGCTGGTCGTGAAATAAGAAGAAATCGTGATCGCTGCACTGATCATCGTATTCCGTGAAGTCTTCGAGGCCGGTTTGATCATCGGCATCGTGCTCGCGGTTACGCGCACGGTTAAGCACCGCAACCAGTGGATCGCCGGCGGCGTGCTCGCAGGCGTTCTCGCAGCCTGCGTGGTCGCGGCCTTTGCCGGGGTTTTGTCGAACCTGTTCGCCGGCATGGGGCAGGAGGTCTTCAACGCGGCGATCCTTAGCCTCGCCGTTGTGATGCTGACCTGGCACAATGTCTGGATGGCGCGCCACGGCAAGGAGCTTGCCGGTGAATTGTGGGCGGCCGGGAAGGCGGTAGTGGAGGGATCCAAATCGCTGCTGGCGCTCGCAATCGTGGTCGGCGTCGCGGTGCTGCGCGAGGGCAGCGAGGTTGTGCTGTTTCTCTACGGCGTTCTGGCCGGCGGCAGCGACAGCGGATTGAGCGTGGCGCTAGGCGGCCTTGCCGGGCTCATCCTTGGCGCGCTCGTCTGCATGCTGACCTATTTCGGCCTGGTGAAGATTCCAACGCGGGCGCTGTTCACGACCACGACGGTGCTGATCGCGCTGCTCGCGGCCGGCATGGCGGCGCAGGCGGCCGCGTTTCTCGAAAAAGCCAACTGGCTGACGGCGCTCGACAACGTCGTCTGGGATTCAGGCTGGCTGCTTTCCGATTCAAGCCTGCTCGGCAAGGCGCTGCATACCCTGATCGGCTACACCGATCAGCCGACCGCGATGCAGCTCGTCGTCTATCTGGCGATCCTGGCCGTGACCTTCGTGCTGATGCGGCTTTATGGGGCGCCGGCGAAGACGGTTACATCAGCGCCGGCGGAATAATCAGCTCTCGCCGAACACGCGCCTGAAGATCGTATCGACGTGCTTGAAGTGATAGCCGAGGTCGAACTGCTCCTCGATCTCGGCATCGCTCAGATGCTTTTTCACGTCAGGATCTTTCTTGAGCAGTGTCTGGAAGTCGCCTTCGCCGCGCCATACCGGCATGGCGTTGCGCTGGACGTATTTGTAGGCGTCCTCGCGGCTGGCGCCCTTTTGCGTCAGCGCGATCAGCAGCCGCTGCGAATGCACGAGCCCGCCGAGACGGTCGAGGTTCTTCTGCATGTTGGCGGGATAGATCAGAAGCTTTTCGATCAGGCCCGCAAGCCGCATCAGCGCAAAATCGAGCGTCACGGTGGCGTCCGGCCCAATCATGCGTTCGGCCGAGGAGTGCGAGATGTCGCGCTCGTGCCAGAGCGCTACGTTTTCCATCGCCGGCATCGCATAGGCGCGCACCATGCGCGACAGGCCGGTGAGGTTTTCCGACAGCACCGGGTTGCGCTTGTGCGGCATCGCCGACGAGCCCTTCTGGCCCTCGGAGAAAAACTCCTCGGCCTCCAGCACCTCGGTGCGCTGCAGATGGCGGATTTCGATCGACAGCCGCTCGACCGAGGAGGCGATCACGCCAAGCGTTGCAAAATACATCGCGTGGCGGTCGCGCGGGATGACTTGCGTCGAGATCGGTTCGGGGACGAGTCCCATCGCTTTCGCAACATGTTCCTCCACGCGCGGATCGATCTGCGCGAACGTGCCGACGGCGCCCGAAATCGCGCAGGTCGCGACCTCCTTGCGGGCGGCGACCAGGCGCTCGCGGGCGCGGCTGAATTCGGCATAGGCGTAGGCGAGCTTCAGCCCGAACGTCACCGGCTCGGCATGGATGCCGTGGGAGCGGCCGATGGTCGGCGTCATCTTGTGCTCAAAGGCGCGCTTCTTCAGCGCCGCCAGCACCTTGTCGACGTCAGCAATCAGGAGGTCGGCTGCGCGGGTGAGCTGGACGTTGAGGCAGGTATCGAGCACGTCGGAGGAGGTCATGCCCTGGTGGACGAAGCGCGCCTCGGGGCCGACGATTTCGGCCAGATGGGTCAGGAAGGCGATGACGTCGTGCTTGGTCTCGCGCTCGATCTCGTCGATCCGCGCCACGTCGAAGGTGGCATTCCTGGCCTTGGCCCAGATCGTCTTCGCCGCCTCCTTCGGGATCACGCCGAGTTCCGCCAGCGCATCAGCCGCATGCGCCTCGATCTCGAACCAGATCTTGAAGCGGGTCTGCGGCTCCCAGATGGAGGCCATTTCCGGGCGGGTGTAGCGGGGGATCATCGACGACTCCGGCGAATTGTTTTTTACGCTGCGCTTTAGCAGAGCCGCCCAAGCGAGACAAACGGCGCCGGACGGGCTGACCGGGCAGGGCAGGGAGGTCAGGCAGGGAGGTCGGCCAGCGGATGTCAGCAGGCGCACTCACGGATTATTGACTGACAGATATTGAAATCTGTCAGCGAGACATGCTATATCCATCGCCGACGCCGGGATCAGGCGTCACCCGGCTCGATGGTTTTGAGCCCGGGTACTCGCAAAGGACTACGCTATGACGACCCATCTCATTCATCTGACCGCCCAAATCCAGCGCTGGCTCAACCAGAGCGTTGCCCGTCATCTGGCCGCTCAGGCCGAGCGGCTGGAACCGGCGACGAAACATTAACCCGCCAAGGTAATTACCTAAGGGGATAAGATGACCACCCGTCCCATCGCATCAAAGGTGCGCGCATGAACGAAGTCGTGGTTCTGACCCCCGAACGGATTCTGGAGGTTACCGAGGACGTTTTGCGCCGCTACGGGCTGGCCAAGGCAACCGTGGTGGACGTTGCCCGTGCGCTCGATGTCAGCCACGGCAGCGTCTACCGCCATTTCCCCAGCAAGGCGTCGCTGCGCGAGGCGGTGGCCAAGCGCTGGCTCGACCGTCTCAGCGCGCCGCTCCTGAAGATCGCGGAAGCTTCCGGCCCGGCGCCCGCCCGGCTGGAGAAGTGGCTGCGCACGATGTTTTCGATCAAGCACAAGCGGCTTGGCGACGACCCTGAGATGTTTGCCACTTACCTGACGCTGGCCCGCGAGGCCTGCAAGTCGGTGAACTGTCACAAGGATTGCCTGGTCGACCAGATTGCCCGGATCCTGTCCGACGGCGTGAAGCAGGGCGCGTTCGAGGTCGCCGACGTCAAGGTTTCGGCCCGCGCCATTTTCGATGCCACCAGCCGCTTCCATCATCCCGGCCATGCCGAGGAATGGAGTGATCCGGGCACTCCCGCGCGGATCGACGCGCTGCTGGCGCTGCTGCTTAGGGGTCTGGAAGCGCCGCGCAAGCGCTGACGATCCTTTTGTTATGAGCTGTAAGGCCAAGCCTTTTTTCCCGCGAGCCGCGATGTCTGATTTTGGGGGTAGAAGCGCCCACGCCGTTGATGGCGCGTTTCGGACGTCGTCGAGATGGACGTATAGCTAATGCAGAAAGGCCCAGCATGCTGCCGGGCCTTTCTTATTGTTGTGCTCTGAACGGTTGGAATTAGAAGTCCATACCTCCCATGCCACCCATGCCGCCGCCCGGAGGCATGCCGCCACCGCCGGCGTTCTTCTTCGGCACTTCGGCCACCATGGCTTCCGTGGTGATCAGGAGAGCGGCGACGGACGCTGCGTTCTGGATTGCCACACGAACCACCTTGGTCGGGTCGATGATGCCCTTGGAGATCAGGTTGACGTATTCGCCGGTCTGCGAGTCGAAGCCGTAGGAATATTGATCCTTCTCGAGGATCTTGCCGACGATGACCGAACCGTCTTCGCCAGCATTGATGGCGATTTGGCGGGCTGGATACGACAACGCCTTGCGGACGATTTCGACGCCGGTCTTCTGGTCGTCGTTCTTGGTGCGAAGTCCCTTGAGATGCTGGGAGGCGCGCAGCAGGGCGACGCCGCCGCCCGGCACGATGCCTTCTTCAACCGCCGCACGGGTCGCATGCATCGCGT
>NZ_JAFCLU010000002.1 GCF_018130385.1 Bradyrhizobium sp. AUGA SZCCT0283 | reverse complement strand
CAGATTCCGATGCAGGATGCCGGCTTGCCGCCACCGCCGCCCCGCGAGCGCGGCGGCGGCCCTCGCCGCGGCCCCGAAAACGGCCCGCCGCCGCCACCCGGCATGCGCGGCTTCCGCGACATCGCTGCCGACGCCGACGATCTCGGCCGCGCCGCGGCGCAGGCCAATCGCGCCGCGCGAAAGACCTATGCCAACGTGCCGTCGCCTTCGCCGGAATTCGACCGGCTCGAGCCGAGCATGGAAAACCGCGGCGCCGATCCCGACGCGCCCTATTCGTATGACGAATCGGCGGCGGAGGCCGACCGTTACGCGCCGCAGCCGCCGCAGATGCCGCCGCCGCGTGAGCGCTCGCGGCTGTCGCAGGATCGCGACCGCGAGCCGAAGAAACAGCGCGCCCGCGCAGGCACCGTATTTCCGTTCAAGAGCGCGATCGCGGTCGGCATCGTGCTCATTCTGGTCGGTGCCGGGATCCTGTGGGGCAGGTCGGCGGTCACGGCCGTGGGCGGCCTGTTCAAATCCTCCCCCGTGGTGGAAGCGCCAAAGGATCCGGCAGCACCCCAGTCGCGCCCGAAGATCCCCGATCGCGTCGGTCAGCCGTCGTCGAGCGAGAACGTGGCGCCCGTGGCGCAGCGCGTCGTGCTGTATGACGAGGACCCGTCCGATCCCAAGGGCAAGCAATATGTCGGCTCGGTGATCTGGCGCACCGAACCGATCAAGGCGAGCGGCAACCAGAAGCCCGACGTCGCCGTGCGCGCCGACATCGAGATTCCCGACCGCAAGTTCAAGATGACGATGTCGTTCCGCCGCAATACCGATTCGTCGCTGCCGGCGAGCCACACCGCGGAATTGACCTTCATCCTGCCGCAGGATTTCTCCGGCGGCGGCGTCGGCAACGTGCCGGGCATCCTGATGAAGTCCAACGAGCAGGCGCGCGGCACGCCGCTGGCCGGTCTCGCCGTGAAAGTCACCGACGGCTTCTTCCTGGTCGGCCTCTCCAACGTCGATTCCGACCGCGCCCGCAATTTGCAGCTCCTGAAGGAGCGCTCCTGGTTCGACGTGCCCTTGGTCTATGTCAACCAGCGCCGCGCGATCATCGCGATCGAAAAGGGCGCCCCCGGCGAACGCGCGTTCAACGACGCGTTTGCGTTGTGGGGGGAGTAGCTGGCGGGAGCGCGTTGAGCCAGGAAATCGATCGCTGCACGGCGCCGCGAAAGAGTCCGGCAAGAAAACAGCCTCAGCATTGCACATCGTCCGGCTGAGGCCGTTCTGCGTTCGCCTTCAAGCGAAGCGAGCTGTCACTCGGCGGCGGCGGCGGCTCGCCTCCGCGCGGCGTGGTCGCGGTCCATCACGGCACGGCAGCCTGGACTGACATGCGCGCGGTTCCTGACCATGCAGGCGGTGATTCTCTGGACGTTGGGGACTTCATGGCCGCATAGCCGCATGGCGTCGCCGGTGCACATCTGCTGCGCCTCCGAGAAGGCGAGGCTCGGGCGTGCGGAAAGCGCCGTCGCCGCGAAGGCGATGGCGAAGAGAAGTGCGATTCTGCTGGTACGATGGAAAGTCATCGATGCGTTCCCCAAGATTGCGCGCGCGGTGCTGGCCGCGGTTCACTGGGGGCGCTGCACGCGGTTTGCACTGCCGCACGCGTCATCCATCACACGGGAATCACCCGGTGTGGTTGCTCGATTTCTGCCGATGTTCGAATCAAAAGTGCTGCGCCGCCCTGTTACGAATTATGCGCTAACGCTGCGAAGCTGCAATGGCTCGCGTCAACACTTCCTGGACTGTTGCGTGCACGCCACGTCGACCGAAGCGCAGATGCGCGACAACTCGATTTTGACGCAGCGCATTTTAAGAAGTCGACGCGTTTCGAAGAAGAAGCGGGTGCGGGCCGCTGCGTCTCCGTTCTCGACCGCGGTCGAACAGCCGGCCCGGCGAACGCGTGTCCAATGGCGCGTTTGCGGCGTGGGCGAATGAGCCTCGCTTCCGCCCCCCCGTAACGTCCTGCGCGGCCGCTACCCCACCCCGCTCCATGGCGCGGCCTCCCTGACCCCTGCGATCGCTGAGGTCTTGCGGAAGCGAACGTTGCCCCGGCCCGGCTGCCCCAGCCGGCCGGGCTCGCCTTCCGCTGCAAAACTCAGTATAAATGCGGAAATTCCAGGCTCCGGGACAACCACCCGTTAGGGAAGCCCGGGTACGATCAGCGGCTATTGCTCGCACCCGCCTTATTGCTTTCGTTGGAGTGAAAAGGCTGCCGAAACCGGCCTTTCAAATGGCGCTCAAATGCTTGTTCATTTCGCAGCCGATGAATTCACGAAGACCCCGGCCATCCGCGCGACGGAGCGGCTGCTGGTGGAAGCGTTCCGAACCGGGGGCATGACGCGAACGTCCGGAAATGAGGTCATGCGGCGAGCCGGTGCGGAGGTGGGATAGCCATGCCTGCCGCAACGTCGGACCTGCGCAAGGAATTGAACGGCGCCGAAGAGGATGGACCCGAGCACGATGCCCGGATTTTCGGGGAGGTGACGGACCTGTTCCTGTCCAATGTCGGCCGCCTCGGCGACTCGCAGATCGCAGCCGTCGATGGCGTCCTCGCCCACCTGATCGCGCGGGTGGACGCAACGACCGTGATCCAGCTCAGCGAGGCGCTCGCCACCATCGACCGGGCCCCGCGACAAACGATCCGCCAGCTTGCATTCCACGACCGGCCCCAGGTGGCCGCGCCGGTTCTGAGAAGCTCCAACTGTCTGTCGGACGCGGACCTTCTTGAAATCGTCAAAAGCCGTGGCCAGCAGCATCTGCTGGCGATCTGCGACCGCAAGGCGCTCAACGAAGCGCTGACCGACGCGCTGATGAGATTTGGCGACGTCAACGTCTCCAACGCGCTCGCCCGGAACACGGGGGCGCGTTTCTCCGAATGCGGTTACGCGACGCTGGTGGGGCGGGCGGAGCGTGACGAAGTGCTGGCGGAAAAGCTCGGCGTTCGCCTGGACATTCCCGGCAGCTTGCTGCGGGAGCTCATTGGCAAGGTTGCCGACGTCGTTCGCGCGCGCTTCCTGACGGCGTCGCGGCCTGTCGCGCGCGAGAAAGCCCAAAACTCCGCTGCGGCCGCCGCCGCACAGGGCGGCGTGGCCCGGAAAGCGATTGACTACACCCAGGCGCAAAGCGAAGTCGTTGCGCTCAATCGCACCGGCAAGCTGAATGATTCAATCGTCAACCGGTTCGCGGTGAGGGGTGAATACACCCACGTGGTCGCAGCCCTTGCCTTGAAGGCCGACGTCAAGGTCGAGGCGATCGAACCCTTGCTCGAACCCGACCGCGTCTATGGACTGATCGTCGCCTGCAAGGCCGCCCGGCTGACCTGGTCGACAACGACGATGATCGTCCGCAACCGGCCCAATTGCCCGCCATCCACCGACCGGGAGCTCGAACAATGCGTGGCGGTGTTTGAGTCCTTGTTGCTGTCGGTAGCGCAATGGACCATCCGATTCGGCTCGGATCGGATTCTTGCAAAGAAGAACGACCGCGCGGCTACCGCCAAACTGAGCCAGCCTGCTTAGCGCCGCTTTGCTGCAAGCCGCGTCAAGCTGTCGAAAGGAACAGGGCGGACCTTCGGACGTTTGCTCTTCATGAATGAGATGCAGCCAACCCTGGTCGAGAATTCCTTCCGGATTGCCTGGGACTACCTGGAGGCAACCGGCGAACTTGGCAATCCCGACATTGCGGCTCAGCATCTGCTGGATACGATCGAGATCATGATCCGGCAGGGTGAGAGGCGGCGGCTGTTTCTCTCCAACAGTCCATTGCGTTGTACCAGCGGTTTAGGGTGGAGCGAGGAATGTCCCTCGCCTCAAAGGAACAGGATTGAATGACGCAGGATTTCTCATCTCAGGCATGAGTGGGATGATTTCCGCTAAACCCCATGCGGAGGCATGTCGAGCAGCGCTTCGTTTACAGGGTGTCGGGCGTACGGATCGGAGACGATTTATCCTCGTTTCGCAATTCTTGCTCCGCCTGCTGCCAGAATTCGTCTTCTTTGCCTTTTGGCCTGCCATGACGCTCCCAGATCTCATAAGCGCGCTTCTTGATTTCTTGTTCGGTCGGCTGGGTCATCGCGTTCACCTCCGTTCTCCGTGTGGTGGTCGACGGCAGGCCAATTAAGAACTGCCGCTCTTTAACGTGAGGGTGTTGGCCCTTCCGAAGGCTGCGATCCTCGCTGTCCAGCCAAGGGATCAGCGCGCCACGCCCGTCGCAGCAATCGCTCACGCTCTCTGCTTCCTTCAGGAAGTGCCTCTGCTTTTGCCTTGATTTCAGCGATCCTGCTGGCAATCCGATCAGTCAACGAGGCTGTGTGTTTCACTCGGCGGCGCTGCATGAGGAGCTCCCTTCCTGCAGGAATAACCGGTGAGCTACAGGCCTGTTCCATCGATGAAACAGTCCCGATCCCTCAAAGCCGACCTTTGGATCGAGCCCGTCCGAAAGCCGATGTCCAGACCATGTCGGACGACGCGCGGGACGCAAACCCCGTCGTAGGAACGGCAAGGGCTTAACCGTGTTTCCTCCCCAGTCAGTGGAGTATCGGCGATGGAGCCGGAAATGCGCATGACCAAAGCGGTTGAGAAGGCTCGGGACGTATTTGCCACTATGTCGAGCCCGGCCCTCGCTGCTGCGACAACGCGATCATCAAGCTGTTGGACGTTTTCGACGACGAGGAACGCATCGAAACCGGGCAGGAGGGTGAAGGATGGCCGATCAGAAGCGCCGAGGGCCGCAGGACCGCAGCAAAATCAACATGCAGGAAGCCAGCGAGGTCAAGTGCTGGGCAAGGAAGCTCGGCGTGTCCAGGGAAGAGCTGCAGAAGACAGTCGATAAGGTCGGGAACTCGGCCGCCGCCGTCCGCAAGGAATTGGCGGTGTGATCCGAAGGTGCGCGGTATGCTGGCGATCTCTGGAGCCAGGCTCGCGTGCTGTTCGGTTCTCCATCACGGTGCCGGACTTACGAGATACCCATTTCCTTGATCGTCAGCTCCGAGAGCTGCGTTGGATCCCGGACGCCCCTTTGGCTGATTTCGATGATCTTTTTGGCGATCATCTCGGTTATTGGATCATTCCGGTCGACAAGACCGATGGTGCGCAACGTTTCCTCGTAGGCTGTCGTCAAGCGGGTGATCTCTTCCGGTCCCATCGGCATGTTCTGCAATAGGCGATAAATGGGCATGGCGCAGTCCCTGGTCGAAAGCGGGCAAGCCTAGCACGAGAGCTTATCAGTCGGGAACAAGCGGAAAGTCTCGCGCGTTTCCTCATTAAGGGCAAATGAGGAGGCGCATATGCCGGCCTGTTGCTTTGGGCCGTCCCGACCTTGATCGTTGTCGGAGGCATCGGCTACTATTTCCTTCGTGTCGTTCACTAAGCCGATTGACGTAGGAAGAGGAATAGCCCGAGCCGCAATACCGGCCGGGCCTTTTCGTTAGGGCAGTTCTATAATGACCTGGGACAAGGCAGTGAAACGGGCCGTCATCAGGAACATCTGGCAATGCTGCGGATTATGAATTCGTGCCGAGCCGCCGCTCGGCACAGGTTGGACTAGACGGCCTCGGCTCGCCCCCCGCGCTGGGGCCGTTCTTTGAGGTCACGCAGCTCTGTGGGCGTACTAGATCAAAAAGGCGGGGCGGGAAGCTGGCACCATGCAATAAGAGCGGCCGCCAGCCGGTCCCACCGTGCGGATCGCTACGGGGCCGGAAGACCGTCAGGCACTGAGGGCGGAGGCCGGGCGGGCCTGATGCCGGCATGAGCTCCGCGGGCATCCGGATGGACCAGGGCTTCGTAGTGGTGGAGATACTCCTGCGCCATCCTCCTTGTGGTAAACCTTTTCTCGAACTGCATTCGCACCTGACGCCGATCGAGTTCGGAAAGCCTTCCGATCGCTTCAACGGCTTCTGCTTCCCCCGGCACGACAAAGCCGGTTATGCCGTCGTCGATGACCTCCGGCACTGAGCCGGACTTGAAGGCAATGACGGGCGTGCCGCAGGCCATGGCCTCGATCATGACGAGGCCGAACGGTTCTGGCCAATCAATCGGAAACAGCAACGCCGCGGCATCAGCCAAGAATTGCCGTTTCGTTTCATCATTGACCTCGCCGGTGAGCTGGACCTGCTCTCCGTCGATCTGCGGCTCGAGCTGTTCCTTGAAATATTTCCTTTCGCCCCGCGGCACCTTGGCAGCGATACGAAGCGGCATGTTGGCGGCGCGCGCGATCCGGATGGCGGCTTCCGGTCCTTTTTCTGCCGTCAACCGGCCCAGGAAGGCGAGGTAGGAGCCGCCTTCGAGTGAAGGGCGGAACAGGTCGGGCGGCAGTCCGTGATAAACCGTGCCCAACCAGTTTGCCTCACTCAGGGGGAGGCGCTGATTATCCGAAATCGAAACGAATGGCGCGTCGGGAAAGCGGCGGACCACATCTGAAAAGCCCGGCAAGTCCATGCGTCCGTGGCAGGTTGTCAAAAAGGGCACGCCGAGCCGGCTCAGAAGCGGCAGGTGCAGCCAATCGATATGCATGTGGATGACATCGAAGTCGGTCGCGTGCCGGGCAACCGCTTCCAACAGCGCTGCCTGCGCAACCATCGGGTCCGTCCGTGGGCGGCCGAGGCGGAGAGCCCGCGGCCAGACGGCATGGAGTTGGGCGGAGGTCTTCGAATCTCCGCTGGCGAACAGCGTCACCTCATGCCCCAAGCTTACCAGTTCATCGACCAGCCACGCCACCACACGCTCCGTGCCGCCGTAAAGCTTGGGAGGAACACTTTCGGCCAGAGGCGCTACCTGGGCAATTCGCATCGGCTTTCCACCATCAAGATATCCGGGCTCTCGAACCCAAACCGGTCAGACCACCGGCCGTTCGTATTTGGCCAGCAGGTCGAGCCAATCCTCTAATAGCCGGCTCATCAGAAAGTTCTGCCGTACGCTTTCTTTCGCCCGCGAACCGATTTGCTCCCGGAGTCCGGGATCCTTCAGGAGCTGGACCATTCTTGCGGCCGCCTGATCGGGCGTACTCACGAGAAACCCGTTCCATTCGTCCTTGATCTGATGCCGGATGCCTCCCACGTTGCCGCCGATGACGGCGGCGCCCTTCCACATCGCCTCGGTGACCGTGAGACCAAAACCTTCGCGGGTCGACTTTTGCAGGACGACCGCGGCCGACCGCTGCAGCGCGTTCACCAATGTCGGATCGTCAACCGCGAGAACGATGATGCTCTCATCGGCAGCGCTCTCGATCGTTTCGAGGATTTTCCCGCCCTCCGGATCGTCGGAGGCGTTGTTGCCGACGAGCACAAGCGTACAGTCGACCTGTTCTCTCGCCTTCCGGAAGGCATCAATGACGCCCATCGGATCTTTCCAGCGGTCGAACCTGGAAATTTGCGTCACCAGTGGACGGTCTGTCGGAATTTTGTAGTTGCGCAGGAATTCGAGGATCTCGCGGTCCGACAGTTGCCGGTTTTTCGCGGAGAACGGATCGATCGCCGGCGTGACGAACTGCTGGTCGATCCGAAGCTCCTGGCCGTATTCGGGGAGCGAGAAGATTGCTGCGTTATATTGCTCGATGAACCGACGCAGATAAGTCCATACCGGCGCGTGCGGCGATGAAAGATCGATGTGACATTGCCAAAGCCACGGCATTTCGCGATCGGCGAAATGGCTGATCAGCGGCAGCGGCTGAGGATCGTGGACGATGATCGCGTCGCACTCGTCAAGATGAAGTCGCGTGGCGTTCTCAAACACGACTTGTTCGTAAATTGCTCTTTCAGCGTCCGAAAAATCCACGCTCTCGCCTTGCAGCGTATTATGAAGCTTCTTGGTGCAACCAAAGAAGCCCGGCGTTCCCTGAATCAAGTGCCAGTCGGTTTCGATACCTGTCGCGTTCATCATGAGGGTGAGCGGCGTAAGCAGTTCGGTGACGCCTCCGCCGTAGAAGGTCGAACTGATATGGGCGACCCGCATCGTGCGCACCCGATCGGCCTTCGCGGCTATGCGCTCGACCGTCGCAGCGCCGATCAGCGGCTCGTACTGTTCGAGCGTATGAAGCCCGAGGGTGGATCGTTGGACGGCGGAGCTGAGCATGGACATCGAACGTCGCCTTCACGGTTATCGCATTGCGGCAATCGGCCTCGCGCTTCGGCTACCTTCTCCAGCGCTCAGGGGCGTGCCGCTTTTTCCCGTCAGCAATAAGTCCGAAGGCGCGCGGAAGTTGCCTCAGTCTTGCGTAGGATGCCGCCAACCTGAACAACCGTTCATTTGCCTTACCCACAACCAGTTGAAAGGCGTAGTGCTGCGTCCGCTGCTTGAACATCGCAGGTCTCTAATCTTGCGAGGGGAGATCGAGCGGTACGCCGCTGGCGCCGATGGCGGTTCTCTCATCAACTGAAAGTAGACCGGGCAAATTTACTTGGTCCTAGAGCTGCTGTATGGAGTGAACGGCGCCAGGAGGCAGTTCCATGAAACGCTATTTGATCTTCGGAGCTATCGGCCCGCTCGTCGGCGGGTTTTTGATGCTGTTCGCGACCACGGTGGCTTCGGGCTACTGGACCGAGACCAACTGGTCGGAGATCGGAAAATTCCTCGGCGCGTTCGTCAAGACGCTGCAGTACAGCTATCTGTTCGGCATCGTGCCAGCGCTGATGTTCGGTGCCATCGACGACATTCTCTATCACGTCAAGCGGGTTTCTTTCGTGGCGCGGATACTGCTCGTAGGCGCCATCGGCTTTGCTGCGTCGGAATTAATCTATGGCTCGCGCGGTCCTGATACCGGCGTGATGCAGTTCCTGCTCTACGGCCTTGTCGGCTTGGTGCCCGCGATGCTGTCGTCCTGGCTGGCGCACAGATATGCGGACGTGCCGCAGCCGGTGCATTCGACTTGAGCGCAGCCGGCGCCGCTCGTCTGCGCCCGCCTGATCGGAACCAGGGGCACCCGGAAAACGAGACCGCGGCTGTGCGTGTCAGGGTTTACCTGACCTCAGCCGCCAACGTAGCGCTTGGCAGACTAATGTCAGGCTGGTCCGATCGGGGAATGCAACGTAAGGGAGCCCACAGCGTTGTCAGTCTCGCTGGCGAAAGAACATGCGCGCGTCCAAGATCGCGGAGTTGAGTAACAGGCTTTCCTCCGGTTCGGGCCGACCAAAGGAAGGCGTTTGGCTTTTCACAGCCCTCGTTCTCACGGCCGCCATCCCGGTCCTGCTTCTCGGGGGGTGGATGGCGTATATCACCGCCGATCAGGAACGAAGCTACGCCCGCGAGGCCGCCACCGAAGCGCTGACGCAAGTGGCGCACCGGATCGAAGGCGAAATTTCCCGTGAATTGCAGGTGGCTGAGACGCTTGCAAGCTCGGCCGCGCTCGACCGGGGGAATCTTCAGGATTTCTATCTCGAGGCAACCCGGATCGTGGCCGCCCGCCCGCTGTGGGAAACCGCCGCGCTGACGAAGCCGGATCAGGAGCAGGTCCTGAACGTGCTGCGGCCGCTCGGCGCCCCGCTCGGTCCGGTAACCGACGCCGAAAGCTTCAATGCCGTGCTGCGCACACAAAAGCCGGTGCTCGGCGGGCTCGGCCCGTATCAGGCCGCCATCGGCAAGCAGCTCGTGTCCCTGCGTGTCCCCGTTATCAGGGATGGCGAGCTCCGCTACGTCCTGACCGTCGGGCTGTTGCCCGATCAGATCGGCACGATTCTCGGCCAGGCGGGACTGCCCACCGGATGGGCTGGCACCGTCATCGACGCCAAGGAGAAAATGGTCGCGCGCACGCCTGACACAAGAATCGCCAAGGCGGGCGCGACGACACCTGCCGTACAGGAAGCCATGGCGCGCGGCGGCTCGAACTCGCCACGAACGCAGACGCGTGAGGGCATTGATGTTGAAACCGTCCACCGCGTGCTGGCCGGCACGGATGGGTGGTCGGTCCATGTCGGCGTGCCTGTGTCGGAATTGAATGCGCCAGTATCCCGCTCGTTGCGGCTGTTGTTCGGCGGCACGGCGGCGAGCGTGGGCCTCGCCATCGCCCTCGGTCTGGTGATCGCCCGGGAAATTGCGCAGCGGCGACGTTTGGAGGCGCTTCAGTCGGCTGCGGCACTGCTGGACAGTGAAAAGCGAGGGGCGCTCGCGATCGATGCGGCCGAACTCGGTACATGGCGCTGGGATCTGTCCGCAAACGAATTCAGCGGCTGTAGTCGCTTCTGCGCGCTTCTGGGCCTGGCAGGCGCGCGGTCGGGAGAAACCCGATGGTCAACGGACCGTATTTTCGCGCTGGTCGAGCCGCCGCACCGCGCTGCGCTGGCTGCGTTCGCTAACGACTGCCTCGAGAGCGGCAGATCGAGCAGTGTCGAGTTTCCGATTCAGTCCGACGATCGTGGGGAGTATTGGTTGCGCGCGGCGGGAAGGGCGGAGGGGCCGCCCAACCGGCGTCATGTGATTCACGGCGTATTGGCCGACATCGACATTCTCAAACGCGCGGAGACCGAACGGTCTCATCTGCTTCGACGTCTGGCTTCGGCCCAGGAGGAGGAGCAGCGCCGGATTTCGCGGGAACTGCACGACCAGATCGGGCAGACGGTGACGGGGCTGTCTCTCGGCCTGAAAGCGCTCGAGCAGGGATTGGCCAAAGGCCGCAATGGCGAGGCGGCGACCGAGCAAGTGCGATGGCTGGAACAGCTTGCCGCGCAGATCGGCCGTGACATTCATCGCACGGCTTCTGACCTGCGGCCGACGGCGATCGATGACCTCGGTATCTTCAAGGCGATGGAAGCCTATGTTGCGGAATGGCAGGAACGCTACGGCATTCGTGTCGATATCCAGACCTTCGGGCGCGACCATCCGCTGCCTCCCGATGTGGCCGCGGTGCTGTACCGGCTCGTTCAGGAGGGATTGACCAACGTTCTGAAGCACGCAAGGGCCAGCAAGGTCAGCATTGTGCTCGAGAAGAAACCGGAAGGGCTGGCGCTCGTTCTTGAGGACGACGGCATAGGTTTTGACCCGGAAAGCGTCGGCCGGAATGCTTCGGGCGCGGGGCAGGCTTCGGGATTGGGCCTATCCGGCATGAAGGAGCGCGTCGCCCTGCTCGGCGGCACGATAGCGGTGGAGTCGGCGCCGGGAAAAGGGAGCACGATCTTTGTCCAGATCCCGCTTGAAGTGCAGGAGACCGCCGCATGACGCCCATTCGCATTGCGCTCGTCGATGATCATCCGGTCGTGCTCGCCGGCATACGCGCGCTGCTGCAGGGCGTGCCCGAGGTCGAGCTCGTCGGCGAGGCGAATACGGGGGCGGCGGGCTTGAAGGCCATTTGCGAATGCATGCCCGATATTGCGGTCATAGATCTATCGCTGCCGGACATCAGCGGTATGGAACTCGCGCGTCGGGTGAGCCGGCGGTGCCCGGAGGTCAAGATCATTGCCCTGACCGTTCACGAGGATCGTGCCTATGTTCACCCGGTTCTTGAAGCGGGAGCGAGGGGATATCTTTTGAAGCGATCGGCCGCAGAAGAATTGCTCCGCGCTATCCGGGCGGTCAATCAGGGAGCGATCTACCTCGATCCCGCCATAGCCGAGAAGGCATCGATGAGCGCTCCCGAGTTCGCGTTGGCGGGCGATAGCGAGGGCGGGGAGCTCAGCCGGCGCGAAGAGGACGTGCTCAAGCTCGTCGCGCAGGGATTCAGCAACAAGCAAATCGCCGGAGAGCTGGAAGTGAGCGTCAAGAGTGTTGAGACCTACAAGGCGCGGGCATCCGAGAAGAAGGGGCTGCACAGCCGCGCCGATATCGTCCGCTACGGCATAACGCGAGGCTGGCTCGCGGCTCCCAACTGAGTGCGATCGGAACACGAGTTGCCGGCAGTGTAACGAGCAGCCGCTCCCGTGCATGTCCTCGGGCCGGCGCGCGAGGAGCTTTTTCAGGCGTACCAGTTGCCCGTTGGAGATGGTCGGCTACTTGACTGTGCCCGTACGCGGGACACCCTGCAGATCGCTCATTGGCACGCAGCTCTTCTTCCGGCGATGATTTCGTGGCGCGCCTTGCACCTTCAAGACCTTGCCGGCCGAACAGGAGCCGTCGTTGACGTAGATGGTGGAGTAAGGATCCATCATCAGGGGTTCGTAGGGATAGAGTTTTTGCGCGAAGGATGATTGCGCCAGGGACAGGGCGATCAGAAGCGTACCCAGGCCAACCATCCTGTGCCAGACATGCGGCGCCCGCGCAGTGCATGCGGGGGCTCCGGTGCACAGACCGAACATGATCGCGGGCATCGCCATCAGTCCTTCCGATGCCGGAAAGCCCCGGCAGTCGATGGAGCGCTGCGGGACTTGCCGTGGATGACATCGGTCACCGGAATGAGGTAGCGGGCGTAGACTTCCTGAAGTTTTCGAATCATCTCGACGTTTTCTGCTGACCTGTTCAAGCTAAAAACTCCATCTACGCAAACCAGCAATCCCTCGGCACAGAGTCCACCAAGCGCCTTTGCCGTTTCGGTATCGCTGGTGTAGATGCGGGCCGCAATCTGACGCAATCCCCATCGCTCCTCGGGGCTGGACCAGATGAGAAGCAGTGCTTCGATTTGTGCCACCGAAACGATGTGTTTCAATATGAAGTCCCTGATGTCGTCGGGGACGTATTGCGTTGCCATGCCGTGGGCTGATGTTATGTGATCGCGCAAAACCGGATGCCGGGGACGGCTGCATCAGTGATCCGTGTGATGCTCCGGATAAGTGCCAGAAGCGCCTTCGAGCTCTTGCGGGGTACCAGGCGCTTCCGTTTGTGACGCGGCTCGCCTGGCCTCCCTCTCATACTCGTCCACCAACGCCTGAAGCTTTGTCGCAAATTTCAGGTTGCCTGCGCCGTCCGCCAGCCGCCTGAAGAAAACCGCCCGCTCATGCAGTTGCTCGGTTCGGGATGGCTTGATCGATTTGCTCTTGGTTCGGCCCACCCTTCGTACTCCTCGTCCCCTCGATCGCCCTGTTCGTCGACCCGCCGGCATCCTAGAGTGCAATCTCGTGCCGGCGCGTCAGGAAAAACCTGTCAGCCGTCGAAGGGCGGACGTCCTGTCCCGCTTAAGGAGACGATTGGGTTGCCTCTTGCTGGGCGGTGTCGCCGCGTGAGTCGTTGCTGCAAACCAGGCAGATGGCCCTGGACGTTTGCCGGCCGTTGACGCCCAATCGTTCGTAACGATGCGGCGTTCGTTCCGAACACGGAGCACAGTACGCTAATGGCCGGCGATCGGCCGTGTTGCTGCTGAACATCCAAAGCCCCCCGATAAGGAAATACAGATTTCGCGATAGCTCCCGCAATTACTCCTCTTCGCCGTGAGAACTTGCCATCGCGAGCAGGAATGCAACGCCAAGCAGACCAGCCGCGATGAGGGCGTCGAGCCTTAATACCCCCGGGGCGACGTCCAGCCCGTAGTGGATAAAGAGCGCCGTCAAAAATGCGGTCACGCTGGCGCTTCCAATGTAGAAGATGACGGCAATGGCCTGATCGATGGTCCTCAATGGGTCCACTCTGCTACCTCTCCTTGCTGGCAAGCAACTCGATCGTGACAAGGCCAACGATGACGCCCGCGCCGATCAGGGCCTGCTCCCGAAGTGCGGAGCCGGGAATGCCGAGATTGTCGTGTGCGATGTGCGCCATCACGTACGCCACGAACGACGCGCTGCCCAAGGCAAGAAGAAACGTGATTGCGGAATGGACGAACTTCTTCACCTGGATTCACCTCGTGCTGCCGATACGCCCGAAGATGGTTCTGATGACTTGGATCGGCCTGCTGCGCGCATTCCATCCGCTGCGTGCATGCCGACGGCATATTAGAATGAAGCCCGCCTCACGGATGTCAGGAAAAGCCTGTCAGGGGTGAACTGGAGCATAGGATGGGTGGAGCGAAGCGATACCTATTCGGGTGCAGCAGCGCGCACCCTATCCCCGCGTTGAGATATGGATTGCTTCGCTTCGCTCGCAATGACGAAAGAGAAAAACGGCGGACCTTTCGATCCGCCGCCCGTGATGCAGTATCGTCTCGCGATGAAACCTTACGTCCCGTTGCCGCGGCAGCGGCCGAAGGGGCCGGGATACCAGCATCATCGAATGCGCGTATCGAGGGTGGGCACGCTTGCGCTTTGCCCACCCTTCGGCCTGCGAACTGATTTGCTTTGCGCGCAAGCACGATTTCTTGCAGCGGCCTGCGACCAATTGGCACGACGGGCAAATCACCAAAAACCTGTCCAGTCCCTTTTGCAAAAATATTCCGCTTAACTTCGAGAGCAAATCATCGGCATAACACCGCTTGTCTCACGGCGGATGAGGGGCGTTGGCCATCGTCACGAACGTGCGGTGAGATGCGATGGACGCGAGAGCTGCGACTGACGTGTGTGGCTTGAGCGTACGGCGAAGTCGTGTGGTCCTGACGCCGCGGTGCTGGCGTCAGGTTCTTGAGAAGCAAGCTTCTTGAGGACGACGGTGGCAAGAAAGCCGTTCACCGGGGAGAGCACGAAGTAAACCGTAAAGCCATTGCGCAGGGAAGGCCGGAGTGTTTCCGCTGGACCTGTATGCTCATGTGCGCTTTGCCAAGTGCGCTTTGCACATGAGACCGCGGGTGCAGCGTGCACCCGGTCTTCCCTGCGCCCTCTGAACAAGAGGGCAGAAAGTTTCAGGCAAACCTCGGGCGACACGCGCCGCGAGAACGCGCAAGCTCGTCCAGCCGTCATTGCGAGCGCAGCGAAGCAATCCACCTCTCCGCGTGCGGCGCCATGGATTGCTTTGCGGAGCCTGTCATCGGGCGCGCATTCGCGCGACCCGTTGGCTCACAATGACGCGGATAAAGCGGTGGGCCGTGCGTTCGCGCGGACGACGTTGGACCAGCCGGCTACGCAACAAAAACGGCGGACCTTTCGGCCCGCCGCTCATGCGCATGTGATTGCAATACGCTTTACGTGATTGAAAGCCCCGAGCCGCTCCAACCATGGTTGAGGCTTGAACTCTAGATTTTTTTCGCGGCCGGTCTATCCGGTAAATTCCGGGGTCGGGGCGGAAGGTTGCCGATCGCGCCTCACGTCCCGTTGGCGCGGCAGCGGCCGAAGGGGCCGGGATACCAGCCGCGCGGGCAGGCGTGCAGCCAGGGTTGGGCGTAGTTGCGGCGGCAGCCGCCATAGGGGCCGCGGTGCCAGCCACGGCCGCATCCGCCGGCGACTTCGATAACGTCGCTGCTGGTGGCGGGCGCGAGCGGCGCCATCGGCATCGCATGGGCGCTGCCGACGATCATGCCGAAAACGAAAGCGGTGGCGATCAGTCTGTTCATGAAATCTCTCCCGATCTGTTCAACAAGCTGCCTGCCGTCAGCCGCCGGCGAATGCCATGCCGGCGCGGACCTCGCTGATCGCCTGATCGATCAGCTTGATCGCGCGTTCGCGGTGGCCGCCCTTGTTCGGCGTCGCGGCTCCGAGTTCGGCGCGGGCCGATTGCAAGAGGCCGATGCTGGCGGTCATGTGCGGCTGCGCGCCGATGGCGTAGCCGATGCCCATACTGGCGGCGATCGTGGTCCCGAGCAGCGCCTTGCGGGTGAAGGATGTCGTCATCTCCTGGTCTCCTCTGAGGTTGTCCAACGCTGGCCATTCCGGTTGCGGAATGCGGCAGCCCCCGGCGGCCGCTGCCGCCGCACGGTTAAGCCCGGTCGCAGGCCGCGTCTTGGACTGGCAGGCGCCGGAAGATCGGGGATTTGGACTGTCCGGCGCTGTTTGCTTCGCAAGGCCGTATTGCCACAGCGTTTTCGAGCGAAGTGGACACCCGGTTCGCGTAAAGAAAACGCGTCAAAACAAAAGACCTACAGCCATTTTGATCCTGATTTAATCAGGAACAAAATGGTTGTAGGCTGCGGGGCCTTCAGCCGGCGTTCATCCGGCCGTGGCCAGACTGCACTGCCTGCCACCAGAACTTCCCGCCGATGCCCGTTCTCAAGAAAATGCTGTCGACCGACATGCTGCCGCAGGGCCTGAGTGAGCGGCAGCGCTTCATGTTTTTCGCCGAGCTGTTCGAGCATTTCTCCAACACCGGCGAGCTCGATCCGGCCGAGGACGTGCCGTTTCGCGCGGCGATGAATTCGATCCATGTCGGCACCACCATGCTCGGCCGCTGCGACGGCACCTTCACCACAGTGCGGCGCGAAAAGCGCCAGGTGCTGGCGACCAATGACGACCGCTATTGCCTGGCGCGCAACACCGGTGCCTGCGAATCCCGCGTCACCCATCGCGGCCGCGAATTCACCATGCGGCCGGGATCGATCGCGCTGCTCAAGCTCGACGAGCCGTTCTTCGCGGCCGACGGCATGAACGAAAAGCGCTTCACCAATGTGCATCTGCCGATGGCGACGCTGAAGGCGATGGTGTCTGATGTCGACGATCTGGTCGCCCGCGAGTTGGAGCCGGGTGGGGCGCTGTCGCTGGCGATGGATTACAGCGATCTGTTGCTGCGCCATCCGGGCGCCGTCGACGAGGCGGGCTTTGCCATTGCAAGCCATCTGATGGATCTGGCGGCGCTCGGCCTCGGCGCGCGCAGCGATGTCGCTGGCGCCGCGCGGCGCGGCGGCGTGCGCGCGGTGCGGCTGAAGGCCGTGCTGATGATCCTGGAAAAGCGCTTCACGGAGCCGGATTTCTCGGCGCAGAAACTTGCCGCCGCCGCCGGCCTGTCGGAGCGCTATGTCAACGAATTGCTCTATGAAGCCGGCGCCAGCTTCACCATGCGGCTATTGGAATTGCGGCTGCGCAAGGCGGCGGACTTGCTGGCGCATGCCGGCGAGCGGCGCATCAGCGATGTCGCCTTCGCATGCGGCTTCAACGATCTGTCCTATTTCAATCGCTGCTTCCGCCGCCGCTTCGGCCTGACACCGACGGCGGCGCGGGGGAGGTAGGCGTATTCCTCAAAGACCGCCGCTGGATCTGCGATCAAAACGAGCGATAATTTGACGCAACTTGCGCCTCGCATTCGCGTTACCATGTGATGACCATGTCAAACGACGATATCATTGTGCCCCCTCGTTCGCGCACCGAGCAGCCCTTCCGCGGGCGTGCGGCGGGGCGCGGCCCTGTCATCGACCAGGAGGGGCGCGAAATCCCCGATGCGAGCCTGCGCACGCAGTTCGAGGGCTTGCGGTTCGATTTCGGTCATTCCGCCGCCAATCCGTTCGGCGACCTGACGCGCGAGCAGCGGCTGGCGCGGCTCGATGCCATCGCCAAATTGCTCGACGTCGCCTTCATCGTGCCCGGCACCAATTTCCGCTACGGCATCGACGGGCTGATCGGGCTGATCCCCGTGGTCGGCGACATCATCACGACGGCGATTTCGCTGTGGGTAGTACAGGAGGCGCGCGCGCTCGGGGCGCCCTGGCACATCACGGCGCGGATGCTCGCCAATGTCGCGGTTGACGGCGTGGTCGGCCTGGTGCCGGTCGCGGGCGACGCCTTCGACGTCATGTTCCGCGCCAACGTCCGCAATGTGCGCATGCTCAAGCGCTGGCTCGACCGGCAGCCGCGCTAGAGCTTCGGCCTGATTACATCAGAATCGAAGCTCTGGATTCTTGTTTTGACGCGTTTTCTTCGCGCGAACCGGCACCCACTTCGCTCGAAAACGCTATAACAAAAACGCCCCCGGGATGAACTCCGGGAGCGCGCTGTTTGACAATATAGAGGCTCAGGCCGCGTCGGCCTTGTCTTCGGCGCTGGCGGGCGCACGCGGACGGCGCGGCAGCGGGAAGGCTTCGCTTTCATAGAGCGAGCGGATGCCGCTCTGGTCGAAGCGGGCTTCCTCGACCTGCAGATAGGCGCCGTTCAGCGAGTCCGCCGGCAATTCCTCGATCGCGAAGCGAACCGCCTCCGCCGCGGTGCCAAAACGCCGATAGGCGAAACCGGCCCGCTTCTTCTTGCGGATCGCGGCGGGAAACAGTTCGGCGGCGGTGTTGTAGCTGAAGGGACGCATGGACGGTGACCTCAATCTTTTTCGGCTCTTGCGTTTGAGCAATGGGGATTGGATGACGGTGGGGCCACAATCGCGGGCCGCGCCGTGCACGTCATTTCATGGCCCAATATAAGCTTCTTTGACAAAAATGCGACCCCTGAACGAGCGGATCGGGGGTGATGATGAATCCACGCATGGCTGCGGGGAACAAAAGTTTAATCAAGTTTTTTCAATGACTTAACGGCTCAAATCTTGCCGAGCAGCAGCAGGATCAGGAGCACGATTAAAATCACGCCAGCGAGGCCCATGCCGGAATGGCCGTAGCCGTAGCCATATCCCCGGAAACGGCCGGAGAAGCCGCCGAGGAGGAATATGATCAGAATAATGACGAGTATCGTTCCAAGCGACATGGCGCGCTCCCCGAAGACTCGCGGGCGTTCCCCAAAACGCTCCCGCAGCCCGGATCAGAGCATATTCCGGGCCACGAGTCCTTGGTCGATCCGCCGAAAAAGGGGGATACGCAGATTGGAATGATGACTACGTCGTCACTTCTTCGCCTCGTCGATCGACAGCACCTTCAAAGGCGTCGCATAGGGCTCGACGCGAAGGGAGTCCGTGGCGATCAGGCCGATCTTGTGCAGCGGCGCCTGTTCGAGATCGCCGCCGGCGGATTTGCGCACCGCGTATTGCCACGCGCTCATCGAGCCCTTGGCGACCAGCATCTTGGCGACGCCGCCGGCGTTCTGGCCTTCCATCTGGACAAGATCGCCCTCGCTGATCCCGATCACGATCTCGTCCTTGGCGGTGATGACCTTGAACAGGGAGACCTTGTCGGCGGCAAAGGCAGGCTGGATCACAAGGCTCTCCATGATGAGGGTGGCCGCGCTGAGACCGAGCAGCAGACGTTTGGAAATGTGCATTTCGAAATTTTCCTTAAGTTTGCGTACGGGGCAAACCGGCGGAAGAGTCCCACCAAACAGAAACCCCGCGCGACCAGCTCTTGGTCGCACGGAGTGAAGAACCGGTTCGAAACAAAGTTGATGATCTCCGCCGTCATTGCCGGGCTTGACCCGGCAATCCATCTTCCTTTGAAAGGATTCTCCGCGATGGATGCGCGGGTCAAGCCCGCGCATGACGCGTGGATCGCTGCCGAACTATTTCGGCTGCAGCTTCAAGGCCGCCGAATTGATGCAGTAGCGCAGGCCGGTCGGGCCGGGGCCGTCGGGGAAAACGTGGCCGAGATGGCCGTTGCATTTCGAGCACAATACTTCAGTGCGGATCATGCCGTGGCTGACATCGCGCTCTTCGTCGACATGGCCGTCCACGGCGGGCGCGGTGAAGCTCGGCCAGCCGCAGCCGGAGTCGAATTTGGCATCGGATTCGAACAGCGTCTGGCCGCAGCCGGCGCAGGTATAGGTGCCCTTGCGGTGCTCGTGCTCATATTCACCGGAGAACGGCCGCTCGGTCGCCTTCTCGCGCAGCACGGCGTACTGCATCGGCGTCAGCTCGCGGCGCCACTCGGCCTCGCTCTTGACGACCTTGCCGGATGTTTTGGTGTCGGACATTTGCTCTCCTTAGTTGGTGACCTTCGCCTTGCTCACCAGCGTCGGCTTCTCGATGTAGTTCTCCGCGAAGATCTTCTTCAAATTCTCGATCTTCGGGATGTCGTTGAAGGCAATATAGGGCTGGTTCGGGTGCAGCGTCAGGTAGTCCTGGTGGTAGTCTTCCGCCGGATAGAACGCCTGTAGCGGGCCGACCTTGGTCACGATCGGCTTCTTGTAGACCTTGGCGGCGTTGAGCTGGGCGATATAGGCCTCCGCCACCTTCTTCTGCTCGTCATTGGCGGTGAAGATCGCCGAGCGATATTGCGTGCCGGTGTCCGGACCCTGGCGGTTCAACTGCGTCGGGTCGTGCACGACGGAGAAGAAAATCTGCAGGATCTTGCCGTAGCTGATCTTCTTCGGATCGTACTTGATCTCGACCGCCTCGGCGTGTCCGGTCGTGCCGGTGCCGATCATGGTGTAGTTCGCGGTCATCTTGCTGCCGCCGGAATAGCCGGACAGCGCGTTGAGCACACCGGCGGTGTGCTGGTACACGCCCTGGACGCCCCAGAAACAGCCGCCGGCGATCACGGCGGTCTGAATGCCGTCGGCCGCCTGCACGTCGATAGCGGGCGGTGGAATGATGACGGCTTCCTCCGAGGCGCGCGAGGGGCTGATGGCGACCGCGGCGATGGCCAGCGCGCCGATGGCTGCAGCGCACAGCGACAGGCGGCTGAGATGGCGAGGGGACATGGTTTCCTCTTTCGGCAATGGTTGGGGGCAGTCTAGAGCGGGATCGGCGTTTCGCAATTGGCTCAACTCTCTCCGATGCCCAAGATACGGCGTGGCCAGCGGATTGTTACAGCCCGCGCCACACGAGTTCGTGAATAAAACTGCGCCCGCGCAAGGCCTTAAGGAGGGGCGACCGGTCGCGCTTGACCGGTGCGGGCCTGTCTTTCCACAATGAACCGCTGGTCGCGCGCCGCGACCAAAATCCATGCGCTGGAGCGTTCCGCCGATGTTGCGGGGATTGTTGTTAGGTGTTGTCACGCTCGCCGCCGCCGACCCCGCGCTGGCGGCGGGCGATATCGACACGTGCCGGAATTCCACGGCGGAACCCGCCGCACGCCTGGCGGCCTGCGAGAGCGTGATCGCCGACGAGAAGATCACCGGCACCTCCCGGGCGGCGGCCCTCTGGTATCGCGGCGACTCCCTGGTGAAGAAGCGCGATTACGATGGCGCGATCGCGGCGTTCACCGCCTCCCACGAGATCGCGCCGCAGAATATCAGCGTCATCAACGCGCGCGGCATTGCCTACAGCTACAAGGGTGACGACGAGCGTGCGCTCGCCGATTATGATCTGTGCCTGCAGTTGCGTCCGACTTACGGCAGTGCCTACAACAACCGTGGCCTGATCTTCATGCGCAGGGGAGAGCTGCAGCGAGCCCTCGACGAGTTCAACCTGGCGGTCAAATACATCTTCAATGATCAGAGCCGCTACCTGCACCATTACAACCGGGGCCGCCTGCAAGGATTGATGAAGCGGTACGACGCCTCGCTCGCCGACTTCGCCGAGGCGCAAAAGGTCAATCCCGACGGTCCGCAAGTTCCGGCCTACCGGTGCATTACCTACACCGGCATGGGCAGGTTCGACGACGCGATCGCTGACTGCAACGCGGCGCTGGCGAAGTCACCGAACAATGTTTACGGGCTGACCAGCCGCGGCAATGCCTATCTCGGCAAGGGCAATCTCGACGCCGCCCTCAACGATTACGACCAGGTGCTCAAGATCAATCCGAACTACGTTCGCGCCTATGTCGGCCGCGGGCAGCTTTTCGAGAAACGCCGCAACCTCGCCGCCGCACGTGCCGATTATCGCTCGGCGGCCAACGCCGTGCAGGCGCGGCGCGAGGACATCGACACCACGCTTGCTCGCGCCATCGCCAAGGAGCGGCTGGAAGCCTTGCTGGGCACGGTCGCGCCGACGCCTGCGGGCAAGGCTTCGCCGTCGACGCCACAAACGGCGGGGCCTCGCAAGGTCGCGCTGATCGTCGGCAACGGCGCCTACAGGAATGTCGCTCCGCTGGCCAATCCGCCGCGCGACGCCAAACTGATCGCGTCGACCTTTCGCGAGCTTGGCTTTGCCACGGTGACGCTGGTGCCCGATCTTACCCGGGATAAATTCTTCGCCACCCTGCACGAATTCGGCATGGAGGCCGAAAAGGCGGACTGGGCTGTCGTCTATTATGCCGGTCACGGCATGGAGATCGGCGGCGTGAACTATCTGATCCCGGTCGACGCCAGGCTGAAGGCCGACAGCGACGCGGAGACGCAGGCGGTCGCCCTTGAGCAGGTGATCGCATCCGTTGCCGGCGCGCGGAAACTGCGCTTGGTGATGCTCGACGCCTGCCGCGACAACCCTTTCGAAAAGACCATGCAGCGGACGATTGCGCTAAAGCTGGTCAACCGCGGTTTCTCCAACATCGAGCCGGAGGCCGGCTTCATGGTGGTCTACGCCGCCAAGCACGGCGAGACCGCGCTCGACGGCGATTCCCTCAACAGTCCGTTCGCCACGGTGCTCGCGCGCGTCATCAAGGAACCGAAGATCGAAGTGCGAAAGCTGTTCGATATCGTCCGTGATGACGTCTGGAAGGCCACCAATCGCACGCAGCAGCCGTTCACCTACGGCTCGCTGCCGGGGCGCGAGGATTTTTACTTCGTGGCGGGGAAGTAGACTCGACCGTCACACCACCACGCTCAGCCGCTTCGCCGCCCGCGTGATGCCGGTGTAGAGCCATCTCGCCCGGCTGTCCTGGAACGCAAAGCTCTCGTCGAACAGCACCACGTCGTCCCATTGCGAACCCTGCGACTTGTGCACGGTGAGCACGTAGCCGTAGTCGAACTCGTCATACGGCTTGCGCTGCTCCCACGGGATCGCCTCGATGCCGCCCTCGAAGCAATCATGGCGCACCGAGACCTTGGTCACCTTGTGGCCGAACTCCTCGTCGGGCGAGAGCCGCATGGTCAGGATTTTTGATTTCGCCCGCGGCTGGGCGCGTGACTTCACCCGCCACAGCCCGCCGTTGAACAGGCCCTTCTTGCGGTTGTTGCGCAGGCAGACCAGCTTGTCGCCGGCCACCGGAAAGGGATCCTCGATGTTCTGCTTCTGGCGAACGCGCGTGTTGTAGGCGCGGCGGGTGTTGTTGCGGCCGACCAGCACCTGGTCGGCGCTCATCACGCGATCCGGATCGAGCTCGCTGCGCGGCACCACTTCGCTCTCGCCATGGCGGCCGATTTCGAGTTCACGGCCCTCGCGGATATCCATCGACATCCGCACGATCGGATCGTCCTGCGCCTGGCGATGCACCTCGGTCAGCATCGCGTCGGGCTCGCAGTCCGTGAAGAAGCCGCCGCCCTGGATCGGCGGCAATTGCGCGGGGTCGCCGAGCACCAGCAGGGGACAGTCGAACGACATCAGGTCGCGGCCGAGTTCGGCATCGACCATTGAGCATTCGTCGATCACGATGAGTTTTGCCTTGGAAGCAGGCGCGTCGTCCCACAGCTCAAAACTCGGCTGCTCGACGCCGGATTCCTTGGCGCGATAGATCAGCGAGTGGATGGTGGAGGCGTTGTCGCAGCCCTTGTTGCGCATCACCAGCGCCGCCTTGCCGGTGAAGGCGGCATACTTCACCTCACCATCGACGCCGTCGGCGATGTGCCGCGCCAGCGTGGTCTTGCCGGTGCCGGCATAGCCGAACAGCCGGAACACCGGCGGCGTGCCGTTCCTCCCCGGCTTGGCCTTCAGCCAGTCGGCAACGGCCTTCAGCGCGGAATCCTGGTGCGGCGTGAACGTGGTCATGGGGTCCAGATGGAGAGCAGAGCGGGCGGTGAGGCCGCGACTCAACGGAAGCGTAAAGCTAACCATTCGCGCGTTCCATGCAAGGCTGCTTCCGCGCCACGGAATTGCTGTTTCGCGGTCGACGCTGGACTTGGGATGCATGGCGAATACACTGACCGAAAACAACAAGCGGTCCTTGGGAGGCGTCATGAAATTCGGCATCTTTTACGAGCTGCAACTGCCGCGCCCATGGGAAGAGGGCGACGAGCTCCGGCTCTACCAGAACGCGCTGACCCAGCTCGAGACCGCCGACCGGCTCGGCTATGACTACGCCTGGGTGGTGGAACATCATTTCCTCGAGGAATATTCCCACTCTCCCTCGCCGGAATCGTTCCTCGCCGCGGCCAGCCAGCGCACGAAGAAGATCCGGCTCGGACACGGCATCTTCCAGCTCACCACCAACCATCCCGCCCGGGTCGCCGAACGCGTCGCGGTGCTCGATCTCCTGAGCAATGGCCGCTGCGAATTCGGCATGGGCGAAAGCGCGTCGATTACCGAATTGACGCCGTTCGGCCGCGACATGGAGACCAAGCGCGCGGTGTTCGAAGAGGCGGTGCAGGCGATCTTTCCGATGTTCACGAAAGTGGGCACCGAGCATCACGGCAAGTATTTCCACATTTCCCTGCGCAACGTGGTGCCGAAACCGGTGCAGAAGCCGCATCCGCCGCTGTGGATGGCCTGCTCGCAACTGCCGACCATCGAGCGCGCCGGCGAGAACGGTTTTGGCGCGCTGGGCTTCCAGTTCGTCAGCGCGGATGCGGCGCATGCCTGGGTGCACGCCTATTACAACGCCATCACCAAGCGGCTGAAGAAGCTCGCCGATTACGAGATCAACCCGAACATGGCGCTGGTCTCGTTCTTCATGTGCGCCAAGACCGACGAGGAAGCCCGCGCCCGCGCCGACGGCGCCACCTTCTTCCAGTTCGCGCTGCGCTATTACGGCGCCGCGCAGAACCGGCAGCGCCCGGACCCCGGCACCGTCAACATGTGGGACGAGTACAACAAGTGGAAACGCGACAACCCGGAGGCGCAGGAGGCGGCGCTGCGCGGCGGGTTGATCGGCTCGCCGGAAACCATCCGCAGGAAGCTGCGGCGGTTCCGCTCTTCCCATATCGATCAGGTGATCCTGCTCAACCAGGCCGGCAGGAACACGCACGAGCATATCTGTGAATCGCTAGAACTGTTCGCCAAGGAAGTGATGCCGGAATTCCAGAACGATCCCGAACATGACGCGTGGAAGAAGGGCGTCATGAGCGGTGCGATCCAGCTCGAAGAGATCGATACCGAAGCTTTCAAGGACCGTTACGGCAAGCTGGCGATCAACGTCGCGCCGGCGCAGAAGGTGGCGGCGGGATAGCGGCTTCGGCGGATAAACCGACCGGCACGAACGGGCTGGCCTTTTACGGGCGGTCATTCTAAAAATCCGCGATGAAGCGGATCGCAGTATGGGCATTTTACGGCGTCGGCGCGCTCGCGATCGCCTATCTCGCGCTGTATGCCTATGCGTTTTTCACCGGGCGCGACCTGCAGCCCGGCGATCCCATTCATATCTTTCGCAAACCGGATGCGCCGAGTTATTCCGGTATCTCAGCATCATTGCGAGCGTAGCGATGCAATCCATGGCGCCGCTTGGGACAAGGTGGATTGCCTCGCTACGCTCGCAATGACGGCAGCAGGGTTCTACCCCGCCGCCACGAAACGCTGATGCTCACCGGCGCCAGCCGGGGTGATCGGGATGCCGCCGTCGGCATATTCGTTCAGCTTGTTGCGCAGCGTGCGGATCGAGATGCCGAGGATGTTGGCGGCATGGGTCCGGTTGCCGAGGCAGTGTTTCAGCGTCTCCAGGATCAGGTCGCGCTCCACGTCGGCGACCGTGCGGCCGACGAGCGCACGCGTCACCTGTTCGGCGGCAAAGGTGGCGTGAGCCACGGCCGGCGGCGTCTTGGCGAGGTCGAGGCGGTCACCGTCCGGCGTCAGGATCGCGTCGGCGCCGATCTCGTCGCCCTGCGCCATCAGCACCGAACGATGGATGGTGTTTTCCAGTTCGCGGACGTTGCCCTGCCAGCGGTTCGATGTCAGCACGCGCCTTGCGTCGGCCGAGATCGGACGCAGCGGCACGCCGTTGGCCTCGGCATATTTCTTGGCGAAATGCTGCGCCAGTTCGAGGATGTCGGCCGGGCGGTCGCGCAGCGGCGGGATCTTCAGGTTGACGACGTTGAGGCGGAACAGCAGGTCCTCGCGGAAAGTGCCTTCGCGCACGGCGTCAGAGAGGTTGCGGTTCGAGGTCGCAATGATGCGGATATCGACCGGTACCGGCTTGGTGCCGCCGACGCGGTCGATCACGCGCTCCTGGATCGCGCGCAGCAGTTTGGATTGCAGGCGGACATCCATCTCCGAGATTTCGTCGAGCAGCAGCGTGCCGCCGGTCGCTTCCTCGAATTTCCCGATCCGCCGCGCGACCGCGCCGGTGAAGGCGCCCTTCTCGTGGCCGAACAATTCGGACTCCAGCAGATGCTCGGGAATCGCCGCGCAATTGATCGAGATGAACGGCCGCTTGGCGCGGTTCGAGCGGCTGTGGACATAGCGGGCCAGCACTTCCTTGCCGGTGCCGGATTCGCCGGTGATCATCACGGAGGCGTCGGAGCCCGCGATCTGCTGCGCCAGCTTGACGACCTTGCCCATGGCTTCGTCGCGATAGATCAGGTCACGTGAATCATTGGCGACGGCGGCGAGCACCGCGGCGATCAGTTCGGGATCGGGCGGCAGCGGGATGTATTCCTTGGCGCCGGCGTGGATCGCGGCCACGGCCGCGCGGGCGTCGTTGGAGATGCCGCAGGCCACGATCGGAACGTGGATGTGCTCGGCTTCGAGCCGCATCACCAGGTCGCGGATGTCTAGGGCGACGTCGACCAGCAGCAGGTCGGCGCCCTTGCCGCCGCGCAGCACGGCCATCGCCTGTTCGGTCGCCTCGGCGTGGGTCACCGAGGCGCCGTTGTCCATCGCGATCTTGGTGGCGGTCGTGAGCTGGCCCTTCAATGTGCCAACGATGAGAAGCCGCATTTTTTATCTCCTGTCCGTCTGTTCGCGCCGTTCACGGCGCGTGTCCTCAAAATTGTCAGCCGCGTTCCGCCTTGATGATTTCCGTCATGGTCACGCCGAGCTTGTCTTCCACCAGCACGACCTCGCCACGCGCCACCAGGCGGTTGTTGACGTAGATGTCGATGGCTTCGCCGACGCGGCGGTCCAGTTCGAGCACGGTGCCGGGTCCGAGCTTCAATAGTTCGCCGACGTCCATCTTGGAGCGGCCGAGCACGGCCGAGACCTGCACCGGGACGTCGAACACGGCCTCGAGGTCGGCCGCGATGCGCGAGGCCTGTTCGTCCTCGTTGTAGGCCAGATCGTCGATCGGCGGGGCGTCCGCGGCGTTGAGATCGGGTAGCGGTACCTGTGCGTCGGTGTCACTCATGGTTCGGTCCTCATGGCCTTTACGTTCCGGCCTGATCGCGGGACGCCAGATAGCGCCCGACGAGTTCGCTGATCTTCGCTTCGATGGCCACGCGTTCCAGCACCACGCCGCCGTCGGCCCATTCGATCCGGCAGTCGCCGGTGGCGATGCCGGGCTCGGCCAGGATCACCAGCCGGCCCTCGAAGCCGCTCTGGGCTGCCCGCCGTTCGATCTTCTCGCGGGCGGCCTCGTAGAGCTGGTCGTTGATGCGGACGACGAGATGCGGGGTGGCGATCAGGTGGGAGAAGCAGTCGCTGACCAGCGCCATGATCTCACCGAGCGGTTCGCGGACGATCAGTTCGCTGCACAGCTTGCGCGCCACCGCGACCGCGACTTCGACCGCCTCGGTTTCCATCCTGGCCTCGATGCCGGAGAAGCGCGTGGCGATGCCGCGGATGGTGATGCCGATCTCTTCCAGCGCCAGCGCCGAGCGGCGGTCGCTCTCGACCTTTGCCTCGTGCTGGGCCGCCTCGTAGCCGGCCCGGTAGGCACGTGCCTCGGCCTCCGCGATCTTCTGCGCGATCTCGGTGGCCGTCGCCGCACGTTCGCGCGCCTTGTCCGGCGCCGCGAAGTCGGTGTCGAACAGGAATTTTGCGGGCGCGGCCATCAGTACACCAGCTCGTCGTCAGCGCGGTTCTTGGTCAGCGTGATTTCGCCCCGGGCGGCCATGTCCTTGGCAAGGTTGACGAGCAGCGCCTGCGCCTCATCGACGTCGCGCAGCCGCACCGGTCCCATCGCGGCCATGTCGTCCATCAGCATCTTGCCGGCGCGCGAGGACATGTTGCCGAGGAAGAAGGCGCGCACCTCCTCATTGGCGCTCTTCAGCGCGATGCCGAGCTTGTCCTTGTCGACATTGCGCATCAGCGTCTGGGCCGAGGCGGAATCGAGCTTGATGAGGTCGTCGAAGGTGAACATCAGCGCCTTGATGCGCTCGGCGGATTCGCGGTTTTCCTCCTCCAGCGAGGTGATGAAGCGGGTTTCGGTCTGGCGGTCGAAATTGTTGAAGATTTCGGCCATCACCTCGTGGGCGTCGCGGCGGCGGGTCTGCGACAGATTGGACATGAATTCGGTGCGCAGCGTCTGCTCGACGCGCTCGATGACTTCCTTCTGCACCGCTTCCATCTTCAGCATGCGGCCGACCACGTCCAGCGCAAGATCCTCGGGCAGGATCGCCAGCACGCGCGCGGCGTGTTCCGGCTTCAGCTTCGACAGCACCACCGCAATGGTCTGCGGGTATTCGTTCTTGAGATAGTTGGCGAGCACCTCTTCCTGCACGTTGGAGAGCTTCTCCCACATGTTGCGGCCGGCGGGGCCGCGAATTTCGTCCATGATGCCGGTGACGCGCTCGGACGGCAGATATTGCTGCAACAGCCGTTCGGTGGCGTCGAAGGTGCCCATCAGTGCGCCGGATGCCGACATCCGCGAAACGAATTCGAGCAGCAGGTCTTCCACGATGTCGGCCTCGACGGTGCCGAGCGTCGACATATGGATCGACAGTTCGCGTACCTCGTCGTCATCGAGCAGTCCCCACACCTTGCCGCCATATTGCTCGCCCAGCGCCAGCATCAGGATGGCGGCGCGCTTTGGGCCGCTCAGCGGCTTGCCCTTGGGCCGGTTCGCCTGACGGCTCGCGAGCGCCGAGATGACGGTGGTGATGTCGTTGGCATTTGTGGTTTGCGGTACGGCCATGTCAGGTCACTCGGCGGGTTCGCTGAGCCATTGGCGAACAATGGAAGCGGTCTCGTTCGGATTTCGTTCGGCCAGTTCGCCGACCCGGTGCACGGCTTGCGCGTGGACCTGGCCCTGGACCTGGGCGACGTCGATCAACTGGGCGGTGCCGCTGGTGCCGCCGAGCAAGGCCTGATTGGGCCCGAGTTCTCCGTTTGGCCCGTTGCCCTCGATCAAGACAGGCGCCGGTTGGGTCAAAGCGGGGATGACTTCGGCAGCCAGGATGCGCTTGACCAGCGGGCGGATCACCATGAACAGCACCACGAGGCCGAGCAGCATCATGACGCCGAGCTCGATGACGTACATGACGTCATCCTTGGTGAACTGCAGCATGCCGAGCAGCCCGCCCGGCTCCACGACCGGGGGGACGGACGGCGCTTCGGCAAAGCGGAGATTGACGACCTCGACCTGGTCGCCGCGCTTCTGGTCGAAGCCGATCGCCGAGCGGACCAGGGTGGCGATGCGGTCGAGCTGTTCCTTGCTGCGGTCCTGATAGACCATTTCGCCTTTTTCGTTCTTGGTATAGGCGCCATCGACCAGCACCGCGACCGAGATCCGGTTGACCCGTCCGGCCTCGGTGACCTCGGTCTTGGTGGTGCGGGAAATCTCGTAATTGTTGGTCTCTTCGCTCTTCTTGCTCTGGTCGCGGGCCGCAGGCCCGGTGGTGTTGGTCTGGTTGCCGGGCAGTTCGTTGTTGACCGTCACCTGTCCGTTGTTCTCGGCGGTCAGCGACGATTCCTCGCGGGTCTGGCTGGAGCGCAGCACGCGGCCCTCGGGATCGAACTTGTCCGAGGTCTGGGTGACCTTGTTGTAGTCGAAGTCGGCGGTGAGCTGGACGCGGGCGCGGCCCTGGCCGACCACCGAGGAGACGATCGCCTCGACCTCGTTGCGTATGCGCTTCTCGTAGGCCGTGCGGCGCTCGTCGCCGACGGCGATCTCGGCATCCTTGCCGGCGCCGTCGGCCAGCAGCCGGCCGGCTTCGTCGACGATCGACACCCGCTGCGGCTTCAATCCGCTCACGGCGGAGGCGACGACGTGGCGGATGGCGCGGATCTGCTGGGGTTCGAGGCTGCCGCGCACCCGCAGCACGATCGAGGCCGACGGCTCCGGCGCCTCGCGCGCGAACAGGGGCCGCTCCGGCAGCACCAGATGCACTCGGGCCGCCTGGATGCGGTCGATGGCGCGGATGGTGCGGGCGAGTTCGCCCTCCAGTGCGCGCAAATGATTGATGTTCTGGACGAAGCTCGTGGTGCCGAGGGCGTCCGATTTGTCGAAAATCTCGTAACCGACGCCGCCGCCCTTGGGCAAATTGCTTTCGGCGAGCTTCATCCGCAACCGCGTGACCTTGTCCTTCGGCACCATGATGACGGCGCCTTCGTTGCGCAGCTCGAAGGGAATCGCCTGGCGTTCCAGATCCTTGATGATGCCGGAGGAATCTTCGGCGGAGAGGTCGGTGAACAGGGTGGTCATCTGCGGCGTCGTGACGCGCATGATAACAAAGGCGAAGAAGCCGAGCAGCGCGGTCGTCACCGCGACCATGGCCATCAACCGCGACGCGCCCAGGCCTCTCAGGAAAGCAACGAGACTTTGCACCAACCGCCCCCAGGGATTCGGTCCCAGGGACCGACTGGGCAATTATTGCCTAGGGGATGGTTTCCATATGGTTAACAACGGTTAAAGCCGCCGCGAATAGTTCCGGCATGAAAAAAACCGGCTTCGCAAAACGAAGCCGGTTTTCATCAAATCTTTCGGTTCGGGAGAGTTTACTGCCGATATTGCTGGATCCGGGTGGTCCGGAGGCCTGCCAGACCATGCTGATCGATGGAAAACTGCCAGGACAGGAATTCGTCGACCGTCAGGGTATAACGGCTGCAGGCTTCCTCGAGGGAGAGCAGGCCGCCACGGACCGCTGCGACGACCTCGGCCTTGCGGCGGATCACCCACCGTTTGGTGCCTGGCGCGGGCAGGTCGGCAATTGTTAACGGGCTGCCGTCAGGCCCGATGACGTATTTTACCCTCGGGCGATGGGGTTCTGTCATGGCGTACTCACAAACTCTCAACCACTGAACTCACCATGACAACCTACGCCCGTCGGCTTAAAATTTGCCTAAGCCCACGGCTTCAATACGAATCTCCTTGAAAATGACGGAAAATACGTCGGCCCCGGGTTCCCTGTGACGCTTTTGCGTACAATCAGGGATTGCCGGGCCGGAAATGGCGGATCAAACGATGCGAGTGGCGGCTAGCTGGAGGCGCTCGAACGGACCACGCGCTTGATCTTGTCGGTGGTGTAGCTCTGGCCGCCGATCGACAGCAGCGGCGGGGAGGCGCTGAGATCGACTGAATCGACGACGCCCTGGACCTCGGTGGAGATCGCCACGCTGTTGCCGGAACTGTCCTTGCCGGTGGCGGTCATGGTGTAAGTGCCCGCCGGCCATTGGACGCCATCATTGCCCTTGCCATCCCAGACGAAACTGGAATTGCCCTGCGTGAGGGAAAAATCGCCGGTATAGGCGGTCTGTCCGGTCGAGCTGGTGATCGTGATCGTCGCGGTCGCATCTTTTTCGGACTGAAAATTCCAGGTCGCCGATTTGTCGAACGCCGCCTTGCTGCCGTCGACGGCGACGGTATTGCCGACATAGACCAGCGCCTGCGTCGCCTGCGCGCTCTTTTCGATCTCCACCAGCGCCTTCAACTGTTCGTTCGACTTGAGCTGCTGCTCGATGCCGGCAAACTGCACGAGCTGCTGGGTGAACTGGTTGGTGTCGAGCGGATCGAGCGGGTTCTGGTTCTGGAGCTGCGTGGTCAGCAGCGTCAGGAAGGTCTGGAAGTTATCCGCGATCCCCGTCGTTGCCGTCGACCCAGTCTTGTTGCTGGTGGCGGTGCCGGTCGCGGGCGCCGAGACGACCGTTGTCGGCGTGGTTGCATCAACTGCCATGGCGATCTCCCTTAAACCCTGATGTCGACGCCGCCGCTCGCACCGAGCATGCGGCCATAGTTGCGGCCGGCGACGATGGCCGGCACGCTGTCTTCCTCGCTGACGACGAGGCGATGCGCGTTGGGATTGGACTGGTTGCCGTCGTTCTGGCCCTGCGAGGACTGGTCGCGCAGGCTGAACTGCAGGCCGCCATTGCCGGTCGAGAGTCCGGCGTTGTCGAGTGCGCGCTGCAACTGGTTGGCGTCCTGGCGCAGCATCGACAGCGTTTCCGGCCGCTCGACCGTCAGGTGCGACGTCATCTGGCCGTGGCGATCGATATCGATGCGGACGTCGATGCGGCCGAGTTCGGCGGGATCGAGCCGGATTTCGAAGCGGGTCTTGCCGCTCTTGGCAGACGCGGCGATTTCCATCGCAAGCCCGCTCACCGGTACTGGCGCGCTTGCGGCGGCGGTGGCGGTAAGCTGGGTCGCGGCAGCCGGCGTCGTGGCGGAAGCGGCCGGTTGCTGCGCCTGGATTGCGCCGGCGGCCTGCAGGCCGTTGCCGGAGGAATTGACCGGCGACTGGCCGATATCGGGGGCGGCAAGATGCGCGTTGCCTTGGGCGTTGGCGGCTGGCGGCGCGATGGAATTGCCTGACGCGTCGGCGTTCACGGCGTTGGCGATGCCATTCTCGGACTTCGGCTTGCCTGCGGCTTCGGTCGGCGGCGTGACGGCGGGCACAATGGTGTCCGCGGCAGGTGCTGCGGGGGCGGCGGTATCGGTGGTGCCGGCCTGCTCAACTGCCGTCGTGGCGCCTTTCCTGCCGAGATCGGGACTCTTGAGCTGAACGGCGGCTTTGGTGGCGGCGGGCGTCGCCGCGACCACCGCTGCGGCCTGAGCGATGCCGGTTGTGATGGACGGGTCGGCGGATGTGGCCTGGGCGCTGACGGCCTGGCCGATGCCGCCCTGCGCGCCGCCGTCGGCCTGCGCGGCGTCAGCGGTGGCAGCAGCTGGCGCCGCCTCGGCGGCGAGCGAGGCGGAGGCTGCGATCGCTGCCGCAGCGATGGCAAGCGGCGCAGTCGCCTTGTCGGTTGCTTGTGTCGCGGAAGCCGGCGCCGCCGGCGCTGCGGCGGCAGGGATGGCAACGGCAATGGCGTCGACCGTCACCACGGTCGTTCCATCCTGCGCGGTCCCGGTCTGATCGGTTGCCGGGGAAGCGTCGCCGGAAGATGCCTGTGTCGTCTCGTCGGACTTCGCGCCATCCGACTTTGCCGCGTCGGACTTCGACTTGGCGCGGCGGGTCGGCGCGGCCTTGCTGTCGGTATCGGTATCGGCGTTGGCGTCGACTTTGCCCTCGTCGCGTGTCTTGTCGTCGCGTGCTTTGTCGCTGCGTGCCTTGGCCGCGGCGTTGCGATCATTCGAATTGCGCGCGGCCTTGTCCGATGCGGCAGCATTGTCGCGCGAGCGGTTGTCAGACGCGGCCTGCGCCTCGTCGGAGCGGCGCAAGGCGGGCGCGTTGTCCTGGATGCGATTGTCATTGTTGCTGGCGGCCGTATTGCTGTCGACCAACGCCGCGAAGCTGTCGTTTCCGGCGGACGGCTCGGAATCCGGCCGGACGGACCTCGCCGCCACGTTCTGAAAAGATGTGTTTGCCGATACTTCTGACGTGACACTAACCACGGGCGACCCTCGCGCTGAGCTCTCGGCTACAGTTCAGCAAGGACCGGGCCATCCACCGCGGCAGATAATATATAATTATTTCAATAACTTACAGGAAATGACAACCAGATTGCGGGGCATGATCGCAACCCCCTTTTCTGCCCGGCGGCAAGATTTGCCGTCCTGGAGCCGCTCCAAAATGGGGATCGGCTGATTGCCTCGCGGGAATACGGCCTATATTAAAGAGCGGCGTTCAATCCGGCCCGGTGTGGCCGAATGATGCCCTAAGGCCTTATAATAAAAGGCGTTTTAACCCTGGCCGCGAGCCGCGTAGCGCGCTTGCGATTGAAGTCGATGACCTCTGGCATGCGAAACAGTCTGGATCTCGAAGGCCGTCCGCAGGACACGCGGATCGTGGTCGCCATGTCCGGCGGCGTCGATTCCTCGGTGACGGCTGCCTTGCTGAAATCCGAGGGCTACGACGTGGTCGGGATCACGCTGCAGCTTTACGACCATGGCGCGGCCACCCATCGCAAGGGCGCCTGCTGCGCCGGCCGCGATATTCACGATGCCCGCAACGTCGCCGAGCGGATCGGCATTCCACATTACGTGCTCGACTATGAAAGCCGTTTCCGCGAATCCGTGATCGACAATTTTGCCGACAGCTACGCGCTCGGCGAAACGCCGGTGCCCTGCATCGAATGCAATCGCTCGATCAAGTTTCGCGACCTGCTGGCGACCGCGCGCGAACTCGGCGCGAGTGCGCTCGCGACCGGACACTATGTCGCCTCGCGCCGCCTCGCCGACGGATCGCGCGCGCTGGTATGCGCTGCGGACGCCGATCGCGACCAGAGCTATTTCCTGTTCGCGACCACGCGCGAGCAGCTCGATTATCTGCGCTTTCCCCTCGGCGATATGACCAAGCCGCAGGCGCGCGAACTGGCGCGGCGCTTCGGCCTCGAAGTCGCGGACAAGCAGGACAGCCAGGACATCTGCTTCGTGCCGACCGGGCGCTACACCGACATCATCGGCCGCCTCAAGCCCGGCGCGATCGAGCCCGGCGACATCGTCGATCTCGAAGGCCGCGTCATCGGCCGGCATCACGGCATCGTTCATTTCACCGTCGGTCAGCGCAAGGGGCTCGGCATCGCCTCCGGCGCGCCGCTCTATGTCGTCAAGCTCGACGCGGCCAGCCGCCGCGTGGTGGTGGGACCGCGCGAGGCGTTGCGGATGGATCGGATCCGCCTTCGTGACGTCAACTGGATCGGCGACGGGCTGCTGGATCGCGTCATCGGCGATGGCATCGAGATGTTCGTGCGCGTGCGCTCGACGCGCGCGCCGCAGCCGGCATGGCTGCGCGCGGTCGATGGTGGTTATGAGGTCGAACTCGTCGCCGGCGAAGAGGGCGTGTCGCCCGGGCAGGCTTGCGTGTTCTACGACGCGCCGGCGGGACAGGCGCGGGTGCTCGGCGGCGGATTCATCAAGAGCGCGACCGCAACGATTGCGGCGGCGAGGGCAGGGGCACAGCAAACGACCGCGCCGCTCGCCGAGGTGATGCGCAGTTAAGAAAAAATCGGGGCAGAGGGAATGGCTGGGGACATCGACCGCGAGGGGGTCGAAAAGGCTTATGGGCGCTGGGCGCCGGTCTACGATCTCGTGTTCGGCAAGGTGTTCGACGAGGGCCGCCGGTCGACCATCGCGGAAGCCGACAAGATCGGCGGGCGCGTTCTCGATGTCGGCGTCGGCACCGGGCTGTCGCTGTCTGAATATTCGCGCAACACGAAATTATGCGGCGTCGACATTTCCGAACCGATGCTGCGCCGCGCGCTCAGGCGCGTGCGCGAGTTCGGCCTGACCAATGTCGAAACGCTTGCGGTGATGGACGCCAAGAATCTCGCGTTCAAGGACTCCTACTTCGATGCGGTGGTGGCGCAATATGTCATCACGGCGGTGCCGGATCCGGAGCGCACGCTGGATGATTTCATCCGCGTCCTGAAACCCGGCGGCGAGCTCATTCTGGTCAATCACATCGGTGCCGAAAGCGGCCCGCGCCGCATGTTCGAGCTGGCGTTCGCGCCATTGGCGCGTCGGCTGGGTTGGCGGCCGGAATTCCCGTGGGAACGCCTGACCAACTGGGCCGCCAAACATGGCGGCGTCACCCTGACCGAGCGGCGCCCAATGCCGCCGATGGGACATTTTTCGCTGATCCGTTTTCGGAAATCGTGAAGCGCATAGCGTTTTCAAGCGAAGCGGACGCCGGTTCGCGTTAAGAAAACGCGTCAAATAAAAAGCGATAGTTGGACTGCGGAACCTCCGCGAGTGCAGGCCGTTTCCTCTATATGGCAATGAAACGCGCACTTCTTCTCTCATGTGTGTTGATGGCGGCTGCCGACGTGGCGGGCGCACAGGCTCCGCCTGGCCCGACGACGCCCCCGGCCCGGACCGCGCCGCCATCGCCCGAGCGCACCGTCAATTGCGCGCCGATGCAGCCTGCGCCGCACTCCGGCACCGCGGTTCCGGAAGGAACGACCACCGGCCAGCGGGCCGAGCCGCTCGGCGACAAGCTGGCGCGCTCGGACGGCGTATTGTGTCCGCCGGCCGGCGTCGATCCTGAAATGCACGCGCCGGCGCCGGACACGGGCAAGACGCCCGTGATTCCGCCACCCGGCAGCCCCGGCGGCGACCCGACAATCCGGCCGAAATAGCGCATGTTGCAGATGCTTGGCCGGACCGTTGGCTTTGCTTGACAGGTCCGCGACCCACTCCTTATATGCCGCGCGTTCGCGAATGCGGTGTTGTGTGCCGCGACGGTGAACCGTGGCGAGGTAGCTCAGCTGGTTAGAGCACGGGAATCATAATCCTGGGGTCGGGGGTTCGAGTCCCTCTCTCGCTACCAAGAGCGCTGCAAATTCAAAGACTTGCGATCCTCTCACTCCCGCGAGCTCCCTCGCGGGAGTGAAGGATTCGATTTGCCGCCCGGCAATCAACAGATTGGATTCCGCCTCGCGGCAGCGAGGAACCACCCGGTGTCAAGGCTCCGGGCATCTGCAACAAAGCAGGCATCAAAGTGCTCTATTGCGTGCGCGGAGCAGTTCGAGAACGACCACAGCTTCCCCCCGGCAATCATGAAAGACATCAGGCGGACCGCGAGCTCTCTATACGGTGTTCGCCGGCAGTTGGTGGCCGATGCTCGTTCGGCATGGTGATTTTAGCCTGCGGCGCCTCCATGAGCGCGGCAGACTGATCGGGATTTCGATGACGATGGCACCGTTGAATTTGCCGGCAATCAACGTGCGGGCGAGTTATGGGTTGAAAGGGAGCGCGCGGCGCTACCGCTGCGTCCTCTCGCGCCGGACACGCGGCACCCCGCCGACAACCCGACGTGCGCAAGCAGATTGCGGCGGACTCCGTTGACGCCGTCGAGCGCGGACACGACATATCCTGTACCGTTGGTCCAGGTCACTGCTTGGGAGCAAGATATGAGCGCGCCGCCAAACATCGATCCCGTCAACGCGCATTCTGACAGCGACGTTGCGGACTGGCTGACAAACGGCACGCGCGATGAGCGCTTCATTGACAATATTTTCGCCGAGCTATGTGTCCGGCTCCAGCGGGCGGGCATTCCCGTCAAGCGAGCAACGCTTCACATCCTGATCCACCATCCGCAATGGCTTGGCGCCCGGATCATGTGGGCCGACGGGATGCGCGAGGCCGAGCTTGCGAGGGTTGACTACGATGTCAGGGAGCGATCCGAATACATCGGTAGTCCCGCCAACGAAATCCATGACGGGGCCACCGAGGTGCGCGAGAATCTCGAACGCGATCGCTCGCTGGGCCGCCAGCACGCCGTCTATGACGAGATGCGGGCGAAAGGCCTGACCGACTATGTGGCGTGGCCGCTGTACCATACGCTCGGCAAGCGGCATATCGTGACCTTTGCAACCGACCGGCCCGGAGGTTTCGACGACGCGCAGATCGCCGGCCTGTTGAAACTGTTGCCGGTTCTGGCGCTGGTCAGCGAAATCCGTATCAAGAACCGGCTGGCGCGAACGCTGCTCGAAACCTATGTCGGGTCGCATGCCGGCGAGCTCATTCTGGCCGGCGCCACCCGGCGCGGAAGCGGAACGACGGTACGCGCCGCCATCATGATCTGTGATCTGCGTGATTTCACCCGGATCTCCGACAACTGGCCGCGCGATGACGTCATTGATCTCCTGAACGGCTATTTCGACGCGATGTCGGAGCCGATCGCGCGACATGGCGGGGAAATACTGAAATTCATCGGCGATGGTCTGCTCGCCATTTTCCCGCTCAGCCAGCCGTCGGCCTGCGCAAATCTGCTGCATGCCGTGGCCGAAGCCCGTCAGGCCATGATTGCCCTGAACGAAAAGAACGGCGAAACCGGTCGTGCGCCGCTCAATTACGGCATCGGCGTCCATGTCGGCGACGTCATGTACGGCAATATCGGGTCGCGCAGCCGGCTCGACTTCACCGTCATCGGTCCTGCGGTCAACATGGCTTCGCGTCTCGAAACCCTCACCAAACAATTGGGGAGAACGGTGCTGCTGTCCCGCGCGTTCGCCGATCTTGTCGAAAGCGATTTCGATCTCGAACGCATCGGCGAATATCCGGTACGCGGCTTCAACGACCCGATCGAGCTGTTTGCGTATCACAGCTGAACGCCGATCTTTCGCCAGGCGCCGAGCCGTCAAGGGGGTGTGATCTCCTCAAACGGCTGGTATCGGCGGATGTCGGTCTCGGTTTTGCTAGTCCCCGCAACAAGAGCTTAGACAATGAAAGACAGGTAGGGAGCCGCGGCTTTCTGTCAGGTTGGTGTCTGCGCATTCATTTCCCGATCTCTTGTCCCGATCCCTTGACACTGGTCGCCTTCGTTCTCATTATGTTCTCTCTGCGAGACCTCTTCGAAACGTCACGGGCGAACGGTCGGGATGGCAACGACAGCCACCATCCTCCATGCGGACCTGGATGCTTTCTATGCCTCCGTAGAGCAGCTGCTTGACCCTTCGTTGCGCGGCAAACCGATTGCCGTCGGTGGTGGGGTTGTGCTTGCCGCTTCGTACGAAGCCAAGGCCTTCGGAGTCCGCGGCGGCATGCCGGGACGGCAAGCGCGCGAACTCTGTCCGCAACTCATCTTTGTCAGCGGGCATTTTAGGGAATACCAACGGCTGGGTGATGCCGCCATCAAAGTGATCGGCGATTTCACGCCGCTCGTAGAACGGATTTCCATTGACGAGGCCTTTGCCGACGTTGCGGGTTGCACCCATCTCTTCGGTGCGCCTGCCGAAATTGCGCGGGCGATCCGCCAGCGCGTGCGGGCGGAGCTTGGCCTTCCGATCTCGGTCGGTGTGGCGCGCACCAAGCATCTGGCAAAAATTGCCTCGCAGGTGGCCAAGCCCGACGGGCTGATGGTCGTCGATCCCGACACCGAACTGAAATTCCTTCACCGCTTGCCCGTCGAGTTGATGTGGGGTGTGGGTCCGGTCACGAAGGTGCGGCTCGCCGAGATCGGCGTGCTAACCATCGGACAGCTGTCAAAGACACCGGGATGGTCGCTTGAGCGGTTGCTCGGTCACGCGGCAGGAGAGAAACTTGCAGCGCTGGCATGGAATCGCGATCGACGGGAAATCAAGGCTCACCGCCGGGCTCGATCGGCAGGAGCGCAATCGGCAATTGGCAGGAAGCCTGCCGAAGAGCAGGTTTTTCGACCAACCCTTCTCCACCTCGCTGACCGAATCGGCACCCGGCTCCGCGCTAAATCCAGGCCTGGCCGAACCGTGACGGTCCGCGTTCGCTTCGCCAATCTAAATTCGGTCACCCGGTCGGTAACGCTCGACGCACCGATTTCCGCGACCGTGATCCTCGCCGAGATTGCCGAGGATCTCGTGCGCGCTATCCTCGCAGAACACCCGGATGAGAGGACCATCTCGCTCCTGGCGATCTCTGTGTCGCATCTCGAAGAGAACTGGGATCTGGAGCTTGAACTTCCGCTCGGACTTCAAGATGAACGCCGCTGCCCCGGTACCAAAATAGGCATGGCACGATGGGCGGCCGACCGTGCCGTCGATAAGATTCGCGATCGCTTCGGATGGGATGCTATTGGATACGGCTCGGTGGCGCTGGGCATCTCTCGTTCCGTTCCCGACGAGTTTCGCGAGCTCGCCGAAAAGGACCTGTGACCGTCACATCATGTGTCCGAGATGCGTTCTCATGGTGCGCACCAGGGACATTCGGCCTGCTTACCGCAAGCCGAGCGCGCCCCTTGCACATTATTCAACGCTCAAGAGGCATCCTGGTCGAGGGAGCCGCTCGCCTGCCGGACTTCATTCAGGAACGCCTTGGCGAGGCGCGAAAGCGGCTCGGCCTCGGACCACAGCATATAGGCCACGGCCGCTGTCTTGGGCGTGAACGGCCGAACAGTCAGATCCTGGCCGCCGCCCTGGCGCGGCGAAAACGGATCGACGACCGCCGCGCCGACGCCGGCGGCCGCGAGCACGCAGGCTGTATTGCAGTATCGCACCTCGACGGTGGGCTGGAACGGCGCGCCGGCCTGCGCAAAGCTCTCGCGCACGGCTTCGCCCAATCGCGTGCCGCGCTCCAGCCCGATGAAGGGCAAGCCGACAAGGTCGGAAGCGGAAATGACCGATCGATCGGCCAGCGGATGGTTCGGCGGCAGGACGCAGACCATTTCGCCGGTATGAACGACCTCATGCGCAATGCCGGGATGATGCGACAGCCCGAGCGCGAAGCCGAGCTCTGCGACCCTGCTCGACACGCCGTCGATGATTCCCTCATAACGTCGTACATCGAAGAAGACGCGCGTCTGCTGGCGGCGGCGCAGGAAGTCCGATAGAGCGCGTGGAATGATGCTGTAGGCCAGTGGCGGCGTCGCCACGATCGACAGAAGCCCCGAGCGGCACTCCCTTAAGTCGCGCACGCGATTTTCGAGTTTGGCGTGGAGCGCAAAGATCGCTTCACTTTCCTTGTAGAGCGCCATCGCCTCTGATGTCGGGAACAGCCGGTTGTTGACACGCTCGAACAACGCAAATCCCGCCTGCGCCTCCATCGCCTTCAGCGCGTTGCTGATCGCCGGTTGCGACAGTGCCAGTTCCTCCGCCGCCGCGACCGTGGTGCGATGGCGGATAACCGCACGCAGGATCTCCAATTGGCGCAGGTTCATATAACTACCGGTTATTGTCTCGCTGAAAATATCATAGCACGAGTGATTGCGTTTAGGGCTGCGCTTCCGCGTAATCACCCCTGCATCGGAGCGCTATCGGAGCGGGATCATCCGCCTCTTGAGTAAGCAGTCCGCTCAGATTGGAGGCAATGTTGGTTCGAGTTCTCCGCGCCGCCGCCGCTCAGATGGGGCCGACGCAAAAAGCGGACTCGCGAGAGCATACGCTTGGCCGGATGTTGGCGCAGCTGGAGGAGGCGGCGGCGCGCGGCGCGACACTGGTTGTTTTCCCTGAACTTGCGTTCACGACCTTCTTCCCACGATGGCTGATCGAAGGCGACGCACTCGATCATTACTTCGAGCGCGGGATGCCCAATCCGGCCGTGCAGCCCTTGTTCGATCGCGCCCGGGCGCTCGGCATCGGCTTCTACGTCGGTTACGCCGAACTGACATCGGACGGTCGGCGCTTCAACTGTTCGATCCTGGTCGATAGCGACGGCGAAATTCTCGGGCGCTATCGCAAGGTGCATTTGCCCGGCTCGGTCGAGCCGCGTGCCGGCGCAGCCTATCAGCAGCTCGAAAAGCGCTATTTCGAATATGGCAATTTGGGATTTCCTGCCTTCAGGGCGGGGCCGGACTGGAGTCGCGCGATCATGGGCATGATGATCTGCAATGATCGCCGCTGGCCGGAAGCCTGGCGTGTGCTGGGCCTGCAGGGCGTCGAACTGGTCTGCGTCGGCTACAACTCCGCCGCTTACGATCCAAACGGCGGTGTCTCCGAGGATGCGGCGCTGCGCACCTTCCATTCCAAGCTGGTGACCCAGGCCAATGCCTACATGAACGCCACCTGGGCGATCGCGGTCGCCAAGGCGGGGAACGAGGATGGCTCCGGGCTGATCGGTGGCTCCTGCATCGTGGATCCCAACGGTCGGATCGTCGCCGAGGCGCAAACGCTTAGCGACGAAATTATCGTCGCCGACCTCGACCTCGATCTCTGTCGCCAGGGCAAGGACAAGATGTTCAATTTCGCCGCGCACCGGCGGCCTGAGCAATACACAGTCATCACGGAGCGTGCAGGCGTCGTCGAACCGGCCGCGTTCGATGCTCCTAAACATCAAGCGGTCAGTCGCAGTGTGGGCGGAAGGAACTGATATGACGCGTCTCCGGTTCTCCGTTGCTATCGCCGCGCTCGTTGCTGTTGCATCTGCGCAAGCCGCCGAACTGCCGGAACCGATCAAGCAGGCGGGCGTATTGCGGCTGACGGTTAACTCGACCTACGCCCCCATGGAGTATCGCGATCCCACGACAAACCAGCTCGTCGGGCTCGATATCGATCTCGCCAACGAAATCGCGAAGCGGCTCGGCGTGAAGATCATCTGGAGCGAAACGCCGTTCGCCGAGCTCATTCCTTCATTGCAGACCAATCGCGCCGATTTCATCATCAGCGGCATTTCGGACCGCAGCTCGCGGCGCGAGGCCGCCGATTTCATCGACTATCTGGCGACAGGTCCGCAATTCTTCGTCCTGGCGGAGAATGAAGCGAAGTCTCCCATCGATCTCTGTGGCAAGAAGGTTGGAACGACGCGCAGCACCAGCTTCCCGGTCGAGATCGAGAAGTGGAGCAAGCAGAACTGCGAGGCAAGCGGCAAGCCCGCCGTGCAATATGTTCCCGGCGAAAACAGCATCGATGTCCGCAACCAGCTCAAGCAGGGCCGCATCGACGCTGCGGTGCAGGGCAGTGAAACGTTGCCCTACGCGCAAGGGCAGGAGGCTGGGAAGTACCGCATTGTAGGTGAACCGTTCGCCACCGGCTATCAGGGCATCATGTTCCGGAAAGACGACGTGGCGCTGCGCGAGGTGGTGACGCAGCACCTCGCCGCCATGATCGCTGACGGCTCCTACAAGGCCATTCTCGACAAATACGGATTGGGCGCGAACGCGGTAGCCCAGCCGATGATGAATGCGTCCACGCAATGAGAGCGGCACCCACGCTTGCGGAGGGTTTTCCCGATATTTCGGGGATGACGGTTGCGCGTCAGGCGCATTGGCGGCGATGGCTCGCCGCGGCAGCGATTCTCGTCGTACTGGCTGCGATCGGTCGCGCTTTCGTCAACGGTCAGATCGAATGGACCTATGTCAGCCGCTTCCTGACCGCGAAGGTGATCCTCGAGGGTATCACCAACACCATGGTGATGGCGGTGCTTGCGATGGCCCTCGGCATCGTTCTGGGCGTCGTCGTCGCGATCATGAGGCTCTCGTCCAATCCGGTTCTGGCGTCCGTCGCCGCCGGCTACACCTGGTTGTTCCGCGGCACGCCGCTGATCCTGCAGCTGCTGTTGTGGTTCAACCTCGCGCTGGTGTTTCCGACGATCGGCATTCCGGGTCTTTGGTCAGCCCGGGCCGTCGATGTCATGACGCCGTTTCTATCCGCGCTGCTCGGCCTCGGGATCAATCAAGGCGCCTACACGTCCGAGGTGATGCGGGCGGGCATGCTGTCGGTCGACGTCGGACAATATGAGGCCGCGCAGGCGATCGGCATGGGACGGCTGCGCGCGCTGCGCCGGATCATCCTGCCTCAGGCGATGCGGGTCGTAATCCCTCCGCTCGGCAACGAATTCATCGGCATGGTGAAGGCCACGTCGCTGGCCAGCGTCATCCAGTATCCGGAGGTGCTGCACAACGCCGAGAATATCTATTACGCGAACTCACGCGTGATCGAACTCCTGATCGTTGCCGGCTCCTGGTATCTGCTCGTCGTGTCGATCCTGACGCCTTTGCAGATGCTTCTCGAACGACGCTTCGCGCGTGGAGCATTGTAGATCACCCGATGACCCGTCCCCTCGTCGCCATTCGTTCGGTCAGCAAGAACTTTGGGGAGTTTCAAGCCCTCAATCGGGTCTCACTCGACGTCTGGGCCGGTGAGGTGCTTTGCCTGATCGGGGCGTCGGGATCAGGCAAGACGACGCTCCTGCGCTGCATCAATCAGCTTACGTCGATCGACAGCGGCGGCATCTGGCTGGATGGCGAGTTGCTAGGCGTACGCGAGGAAGGCGGGCGATTGCATCGCCTCACCGAACGGCAGATCGCGCGCCAGCGGTTGAAGACCGGGATGGTATTTCAGCGCTTCAACCTGTTCCCGCACAAGACCGCGCTTGAAAATATCACCGAAGGTCCGGTGCAGGTGCAGGGCCGCAAGCAGGAAGATGCGCGGGCGGAGGCGATGGAGCTTCTGGGGCGCGTCGGGCTCGCGGCGAAAGCCGATGCCTATCCCTCACAGCTTTCCGGCGGACAGCAACAGCGGGTGGCGATTGCCCGCGCGCTCGCCATGAAGCCGATGCTGATGCTGTTCGACGAACCGACCAGTGCCTCGATCCCGAACTGGTCGGCGAGGTGCTCACCGTCATGAAGGAGCTTGCCCGCAGCGGCATGACGATGATGGTGGTGACGCACGAACTCGGCTTCGCGCGGGAGGTGGCGGATACCGTCGTCTATATGGACCACGGCGCGATCGTGGAATCCGGCCCAGCGGCCGAGGTTCTCGGTAAGCCCCGCGAAGTGCGCACCAAGTCGTTTCTTTCCGCGGTGATCTGATGGAGCGAATTTCATGATGAAGGGTATTCTTGCAGCCGTTTTTCTCGTTGCGGCTAATGCGTCGGTCGTGGCGGTCGAGCTACCTGCGGAAATCGCCAGGCAGGGCAGCATCAGGATCGCCATCGTACCGAATTATCCGCCGATGGAATTTCGCGACCCCGCTACCAATACGTTGACCGGTTTCGATGTCGAGCTTGGCGAGGCACTCGGCAGGAAGCTTGGACTCAAGATCGTCTGGCACGAAACCAGTTTCGACCAGATGATGCCCGCGATTGCGACGGGGAGGGTGGATGCGATCCTGTCCGGCATGACGGACCTGGCGAGCCGGCAGGATACGGCGACCTTTGTCGACTACCTTCGCAACGGGCCTCGCTTTTTCGTGCAGCAATCGCGCGCTGCCGAGTTCAAGGACACGATGGCATTGTGCGGGAAAAAGGTCGGCGCCAGCCGGCGCACATCCTTTCCGAAGCTGATCGCAGCCTGGAGCGAGGCGCATTGCGGCGGCAACCCGGTTCAATTCGTCGGCACGGAGGGATCGGCCGATGCCCGGACCCAGCTAAGGCAAGGACGAATCGATGCGGCCGTGCAGGGCGGCGAGACGCTTCCCTACATGATGGACCTCGAGCCGGGCACCTATGTCCCGATCGGCGATGTGTTCGCCGTTCAGTTCACCGGGCTCGCTTTGAACGTCAAAGAGAAGGCGCTGCAGCATGCGGTCGTGGAGGCTCTGGACTCGCTGATCGCAGACGGCACTTACCGTGCTTTGCTGGCGAAGTGGAAATTGACCGACTACGGCGTAGAGAAGGCGACCATCAATGCTGGACAGTAAAGCGCTCGCGAGCATTCCGCTCATTCCCGCGAACACCGCGCCGCCGGCTCCGGACTATCCCTGGCCCAAACCCTATACGTCAGCGATGTTCCTCTCATTCGACGTGGATGCGGAGAGCGCCTGGACCAGCAAGGACGCAGCTCACGCCCAGCGCCTCATTACGATGAGTTATGGCGGCTACGAGGCGCGCGTCGGCACGCCGAAACTCCTTGAGCTGCTGGACCAGCTCGATCTGAAGGCGACGTTCTTCGTCACCGGCTGGTCGGTGGATGCGCATCCGGCGATGGCAGAGGCCATTCTCAAGGCGGGTCACGAGATCGGTCACCACGGGTATCACCATCTGCTGCCGGATCCGGGCGACCCCTGGATCGAGGAGGAGCTGGAGCGGGGGTTTGAGGCGCTGAAGCGCCGGCTCGGTGTCAAGCCGACCGGCTATCGGGCGCCTTACGGCGAATTCACCGAAGAGCTGCGTGTGGCGCTGGTGCGCCACGGTATCGTCTACACCTCGTCCTTTCGCGACGACGTGCGGCCTTACCGACATCGCCTTGCAGATGGCAGGCCGGGCACGATCGAGCTTCCGGTGACGGCAAGCTACGACGACTGGATGCACGGTCTCTCTGCCCGATTCAGCCCGCGGCCGATCTTTCCGAAAGAGCATGTGCTCTCGATCTGGAAGGATGAGCTCGACGAGGTCAGGGATTGGGGCGCGATGGTTACGACCGTGCTGCATCCGCAATGCAGCGGCCGTCCGATGCGGCTTCGACTGCTGCGGGAATTTCTCACCTATGCCAAATCCTGCCCCGATCTGTGGATTACCACCGGAGAGGCGATCGCGGCGAATTTCAGAAGTCACGAAGCAACGACCACCTGAGAATCGTGCGGGCCACATATCGTTTTAGGAGTCATCGATGCTTGTTTCCCGTCGTTCACTGCTAAAGGCCGCCGCCGCCGCGCCGGCGTTGTCGCTGCCGGGAATCATGCGGGCGCAGTCGCAGACCACGCTGCGCTTTATTCCGGTGATCGACCTGACCTTTATCGATCCGATCTATTCGACGGCGCAGGTTTCACGAAACCACGGGTTCATGGTCTACGATACGCTCTACGGCATGAATTCGGCGCTCGAGGTCTCGCCTCAGATGGTGTCCGGACATGTTGTTTCCAGCGACGGGCGGCAGTGGGACCTGACGTTGCGCGACGGTCTGCTATGGCATGACGGCGAGCGGGTGCTGGCGCGCGATTGCGTCGCGAGCATTCGCCGGTGGGCGGCCCGCGACGGGTTCGGCGCCGAGCTGATGGCCGCAACGGACGAACTATCGGCGCCGGACGACCGCACCATCCGTTTTCGGCTGAGCCGGCCTTTCCCTCTGCTGCCGGCGGCGCTCGGCAAGGCCGCGATCCAGGCGCCATTCATGATGCCGGAGCGGCTGGCGAGCCAGGATCCGTTCAAGCCGCTGACCGAGGTCGTGGGCAGCGGTCCTTTCCGCTTCGTGGCTGACGAGCGCGTGCAGGGCGCGCGCAACGTGTATGCCCGTTTCGATCGCTATCAGCCCCGTCAGGACGGCAAGCCCGATTGGACCGCCGGTCCCAAGATCGTTCATTACGACCGCGTCGTCTGGACGACGATGCCGGATGCGGCGACAGGGGTGGCTGCGCTGCAAACGCGCGAGCAGGATTGGCAGGAAACGACGCCGCACGACCTGTTGCCGGTGCTGAAGCGTAGCGGCGGTATCGCCACGCGGATTCTCGATCCGCGGGGCTACGCCTGCATGTTGCGCGTGAACCATCTGCAGCCGCCGTTCGACAATCCCGCCATCCGCCGGGCGCTGCTGGGCGCGATCGACCAGTCCGCCTTCATGACCGCGGTTGCAGGCGATGATCCCGCCTATCAATCCTCGCCGATCGGCTTCTTCGCGCCGGGTACGCCGATGGCGAGCGATGTCGGCCTCGATGTGTTCCGCGGGCCGCGCGACATGGCGAAGGTCAAGGCCGATCTGAAGGCCGCCGGTTACAATGGCGAGAAGGTGGTGCTGCTCGTTCCCACCAACTCGCTTGCACAAAAGCCGCTCGGCGACATCGCAGCCGACATGTTGCAGCAGGCCGGCATGAACGTCGAATATGCCGGGCTGGATTTCGGCGTGGTGTTGCAGCGGCAGTTGAAAAAGGATCCCGTCGCCCAGGGCGGCTGGAGCGCCGGCGTTGGCAACTGGCAAGGCATCGATTGGCTGAACCCGGCCGGCAATTCGAACCTGCGCGGCGACAGCAAAACGGCCGGCTGGTACAAGAGCGAGAAGATGGGCGCGTTGCGAAGCCAGTGGCTCGCCGCCGCCAGCCTTGCCGAGCAACAGCGGATCTGCCGCGATATCCAGGCGTTGTCTTTCGAGGAAATTCCCTATTTCCCGATCGGTCAGTACAAGCAACCAACCGCGTACCGCTCGAACATCACCGGCGTCCTCGATGGCACGGCCGTTTTCTGGAATGTGAAACCGGCATGAGCACGGTCGCGATCTTCGGCAGCTATGTGCTCTCGCGCAGGGATGGCGCGCAGGAGGTGCTGCGCGATTACTGGGTGTTGCTGGAAGGCAGGCGGATCGCCGCCGTCACCCGCGACCGGCCGTCCGCCACCGAGGTCTTCGACAGACCGGGCCGCTTCGTGCTGCCCGGACTTCTGAACCTGCACAACCACTGCTTCAGCGAAGCCGTCGCGCGGACGCACACCGAGGACGGCAATGGTCGCCGGAATAACCAGAGCATCGTCTATACGGTACTGCTGCCCCTGACCAAGCGCGGCGCTGAGCTGCTATCGCCGTCGGAGCGGCTCGCCATCGCGCGGCTCGGCATTCTGCAATTGCTGAAGGGCGGCGCCACCACGGTGATGGAGCCGTTCCGCAACACCATTCCGGAGATGTTCGACGCTGCCGAGGAAATGGGAATCCGCTTCTATGGCGCGCCGTATCTGTTTTCGACCTCGGATGCCAAGGCGGGGCCGGACGGCGTGGTGCGCTACGCGGGCGATGACGGCCAGGCCGATATGGATACCTGGAACGGGCTATACCATCGCTGGAATGGACGCGGCGACGGCCGGATCGGCCTTGCGATGAGCCCGCACGCGACCGACACCTGCGGTCCGGACCTGCTGCGCGCGTGCGCCGCCCGCGCGCGCGAACTCGACATTCCCATCACCACCCATCTCGCGCAAAGCCAGGCCGAAGTCGCGACGATCGGGACCCGTCATGGCGGTCGTACGCCGGCCGAATATCTCGACTGGCTTGGCCTTCTGGCGCCTGACCTTATGGCCGCGCACTGCATCGCGAGCACCGATGGCGATTTGAAGCTGATGGCGGCGAGGGGCGCCACAGTGCTGAACTGTCCGCGCGTGTTTGCGCGCTCAGGCGTTACCGCGGCGTTCAGCCGGTTCGTGGAGCACGGCGTGCGGACGGTGGTCGGAACCGATGGCTACAATATGGACCTGCTTGGCGAACTCAACGCGGCGTCGATGATCTCGAAGATTGCGTCCGCCCGCGCGGATGTAGCCAACGCACCTGACCTGATCGAGTCGGTCACGGCAACCGCGGCGGCGGTCATCAAGCGGCCGGACCTCGGGACGATCGCGCCGGGCGCCACCGCCGATCTGACCGTCGTCGACCTGACCCATCCCCATTTACAGCCGTTGTTCGACCCGCGCCGCGGGCTCGTTGCGCTCGGAAACCGTGCCAACATCGATCAGGTCATCGTTGACGGGCGTCTGCTGATCAATGCCGGCCGGTACATTCACGGCGACGAGACCGCGATGATGGCGGCCGCGAACGCGGCAATCGGCAAGATCTGGAATTTGCCGGAAGCCCAGGCGGCCTTCAATGGCTGACGGCTCGTCGACGCATGCGCAGACATGGAAAGGCGGGACGCGGTCTCGCCGTTTCCTTCACTGTCAAATCAGGAGACTACAATGCCCATCGATTTGATCCTGCGCGGCGGCCGGGTGATCGACCCATCCCAGAAGCTCGACGCCGTGACGGATGTTGCCTTCGCGGGCGGCAAGGTGGTCATGGTCGGAAGCGAGCTCAAGGCTGATTCCGGAACCGATGTGCGCGACGTGTCTGACTACATCGTCACCCCCGGTTTGATCGATCTGCACACCCACGTCTATTGGGGCGGCACCTCGCTCGGCATCGACGCCGAGGAGTTCTGCCGCACCTCCGGTGTCACCACGGCGGTCGACACCGGCAGCGCCGGCCCGGGTAATTTCGCCGGCTTCCGCAAGCACGTCATCGAGCCGAGCCAGGTCCGCATTCTGGCCTATCTGCACGTCTCGCACGCCGGCATTTACGGCTTCTCGCATCGGGTCATGGTCGGCGAGAGCGAGGAGATGCGGCTGATGAACCCGATCGACGCCGTCGCGGTTGCAGAGGCCAACCGCGACCTCATCGTCGGCATCAAGGTGCGGGTAGGGCTCCACGCCTCCGGCACTTCGGGGATCGTGCCGCTCGAAATCGCTCTCGAAGTTGCTGAAGAGGTCGGCATGCCGCTGATGGCACATATCGACCATCCGCCGCCGAGCTACGATGAGGTGCTCGCCCGCCTGCGGCCGGGCGACGTCCTCACGCACGCGTTCCGGCCGTTCCCCAACACGCCCGCCACCGCCCAGGGCACGGTGAAGAGGGCGGTGCTGGAGGCGCGCGAACGCGGCGTGCTGTTCGACATCGGCCACGGCAAAGGCTCATTCGCCTTCAAGACCGCACGCGCGATGCTTGCCAATGGCTTCTATCCCGACACCATTTCCTCTGATGTCCATGCCCTGTGCATCGACGGGCCGGCCTTTGATCAGGTGACGACCATGTCCAAGTTTCTGTGCATGGGCATGCTGCTCCCTGACGTGGTCGCGGCTTCGACGGTCAATGCGGCGATGGCGCTGCGGCGTCCCGAACTTGGCAGCCTCAAGCCGGGAAGCGCGGGCGACGCCACCCTCATCTCGGTCCAGCAAGGCCAGTTCGACTATATCGACGTCATCGGCGAGCACCTGATCGGCGACCGCAAGATCGTGTCCGAAGGCGTCGTCATTGCCGGCCGTTGGTGGCACCCGAAGCAATCGTCGAAGTTCAAACAGCTCGCAGGTTAGGCAGCCAATGGATATGACCGCGCGAAAATGTGATCGCTCGAAAGTGCTTCCAGTATGGGCGGCTAGAAATTGGCAGCCGCGCGGGCGGGCCGTGCTGGCATACCGCTTGCAGGAAAAAGGAGACTGATTGGCATCGGTTTGACTAGCCCTTTCACCTCACGCGGCGTCGAACCTCCGGCCAATGAATTGGCCGGAGCCACCATAACAACCTGAGACTAGGAGAGCTCCATGGATCGCAGGACTGTGTTGAAGGGATTGGCCGGGGTCGGCGGCCTGGCGGCGACGGGCGGCCTCTCGATGCCGGCGCTTTCCCAAGGCGCTGCGGCGCGCACCTTACGCTTTGTGCCGCAGGCCAATCTCGCGAATTTCGATCCGATCTGGGGGACCCAGTATGTCGTGCGCAACGCCGCCGCGCTGGTGTGGGACACCCTTTATGGCCTCGACGCCACGCTGCAGCCACAGCGCCAGACGGTTGAGTCCGAGGAGGTATCCGACGACGGTCTGGTCTGGACCTTTCGGCTCAGGCCGGGGCTCAAATTCCATGATGGCGAGCCGGTGCTAAGCAAAGATGTGGTGGCGAGCCTGACGCGCTGGTCGGCGCGCGATCCCATGGGCCTGATGCTCAAGGCGATCCAGAACGAGCTGATCGTCGTCGACGACAGGACCTTCAAATGGGCGCTGAAGGCGCCGTATCCGAAGATGCTGTTGGCATTGGGCAAGAACAGCACGCCCTGTGCGTTCATCATGCCGGAGCGTATCGCCCAGACCGACCCGTTCAAGCAGATCCCCGAATATATCGGCTCGGGCCCGATGAAGTTCGCAAAGGGCGAATGGGTGCCCGGCGCCAAGGCGGTGTTCGAGAAGTTTGCCGCTTACACGCCGCGGCAGGAGAAGGCATCCTGGCTCGCCGGCGGCAAGCAGATGCTGGTTGACCGCATCGAATGGGTGGTGATTCCGGATCCGGCTACGGCTGCGGCAGCACTCCAGAATGGCGAGGTCGATTGGTGGGAGAGCCCCATCACCGATCTCGTGCCGTCGCTCAAGAAGAACCGCAACATCAACGTCGACATCGCCGATCCCCTGGGCAACATCGGTTCATTCCGGATGAACCACCTGCATCCGCCCTTCAACGATGTGAAGGTGCGGCGTGCCGTGCTCGCGGCGCTGAGCCAGGAAGACTACATGCGCGCGCTGGTCGGCGACGATGCGTCGCTCTGGAAGCCGCTGCCGGGGTTCTTCACGCCGGATACGCCGCTCTACACGGAAGAGGGCGGCGAGATCCTGAAGGGCAAGCGCGATCTCGCAATGGCAAAGAAGCTGCTGGCCGAGAGCGGCTATTCGGGCCAGCCGGTCACCTGCGTCGTGGCGCAGGATCAACCGATCACCAAGGCGCAGGGCGACGTCACCGCGGATCTGTTGAAGCAGATGGGCATGAATGTCGACTTCGTCGCGACCGATTGGGGCACGGTCGGTTCGCGCCGCGCCCAGAAAACGCCGCCGGGCCAGGGCGGCTGGGGGATGTTTCACACCTGGCACGCCGGCGCGGACTGCATCAATCCCGCCGCCTACAACGCCATTCGCGCCAATGGCGACAAGGCGTGGTTTGGCTGGCCCACGAGCGCGACCGTGGAAAAGGAAGTCCTGGCATGGTTCGACGCCAAGAATCTCGATGAGGAGAAGGCCGCGGCCAAGCGCCTCAACAAGGCGGCGATGGAGGACGTTGTCTATGCGCCGACCGGCTTCTTCCTGAGCTACACGGCGTGGCGCAAGAACGTCTCCGGCATCGCCAAGGGGCCGCTGCCGTTCTTCTGGGGCGTATCGAAGACCGCATGACGGTGCAATAAACCCACATGGTCTCGTATATCCTCCGGCGCATTCTCTCGACCTTGCCCGTGATGGGGATCGTTGCGCTGTTCGTCTTCAGCCTGCTCTACATCGCGCCGGGCGATCCGGCCGCGGTGATCGCAGGCGACCAGGCGAGCCCCGCCGACGTTGAGCGCATACGCCAGGGCCTCGGCCTCGACCGGCCGTTTCTGGTCCAGTTCGGGACCTGGCTCTGGAATATCCTGCATGGCGATCTCGGCACCTCGATCTTCACCAACCTGCCGGTCGCCTCGATGATCGCGCAGCGTATCGAGCCGACGTTCTCGCTGATGGCGATCACGCTGGTCCTGACCATCCTTGTGGCGGTGCCGCTCGGCGTGGTGGCGGCGTGGAAGGCGGGAAGCTGGGTGGACCGCACCATCATGGCGTTCGCCGTGTTCGCCTTCTCGCTTCCCGTCTTTGTTGTTGGATACGTCTTGGCCTACGTGTTCGCGCTGCAGTTCGAATGGCTTCCCGTGCAGGGCTACACGCCGTTGGCGGCAGGCCTTTGGCCGTGGCTGCAGAATCTCATTCTTCCCGCCCTGGCCCTCGGCTCTGTCTACATCGCGCTGATCGCGCGCATTACCCGCGCCTCCATGCTCGAGGTGCTGCAGCAGGATTATGTCCGCACCGCCCGGGCCAAAGGTCTCGGCCAGCGCAACATCCTGTTCGTTCACGCGCTGAAAAACGCAGCCGTTCCGATCGTGACGGTGATCGGGATCGGCATCGCGCTACTGATCGGCGGCGCGGTGGTAACCGAAAGCGTGTTCGCCATTCCGGGACTTGGCCGGCTGACGATCGACGCGATCCTGCGCCGCGATTACCCGGTCATCCAGGGCATCGTGCTGCTGTTCAGTTTCCTCTATGTGCTCGTCAACCTGATGGTCGACGTCACCTACACCCTGGTCGATCCGAGGATCCGCTATTGAGCATCTCCACATCAAGCACGGCACCGGTGCCACCGGGCCTCGTCATCGCGCCGCAACTGCCGGACCTGCTGCTGCCGGTGGCAATCCGGCGCGGCGTGTTCGGTTTCCTGCGCAATCATCCGACGGTTGCGATCGGCGGCGTCTTGCTGCTCTGCCTCGTCTTGGTCGGGATCTTCGCGCCCTGGCTCGGGACCGTCGATCCGACTGCGCTCGCGCCCGCCAAACGTACGCGCTTGCCTTCCGCGGATTATTGGTTCGGCACCGATCTGCTGGGCCGCGACATCTATTCACGCGTGCTCTACGGGGCACGGGTCTCGCTCACCGTGGGCTTATCGGTAGCTGTACTGTCCTCACTCGCCGGTCTCGCCATCGGCCTGGTTTCGGGTTTCGTGCGATGGGCGGACAGCATCCTGATGCGGTTCATGGATGGGCTGATGTCGATACCGCCGATCCTGCTTGCCGTCGCGCTGATGGCGCTGACACGCGCGAGTGTCGGCAACGTCATCCTGGCCATCACGATTGCCGAAGTCCCGCGTGTCTCGCGGCTGGTGCGCAGTGTCGTGCTGTCACTGCGCGAGCAGCCCTATGTGGACGCTGCCACGGCCTCCGGCACGCGAACGCCGATGGTCATCCTGCGCCACATCCTGCCCAACACGCTGGCGCCGATGCTGGTCCAGGCAACCTATATCTGCGCCAGCGCCATGATCGTGGAGTCGATTCTCTCCTTCATCGGCGCCGGCACGCCGCCCACCATTCCGTCCTGGGGCAACATCATGGCCGAGGGCAGGGCGCTGTGGCAGGTCAAGCCCTACATCGTGTTCTTTCCTGCCGCGTTTCTGTCCGTCACCGTGCTCGCCGTCAATCTGCTCGGCGACGGCCTGCGTGACGCGCTCGATCCGCGAATGGCCAAGAGCCTGTAGCACATGATCCGGAAAAGTGCGTACCGGCTTTTCGACGAGGTTTTGATCTGATGGCGCTACTCGAAGTCGACAATCTGCAGACCCATTTCCGAACGCCCGAAGGTATCAATCGGGCCGTCGACGGCGTCTCCTTCCATGTCGGCGAAGGCGAGACGCTGGCTATCGTCGGGGAATCCGGCTGCGGCAAGTCGGTTACCTCGATGTCGCTGATGCGGCTGATTGCCGAGCCCCCGGGCAAGATTGCGGGTTCGATCCGCTTCCAGGGCAAGGATCTGCTGCAACTCTCCGAACGCGAGATGCGCGCCATCCGTGGTAACGACATTTCGATGATCTTCCAGGAGCCGATGACGAGCCTCAATCCGGTGCTGACGGTCGGCCGTCAGATTGGCGAGACGCTGCGGATGCATCAGGGGCTCGACAAGCAGGCGGCCGAGGCGCGCGCCATCGAGATGCTGACATTGGTCGGCATCCCGGAGCCTGTGCGGCGCGTGCGCGAATATCCGCATCAGCTCTCCGGCGGCATGCGGCAGCGCGTGATGATCGCCATGGCGCTCGCCTGCAATCCAAAGCTCCTGATCGCCGACGAGCCGACCACGGCGCTCGATGTCACGATCCAGGCGCAGATCCTGCAACTGATGCTGGACCTCAAACGCCGCGTCGGCGCGGCGATCGTTCTGATCACCCACGATCTCGGCGTCGTCGCTGAGATCGCCGAGCGCGTCATGGTCATGTATGCCGGCCGCAAGGTTGAGGAAGCGCCGGTGGCTGAACTGTTCCGCTCCCCTCGTCATCCCTATACGCAGGGCCTGCTTGGCGCAGTGCCCAAGCTCGGTTCGTCCCTCACAGGTGCGGCGCGGCGGCTCGCCGAGATTCCCGGCCAGGTGCCGAGCCTCAAGGGGCGGATCGAAGGCTGCGTCTTTGCCGGGCGCTGTGCGCTGGCGACCGATCTCTGTCGGCAGGTTGCCCCGGGTCTCGAAGAGAAGGGACCCCGCCACATCGCGGCCTGCCATTACGCGCGCAAGGAGGCGGCCGCGGCATGAGTCCTCCGCTGCTCCAGGTCAACGACCTCAAGAAGCATTTTCCGGTCCGCAGTGGTCTGTTCAGCCGCAAGTCCAACTGGGTCTATGCCGTGGACGGTGTGTCCTTTGAGGTCGAGCGTGGCGAGACGCTGTCTCTCGTTGGCGAATCCGGCTGCGGCAAGTCGACGGTCGGCCGGGCTATCCTGCGGCTGTTCGACATCACCGGCGGTCAGGTGGTGCTGGATGGCCAGCGCATCGACGACCTTTCACCCGGAGGGCTGCGCAGCATGCGCCGCCGCGTCCAGGTGGTATTCCAGGATCCATTCTCCAGCCTCAATCCGCGCATGCGCGTACGCGATATTCTGGCCGAGCCGATCCGCAATTTCGGCCTCGCCAAATCTGCCGCCGAACTCGAGGCGAAGGTTGTTGCGCTGATGGACACCGTGCGTCTGCCGCGCGACGCGCTGGGCCGCCGGCCTCACGAATTCTCGGGCGGCCAGCGCCAGCGCATCGGCATCGCCCGGGCGCTTGCCGCGGAACCCGAACTGATCGTTTGCGACGAGGCGGTCTCGGCGCTCGACGTCTCGGTCAAGGCGCAGATCGTCAACCTGTTGCAGGATCTGCAGCGGGAGTTCGGCCTCGCGCTGCTCTTCATCAGCCACGATCTGGCGATCGTCGAGCATATGACGCATCGTGTTGCCGTCATGTATCTCGGCAAGATCGTCGAGATGGCGCCAAGGCAGCAAATCTTCACCGCGCCGAGGCACCCCTACACCAGGGCGCTGCTATCGGCCGTGCCGGTGCCGGAGCCCGGGGCCATTCGCAACCCGATCATCCTGAAGGGCGACGTGCCGAGCCCGATCAATCCGCCCAACGGTTGCCGCTTCCACACCAGGTGTCCATACGTGTTCGATCGCTGCCGGACGGAAGAGCCGGAGCTTCGGTCGGCTGAAGGCGGTCAATGGGTGGCGTGTCATCTCAACGCGCTGCCGGAACCGCCGGGACCCGCTCACTGATCCCGTGCTGCAACCTTCCGACCAGCGCCAGAGAGGTGATCGACGTAACCTGCCCACCGCCATCAGTTTTGAGCGACGGGCAGCCCGCTCAATTCGTCAAGCGACTGCCGCATGACCTCCACCAAATCCAGGGCAACAGGCGAGGGACTGCGCTGCGGTGGAAAAACGGCGGCGAACTCGAAATCGATCCGCGGCAGGAAAGGGCGCGCCACGACGCCTCGGTCCTCGAACTCCTGCGCCGTGAAGGGATCGCAGATCGCCACGCCGAGTCCGGATGACACCAGCCCGCACATGATTTCGGACAGGCTGGTTTCGACCCGAAGGATCCGGCGGACATCGTCGCGATTGAAGGCCTGGTCAATCAGATGACGGCCGGTCGATCCGGCCGTCAGCGACACGAAGGTCTCGCCCTCGAAATCGCGCGGCTGTAGCGTCTCCTTAACCGCGAGTCGGTGTCCGGCGGGAAGGATCGCGACGCGAGCGGGCGCCGGCAGCCGAACGCACGGAAGGCCGGAATGGGCGATCGGCACCTCGGCAAAGCCGATGTCGCACTGGTGGTTCAAAACCCAATCGATCACGATCGGCGAGATGACGCCGAAAAAAGACAGGTTGAGGTTTGGCCGTTCCTTGAGGAACCCGCCAGCCAATCGCGGCAGGTAGCCGTTGGACAGCGCCGGCAGGGCCGCGATCCGAAGCGTGCCGGTCCGGCGGCTGCGGATCTCTTCAGCGGCCGCGGCGATGCGGTCGAGTCCGACGAAGGAGCGCTCGACTTCCATGTAGAGTGCCGTTGCGGCTGCCGTCGGCACAAGGCCGGTACCGCGTCTCTCGAACAACTCCATCTTGAGCAGCGCCTGAAAGTCACGCAACAGCCGGCTTACGGCCGGCTGTGTCACAGCGATCAGCTTTGCTGCCTCCGTCACGCTGCCTGTCAGCATCATTGCGCGGAAGGCTTCGACCTGCCGCGAATTGATCCGGGCCATGCCTCTTTCCCATCCATAACATTTCAGCATGTTGAAGGTGCCATTATTAATTGGACGGCGAAAGCATGGATTGCGATCTTTTTTACCACGGCTGGACAAAGCCAGTTTTTTGGGCAGCGGCCCGGACGCCCAAACTTCTGGCGCGGTCCGACGCGTCGTGCCGCGATACCGAACGGGACGCATGCGCCTCGCTCGGAGGAGAGGGCTCGAGCCGGTCAAAAGGGGGGTCACTCCGGGTGCACCTCGCAAACGGTATTGGAGATCGATCGATATGAAGCATCTCGGCCTTGTCGGAGCGGTCAGCATTGCGGCGCTCGCCCTAACCCCGTCGGCGGTTTTGGCGCAGCAGAAGACGCTCTATGTCGCGGGTTACGGCGGCTCCTTCGAGAAGACGATCCGCGACGAGGTCATCCCCGGCTTCGAGCAGAGCAACGGCGTCAAGGTCGAATACGTCGCCGGCAACTCGACAGACACGCTTGCCAAGCTGCAGGCCCAGAAGGGCAACCAGCAGATCGACGTGGCGATCGTCGATGACGGTCCGATGTACCAGGCAATCCAGCTTGGCTTCTGCGGCAAGATCGATGGCCTGCCTGCCGATCTCTACGAGGCCGCACGCTTCAAGGATGATCGCGCGGTTGGCATCGGCATCGTTGCGACCGGTTTGATGTACAACACCAAAGTCTTTGCCGAAAAAGGCTGGGCGCCACCGACCTCCTGGAATGATCTCAAGGATCCAAAATATCAGAAGCAGCTGGTCATTCCGCCCATCAACAACACGTATGGTCTGCATACGTTGCTGATGCTTGCCAAAATGAACGGCGGCAGCGAAGCCAACGTCGACGCCGGCTTCAAGATTATCAAGACTGACGTCAATCCCAATGTGCTGGCCTATGAGCCCTCGCCAGGCAAGATGACCGAGCTGTTCCAGTCCGGCCAGGCCGTGCTGGCCGTGTGGGGGACGGGCCGTGTCCAGAGCTTCGCCAACACCGGCTTCCCCGTCGACTTTGTCTATCCGAAGGAAGGCGCGGCCACGCTGCTGACGACTGCCTGTCCGATCACCAAGCCCAACGCGTCGCCGCTCGCCTCGGCATTCATCAAAACGCTGCTCGAGCCGAAAACACAGCTCGTGTTGCTGAAGGATTACGGCTACGGCCCGGTGTTGAAGTCGGTCGTGGTGCCGCCGGATCTCGGTAAGATGGCGCCGATCGGGGAGCGCGCCGCAAAGCTGTATACGCCCGACTGGGCGATCATCAACGACAAGCGCGAGGAATGGACCAAGCGGTGGAATCGCGAGGTCGAGCGCTGAGCTTAAGGCTCGGCGCGGCGGACTGGATTTCGGCGACGGCTCCGCGCAACGCCGCAGGTCTACCATTTGTCCTGGCAGCACCCGGAAGCATTCATGTCCTTTCTTGAACTCGACCGAGTCGCAAAACAGTTCGGCCCGCAGACTGTCGTCGATGACTTCAGTCTCACGGTAGGCAAGGGCGAGTTCGTCTCCTTCCTTGGTCCGTCGGGCTGCGGAAAGACCACGACGCTGCAGATGATTGCGGGCTTCCTCGATCCCTCGCGCGGCGCGATCCGGCTCGAGGGGCGCGACCTGACCGCGGTGCAGCCGGCGAAGCGCGGGCTCGGCATCGTATTTCAAAGCTATGCGCTGTTCCCGCATATGACAGCGGCCGAGAACGTCGCCTTTGGCCTCGAGATGCGGCGCGTGCCGCGTGCAGAGTGCCGCGAGCGCGTCCGCGCCGCGCTGGCGATGGTCGGGCTCGCCGGCTATGAGGAGCGTTATCCGCGACGGATGTCCGGCGGCCAGCAGCAGCGCGTGGCGCTCGCCCGCGCGCTCGTGATTCGGCCGAGCGTGCTGCTCCTTGATGAGCCGCTGTCTAATCTGGACGCCAAGCTGCGCGAGGACATGCAGATCGAACTGCGCCAGATCCAGCGCAATCTCGGCACTACCACGATCCTCGTCACCCACGACCAGAACGAGGCGATGTCGCTGTCCGACCGGATCGTGGTGATGAACCAGGGCCGCATCGAGCAAATCGGCACACCGCAGGAGACCTATGAGCGGCCGGCTTCCGCCTTTGTGTCCCAGTTCCTCGGCAAGACAAACGATTTCGCCGCGACGATCGACCGGAGCGTCACGCCGGGGCGGCTGACCGCCGGCTCCTGGAGCGCGCCGGCACCGGCCGGCCTCGCGGGTCCGGTGACGGTCAGCATCCGCCCCGAGCGGATCGGTTTCGGCGATGCCGGGCTCGTGGCGAAGATCGTCACCCGCATTTTCCAAGGCAATCACTGGCTCTTCCAGTGCGAGAGCGAATGCGGCGCTGTGATTGTAATCCGCCAAAACGACGGCCAGCCGCAGCCCGCGGAGGGCGAGGCCGTGCGGCTTGCCTGGCGGCCGGAAGACATGAGCCTGCGCAGCGCCGGAGTTGCCGCATGAGCGCAGCCGTCGACACTGCTCCCGTGAACGCTGCGGCAACGGCGGACGCGCGTGATAGGCGCGCGCCGTGGGCGCTGACCGCGCCAGCGCTGATGCTGTTCGTCGGTGTGCTGGTGATCCCGCTCGCCATGACGGTGATGCTCTCGTTCCACGACTGGGGCCAATACAAAGGCATCGAGCCGGTCTTCATCCTGAAGAACTGGCGCGAGATCGCGACCGATCCCTATTATGCCGAGATGTTCTGGCGGACTTTCCGCATCGCCCTGCTGACGACGCTGATCACTGCCATGTTCGGTGCGCCGGAGGCCTACATCCTCAACCGTATGAGCGGGCGCTGGAAGAGTTTTTTCCTGCTCGTAATCCTTGGCCCATTGCTGATCTCCGTGGTGGCGCGCACGCTGGGCTGGGCGCTGTTGTTTGGCGGCAACAATGGCCTCATCAACAAGTTCCTGATGTCGCTTGGGCTGATCGGCTCGCCGCTGCCCTTCATGTTCACCGAAACCGGCATGGTCATCGCACTCGCGCACGTGATGATGCCTTTCATGGTGCTGTCGGTCTGGGCTGCACTGCAACGCGTCGACCCGCAGATTGAGAACGCCGCCCTGTCGCTCGGCGCCGGTTCGTTCACGATCATTCGCCGCATCGTTCTGCCGCAGATCATGCCGGGCGTGTTGTCGGGCGCGATCATCGTCTTCTCGCTGTCCGCCAGCGCTTTTGCGACGCCCGCCATCATCGGTGGCCGTCGGCTCAAGGTCGCGGCGACGCTCGCCTATGACGAGTTTCTCAATACGCTGAACTGGCCGCTCGGCGCCGCCGTCGCGGTCCTGCTGCTGCTGGCGCTCGTGATGATCGTCGTCGGCAGCAACGCGCTGATCGAGCGGCGCTATGCCGAGGTGTTTCGATGAGGACGAACGGCCCGCTCGCGCTCATCTTCCATGCGATCTTCGTGATCGTCATGCTGGCGCCGATCGTGGTGGTCTGCCTCGTCGCTTTCACGCCTGAGGGCTACCTGTCGCTGCCGACCACCAGTTTCTCACTGCGCTGGTTCAGGAAGATCGCGAGCTATCCCGAGTTTGTCCATGCCTTCTGGGTGAGCCTCGGCCTCGGTGCGCTGTCCTCGTTGGTGGCGCTCCTGTTTGCGGTGCCGGCGGCGCTTGCCATCGCCCGTTATAGTTTCCGAGGTCGCGGCGCCCTTGCAGCGTTGTTCCTGTCGCCGCTGATGATCCCGCATGTCGTGCTCGGCATCGCCTTCCTGCGCTTCTTCACGGCGATCGGCATGGGCGGCAGTTTCACAGGCCTGCTGGTCGCTCATGTGGTGGTGGTGTTTCCGTTCGCGCTGCGGCTAACGCTGGCCGCGGCGACCGGCATGGACCGCTCGATCGAGATGGCCGCGGTCTCGCTCGGCGCCGGCGGCTGGACCTTGTTCCGCCGCGTGACCTTGCCGCTGATCCTGCCGGGCGTCATCAGCGGCTGGGCGCTTGCCTTCATTCAGTCCTTTGACGATCTGACCATGACCGTCTTCCTGGCCACGCCCGGCACCGAGACGCTGCCCGTTCGCATGTTCCTGTACATCCAGGACAACATCGATCCGCTGGTGACCTCCGTCTCGGCCAGCGTGATCGCGATCACCATGACCGCCCTGATCCTGCTCGACCGCTTCTACGGGCTCGATCGCGTGCTCGCCGGCAAGAGCGATCCAGGGCGCTAGGAGAACCCAAGGAAAACCCATGTCAAAGGAATATGACGTCGCTGTCGTGGGCGGCGGCCTGCTCGGCTCCGCTATCGCCTGGGGTCTTGGCCGGCTCGGCAAGAAGGTCGTCGTCCTCGACGAGGGCGACATCGCCAAGCGCGCCTCGCGGGCAAACTTCGCGCTGGTCTGGGTGCAGAGCAAGGGGCTCGGCATGCCGGCCTACACCGGCTGGACGATGCGGGCATCCGAAAGCTGGAGCAAGCTCGCCGCCGAATTGAAAGACCAGACCGGGCTCGACGTCGCCCTGCAGCAGAATGGCGGCTTTCATCTGACCCTCGGCGAGGACGAGTTCGAACAGCGCGCCCAGCTTGTCACGCGCATGCACAACCAGGTGGGTGCGGCTGACTACAAGATGGAGATGCTGTCGGCGTCGGAGGTCAGGAAGATGCTGCCGCTGATCGGTCCTGAGGTCTCCGGTGGCAGCTTCTGTCCGCTGGACGGGCACGTGAATTCACTGCGCACTTTCCGTGCCTTTCACACCGGACTGAAGCTGTTCGGCGTCGACTATCTTCCTGAGCGGCCGGTCTCGGCGATCTTCCGGAGCGGCGGCGAATTCCGACTGTCGACGCCACAGGGCGAGATCCGCGCCGGCAAGGTCGTGCTCTCCGCCGGCAACGCCAACCAGTCGCTCGCACCGATGGTCGGTCTGTCGGCGCCGATGGGGCCGACCCGCGGTCAGATCGTGGTGACCGAACGCACCATGCCGTTCCTGCCGCATCCGCTGACCACCATTCGGCAGACCGACGAGGGCACGGTGATGATTGGAGACAGCAAGGAAGATCAGCTTGACGATCGCACGCTGAACCATTCGGTAAGCGCCGTGATGGCGGATCGGGCGCAGCGCATGTTTCCTCATCTGGCCCGCCTGAACGTCGTGCGTACCTGGTCCGGCATCCGCGTGATGCCGCAGGACGGCTTTCCGATCTACGATCAGTCGGAGAGCGCGCCGGGTGCTTTTGTCACCTGCTGTCATTCCGGTGTCACGCTCGCCTCCAACCACGCCTTCGAGATTGCCCGGATGGTGGCGCAAGGCGCGCTCGAGCCGGAACTCGTCGGCGCGTTCTCGGCCCGCCGCTTCGACGCGAACCATGCTGCGACAGGCAGCGGCTACTACTGACATCGACGCGACCCGCACGCGAGAGAAAGGGACGAAGAGGCATCCAATGTTCAAACGATCCGATCAGGACAGCAGAAGACCGGTGCACATCGTCGTGGACGGGGCCGCCGTTGCGGCGCGCGAGGGCGATACGGTTTCCGCTGCGCTGCTCGCTTCCGGCCGTGACGTGCGCCGTGCGACGGCAGTGAGCGGCGCGCCGCGCTTGCCCTATTGCATGATGGGCGTGTGCTTCGACTGCCTCGTCACCATTGATGGCGTCGGCAATCGCCAGGGCTGCCTCGTGCCCGTCGCCGAGGGCATGCAGATCGAGATCCAGAAGGGCAAAAGGGAGATCGGCCGATGAACGGGACTCCCAAACGCGATAACTATGATGTCGTGGTAATCGGGGCAGGGCCCGCCGGGCTTGCCGCCGCCGCGACCGTAGCCGAGGCTGGCCTGTCGACGCTGCTGCTCGACGAGAATGCCGGCGCCGGCGGCCAGGTCTGGCGCGCCATCACCTCAACCCCGGTGACGGAACGCGATCGCCTCGGCGCCGATTATTGGGCGGGTGCAAACCTGGTCGAGGCGGTGCGATCGAGCGGGGCCGAGATCATCCAGCGTGCGACGGTCTGGAGCCTTGACCGGAATCTCGAGGTCGGTGTGTCGGTCGGCGGCGCGTCGTCCTTCGTCAAGGCGCGTCGCGCGATTCTGGCGACCGGTGCGCTTGAGCGGCCGTTTCCGATTCCGGGCTGGACACTTCCGGGGGTGATGACCGCAGGCGCCGCACAGACGATGCTGAAGTCCTCAGGGCTCGTGCCGGATGGGCGCACCGTGATCGCAGGGCAGGGGCCGCTGCTTTGGCTGCTCGCGGCGCAGATCCTGCGCCTTGGCGGCCGCATCGATCGCATCCTCGATACGACCGAGCGTCGAAACTATTTTGCCGCGTTGCCTCACGCCTTCGCCTTCGCGACCTCGCCCTATTTCGCGAAGGGCCTTGCCTTGATGCGGGAGGTGCGGGCGAAAGTACCTGTTGTGACCGGAGTGAGCGAACTCGCTGCCGCTGGCGACGGCCAGCTTGCAACGGTGACCTATAAGGCCGGCAGCCGACGCGAGACTATCCCGGCCGAGCTGCTGCTGCTGCATCAGGGCGTGGTGCCCAACGTCAATCTCGCGATGGCGGCCGCGATCGAGCATCGCTGGGACGACGTGCAGCTTTGCTGGTCGCCGGTTCTCGATCACGACGGCAACACATCGGTCGACGGCATCGCTATCGCCGGCGATGGTGCCGGGATCGGCGGCGCGGAATCTGCAATTGTTCGCGGTCGTATCGCTGCACGGGCTGCAGTGGAGGCACTGGCGCCTGCATCTGCTGCCAAGCTCGCGCCGATGGCAACCTACAGAGCTTCGCTGGCCAAGGCCGAGCGCGGCCGTGCTTTCCTCGACACGCTGTTCCGCCCCGCCCGGCAGTTCCGCATCCCCTCCGGCGACACCATCGTCTGCCGCTGCGAGGAGGTCACGGCCAAGGACATTCTCGACGCCGTCGCGATCGGTGCGACCGGTCCGAACCAGCTCAAGGCCTATCGCCGCAGCGGCATGGGCCCCTGCCAGGGCCGGCTCTGCGGTCTGACCGTCACTGAACTGATGGCGCAAGCCCGTGGCAAGACTCCTCAGGAGATCGGCTATTATCGGCTGCGCGCACCAGTGAAGCCGATCACGCTCGCGGAGCTCGCGGCGGTACCGAAGACGGAGTCCGACGTCCAGGCCGTGGTGCGCGGATGACGAAGCTCGCGGATGCCATCATCGTGGGTGGCGGCATCCACGGATGCTCGACCGCGCTTCACATGTGCCTTGCGGGAATGAAGCCGGTGCTGATCGAGAAGGACTATGCCGGCCGCCACGCCTCGGGGGTGAATGCCGGTGGCGTTCGTCAACTCGCAAGGCACGTCGCCGAGATCCCGCTCTCGATCCGCTCGATGGGAATTTGGGAGCGGATTGAAGGACTGGTCGACGATGCCTGCGGCTTCGAAAGCCACGGCCAGGTGCTGGTCGCCGAGAACGACGCCGAATTCGATGCGTGTCGCGCGCGCGTCGCCGAGCTGAACGCGCTCGGCTTCACCCATGAAGAGCTGATCGATGGGCCGGAGCTGCGGCGGCTGGTGCCGGCGGTGGCCGAGAGCTGTCCTGGCGGCGTGGTATCGCGGCGCGATGGCGCGGCCGATCCAGCTAGAACCACCACCGCGTTCCGCCGCAAGGCGGCCGCGCTCGGCGCAACCGTCCGTGAGGGCGTGGCAGCGACCAACATTCGAAAGCAAGACGGGCTGTGGCAGGTGGATGTCGGCGCCGATACCTACGCGGCGCCGGTGCTGGTCAATGCGGCCGGCGCATGGGCGGGCCGCATCGCCGCTGATCTTGGCGAGCCGGTACCGGTTGAGACCGTGGCGCCGATGCTGATGATTACCTCCCGCGTGCCGCATTTCATCGATCCCGTGGTCATCCTGCGTGGCCGCAAGCTCTCCTTCAAGCAATTCGCCAACGGCACCGTGCTGATCGGCGGCGGACATCTCGCGACGCCGGACCAGGACCGCAACGAGACCGTGCTGGACTGGCGCAGTCTCGCCATCAGCGCACGTACCGTGTTTGAACTATTCCCCGTGATGCGCAGCGCCACAATCGTCCGCGCCTGGGCCGGTATCGAGGCGCGGACGCGCGACGAACTGCCCGTGCTCGGCCCAAGCGCCCGCCACCCGGGGCTCTATCACCAGTTCGGCTTTTCGCTGCACGGCTTCCAGCTCGGCCCCGGCGCGGGCGCCGTGATGACGGAGCTGATCGCCAACGGCGGCACCCAGACACGAATCGGCGATCTCAGCATCGACCGCTTTCATCCTTCCACACCCTGGAACCCAAGATGAGGACGTCATGAACATCATCCGCAACATCCGTACGCCGATCATGCACCGCGCCGTTGAAGCGAACGGGTTTGTATTCGTCGGCGGCACGATCGCCGACGACACCAGCGCCTCGATGGGCGAGCAGACCCGCAACATCCTCGGCAAGATTGCCGGGTATCTGAAAGAGGCGGGCACAGATGCAACCCGCGTCGTCAGCGCCTCGATCTTCGTGACGGATCTCTCCAGGAAAAAGGAGATGGATGCGGCCTGGCTCGAATTTTTCGGCAACGACCTCCCGACGCGCGCAACGGTCGGTGTGGCCGATCTCGGGGGCGGCGCCTTGATTGAGGTCGTGGTCACGGCGCTCAAAAACTGAACGTACTGATCTGCCTGTCCAGCCGCTGACTGGCGACCCCTTGGAGGAAGGCTCCACCTCTTGCGCCGTGGCATCCCACCTGGCGCAAGAGGTCCATTAGGTCTCTGAGTTCAGGCGGACGATCGGAGGAAGTATCGTCGATTTGCGTCGGGAAAAGCGGTAGCGGTCTTTCGCTATCGATCATCCCTGCACGACAGTCCTCGCAGCCGTTCAAGGCTCATCAAGGCGCTAGCGCGTGCCCGAATTTGGCATTGAACGAAGGCTTCGTTGGTCGGCGCGGACAGCCCGCCGCTTTTCGAATACCAGCTACGGCCATCCGCCGAGATTCCCCCGCCATTCTGCAAGGCACAGCGGCAGCCGACCGGGTCTCGCATACCCCGGCATCGATCCCCACCGTGCGAAGGATTCGCCGGCGGCGTCGCTACCTGCTTTGCAGTGTCCTGATCGCGCGTCGCTGCTGGCTTCCGCTCCTGAACTTTCTCGCATTCATTGTCGTCATTGACGCGATAGCCGGCACGGCACGTGATCTTCACGCAGGATCCGCCATCGGCCTTAAACCCATAATCGCAAACCAGCCGACCCGCATGCTGGTGCAGGACGACGTGTTCCGCGAATTCGTCGACAAGTTCGTCGAGGGCGCCAAGTCGATCAAGGTCGGCAACGGCCTTGATCCGGATTCGAAGATGGGTTCGCTCGCAAATCCGCGCCGCGTCACCGCTATCGAAGGCATGGTGCAGGATGCCGTGGGCAAAGGAGCAAAACTCGAGACCGGCGGCCACCGCGTCGGCAACAAGGGATACTTCTACGAACCGACCGTGGTCAGCGACGTGCCGAAGGACGCGCGGGCCCTGAACGAAGAGCCGTTCGGGCCGCTGGCGCTGATCTCCCGCTTCTCCACCTTCGACGAAGTGGCCGAGGAAGCCAACCGCTTGCCGTTCGGCCTGGCGTCTTACGCCTTCACCAGTTCGACCAAGACGGCGACCGCGATCGGCGCTGCCATCGAGGCCGGCATGGTCTCGATCAACAGTTTTGGTCTTGCCTTGCCTGAGGTGCCGTTCGGCGGCGTCAAGGATTCCGGCTACGGCTCGGAGGGCGGCACCGAGGCGATGGACGGGTATTTCAACACCAAGTTCATCACCCAGACCGGGGTGTGACGGGCTAATGTCGTACCGCCCATGCCAGAAGCAGGATGACGAGCACGATCAGGCCCGCCGACAGGCTCTTCCAGAAAACGAGCGGATCGCGGTCGTAGAGCGAGCGCCGTGACGTGGCGGCCGGCTTTGCCCACATCGCGCCGTTCTCGAGCTCGTGCGAGAACTCGATGACGTCGCCGTAGCGTTGCGCCGGATCGACGTTGAGGGCCTTGCCGACCACGGCGTCCAGCCAGGCCGGCAGGTCGGGGCGATGGCGGGAGAGGGAAGCGGGCTTGCCAAAGCGGGGCCGCGAGAACGGCTCGATCTCGCCATAAGGGTAGGCGGCAGTGAACATCCGGTACACGGTGACGCCGAGCGCATAGAGATCGGAAAACTCGTCGCCGGTCCGCCCGCCGAACAGCTCAGGCGCCATGTAGCTCGGTGTGCCCGGAATATCCTCGGCCGGGAAATCCTCGAGCAGCGGCACGCGCGCAACGCCAAGGTCGACCAGCCGCAATCCGCCGGCCTTCAGCAGGATCACGTTGTCGGGCTTGATGTCGCGGTGGATGATGCCGGCGCGATGCAAAGTGGCGACCGCGCGCGCCAGCTTGGTCGCGATCCCGATGCCTTCGCTTAGCGAAAGCTGCGGCGAGCGGTTGAGCCGCTGTTCCAGCGTCTCGCCTTCGTAAAGCGGCATCACCGAATAGAGGCGGGTCTGCCGTTCGGCAGGCAGTTCGACGATTTCTCCGATCCACAGGCTTCGCACGCGAGCCGCGACCCACGCCTCGCGGACGAAGGCGAGGCGATAGGAGCCCTCGCTGGCCACGCGCGGATGCGGAAACTTCAGCACGAGTTCGCGGCCTTGCTGCTTGTCGATCGCCTTGAACAGCCGGCTGTAGCGTCCGTCAGACAAAATTTCGCCGAGCGTGAAATCGTCGATGACGTCGCCGGTTTCGGGCAGGTCCAAAATCGGAAGCGTCGCGATCGAGTGGGTGAGTTCGTCGCGGTCGGCGGGCGGCAGGTCGACGACGTCGAGCACAAGGGCGGTCATGTTGTCGCTGGAGCCGGCATCGAGCGCCGCGTCGACCAGTGCGCGGGCGGATTCTTCCGGCGAGGTGCGCTCGCTCAACAGCACCTGCAGACGGTGATCGGCCAGCACGCCATGAACGCCGTCGCTGCAGATCAGGAGCCTGTCGTGCTGGCGCAGTCCGACGGTGGCGTAATCGAAGCGGGCGAAGTCCTCGAACCCGATGGCGCGGTTGAGCAGATGGGCGAGATCGCCGCGTCCGGCGATGTGGTCGGTGGTCAGCCGCTCCAGGCGCCCCTCGCTCAGGCGATAGGCGCGGGTGTCGCCGATATGAATGACGTGGCACTGTCGCCGCGACAGGATGATAGACGAGAAGGCGCAGCTCATGCCGCTGAGCAGCGGATCGGTGCGGCCTTGCGTGTAGATCCAGCTATTGGCGGCCTCCAGCGAACGCGAGGCGCGGCGCCGCACGCCGAGCGTTTCGGGGAGGGAATAATAGGCGTCGATGAAGCAACGGACCGCGAGTTCGGCGGCTTCGCGCCCGCCCTTGTGTCCGCCGACGCCGTCGGCGACCGCAGCGACAATATCGCGGTTGCTCACGCCGGAACGGCCGAGGCAGGTCCCGACGTAATCCTCATTGGCGGACCGCTTGCCGGTCTCGCTGACGAAGCCGACGCGAACCCCGAGATTGCGTTGCGAACCGATCGTCACCCGCGAGACCCGCCGAGTTTGCAGCGCCGGTCGTCAGACCCGCGCTCCCGATGCGGCGCCCCATGTGGTGCGCCAGCGCACCTTGACCATGGCAAGTCCGAGGAAACCAAGCAACGCCAGCAGGCCGAAAAACACGAAGCCCGCGCCAAATCCGCCGGTCATCCCCTTGGCGATGCCGAGCGCCTTGGCAAGGAAGAAGCCGCCGATGCCGCCGGCGCAGCCGACCATGCCGGTCATCAGGCCGATCTCTTGCCGGAAGCGAAGTGGAATGAGCTGAAACACGGCGCCATTACCCATGCCGAGCGCGAGGACTCCGATCGAGAACAGCGACACCGACATCCAGGCGATCCGCGGCATCTCGGTGAGCGCCCAACCCGATGCCGCCGGCGCGGCCGGTCCTTCCGGCATGAAGGCGATGGCGAGATAGGCCGCCACGACGACTCCAAAGAACATCGACAACGAACGGATGCCGCCGATGCGGTCGGCGATCAGGCCGCCAACGGGGCGGAAACCCGAACCGAACGCAACGATCAAGGAAACCAGCAGGCCCGCCGCGACGCCGGACACGTGGTACTGCACCGTGAAATACAGCGGCAGCGCGTTGGCCAGTCCGACAAAACCGCCGAAGGTGATGAAGTAGAAGAACATGAACCAGCGGCTGTCGGGATCGCGCAGCAGGGTGCCATAAGCCTTCAGCGAAATCGGTTTCCGTTCTCCGGGCGCATCCTTGGCGGCGTAGACGTAGTAGGCGAGGATCAGCAACATCGGAACGAGCAGCACGCCGAACACGGCTTGCCAGCCCCAATGTTCGGCGATCGACGGTGCGAACATCGTGTCAAGCACGACACCCATATTGCCGGCGCCGGCGATTCCCATCACCACGCCCTGATATTGCGGCGGATACCAGCGGCTTGCCTGCGGCAGCGCCACCGCGAACGAGGCGCCGCCGATGCCGAGCGCGAGACCGAAGATCTCCACCGACAGCTTGCTCGGAAGGCCGAAGTAGCAGACCCACGCCGTGGCTGCGATGACGACTATTTGCGCGACAATTCCGGTTCGTTTGGCGCCGAACAGATCGGCGAGAAGGCCCATCGGCACCCGCAGCAACGCACCGGCCAGAACCGGGATCGCGACAAGCGTGAACTTCTCGTCGACGGCGAGGTTCATGTCGCGCACGATGTAGACGATCAACGGACCGAGCGCGACCCAAGCCATGAAGCTTATGTCGAAATAGAGAAAGGCGGCGAGCAGCGTGGGCCAGTGGCCAGCCTTCTTGAATTCAGCAAACTTCATCGAGCAGCCTCGAACAGCGGCGCGTGACACCGCGCAAGCGCGGTGATCTCGGCACAAGGGATGTAATTTTGGGATGCGAGTCGTCTCGTCGTTGAGACGCACTCTGGTCCCAACGTCAGCAATTCGTGTGCCAGAAAAGGCAAGCCAACCACTTTGCGTGTATTTGGAGTGCCTTGCGGCGCGGGGACAACGTGCCGCGAATGCGGCCGCTGCTCCGATTGTTGGCAAAAACCGCCGCTCGAAGGTGCAGTGTGGTGTTTTATTATGCGGTGCCGAGTATTGGCGGGAAAGCGGGCCTGAAAAGCCGCTTGTCCGTGTCGTGCCAGTTCCGGGGGCAAATTGGCGCCGGGTCATGGTTAAGCATTCGTGTTGTGCACAATGGATAGCCCAAGCGGATGATTTTTTGGGCATTCGTGCCCGCGCTGGTGCAGCCAATTAGCGATTCACCGGCTGAAGCCGTGCGCTGCGCCCGGAAAATTACGGGTCCGGTGTTGGCACGTCTCTTGAATACCTGAGATTCCGATCGTCATAGTCGACGATCCTTTGCCCGCCGATGGGCGCTCCCCAATCACCAATAATTCTCGCCGACCGAAGATGCAGGGCTGCGTCGCGCGTCGGACCATCGGAACCTGGATCAGAAGGCAGAGCATGCTCGAGAAAATAAAAAAGCAAAAGTTGGTGGTGATCGGTAACGGCATGGCCGGCATCCGCACGGTCGAAGTGCTGCTGGACCGTGCGCCTGATCTCTATGACATCACCGTCTTCGGTTCCGAACCATACGGCAACTACAACCGAATTCTGCTGTCGCCTGTGCTCGCCGGCGAGAAGACCGTCAACGACATCATGCTCAACACGGTGCAGTGGTACGAGGATAACGGCATCACGCTGCGCAAGGGCGAAATGATCGAGATGATCGATCGGCGTACCTGCGAAGTCGTCACCGCGGAAGGCGCGCGGGTACCTTACGATCGCCTGCTGATCGCCACCGGCTCGAACCCGATCATGTTGCCGCTTCCGGGCAAGGATCTTCCAGGCGTCATCGGCTTTCGCGACATTCAGGATGTCGAGCGCATGGTCCAGGCCTCGACGAGCTACAAGAATTCCGTCGTGATCGGCGGTGGTCTGCTCGGCCTCGAAGCCGCCAACGGCTTGATGAAGCGCGGCATGAACGTCACCGTTGTGCATCTGCTCGACACGCTGATGGAGCGCCAGCTCGATCAGGTCGCCGGCGGATTGCTGCGCAAGTCCCTTGAAGAGCGCGGCATGGTGTTCAAGATGCCCGCGCAGACGGAAGCGATCCTCGGTGAGGATCGCGTCACCGGCGTGCGCTTTGCTGACGGCGAGGAGATTCCGGCCGACCTTGTCGTGATGGCGGTCGGCATCCGCCCGAATGTCGAACTGGCACGCAAGGCAGGCCTCTATTGCGAGCGCGGCATCGTCGTCTCCGATACCATGCAGACCTACGACGGACGAATCTATGCGGTCGGTGAATGCGTGCAGCATCGTCGCCAGACCTACGGCCTCGTCGCTCCCCTGTTCGACCAGGCCAAGGTTTGCGCCAATCACCTCGCCATGAAGGGTTTTGCCACCTATGACGGTTCGGTCGTTTCGACCAAATTGAAGGTGACCGGGATCGACCTGTTCTCCGCCGGCGACTTCGCTCCGGGTGCGGACAAGGAAGAGATCGTCATGCAGGACGCTTCCCGCGGCGTCTACAAGCGGATCATTCTGCGCGACAAGAAGATCATCGGCGCCGTGCTCTATGGCGATACCATCGACGGCCCATGGTACTTCCAGCATCTGCGCGACGGCACCGACGTTTCGCAAATGCGCGAGCGGCTGGTGTTCGGCGCCGCGAATCTCGGCGATGGCGGCCATAGCGGCAAGAACTCGGTCGCCGCCATGAGCGATGATGCGGAAATCTGCGGATGCAACGGCGTCTGCAAGGGGACGATCGTCAAGGCGATCAGCGAAAAGAAACTCTTCACGATCGACGACGTGCGGGCCCACACCAAGGCATCCTCGTCCTGCGGTTCCTGTACCGGCCTGGTCGAGCAGGTGCTCGCTTTCACGCTCGGCGGCGACTATTCGGCGGCCCCGAAGGTCAAGCCGATGTGCGCGTGCACCGATCACAGCCATGATGACGCGCGCCGCGTCATCATCGAGAACGGATTGAAGACCATTCCCGACGTCATGAGGTTCATGGACTGGAAGACGCCGAACGGGTGCCACTCCTGTCGGCCCGCCCTGAACTATTACCTGCTCGCCACCTGGCCCGGCGAGTATCGCGACGATCAGCAGTCGCGCTACATCAACGAACGCGTCCACGCCAATATCCAGAAGGATGGGACCTATTCGGTGGTGCCGCGGATGTGGGGCGGCGTCACGACGCCCGACGAGCTTCGCGCCATCGCCGATGTCGCGGACAAGTTCAAGATTCCGACCGTCAAGGTGACCGGGGGGCAGCGTATCGATCTTCTCGGCGTGAAGAAGGAGGACTTGCCCGCTGTCTGGGCCGACCTCAACGATGCGGGGATGGTGTCGGGCCACGCCTATGCCAAGGGATTGCGCACGGTGAAGACCTGTGTCGGTTCGGAATGGTGTCGTTTCGGCACACAGGATTCGACCGGTCTCGGCATCAAGATCGAAAAATTCATGTGGGGCTCGTGGACACCGGCCAAGGTGAAACTTGCGGTGTCCGGTTGTCCGCGCAACTGCGCGGAGGCCACGTGCAAGGATGTCGGCGTGGTCTGCGTCGATTCCGGATTCGAGATCCACTTCGCCGGCGCCGCGGGGCTTCACATCAAGGGAACCGAGTTCCTGGGCAAGGTCGCGACCGAGGAAGAGACGCTCGAAGTCATCGCCGCGCTGACACAGCTCTATCGCGAGCAGGGCTGGTACCTGGAGCGCATGTACAAGTGGTGTGACCGGGTCGGTCTCGACGCCATCCGCAAGCAGGTGGTCGACGATGTTGTCAACCGGAAAGCGCTGTTCAGCCGCTTCGCCTATTCGCAGCAATTCTCGCAGAGCGATCCGTGGGCGGCGCGCGCCAAACGCGGCGTCGATCGCAACGAATTCACCCCGCTGGCGGAACTGGAACTCGCATGAGCAACTGGATTGAAATCGGGGCGCTGAACGACATTCCCGTTCTCGGCTCACGCGTCGTGCGAACGGCGTCCGGGGACATCGCGGTATTTCGGACCGCCGGTGACGAGGTGTTCGCGCTCGACGATCGCTGTCCGCACAAGGGTGGACCGCTGTCGCAAGGCATCGTCCACAACAAGCGCGTCACCTGTCCGCTGCACAATTTCGTCATTGAGCTCAGGAGCGGTACGGCGGTCGCGCCTGATGAGGGATGTACGCGCGCGCATCCGGTCAAGGTGGAGAATGACACCGTCTGGCTTTGCGTCCAGACGGCGTCGGCTGTGGCCGCCGAGTGAGGGTGATCGCCCGTGCCAGTGAAGACAAGCTGTCCGTATTGCGGCGTCGGCTGCGGCGTCATCGCTGACAGGGATGCCTCAGGTGCGGTGACCGTCCGGGGCGATCCGCTGCATCCGGCCAATTTCGGAAGGCTGTGCGCGAAAGGCTCGGCGCTCGCCGAGACCATCGGGCTCGAGGGGCGGCTGCTTGCTCCCGTGGTCAACGGGCAGGAAGCGAGCTGGGATGCGGCGCTCGATCACGTTGCGGAGGGTTTTGGCAGAATCGTTCGCGAGCATGGACCGGATTCGGTGGCCTTCTACGTCTCCGGCCAGATTCTGACCGAAGACTATTACGTCATCAACAAGCTCGCCAAGGGCTTTATCGGCACCGCCAACATCGACACCAATTCCCGGCTGTGCATGGCGTCGAGCGTGGCGGGTCACAAGCGCGCGTTTGGCAGCGACACGGTTCCGGGCTGCTATGAGGATCTCGAAACCGCCGATCTGCTGGTCCTCGTCGGCTCCAATGCCGCCTGGTGCCATCCGATCCTTTACCAGCGCATGGTGGCTGCAAAGGCCAATAACCCTGCCTGCCGCATTGTTGTCGTCGATCCGCGGCGGACCGCAACATGTGACGGCGCCGATCTGCACCTGCCGCTTCGCTCGGGCAGCGATTCGGTGCTGTTCAACGGGTTGCTCGCGCATCTTGCGTCCCGCAATGTCATCGACCGCGCGTTCGTGGATGGATCCACCACCGGCGCCGAAGCCGCGCTGCGGCAGGTCGCCGGCCAGACGGTTGCGCAGACTGCCGACATCTGCGGCCTGACCGAGGGCGCAGTGGCGTTGTTTTTCGACTGGTTTGCCAAAACCGAACGGGTCGTCACGCTCTATTCGCAGGGCATCAACCAGTCGAGCAGCGGCGTCGACAAGGTCAATGCGATCATCAACTGTCATTTGTTGACGGGGCGTATCGGGCGACCCGGCATGGGACCGTTCTCGCTGACCGGACAACCCAACGCCATGGGTGGCCGGGAAGTCGGCGGGCTGGCCAATCAGCTTGCCGCCCACATGGAAATCGAGAACCCGAAGCACCGCGACATCGTCCAGCGCTTCTGGCAATCGCCTGTTATCGCGGACAAGCAGGGCCTCAAGGCCATCGACATGTTCGACGCGATCGCCGACCGGCGCATCAAGGCGGTCTGGATCATGTCCACCAATCCGCTGGTCAGCCTGCCGGATGCCGATCGCGTGCGCCGCGCGCTCGATTCATGCGAGCTCGTCGTCGTCTCCGATTGCATGCGGCATACCGACACCACGCGTCATGCCCACGTATTGCTGCCTGCGCTTACCTGGGGCGAAAAGGACGGCACCGTCACCAACTCCGAACGCCGTATCTCCCGGCAGCGGCGGTTCCTGCCGGCGCCGGGTGTTGCAAGGGCCGATTGGCAGACCGTCTGCGACGTCGCGCAGCGCATGGGATTTTCGGGGTTCGACTATCCGAGCGTTGCCGCGATCTTCCGCGAGCACGCCAGGCTTTCCAGTTTCGAGAACGACGGGACGCGCGATTTCGATCTGTCCGCCCTGAATACGCTCGACGATCGCGCCTACGATGCGCTTACTCCGATCCAGTGGCCGGTGACGCGCGAGTATCCGACCGGCACGCCGCGGATGTTCGAAACCGCAAAATTCTTCACCGCCGACCGAAAGGCGCGTTTCGTGCCGGTGACGCCGCGTGCCGCCGTGAATGCGACCAGCCGGGACTATCCGCTGGTGCTCAATACCGGGCGGATCCGCGATCAATGGCACACGATGACGCGGACGGGAAAATCGGCGCGGCTGCTGGCGCACATGTTCGAACCTTGCGCCGAATTCCATCCCGACGATGCGCGCATGGCCGGCGTCGAGAATGGCGCGCTCGCGCGACTTACAAGCCCCTGGGGTGAGATGGTGGCGCGCGTTGTCGTCACCGCCGAACAGCGGCGCGGCTGCGTGTTCGTGCCGATGCACTGGAACGGCGAGTATGCCGGCGACGGCCGGGTCAATGCGCTGGTCAATCCAGCGACCGATCCGATCTCCGGGCAGCCGGAGTCCAAGCACACGCCGGTCAAGGCGGCAGCGTACTTGCCGAAATGGCATGCCTTCATTCTCAGCCGCCGGGAGATCGCGCGTCCCGAAGCGGGCTACTGGGTTGGCGGGCTCTCGGGGACCTGCTGGCGGATGGAACTCGCCGGCGACGAGCGGCCCACGAGCTGGCGCGATTGGGCGCGGGCGCAGCTCCGCGTCGGATATGACGACGTCGAGTGGATCGCCTATCGCGATCCGAAGGCCGGCCGTTTCCGCTACGCGGCCGTTCGCGACGGCCGGCTGGAAGGTTGCGTGTTCATCGCCCCCGATCACAAGCTGGTCTCGCGGTCGTGGCTATCAGGGCTATTCGCAGAGCAGGCATTGTCGCCGAAGGCGCGAATGTCGCTGCTGACCGGCCAACCGCTGGATGCCAGCCAGGATGTCGGCCCGATCGTCTGCTCATGCTTCGGCGTCGGGCAGCACCAGATCTCGGCCGAAATCCTCAAAGGGGCAGCCAGCGTCGAGGACGTCGGCCGGCGCCTTAAGGCCGGCACCAATTGCGGCGCCTGCAAGCCGGAGATCGGCAAGCTGCTGCGCGGCATGGCCGTTCGCGATCCGCAGCCCGCATGAGCCGGCGGCAATCTGGAGCAGGATGAGATTAGGTTGGGCCGTGACCACGGACCATCTCCTGCCCCGGACCCAAGCGGCGTGAGTGCTGCGAGCCGGGCCCGTTCTACTTTGCATGGGGTTGTTTTCGCGATTTTGTATCCGGGCCCTGCGGTGTACCGCCGAAGAGTATTTGCACTGCGTCTGGGACACGAGATCGTTAGCTTCGCGCTAATGGCGAACCGATTCGACTCCAACCCATCCCGCTCTAGTTGCTAATTTTTGATCGCGTAAAGCGGCGTTCGGAGCGTTAGCTGGTACGACGGCTTCGGCGTCCAGGCGATCTGCGCGGTGATGCCGAACAGCCGATTGTCGTCGTCGTCCATGCGGTCGAAGTCGAGCCGCACGATCGGCTGCGTGAAGGCGGGAAACGGCGTCAGGTTCAGAAGCTGCGCGCCGCCGAAGGATTGCACGCCGAAGCGGCCGGTGAGCTTCCAGTTGTTGTCCCACTGATAATAGCCGCCGACATAGCCCATGATATCAGGGCTGACGCGGGCGAGCGGGGTATCGACGAGGACTCTGGTGTATTGCATTCCCGCAAGGAGCCCGCGCGTTTCATCCGCGTTCAGCGCGTAATCCGCCTCGAGGATGGTGTTGTAGGCTGTCGCGGCCAGCGGCGCGTCCGAAATCGATCGCGTCGCGTTGGACTGGATGGTGATGGTCGGAAATATTCCGCCGTTCTGCTGATAGATGTCGGCCTGGAATCCGACGGTAAAGGCGTAGACCGAGAACGTCGTCCAAGGATCGGTGCCCGCCTGCGACGTGGCTCCGCTGACGCCGCCATAGACCGAGAGCTGGTCGTTGACATCGACGGTCAAGGGCAGGTCGACCGAGAGGCTTTGGCTGGACGGCGAGGTTTGGGTTCGCAGCGAGGAAAGGTTCGCCAGCCTCGATAACAACGGAGGCGTACTGAATCCGATCGAGAGCGAGCCGGCGGGCAGCGTCGAGTAGATGGTTCTCATATCGAGGTAGAAGTTCGGCAGGGCCGGTTTTGCCTTGGCCGCATCTTCCTCATCGTCGTCTTTGTCTTTTCCGAGGACTGCACCTGAAAGGCAGAATGACACCAGCACGCCGAAAGCCACGCTTCTGACAGATCGCGCTGGCGCGGACCTCAGACGCCGAGGTGCAGTGGGCCTGGTAAAATTCATGCTCAATCGACGCTGCCTTTGACTGGCCAAGATGACCATTTGGCAGCGGCGAATACAAGCAGCGGTCGCTACCGGGCTTGCGATCTTACGGCAGGTGTGGCGCGTTTGCGCCGCCCGCACAATTGACCTAGGTCAAAGGATTTCGGCAGTGGCGGCTTAGGAATGCGATCGCAACTTAGGAATGAAGAATGCGCAAGAGCACGAAATATCTCGCGGCGGTCGCCGCAATCGCCATAGGGTCGGCATCTCCTTTCATGGTTGCCGCCCAGACAATGCAAAAATCCCCGGCGCGGCTTGCCGACGTCATGAGCGCGGTCCAGTTCAGGCATTCGAAGCTGTGGACCGCGGGCCAGCAGAAGAACTGGGAACTCGCGGGCTATGAACTGGAGCTGGTGAAATCCAGCCTCAACGAGGCCATCGCGTTGTATACCGACATACCCGTAGACAATATCACGATGATCGATCCGCCCATTAAATCGATCGAGAGCGCGATCGCCGCCCGAAATAGCGCAGCATTCGGCAAAGCCTTTGGCGATCTGACCACCGGATGCAATTCCTGCCATCAATCGGTCGGCCGCGGCTTCATCGTCATGACGGTCCCCGCGGCGTCGCCTTTCGGCAATCAATCGTTTGCGCCGCGCCAGGGGCAGGGCAAGGACGCTGTAAGGCGGTGATATGCGCTCCGCCGGATGACGCTTGCTCTATCTCGACGATCGAGCTCCGTTCGACTGGCTGATGGCTGAGAACATCAGCGCGGCGACGATGCCGGACAGCAGCGAAGCCATGAGAACGCCGAGCCGGACTTGCTTCAGGACAGCCTCGTCGTCGAAGGCCAGCGTTCCGATGAAAAGGCTCATCGTGAAGCCGATGCCGGTCAGGATGGCGATGGCATAAAGCCTCGCCATCGTTGCTCCTTCCGGCATCGCAGCCAGGCCCAGCCTTATTGCGAGCAGCGAAGAGCCGAAGACCCCGATCTGCTTGCCAACGAAAAGCCCAGCGATAATGCCAAGCGTTATCGGCTCCGCCAGCTTTGACAAGGTCAATCCGTGAAGCGATACGCCCGCATTCGCGAAGGCGAAAATCGGCACGATGACGAATATAACCCACGGCCTGAGCGCATGTTCGGTATCTTCGAGCAGGCTGTGGCCGTCGTGCCTGGTCAGCGGCATCGCGAGACCCACGGCGACGCCGGCCAGCGTCGCATGCACGCCGGATTTGAGCACGCAGACCCAGGTGAACAATCCGGCGATGAGATAGAACGATGGTCTGCGCACATCGAGCAGATTGAGAACCGCAAGCGCTCCGACGCCAATGCCACCGAGCGCCAGCGCCATGACTGAGAGGTCCGCAGTATAGAAAATCGCGATGACGATGATGGCCATCAGGTCGTCGATAATTGCGAGCGCCAATAAGAAGGTCTTCAGCGAAGCCGGCACCTTGCGTCCCAGCATGGCGCAGATGCCGAGCGCAAAGGCGATGTCGGTCGCCGCCGGGATGGCCCAGCCGCGCAACGCTTCGGCATCGCTCCAGTTCACCGCGGCAAAGATCGCGGCCGGCGTGACAAAGCCGCCAAACGCGGCGATCACGGGCAATGCCGCCTGCTTTGCGCTCGACAGCGCGCCCTCGATGGCCTCGCGCTTGATCTCGAGTCCTACCAGTAGAAAGAACACCGCCATCAAGCCGTCATTGATCCAGTGATCGACGGTCTTGCTCAGTCCGATCGACCCGATCCGGACCTCGCCGGTAGTCCGCAGCAGCGCCTCGTATTGCGGTCCGAGCGGCGAATTTGCAACGATGAGAGCCGCGATGGCGGCGAGGCCGAGAACGACACCTCCATAGAGACCCTCGTTGTTAGTTTCGCTAGACGCTGGGACCCTCGCCGTCATCAGCCGGCCTTGCCGGCCGCCTTGATGGCGACGGACAGCGCGAGTTTGGTTTCCGCCACGATGTCCTCGACCAGTTCTTCCCGGCTGACGTGGGCAACCTGGCCGGTGAGCAACCCCTGTTCTGCGAGCATGACCACGCCGTGCAGCGAGGCCCAGACCTTCAGGGCGCTACGCTCGCGCAAGAGCCCCACGGCCGGGGCCTCCAGCGCTTCCACGAGGAGTTCGAAAGTTTCCATTGCCGCGCTGTGCATCTCGCTGCCTTTCGGTGCGCATGCCATGGTTCGCGACGCGAACATCAGACGATAGATGCCGTTGCGGCGCAGTCCGAAATCAAGCGTGAGCTGCGCGAAGCGCGACAGCTTCGACTGCTTCGACGGTTTTCCGATCGCCGTACGCATCATCGCCGAGAACTGGCGGAACGCTTCGGCCGTGACGGCCGTCAGCAGCGTCTCGCGATCGGCAAAATGCTTGTAGGGCGCCGGCTGCGAGACGCCGAGCTTCTTGGCAAGCGCGCTGATACTGATCGCTTCCGGGCCGCCGAGTTCGACTTCATGCAACGCGGCCTTAACCAGGGCATCGCGGAGATCCCCGTGGTGATAGGCGTTGAGCGCTTTGCGTGCGGGTCGAGGTGGCATTTCAACGTCATGATCTATAACTTTTGACTTGACAGCACAACGGCAGCGCGAATGTAATACGATATAACTTCGCGGTGTTCCGGCGGGTCCGCGCCGTCGCGCCGAGGCAAGGCCGCGCGCGAGACAATGCGCGCCATATATAAAGGGGAAACGCTGCGATGGCCGGAAAGCTGAAAATCCGCGTCGACCAGGACAAATGTCAGGGCCACGCGCGCTGCAAATCACTGGCACCCGAACTGTTCGACCTCGACGAATTCGGCAACGCGCACGAAGTCGGCGACGGTTCCGTGCCCGCGGGCCTGGAAGACAAGGCCTGGCTCGCCCAGAGCAACTGTCCCGAGATTGCGATCGAAGTGACCGAGGAATAGCCGATCGCAAGATCGAATAATTCCAAAGATCTGAACGAACCAAGCAGAGGAATTGCTCCAATGTCCGATTCCGCCAGCATCATGCCCGAACACCCGCCGGTTACCGACTGGGTCAACGATTTCGACCACACCGATCCGACCTGGACGGAAAACCCGTTTCCGATCTGGGAAAAATTGCGCGCGGCCTCGCCCGTGGTTCACACCGAGCGGTTCCTCGGCTGCTATATGCCGACCACCTATCAGGCGGTAAAGGAAATCTCCTACGATACCGACCACTTTTCTTCCCGGCGCGTCATCGTGCGCGACGTTCGTCCGGAAATCACGGCGCGGGCGCCGCCGATCACTTCCGATCCGCCCGAACACAAGCCTGCCAAGCAATTGCTGTTGCCACCGTTCACGCCGGACGCGATGAAAAAGCTCGAGCCGCGGGTGCGCGCCATCTGCAACGAACTGATTGACGAGTTCATTGCCGACGGCAAATGCGATGCCGCCGCGCGATACACCAAGCATGTTCCGGTCCGCGCCATCGCGCACATGCTCGGAATCCCCGAGAAGGACAGCGACCTCTTCATCAAGTGGATTCACGGCATCCTCGAACTCGGCATCAAGGATGACAACGCGCTGATGGAGGCGGTGAGGGAGATGACCGGCTATTTCGCCGGCCATATCGAGCATCGCAAAAAGAATCCGACCGACGACCTGATCTCGACGCTGATGAATGCGAGGGACAAGGACGGAAATCCGCTGGCGGATGAGCATGTGCTGGGTTCGCTGCGGCTATTGCTGATCGCCGGCATCGACACCACCTGGAGCGCGATCGGCTCCTCGCTGTGGCATCTGGCGAAGACGCCGGCCGACCGCGAGCGCCTTGTCGCGGAGCCCGAACTGATGCCGCTCGCGGTCGAGGAACTGCTGCGCGCCTATTCGCCGGTGACGATGGCGCGCGAGGTGATGAAGGAGACCACCATCAGCGGCTGCCCGGTCAAGCCCGGCAACATGGTGCTGCTGTCGTTCCCGGCGGCCAACCGCGATCCGGCGATGTTTCCCGATGCCGACAAGGTGGTGATCGACCGCAAGGAAAATCGCCACGCCGCGTTCGGCCTTGGCATTCACCGCTGCGTCGGCTCCAACCTGGCGCGCATGGAAATGACCGTTGCGATCGAGGAATGGCTGAAGCGGATTCCGGATTTCAGGCTCGATCCGGCCGGCAAGGTCACCTGGTCGGAAGGCACCGTGCGCGGCCCGCGCCAGCTGCCCATGCTGTTCGGCAAGGCGAACTGAACGTTCCACGGATGAGGCGGCAGGCTGGATGTCCTCGTCAACAATGCCGGGATTGGCCTCTCCGGGCCCGTGGTCGACATGGCGTTCGCCGACTGGAAGCGGCAAGTGGCCGTCAATCTCGACGGCGTCTTCCTCGGTGCGAAGCATTCGCTCCCGTTGATGCGCGCAGGTGGCGGCGGGAGCAACGTTTCCTCGATTGCGGGAATCAAGGCGTCGCCGAACGTCTCGGGCTACTGCGCGACCGAGGGCGGCGTGCGGCTGTTCACGAAATCGGTCGCGCTGGAATGCGCAGCCGCCAAGGATGGCGCGCGCGTCAACTCGCTGCACCCCGGCATCGCCGAAACCGCCATCTGGGACACGCTGATCGGCACCGTCGAAGACGGCTCGAATGCCGGACGGGAGCGCGGGCCGACGCTGGATAAGCTCACCGAACGCGCTGTCCCGCTTGGATACAAGGCCGCACCTGAAGGTATCGCGAACGGCATCCTGTGGCTCGCCAGCGACGAGAGCCGCTACGTCACCGGTACCGAACTCGTGATCGACGGCGGCCGATCGATCAGCTGATCGCCGGATCAGGAAGTATAACAGGCGGAAAGGATATGCCGCCGGCAAGCAGACGGGAGGTCATCATGAGTCGGATCTTTGGGGCGGTCTGTCAGAACGGCTACGTCGTACGGGATATCCGCGCCGCCATGGATCACTGGGTCAACGTGATGGGCGTCGGGCCTTGGTACTACATCGACAAGGTCAAGACCGACTACTTCCGCCACCGTGGCCAGGACTCCGCCATGGAGATGAGCGTGGCGCTCGCCAATTCCGGCGATCTCCAGATCGAGTTGATCCAGCAGCGCAACGACGCGCCCTCGATGTACAAGGAGTTCCTCGACTCCGGCCGCGAAGGCTTGCAGCACATGTCGTACTGGACCCGCAATTATCAGGCTCTTTATGACCGCGCGCTGTCGCTTGGCTATAAAGTGGGACATGAGGGCCAGATCGGCGGCGAAAAGGGCCGCTTTGCCTATTTCGACACGCAAGCCCATCCCGGCACCGTGGTGGAGATTTCAGACATCAGCGGCAGCAAGGGAAGTTTCTTCGAGCACATCCGCAAAGTCGCCGCCGGTTGGGACGGCTCCGATCCCATCCGCGAAGCCGGCGGACGCTGAGTGATGTGCGCTTCGCGCGGTAACAATACGTTCGGGCCCATGCCCGGAAGCGCGTAGCGGCAGAAAGAAGCAAAAAAGTAAGGAACAAGCGGATGGCAAGACTTCCCCTGATCGACCCGGCGGCAACCAGCGGCGACGTGCGCGCGTCCTTTGACAGGATGCCGGTCGTCCTGAACATCTTCCGGATGATGGCGCATGCCGAGGCCAATTTCATTCCGGCGATGCGGTTAGCCAATTCGATCCTGCACCGCCAGAAGCTCAGCCACGTCAATCGCGAATTGCTGATCCTTCAGGTCGCGCAGCGGCAGCGTGGCGTCTACGAGTGGCGGCAGCATGTGCCGATCGCGCTCGGCGTCGGCGTCACGCAAAAGCAGATCGACTGCATTGAACAGGGCAAATACGAGGACGCCGCGTTCAATGCCGCCGAACAGGCGCTGCTGACGTTCGGCCGGGAAGTCATCGAGAACGTGCGCGTCGCCGAGCCGGTGTTCGCCGCGATGCGCAAGCATTTCAGCGAGCAGGAGATCGTCGAGTCGATCCTGGCGGTCGGCTTCTACATGACGATGGCGCGCCCGACGGAGGCAACCGAGGTTGACCTCGACCCGGCCGCCGGCATGACCGTCTTCGAGGGTGGGCGGAAGCGATCGGGCTGAGCGACACGACGATCCATGTTTCAGGCGGTCACGCTGCTCTGGCCGACGCGGCTTGCGACATAGCGAAGAAGCCGCTCGGTTCCAGACAGCGCGGCCTCTGCGTTTCCCTGCGACAAGGCTAGCGCGATCTCGATGTGGGCCTCCACGCCTTCCTGGGACAGCGTCCGGCCGTGATGGATGAACCAGAACCGGCGATTGAGCGGTGTGATCGCCTGCATCATCGACCCCGCAAATTCGTTACGGCAGGCGGCAACGCACAGGCGGTTGAATTCGGCGTCGAGTTGCGCGAAGGCGTCGAAATCGTGCGTGCGCTGGGTGGCCTTCATTCTGGCGGCGATCTCGGCGAATTGCTGCCGTTCGGACTCGCTGGCGCGCGCGGCGGCGGTCCTGATCACGAGCGGCTCGAGGACGCGGCGCGTCTCGATCAGCATCACTTCGTCCTCCGGCCTAATGGCGGTGACGATGCACCCGCGCCGGGGCAGGATCAAAAGAAGGCGTTCGCGTGCCAGCCGCTGCATGGCTTCCCGAACCGGGGTGCGGCCGATTCCGAGCTGGGATGACAGTTCTGCCTCCGACACCGGCGTGCCGGGAGGCAATTGCAGCGTACAGATCATCTCTTCGAGCAGGCTGTAGGCCCGGGCGGTCAGGCTTTCGGCTTCTGCCGGTGCTGGCTCGGGCGACTTGGATTGCTTTGAAGTTTTTAACAAGGCCTGATCCCGCCGTTCGAAATCCCGGTTGACTGTTGGTGAGTGATATATTAGCAGATATATCAATTGAAGCCACCCGGAATTATCCGGGTGCATGCCCCCTGAATGTATCCGGGAGTGAGTATGACCGCACGTCCGCCGGTTGCCGATTGGGCCACGGATTGGGATCACCTCGATCCGGCCTGGACGATCGATCCTTACGGAATTTGGGATGGATTGAGGCAGCGTTGCCCGGTTGCCCATACGGACCGCTACAAGGGTGTCTACTTCCCGACGCGCTATCAGGATATCCGCGACATCGCCTACGATTATGAGCATTTCTCGTCGCGGCGCGTGGTCGTCCGCGAGAGCGATTATCGGGTGAATTCGCCGCCGATCACATCGGATCCGCCGGATCATCGTCCACTGCGGATGGTGTTGATACCTCCGTTCACTCCGCAGGCCGTCGCAAAGCTCGAGGCGAAGGCACGGATCGTGTGCAATGAATTGATCGACAAATTCATCGCCAGTGGCGAGTGCGACGGCGCGGTTGACTACGCCCAGAATATTCCAGTGCTCATCATCACCCATATGCTGGGAATTCCAGCCGAGCACGGCGATCAGTTTCGCGAATGGATCACGATGGCGCTGCAGACCGGCGTCACCGACGAGCGGGCGCTCCGGCAGGCGGAGGAGGCGATCGCCGCGTACTTCGAGGTGCAGATCAAGGCACGCCGCGAAAATCCGGGCGAGGATCTCGTCAGCTTCCTGATTGCGGCGCGTTCACCCGATGGCGAGCCGTTCTCGGACCGTCAGGTGCTCGGCGCCCTGCGCCTGTTGCTGGTGGCTGGCATCGACACCACCTGGAGCGCGATCGGATCATCCTTGTGGCATTTGGCGACGCACGAGCAGGATCAGGCAAGGCTCGTTGCGGAGCCGGAATTGATTCCCACCGCGGTCGAGGAATTCCTGCGCGCCTATGCGCCGGTGACGATGGCACGGGAGATCGCCAGGACAACCGATGTCGGCGGCTGCCCGATGCGGGAAGGGCAGATGGTGCTGCTGTCTTTCCCGGCGGCCAACCGCGACCCCGAAAAATTTCCCGACGCCGACAAGGTCTTGATCGACCGCAAGCACAATCCGCATGCCGCTTTCGGGCTCGGCATTCATCGCTGCATCGGCTCAAACCTGGCGCGGATGGAAATGATGGTGGCGTTGCAGGAGTGGCTGAAGCGTATTCCCGCATTCAGCCTCGATCGTTCGAAGCCCACCAGGTGGTCGCAAGGCACGGTACGCGGCCCCCGCAATCTGCCGATCAGAATCGGATGAGCCGGGACCGCTCGCCGATTTCGCATGCAGCGGTCAAACAACTTGAGAGAAGGACCAGCAATGGGCGTATCGTTTCAACGAAGCCACGACATCACGATCGCGACCCCGCCGTCAGCGGTCTACGACTACGTCTGCAATCCGAATTCCTGGCCGGAGTGGCTCGCCGCCTCCCATCGCATCGATGGCGAAGACCGGCCCTTGCTGCGCGGCGAAACCTTCCGCGAGCAGTGGCATATCAAGCGCGGCGAAGTTCGTCTCGCCTGGACAGTCACTGAAAGCGATCCGCCCAAGGCCTGGACCGTCGAAGCCGATACCGACTTCATCGGCAAGATCGTCATCCGCTACACCTTCGAGGCGGTGGCAGGGGGCACGAAGTATACGCGGACATTGCGCAATCCGGACCGGCCGTCGGAGCCCAGCGCCGAGCAGATCGCGCGGATGGACGAGGAAGCGTTGATCGGGCTTCAGAACATCAAGTGCAATGTCGAAAAGCGTTTCGCCAGAGCCGGTCAGGCGTAACGCATGACCGGAGATCGCAGGCTCGTGGTCCGGATCGATGCGGAGAAATGCCAGGGTCACGCACGCTGCCATGCGCTGGCGCCCGAGTTGTTTGAGCTGGATGAATTCGGCAGCGCTCGCGTCCGCGGCTCCGGCCATGTCTCGTCCACTCTCGAAGACAAGGTTTGGATCGCCAGGGCCAATTGTCCGGAACTGGCGATCGAGATCATCGAGGAGACGCCGGTCGCGGGCTGACATCTGCACATTGACCAAGCCGCCGGTTACAGCGATCATCGACCGCTCAACGATGGCGTGGAGCGAAGGCATGACGGGTGAGTCGGAGGCGGGCGGTCCGCGACCGCTGGGCGAAATCGCGAGCTACCACGCCCACATCTACTACGATCCGGCGACGACGCGGGCCGAGGCCGAGCAGTTGCGCGCCTGGATCGGCGAGCGCTTCTCGGTCACGCTCGGACGCTGGCACGACGTCAAGGTCGGCCCGCACGATCAGGCCATGTACCAGGTGGCCTTTGCCCGGGAGATATTCCCCGAGTTGGTGCCCTGGCTGATGCTCAATCACGGCAACTTGAGCGTTCTGGTGCATCCGAATACGACCAACCCGCGCCGGGACCATGAGGCCGATCCGATCTGGATCGGGCCGGCGCTCGCCGTGCATGCCGACAAGCTGCCGGAGCACGCCGAGATGGAAGAGGCGCCCGCGCCGAATACCAATCCGGTTCTACGGCCTTGAGCGCGGCCTCGCCGGTCGGGAATCCCGGCCCGGTTTACCATTACATGGCTTGAATCCGTGGATTTCGCCGGTCATGATGGCAGCGAGCGCCTGTCTCGATTATGCCTTACTTTCGTTTGCATTATGGTGGGACTTATTCGGTGAATCCATTAGGAATCAGACGTGATTCCGAAGCGCCGAGCCGGGGACGGATGGATAGAAAGACGACCAGCGCAGCCGGGCTTGCTTCGAGCCGTGGTACCCGATTGCTCCGTGAAGCGGCCTTCAGCACAGCAGCGCTCGCTATGGCGCTGGGACTGGCCGCGTGGGTGGCCGATTTCGACTTGGCCGCCTGGGTCAATCCCGCATCCGCGAATGTCGGCAGCACCTCCTCGTTCGACGAGCGCTTCGGCCCGGGCTCGGTGCGCCGTTCGCTGGCCATCAACTACCCCTGGCGTCCCGTCGCCCGTTCCGAGCGCTCGGATTTCGATGCGGAGTTCGGGCACATCGAAAGCCTGCTGGGCGGACGATCGCGCGAGGAGCAGAACGTTCAGTCCGCCCCGACCGTCGAGGTGGCAATCCCGCTGCCGAGAGCCCGGCCGGTCCTGGCCAATCTTCAGTCAATGAGGAACGATCCGGCGCCGGTTTCGTCTGATAACCGCACCATGTTCGAGAAGCTCGCCGATTTGGTGCCGATGCGCTTCTCGTTGGCATCCCTGACGCCGGGCGACGGGCTGCTCGGCGAGCGCAAGGATCTGACGGCGCTCGGCTACGACGGTCAGACGGCGGTCTATGACATTTCGGCCCAAGCCGTTTACCTGCCGAACGGCAGCAAGCTCGAGGCACACTCAGGGCTGGGTGGCCTGATGGACAATCCGGCGTATGTCGACCAGCGCATGGTCGGCGCGACGCCGCCGAACGTCTACGATTTAAGGCCGCGCGAGAAACTGTTTCATGGTGTCGCGGCGCTGCGCATGACTCCCGTGGGCGAAAACGAAATGCACGGGCGAACTGGCCTGCTCGTGCACAGTTATTTGCTCGGCCCCAACGGCGATTCCAACGGTTGCGTCTCTATCAAGGACTATGACAGGTTCCTGGCGGCGTACCGGAACGGCGAGGTCAAGCGCCTTGTCGTGGTACCAAGCCTGCGTGAAGGCCTCACTGCGTCACGGCGTTCACCGTCCCCGTCATGAGCGCCGTCGCAGGCGATGCCGCCGATTCCGACACGCCGTTGCGTGCGGTTTTCAAGATCAACCTGAACGGCAAGACGGTGTCGATCGGAACGGTCGGTCAGGCCTATCGCTTCATCAGCAATCTCAGCTCGATCGAGTGGATCGAATTCCGCGCGCTGCATGCCGATGCTGTCAGTGCACTGCAGCGCGCCGCTGGCAACGCGATGCTGACCGTGCAGGCGACCAACGCCCTGCGTGCGCTGTTCGTCCGCGCGAAGCTGTTGTGAAGGCGCCGGGGCGCTAGCCAACTCCCCGGTCTACCCGACTTGTCAGCGGACGCCCGCCACGGCTATGTCTCATGGATGCTAGAGAAGTACGTCCGAAGGGAAACGTCCGCATGCCCGGAAGTCACGCCGAGATTGAAGACGACCGTCTGATCCGGGAATTGTTGCAGAACTGGGCGATCTGGCGCGATGCCGGAGACTGGGAGCGTTTCCGCACGGTCTGGCATCCCGACGGACGCATGATGGCGACCTGGACGCAGGGTACCGGCGACGAATTCATCGAAATCAGCAAGCAGGCCTGGGCCAAGGGTGTCAGTATCCTGCATTTCCTCGGCGGCATCTCGGTCGACCTCGCCGGACACCACGCCATCTCGCAGACCAAGATGACGATCTCGCAGCGCGCCGAGGTCGAAGGGGTGCTCTGCGACGTGCTTTGTACCGGCAGGTTCTACGATTTCCTCGAAAAGCGCGAGGGGCGCTGGGGCATCGTGCTGCGCCAGCCGATCTATGAGAAGGACCGCATGGACCCGGTGACGCCTGGCGCGGCGCCGGTCCTCGACAAGACGCTGCTCGAGCAGTTTCCACCGGGCTACCGCCATCTCGCTTATCTGCAGACCCGCATCGGCTACACGGTGAAGCGCGACATGCCCGGCCTGAAGGGACCGGAGGTCGAGGCTCTATACGCGCGCGGCGCGGCGTGGCTGCAGGGCAAGCCGCTCAGCTGATCTCCTTGCGCACGGCGGCTGCTGCGTCGCACAACGCCGTGACATTTGATGCAGATCAAAGAAATTGAGCCCGTCCGAGATCAGCATTTATTGTTTAGCCAAGGCAGGGGATGCGCGCATGACAAGCCACCTTGAGCTGAGTTCGCGGGCAGCACTTTGCAGGCAGCTCGCTCGGCGCGAACCGAGCTGCAAGATCTATTGGCTGGCCGAGGCCGAGAACTGGTTGCGCCTTTCCCGTGAACCGGTCCATCCGATACGGACGGGCGAGAGGGATCCGCTCGAACAGTTTATTGGCCTGATGGACAAACGGCTCGGATCTAGCTGATCTCCTTGCGCACGGTCGCGGCCGCGTCGCACATCGCCTTCAGTTTTCCGAACGCTGTATGGCGCGGCATATATTTCATGCCGCAGTCGGGCGCGACGACAAGGCGATCCGCGGCGACGTGCTTCAACCCGTTGCGGATCCGGTCGACCACCACATCGGCGGATTCGATCTCGGGATTGCCGAGGTCGAGCACGCCGAGCATGATCTTTTTCGACGACAGATCCTTGAGCACGCCGAGATCGAGCTTCGGCTGCGCCGCCTCGATCGAGATCTGCTCGGCGCTTGTGTCGGCGAGTTCGGCGAGGAAAGAATAGCCGGCCGGCTTGGTTGAGCCGGGCACGACCGCGGCATAGCCGAAGCACAGATGCACCACGGTCGGCACGGTGATGCCCTTGAGCGCGCGGTTGATCGCCTTCACCGCATAGCGGCGGGCAAGGTCCGGATTGTTGCGCACCCAGGGCTCGTCGAGCTGGATCACATCGGCCCCGGCCTTCTGCAGGTCGAGCGCTTCGGCGTTGACGGCGGCGGCGAACGCCATCGCCAGTTCCTCGTCGTCCTTGTAGAATTCGTTCTTGGCCTGCTGGCTCATCGTGAACGGGCCGGGCAGGGTGATCTTGGCCGCGCGATCGGTGTTCTGGCGCAGGAACTCCATGTCGTGCAGTTCGACCGGGCCGCGGCGTTTCACCGGGCCTGTGACGCGCGGCACCGGCGTCTGGTGCCCGCTGCGCGAGGTGATCATGGCCGGATTTTCGTCATCGATGCCTTCGAGCGCCGTCGCAAAACGGTTGGAGTAGCTCTCGCGGCGGATTTCGCCGTCGGTTACGATGTCGATGCCGGCGCGCTCCATGTCCCTGATCGCAACGATGGTGGCGTCGTCCTGCGCCTCCTCCAGATGTTCGGCCGGCAGCCGCCACATCGCATGCAGGCGCGTGCGCGGCACCACCTTCGACAGCATCGCGCGATCGACCAGCCATTCCGGCTGCGGGTAGCTGCCGACGACAGTGGTCGGCAGCAGGTGCTTTGGCAGGTTCATGAGTATCTCCTTGCTCTTGTTATTACCGCTCACTTCAGGCGGCGCGTGTCGCAGCCGCCGCAACCTCGTCCTTGACCGGGTTGCGCAGCACGCCGATGCCGGAGACCTCGACCTCGACCACGTCGCCATCCTTCATCCAGAGCGGCGGCGTGCGGTAGGCGCCGACGCCGCCGGTGGTGCCGGTCACAATGACGTCGCCGGGCACGAGCTCGGTGAAGGTCGAGCAATAGGCGATCAGGGCAGGGACGTCGAACACGAGGTCCGAGATTGGTGCGGCCTGCACCTCGACGCCGTTGAGGCGGGTCGCGATGGTCTGCTTGCTGATGTCGGGGATTTCGTCCGTCGTGACCATCCACGGTCCGAACGCGCCGGTGCCGACGAAATTCTTCCCCGGCGCGAATTGGGAGGTGTGGCGCTGCCAGTCGCGGATGCTGCCGTCATTGTAGCAGGCATAGCCTGCAACATGCGCCAGCGCGGCCTCGCGCGAAATGCGGCGGCCTGCCTTGCCGATGATGACTGCCATCTCGCCCTCATAGTCGAACCGCTCGGACTCCAGCGGCCGGATCATCGGCTGACCGCCGCCCACTTGGCTGTTGGCAAAGCGGGTGAAGATCATCGGGTGCGGCGGCGTGGGATGGCCGCTTTCGGCGAGATGCGTGGCGTAGTTGACGCCGATGCAGAAGATCTTGTCCGGATCGGGAACGGTCGGCAGCAGCTCGATTTCGGCGAACGCGTAGTCCGGCCGCTCGCCTTGCAGCGCTTTCAGCGCGTCAAGCGATCCGTTCGCAAGCAGCGCCTTCAGGGTTGGCCAATGCTTCAGCCGCTTGCCGGCGTCGATGACACCGGCATTTGTCACCAGGCCGTAGGTCGCGGTCTGACCTGCCTTGAAACTTGCGATCTTCATTATTCGGTACCTTCTTCGATAGAGGACGCATAGGGTTCAATGGACCGTACGATCTCGCCCGAACGGATCGGAACGCAATCGGGCGGAAAGTCCTGATGGAAACGCGCGCCGGCTTTCCCGGCGCGGTCGATAAAGCGTTCGAGATGGTTCATCGCGCCGCTCGGCAGATCGTGCAGGACCATGAGGCTCCATGGCTGCGACCGGCATTGTCCGATGGCGCGGTCGGCCCAGCCGTCGGGATCGTCCCAGTCGCGCGGGATGGCGTTCCAGAGCACGCAGCTATGCTTGTTGCGCGTGAGATATTCGACCACGGAAGGCTTCAACAGCCGCTCGTCGAGATTGCCGCCGCCGCCGAACGGCCGGAACCAGCGCTGCGCGTGCGCGAGGTCGCCGATCGCGGCCTGCGTCCTGCCGATCTCATGCTGTGCCGCATCGGGATCACGTTGCTCCCCAAGTGGCACCGAGTGCGTAAAAGTATGATTGCCGATCCAGTGACCTTCGTCATGCGCGCGAACCGCAAGCCGGCGACGTTCGGGGTCGCCAAGCTTCTCGCCGATCACGAAGAAGGTCGTCCTGATGCCGCGTTCGCGTAAAGTATCGAGCACACGCGGCGTCACGCCGGGCTCGGGACCATTGTCGAATGTCAGCGTCAGGTCGAACACGCAGCCCTCCGTCAGGTCGCAGGCTGGATGGCGCCGGCGGTGATCTCGTCGGCGGCGCGCTGGCCGGCGCGTGACCCCGTCTGCCAGATTGCGGCCTTGCGCTCGATCCATTTGATCACGGCGTTGAAGGCAATCGCCATCGCGAGCACCAGCAGCACGCCGGCGAAGACATGCGGGCTGTCGAGAATGGTGCGGTAGCGCGAGATCAGATAGCCGATGCCGGCGGATGAGATCAGCATCTCGGACACGACAACGCCGACGATCACGAGCGCGCCGCCGACCCGCAGTCCCGACAGCACGGTCGGGATTGCCGCGGGGATAATCACGCGAACCAGCCGCTGGCTCAGCGTCGCACCCATGCTGCGTGCGGCGAGCAACAGCTGCGGATCGATGGTCTGGATCCCGGCAGCGGTGGCGAGCATCGTCGGCAGAAATCCATAGATCGAGGCGAACGCAATCTTGGATTCCGAACCGATGCCGAGCCAGACGGTGAATACCGGATAGAGGATGACCAGCGGTACCGCATAGAGGCTCGAGACCATCGGCATGATCAGGATGCGCGGTCGCGGCAAGCTGCCGACGATGGCGCCGAGCAGGATGCCGCCACCGCAGGCGAACGCCATCGAGATCGCGACCTCGTAGAGCGTCACGGCAAGGGCATGGCCGTATTCGCTCCCCTCGTTCCATCCGGCGGCGAGCGTCGAGGACAGTGAGGGCAGAAACAGCTCGGGAATGAAGCCCGTGCGCGGCAGGATCTCCCACAATGCGATCAGGCCGATCACGATCAATCTGCGAAGCGTCGCTGCGGTCATCACTGCCTCACGCCGATTTGCGGATATGCCGCCAGATGCGGTCGCGCAGGCTGCCGAAGGCGTCGCCGCTCAGCATTTCGTAGGTGCGTGGACGGGGCAGCGAGACCTGCAGATGGTCGACGATGCGGCCGGGGCGCGGCGACATCACGATCACCTCGTCGGCGAGATAGACCGCCTCCGTCAGGCTGTGTGTGACGAACACCACCGTCTTGCCGGTGGCCGCCCAGATCCGCAGCAGTTCGTCGCCCATGGTCATGCGGGTCTGTTCGTCCAGCGCGGCAAACGGCTCGTCCATCAGCAGCACCGGCGGGTCCTGCACCAGGCCGCGGGCAATCGAGACGCGCTGCTTCATGCCACCGGAGAGTTCGTGTGGATGGCGTTTTCCAAAACCGTCGAGGCCGACGAGTTTGAGCGCATCCCGCGCCTTGGCGCGGCGTTCGTTCCTGGCGACGCGGCGCAGCGCCAGCGGAAATTCGACGTTCTCTTCCGCCGTCAGCCAGGGAAACAGGCTGGCTTCCTGAAACACCACGCCGACGCGGTTCGGATCGGGCTCGGGGATCGGCGCGCCGCTGATGGTGATGGTGCCCGAGGTCTGCTGGCGCAGCCCGGCCATCATCATCAAAAGCGTGGACTTGCCGCAGCCGCTCGGGCCGACCAGCACGACGAAGCGGCCGGGCTTGACGTCGAACGAGACGTCCTCAAGCGCAACGACGTCCTGCGTTGTGGTCCTGAAGATCTGCCCGACATTGCGGACCTCGATCGCGCCGGCCGGCTTCAGCGGGGTTATGTTCGCCAATGGCTGCATCGTGTTTCCACCCATCTGACCAGTTCATTGAAGGCGATCGCGATCACGGCGATCATCACCACGCCGGCCAGCAATTGCTTCATCTGGAAATTCTCGCCCCAGGTCGCGATCTGATGGCCGATGCCGTCGCGTGAGGCGTACATTTCGGCGAGGATCACGCCGGTGAGGTTGAAGATCATCGAGATCCGCAGCGCCTCCAGCAGAACGGGGAGCATGCTTGGCAGATAGACGCGAAACGCGGTCTGCATCGGCGTCGCGCCATAGGACCGCGCCACGGTCAGATGCTCCACCTTCACCGACTCCACCGCCGTCGTGGTCGACATGATCACGATGAAGATGGTCGAGAAAAAGCCGAACCCGACCTTTTGCGCAAAGCCCACCCCGAACACGAGGATGAACATCGGCAGGAAGATCGATTTCGGGATGCTGAAGGCGAAGAACAGCAGCGGCTTCGCGACATCGGCAAAATAGCGGTTCTCCGCGATCAGGAACCCGATCAGCGCGCCGACGGGAACGGCGAGCGCAAACGCGGTCACCACCTCGGTCGCGGTGACCGCGAGATCCTTGCGCACGCTCGCCCGCTGCAGCAGATCGCCGAGTGTCGCCAGCGTGTCGAAGGCGGAGGGGAGCAGGCGCGGGTTGACGAGGCCGGTCCGCGACAGGATTTCCCATATCGCAAACAGCGCCACCACGATGGCGATCCGTGCCGCCTTTACGCCTAATCCGCGCATCGCGCCGCCTCAGGGCTTGGTCGGAACCGGCTTGAACTGCGTCGAGATGATTTCGGCGGCGGGCCCAAGGTCCTTCATGCCGCCGGCCTTGGCCATGTCGAGCGCGAGCTGGAGCTGCTCCGGAATCTTCGCACCCTCCATGCTGCCGTCGGTTTCCAGCTTCATGATCGTGTTCTCATATTCCAGCACCGCAATCTCGGCGGGAATTTCATAGAGCTCGGTGATCAGCTTGACGGAGGCTTCCTTGTTGGCGCGCATGAACATCAGCGCGCCGTACAGCGCGTTCAGCGTCTTCTGCACCATCTGCGGCTTGTCCTGCACGTATTTGTCGAGCGCGATCCAGCCGGCGGCGAGGTTCGGCGGCACCTCCTTGGAAAAGTCGAGGATGGTGCGCGCTTCGCCCGACTTGGAGATCTGGAAGCTCAGCGGCGAGTAGACCACGGCCGCATCGACATTGCCGGCGAGCAGGTTCGGCACCAGGCCGCCGCCGCCGACGGGCACGCGGGTGAATTCGATCTTCTTGTCCTGCTGGGTCCACAGCGCCAGCAGGTCGGAGCCGGAGCCCGCGGAGGTGATCGCGACCTTCTTGCCTTTCAGATCGTTGACGCCGAGCGTCGATTTCAAAAGCGTCATCAACTGCCAGCCGTAATAACCCGTGGCGGCACTGGCGAGCACCTTGGAGTTCACGCCCTTCTTGCGCCCGGCCGACACCAGCGAGGTGGCGTCGAGGATGACGTCGGCTGCGCCCGCCGCCATCGCCTCGAACGTCTCGGCGCCGCCGCGATAGATCGTCAGCTCCGCCGCGATGCCTTCCTTCTCGAACAGTTTTTGGCGCACCGCGGTTTCCGCGATCGTGGTCGGCCAGTAAGTCTTGGTGGGAAGGCCGATGCGGACAGTGTCGGCGGCTTGCGCGATCCCTGATGCGCCAAGCACGGTGGCTGCCGCGATGGCTGTCAGGATGTGGCGTCGCGTGATCTTCATTGTGACGTTTCCCTTTGTTTTTTCTTGATTGGCTTGGTCTTCGAGCGGTCGGTCAGGCGGTGTCGCCACCTCCGAGCGTTTTCGGTGTAGCGAGTTCGACGAGATGCATGGTCTTCATGAAATGCTTCGAGAGCGCCGCGACTGCGGCATCGGCATCGCGCTTGAGTGTGGCCCGCACGATGGTGGCGTGTTCGGCCTCGACGTTGCGGGATTTTTCGGTGTTGCGCCGGATCGCGAGCCTCCGGTAGCGCTCGCTCTGCTCGTGCAGCACGTCGCGAAAACCGAGCAGCCATGGCGAGCCGCAGGCACCCACCAGCGTGCGGTGAAAGACGCGGTGCCGCACCACCCATTCCTCATAGTGATGCGTCGGATCGTCGGGATAGGTGTGGGGAACGGCGCAGAGCGCCGCGAACGATTTTTCCACCGCGGCAAGCCATGTCGCGTCGCCGCGCTCGATCGAGCGCCGCAACGCCAGCCCTTCGATATCGACGCGGGTTTGCGTCACGTCCCTGAGGTCGGCGGGCGATACCGGGCTGACGCGAAAACCGCGCTGGTCGGATGCCTGCACCAACCCGTCCGCGACCAGCCGCGACAGCGCCTCGCGCACAGCAGCGAGGCTGACCGAAAACTGCTTGGCGAGACCAGCAATATGCAGCTTCTGGCCGGGCAGCAGCCGAGTCGAAAGAATATCCGCGCGCAGCCGCTCCTGAACCGCAGACGTCAGGCTTCGCGGCCGTTCGGTGCCAAGGCTTTCGCCGAAACCCAACCCGATACTGCTCATGGCGGCGCAGATTGGCGAGGGAAGGGGATGTCGTCAATCGAAAATCGATTTTCTGGCTAGCACATTGGCCATGCTCTAATTTTCTAATCCGGCCGCGGCGCCAAACGCCGCTTTCCGGGATCGGGTTCAGAAAATCATGGTGGACAATCGCCGGGTGCTGACATAGATAGTTCGCATGCGAAATAAATTCCCGGGCTCGGTTTTCGTATGACCGCGCGACGCGAGCATCGGCTGGTTTTCCTGCTCAGCGTCGCGCAGCGCCGGCTGCAGCGTTGGATCGCGGCGCAGACCCAGCAAAGCGGGGTCACGGCCGCGCAGTCCGGGTTGCTGTTCGTCCTGGGTCAGCGCGACGGCGTGCTGATGGGCGAGGCGGGCGCAGCGCTCGATCTCGGCCCGCCCGGCATCAGCGGGCTCGTTGACCGGATGACGGCGGCGAACCTGATCAGGCGGCGCGCCGATCCGGACGACGGACGGGCGTGGCGCCTGTGGCTGACGCCCGCCGGTCGTGCGGCGCTGGCACAGTCGAAGGCGGGCCTTGCCGAGGTCAATGTGCGCCTCACAGAAGGATTTACCGACGCCGAGATCGATATCGTCGCACGTTGGCTCACCAGCCTGCAGAGCAAATTTCCCAGAGGAGAAGACGAATGACCGAGCATATCAAGATCGAGAAGAGCGACGGGATTCTGAGCCTGACGATGGCGCGGCCCGACAAGAAGAACGCGCTGACAAATGCGATGTACGGCGCGCTGGCCGACGCGATGGAGGCGGCCGAAACGGATCCTTCCGTGCGTGTCCTGCTGATCCGGGGCGAGGGCGACATGTTTACTGCCGGCAATGACGTCGGCGAATTCGCCGCGATGGCGACAGGCGCTTTCCAGGGCGAGCGGCATGTCAGCCGTTTTGTGCAGGCGCTCGCAAAATGCAGCCGCCCGCTGGTCGCCGCCGTGCAGGGACGCGCCGTCGGCATCGGCACCACGATGCTGCTGCATTGCGATCTGGTTGTGCTGGCCGAGAATGCGCTGCTCTCGACGCCGTTCGTTAATCTGGCGCTCGTTCCTGAAGCGGCTTCCAGCCTGTTGATGCCGCTCCGCATTGGCTATGCGCGCGCCTACGAGATGTTCGCGCTCGGGGAAGCCGTCGATGCCAGGTCCGCGTTTGCGTGGGGACTCGCCAACCGGGTGGTGCCGCTCGATCAACTCGACGCTGAAGCAAGAGCGCTCGCGTCCCGGCTGGCGAAACAGCCGGCGGGCGCGGTCAGCACGACGAAGCGGCTGATGCGCAATCCGGAGCTTCTCATGGCGCAGATCAAGGCGGAAAGCGAGCAGTTCGCCGCGCGCCTGAAAACCGCCGAAGCGCGCGAGGCCTTCGTCGCGTTCGCCGAACGCCGGCCGCCGGACTTCTTGAAACTCGCAAAACAGCCGGCGTAACCGCTTTCTCCCCGCCTGCGACCGGGAGGCAATTGACCACCTCGGGCCGTCCCGCTACCTCTTTGGGCCGCCTGCGGGGGAAACAAATGAACAAGAACAATGAAGCTTCCGAATTCGACTACGTCATCGTCGGCGCCGGCTCGGCCGGATGTGTGCTCGCCAATCGCCTGAGCGCCGACGGCAAACATTCCGTCTTGCTGCTGGAGGCCGGACCGAAGGATACCAATCTCTGGATCCACGTGCCGCTCGGCTACGGAAAACTGTTCAAGGAAAAATCCGTCAACTGGATGTACCAGACCGAGCCGGAACCGGGATTGAACGGCCGGCAGGTGTTCCAGCCGCGTGGAAAGGTGCTTGGCGGTTCGAGCTCGATCAACGGCCTCTTGTATGTGCGCGGCCAGCACGAGGATTACGATCGCTGGCGTCAGCGCGGCAATGCCGGCTGGGGCTATGACGACGTGCTGCCCTATTTCAAGAAGGCCGAGAACCAGCAGCGCGGTCCCGACAAATACCACGGCACGGATGGGCCGTTGCCGGTGTCCGATTGGCGCCACCACGATCCGCTGTCGGAGGCCTTCGTCGTTGCCGCGGCCGAGACTGGCATTCCGACCAATCCCGATTTCAACGGCGCGACCCAGGAAGGTGCGGGATTTTTCCAGACCACGACGAGGCGCGGCCGCCGCGCCAGCACGGCGTTCTCCTATCTGCGTCCGGCGAAAGCGCGCGGCAATTTGCACGTCGAGACTTCGGCGCTGGCGCAACGCATTCTGTTCGAAGGGAGGCGCGCCAGTGCGGTCGAATACAAGCAGGAAGGCCGCGTCCGCACAGCGCGGGCGCGCAAGGAAATCCTGGTTTCCAGCGGCGCGTATAACTCGCCGCAACTGCTGCAGCTCTCGGGCGTGGGACCGGCCGACTTGTTGAAACAGCACGGCATCGAGATCGTGCTCGACGCGCCCGGCGTCGGAAATGATCTGCAGGACCACATGCAGGTCCGCCTGATCACGCGCTGCGCACAAAAGGTCACGCTCAATGATGTCGTCAACAATCCGATACGCAAGATGATGGCGGGTATTCAATACGCCGCCTTGCGCAAGGGACCGCTGACGATCGCCGCCGGCACCTCGGGCGCATTCTTCAAGACCAGCCCGCGGCTGGCCTCGCCCGATATCCAGATTCACTTCCTGCCGTTCTCGACCGACAAGATGGGCGAGAAGCTGCATGCGCTCTCGGGCTTTACCGCTTCGGTCTGCCAGTTGCGCCCCGAAAGCCGCGGCTCGCTGCGCATCAAAAGCGCGGACCCTTCCGTGCCGCCGGAAATCCGCATCAACTATCTGGCAACCGAAACCGATCGCCGCGCCTTCATCGATGGCATCCGCATCCTGCGCCGGATCCTCGCAGCGCCGGCGCTGAAGCCCTATGCGGTCGCGGAGGTCGATCCCGGCCCGAAAGTGCAGAGCGACGACGAATTGCTCGATTTCTGCCGCCGCACCGGCAGCACGGTCTATCACCCGACTTCGACCTGCCGCATGGGGAGTGACGATCTCGCGGTCGTCGACCAGCGCTTGCGCGTGCGCGGCATCGAAGGCCTGCGCGTGGTCGACGCGTCGATCATGCCGGACCTGATGTCGGGCAATACCAACGCGCCGACGATCATGATCGCCGAGAAGGCATCCGACATGATTCTGGAGGATGCGCGGTAGGCTTGCTACGAAACTAACCCTTATACGCCCGCACCCGCTTCAGCATCTGCTCGACATGGGCGATCGGGGTTTCCGGCTGGATGCCATGGCCGAGGTTGAAGATCAGCCGCCCTTGCGCGTAGTTCGCCAGCACGTCGTCGACGGCGCGATCCAGCGCCGCGCCGCCCGCGATCAGCACCAAAGGGTCGAGGTTACCCTGCACCGCGACGCGGCTTTGTACGCGCTCGCGGATCATGGAAGGCTCTGCCGCCCAGTCGATGCTGACGGCATTGACGCCGGTCGCTTCCACATAGGCCGGCAGCATGGCGCCGGCGCCGCGGGGAAAGCCGATGATTTTCGCGTCAGGCGCTTTCGCGCGCACGCCGGCGACGATGCGTTTCGCAGGCTCAATCGACCAGCGCTCGAATTCGCGCGGCGGCAGCACGCCGGCCCAGGTATCGAAGATCTGCAACGCGTCGGCGCCGGCCTTGAGCTGGCCGAGCAGGTACTGGATCGAGTTTTCCACCAGCACGTCGACGATTTCAGCGAACGCCTCCGGATGGCGATAGGCCATCATCCGCGCCGGCGCCTGGTCCGGCGTGCCCTGTCCCGCAACCATGTAGGTCGCGACCGTCCACGGCGCGCCACAGAAGCCGATCAGCGCGATATCGGAGGCGAGTTCGCGGCGCACGCGGCGTAGCGCTTCATAGACCGGCTCAAGCTTGCCGAAATCGGCCGCGCGCGCCAGCGTCGCGACTTGCTCCGGCGTATCCAGCGGATCGAGCCGCGGGCCTTCGCCGGCCTCGAAGCGGACGGAACGGCCGAGCGCATAGGGGATCACGAGAATGTCGGAAAAGATGATGGCGGCATCGAAGTTGAAACGGCGGATCGGCTGCAGCGTCACCTCTGCGGCATATTCCGGCGTGAAGCATAGATCGAGGAAGCCGCCGGCTTTGGCGCGCAGTTCGCGATACTCCGGCAGATAGCGGCCGGCCTGCCGCATCATCCATACCGGCGGCACCTTCTGCCTGCGGCCGGACAGCACTTCGAGAAAAGGTTTAACGGCGGATTTCTGGGACAACTCGAAAAGTTCCTGCGGGAGCGCTGATCTTCGCCTCTGATACACGCAGGTTCCCGCTTGGCCAAGGAGAGATAAAGCCCAGAGGCGGAACTGGCGCTGGTCCGGGACGTTATCTCGGGAATGGAGGCGCCCTATGGCTGAAAAATTCAATCCTGCGGCGCATGACAAACATGCCGCCGACCCTCGTGAAGCGGCGCGGGCCGATCGGGAAACCCACGAAAAGCTCGAGGCTGGTCTGGTTGATACCTTTCCGGCGTCCGATCCCGTGAGCGCCGCCCAACCGGCGCCGTCAAAGGCCGACGGCGATCGCGAAAACGAGTCGCTGTGGGACAAGGTGCGCGCGGTTTTCAGGTAAAGATCGATTGGCGGACCAGGCGATGAAGACCGAATTCAACCACGCCGCCAACGCCTCGCCGCGCAGCGGGAGTTCAAAGAAGATTACCCCGCTGGTTGGTGCTGCAATCGTGGTCGCGATGATTGCGGTCGCGATCTGGTTTGCCATGCACACATGACGCAATGCCTTTCACGCGTGCTTTGGATGAAGAAGCGGCCTCCCTTGCGGAGGTCGTTTCTTTGCGCCGTCAATAATGCGGCGGCGGTTCGTTCGCAGGACCCGGTGCATTGCTTTCAGCTTCCTGCAGCCGCTCTTTCAGTTCAGCCAGTTGGCGCGTTAGCGCATCGATCTGCTTCCATTGCTCGGTGATCGTCTGGTTCAGCGTCTCGATGGTCACATCCTGATAGGTCAGCCGCATTTCCAGCGCGTCGATGCGCTCGGTCAGTGCGTTGACATCACTCATCGGAGCCATCATTCGGTCGTCGCTGCCGCAGCCCGTGGCCCAGCGCCACACGTTCGTCGAATACAAAACACTCGCCGCGCCAGCGGCTCTCTTGCTCCGGCACGCCTTCGAGATAGCGCAGGATGCCGCCCTTGAGGTGATAGACCTCGTCAAATCCACGGGCGAGCAGATAAGCGCTGGCTTTCTCGCACCGGATACCGCCGGTGCAGAACATCGCGATCTTGCGGTGCTTCGCCGGGTCGAGTTTCTGGGTGGCGAATTCCTTGAACTGCCCAAAGCGCTTGATGCCGGGATCGACCGCGCCTTCGAACGTGCCCATCGCCACCTCGAAGGCGTTGCGGGTGTCGATCACCAGCATGTCGGGTGCTGCAATCAGCTCGTTCCAGTCTGACGGCTCGACATAGGTGCCGACCCGCTGCGTCGGATCGACGGCAGTATCTCCGAGCGTGACGATTTCCTTCTTCAGCCGGATCTTCAGCCGCTGAAACGGCATCTCGGTAGCGCTTGAAAACTTGAGTTCGAGATTGTCGAGCCGGCCGCCAAAAAGGGGGCCGTGCTGCAACTCGCCGACGAAGGCGTCGATGCCCTCATAGCCACCCGCAACGGTGCCGTTGATGCCCTCATGCGCCAGCAGCACGCTGCCCTTGATCCCAAGGCCGGCCGCAAGCGCGCGCAACGGCTCGCGCAGCTCCTGGAAATTCGGCAGGGCGGCGAATTGGTAGAGGGCGGCGACCTTGAGCGGCATGGCGACCGTTTATCAGGCAGGCTGGGCGGGGGAAACCCCGTAAAGCCCTGTGTATTCCGCGCATTGCCAATTCTGGATCCTTGGCATGCCAGCCATTGCCCTGCGGGGGATGAATATGCCAAGAACCGTCTGCATTCCTGCCGGATACCCAAGAAACGCTGAAAGAAAGCTCTCGCGATGAGGAATTTCCATTTCGCCGGCCGCTCGACGGTCCACGCCCAGAACGCGATGGTGGCAACGTCGCACCCGGAGGCTGCGCTTGTCGCCATCGACGTGATGCGCGCGGGCGGTACGGCCGCGGACGCCGCGGTTGCGGCTTGTGCGCTGCTCGGCGTTATCGAGCCGCAATCGACCGGCATCGGCGGCGATTGCTTTGCGCTGATCCAGCCGAAGGGCGAGGGCAAGATAACAGCCTATAACGGCTCCGGCCGCGCGCCGATGGCGGCCAAGGCCGAGTGGTACCTGGAGCGCAAGATCCATTCGGTGCCGCTGACCTCGGCCCATGCGGTGAGCATTCCCGGCGCGATCGACGCCTGGGACACGATCCTGCGCGACCATGGCAAGATGGGGCTCGACACCCTGCTGCAGCCCGCGATCAAGGCCGCTGAGGAAGGCTATGTCGTCGCGCCGCGTGTCGCCTTCGACTGGAAGAACCAGTTCGAGAAGCTGAAGAACGGTACCAACACCGAGCGCTATCTGCTGCCGCATGGCAAGCCGGCGGTGGCCGGTGACGTGATCCACCAGCCCGAATTGGGCAAGACGCTGCGCGCGATCGCCAAGAACGGCCGCGATGCGTTCTATGCCGGCGAGATCGCGGCCGACATGGTGGAAACCCTGCGCGGCATCGGCGGCCTGCACACGCTGGAAGATTTCGCCGCGCATTCGACTGAAACGACGTCGCCGATCGGCACGTTGTACAAGGGCCACGACGTCTGGCAGTGCCCGCCGAACGGCCCGGGTATCACCATGCTGGTGATGCTGAACATCCTATCCCGCTTCGACCTGACTAAATTCCCCGCACTCAGCATCGAGCGCTTCCATCTCGAGGCGGAGGCCGCCCGCATCGCCTACATGATGCGCGAACAATATATCGGCGACCCCCAGCAGGTTCATGTCGATGTCGCCGGCATCCTCGCCAAGGAATTCGCCGAGGAGCACATCAAGAACATCAAGATGGATCGGCTGCTCGATTTGCCCAACGTGGCGCCGCCGATGAATCCGTCCACCGTCTACATCACCGTGGTCGACAAGGACCGCAACGTCTGCTCGTTCATCAACTCGATCGCGCATTCCTTCGGATCGGCGATCGTTTCCAACAAGACCGGCATCCTGCTGCAGAACCGCGCCGGCGGTTTCCGGATCCAGCCCGGCCACCCCAATTGCATCGCGCCGGGCAAGCGGCCGCTGCACACGATCATCCCGAGCCTTGCGACCAAGAACGGCCGCGCGGTGATGCCGTTCGGCGTGATGGGCGGCCAGTATCAGCCGGTGGGGCAGACCCACGTGCTGACCAACATTCTCGACTATGGCTGCGACGTGCAGGAAGCCATCGATATGCCGCGCGGCCTGCATTACGAGGGCGTCTACCAGCTCGAGGACAGCGTGCCGGCCGCCATCGTCGAAGGTTTGAAGAAGATTGGCCACAAGACCACCAGCGTGCTCGGTCCGCTCGGCGGCGGCCAGGCGATCTGGATCGACTGGGACAAGGGCACGCTGACCGGCGGCTCCGATCCCCGCAAGGACGGTTGCGCGCTGGGCTATTGAGCCCTTGGGTTCTTGTTATCTCTGGAACAACAGCCCGTCGCTCTCGTTAAAGCGATGGGCCGCAGCCGTCCGCATTGCAGCGGCCGGTCGCCTGTCAGAGGTTGGTTATCAGCATTCTTGGTTCAGACGATACCGAACAGGCCGACCTGCGCGGCGGCCGTTCGCCGTGGTTTGCGACATCGTCACATCCGCCCCGCCGCGACCTGGGCGAGAACCTCACTTGCGATGCGCTGATCGTCGGCGCCGGCATTACGGGGGCGCTGGTGGCCGAACGTCTGACGCGCCAGGGTCTCGACGTCATTATCGTCGATCGCGAGTTGCCGGGACGGGGCAGTACGGCTGCTTCCACGTCCATGCTGCTGTGGGAAATCGACCGGCCGCTGCGCGAACTGAGCGAGGTCTACGGCTTCGAGCGCGCCTCACGCACCTATCGCGCCAGCCGCGCTGCAGTCGCGGGCCTTAAATCGCTGGTCTGGCGGCTCGGCATTGCCTGCGACATGCGCGACAAGAATTCGCTGTATCTTGCGGCGGACGAGGGCAGCGCCTTCCTGATGGAAGAGCATCGCTGGCGGGCACGCGCCGGCTTGCCCGGTGATTTTTTCGACCATGCCGTGCTGCTGGATCGCTTTGGCATCACCCGTGCCGGTGCGATCGTCTCGTCGGGTGCGGCCGATGCCGATCCCATGAAACTGGCGCACGGGTTGCTCAGGACGGCGCTTGCGCGCGGTGCGCGGTTGTTTGAGGCAGATGCCGTGGCGTTCGATGCCGCCGGGCACTCGGTCAATGTCCGCGTGGCCAACGATCGCGAGATCGAGGCGCGCTCCGTCGTGCTCGCCACCGGTTATGTGATGCCCGATATCGTTCGCTCCACCGTGCACGCGGTGTCGTCGAGCTGGGCGATTGCGACCGTGCCGCAGCCGCACAACATCTGGAACGATGGCGCACTGATCTGGGAGGAGGCGGAGGATTATCTCTATGCGCGAACGACGCGGGCGGGGCGCATCATCATCGGCGGCGAGGACAGCACGGAGATTGTCGAACCAGAGGCGCGCGACCGCCTTATCCCCCAGAAATCGCGCGCGCTGGTGCAGCGGCTCGCGGCGCTCTGGCCGGCTGCGAGACCCGATATCGAATTCCGTTGGTCGGGGACATTCGATACAACGCATGATGGATTGCCGCTGATCGGTCCGGTCCCCGGCGCCAAAGGCGTCTATGCGGCCTACGGCTATGGTGGCAACGGCATCACCTTCAGTTTTCTCGCCGCGCGCCTGATCGGCGACCTGATCGCCGGAAAGACTTCGCCATTGCTGGGCGACTTCGCCATCGATCGCGATGATCGCAAGACGGGCTGAAACATGGCTGGCTGCTGAAAAATGGCTATGGAAATGGCTCACCTTGGGCTAGAGACGTCGGTCTCCCGAACGAGGTGTACTGAGATGCGATCTTCCCGACGCACGATCATCCGGACCGCATGTGCCGCCGTGGCGGCCGCGGTCGCCACGCCGATGGCCATGCCCAAGCTGGTCCTGGCCCAGACCGCAGGAAAACCCATGACCACAGCTTCAGGCTTGCAGATCATCGACAGCAAGGTCGGCACCGGCGCCTCGCCGAAGACCGGCCAGACTTGCGTCATGCATTATACCGGATGGCTCTACGAGAACGGCCAGAAGGGCAAGAAATTCGACTCCTCCGTGGACCGCAACGAGCCGTTCGAGTTTCCGATCGGCCAGCGCCGGGTGATCGCCGGCTGGGACGAGGGCGTCGCCTCCATGAAGGTCGGCGGCAAGCGCACGCTGATCATTCCGCCTGAACTCGGCTATGGCGCACGCGGCGCCGGCGGCGTCATTCCGCCGAATGCGACGCTGATGTTCGACGTCGAATTGCTGGCAGTGAAGTGATCGCGCACTGACAGGGGAGGCGCATCGTGAAGGTCTCTCGATCCTCGACGATTATTTCGACACGCTGCGCACCCTCGACTGCTTCGGCAAGCTGGCCGGACACGACGTCACCATCTGGAACGATCACGTCCAGGATGTCGACGTGCTGGCGGAACGGCTGCGCGATACCGAAGCGCTGGTGCTGATCCGCGAACGCACGCACATCCGCACGCCACTTCTGGAGCGGCTGCCTAAACTGAAACTGATCAGCCAGCGCAGCGTCTTTCCGCATATCGACATCGATAGCTGCGCCCGGCTCGGCATAGTCGTGTCGTCCAGCCAGCACGCCGGTACGCCGTCCTATGCGACTGCCGAATTCACCTGGGGCCTGATCCTGGCGGCGATGCGCGCCATCCCGCAGCAGATGGCGGCGCTCAAGGCCGGCAAATGGCAGATCGGCGTCGGCCACACCCTCCGCGGCAAGACGCTCGGCATTTATGGCTACGGGCGGATCGGCGCCGTCGTCGCCGGCTACGGCAAGGCGTTCGGCATGAACGTGCTGGTATGGGCGCGCGAGCCGGCGATGGCGAAGGTCCGTGCCGACGGATACGAGACCGCCGCCAGCAAGGCTGATTTCTTTGAACGATGCGACGTGCTTTCGCTGCATATGCGCCTGGTCGATGCCACCCGCGGCATCGTCAAGGCGGAAGACCTCGCGCGTATGAAGCCCTCGGCGCTGCTGGTCAACACCAGCCGGGCGCCGTTGATCGAGCCGAACGCGCTGGTCAATGCGCTGCGCGCCGGCAGGCCCGGCATGGCGGCGATCGATGTCTATGAAAAGGAACCGCTCCGCGACGTCAACGATCCCCTGCTGACCATGGACAACGTGGTCTGCACGCCGCATCTCGGCTACGTCTCGCGCGACGAATACGAAATCCAGTTCACGGATATTTTCGACCAGATCCTGGCCTATGCTGCGGGCACGCCGACAAATGTCGTCAATCCGGATGTGATGTCCAGACGGCGCTGATGCGCAGCAAGCGCGAGGTCATGGACGGGCGAGGGACGCGCCCGGCCATGACGAAAACCGGGGCGCCCATGCGCCGCGGGCTCCCTCAATCTTCTGGTTTGCGGCCCCGGTTTTCGATACCGTTCGGACCAGCGATATTTTGAGAAGGCGCCCAATGACCGGCACGCACGACCACACCCATTCCCACGATCACGATCATTCGCACGGCGATGACGAACGCTGGAAGCATGACGGCGTCCGCGTCATCCCCGGCAACCAGCTCGATCCGAACGTCCCGTCAACCGCGGGCATGGACCGCAAGGCCGCCATCAATTTCGCCCGCGTCGGCGCGCAGAAATTGTGGGCGGGCACGGTGACGATCCGGCCCGATGCCAAGACCGGCGCGCATCATCACGGTCATCTCGAAAGCATCATCTATGTCGTGAAGGGCAAGGCGCGGATGCGCTGGGGCGAGCACCTGCAATTCACCGCGGAAGCCGGTCCCGGCGATTTCATTTTCGTGCCGCCCTACGTGCCGCATCAGGAGATCAATGCCAGCCGCGACGAGGTGCTGGAATGCGTGCTGGTGCGCAGCGACGGCGAGGCGGTGGCGATCAACCTCGACATCGAGCCGGTGGAAAAGCCGGAGACCGTGCTGTGGGTCGATCCGGTGCACCGCGATCCCGCCGAGAAGAAGTAATAACAAACGCCGCCTTCGTGCGGATGTCGCGAGGGAATCCCATGACGCTTGTTCGTTACGAGAGCGCGGGCCACGTCGCTACCATCACCATGGATCGTGCCTCGGCACACAACGCACTCAATAATGCGTTGTGCGACGAGCTGCGCGCGGCCTGGCTCCGCTTTCACGAAAGCGACGACCGAGCTGCGGTGCTTGCGTCGTCCGAAGAGAAGTATTTTTCGGTGGGCGCCGACGTCAGGGATCTCCCCGTCAACATGTGGCACGCTGTCCCCGGTCTTGGCGTCGAACTTGACAAGCCGGTCATTGCCGCGACGTCCGGATGGGTCGTCGGCGGCGCCTTCGTGCTGGTGCAGATGGCGGACATGTGCGTGGCGTCGGAGACGACCCGCTTCATCTATCCCGAGGGCAAGATCGGCACCACCGCCGGCGGCATCTCCTCGGTGATGGCGCGGATGCCGCACAAGATCGCCATGGAGTTTTTGCTGGTCGGCGAGGAAATGTCGGCGGAGCGTGCCTACCAGATCGGCTTCGTGAACAAGGTCGCGCCGAAGGGACAGCATGTTGCACTCGCCCAGGAGATGGCGGCCAAAATCGCCGCCAACGCGCCGCTGGTGGTCCGGGCGCTGAAGAAACTGGCCCGCGATGCCATGCCAAAGGGGCCGCTGGAAGGCGTTGCCGAGGTGCGCCGGCTGCTCGATGTCATCAGGGACAGTGAGGACCTCAAGGAAGGCGTCAAGGCGTTCGCTGAAAAGCGCAAGCCCGACTTCAAGGGCAAGTAGCCGGTCGCGGGGCGCATTCGCGCGACGCGCCTGATCGCGCGATCGTGTTCGCACGGCGCGGCGCGCACCTGCTTTCAGAACGGATATCCGCTGCTACACTTCGCCCAAGAAAAATGTGACGCAAAAATGTGACGCAAAATGTGGCGCGGGGAGGAAGCGATGACGAACTCCGAAAATCGGGTGGCGCGGCGCACGGTTCTCAAAGGCCTCGGTCTTGGCGTGGCAGCGACCGCCGCGATGCCGGCGCAGGCTGCGACGGCGGTTCCTTTCGAAGGCGGCGAGATCTGGAGCAGCGAATACTGGACCAAAAAGGGCGACATTCCCTTGTGGATGTTTCGCAAGCGGATCGGCGCGCCCAAGGCCGGCGAGCCGGCGCGGCCGGTCGTGTTCTTTGTCCATGGTTCGTCGGTGACGTCGCGGGTGTTCGATCTCAACGTGCCGGGCAAGGGCGAGTATTCCGCGATGAACGAATTCGCGCGCTACGGCTTCGACTGCTGGACCATGGACCACGAGAATTACGGCAAGTCCGGCCGGACCTCGGGCAATGCCGATATCGCCAGCGGCGTCGAGGATCTGAAGGTCGCGGTCGAACTGATTGCCCGCGAGACCGGGCAACAGAAACTGCACTTCGTCGGCGAATCCTCGGGCGCGCTGCGCGCCGGCGCCTATGCGACGGTCATGCCCGAGCGCATCGATCGCCTGGTGTTCGCGGCTTTCACCTACAAGGGCGAGGGATCGCCGACCCTGACCAAGCGGGCCGAGCAGCTTGACTATTTCCGCACCCACAACATGCGCAAGCGCGACCGCGACATGATCCGCTCGATCGCGACCCGCGACAAGCCGGGCACGTCAGATCCGGCCGCGATCGAGGCGCTGGCGGATGCCGAGATGCAATTTGGCGACCAGATCCCGACCGGCACCTATCTTGACATGACCGCCAATCTGCCGGTCGTGCATCCGGAGAAAGTGCTGGCCCCGGTGCTGCTGGTGCGTGGCGAATATGACGGCATCGCTACCGTGGCCGATCTCGAGGAATTCTATAACAAGCTGCCGAACGGCGACCGCCAGTTCATCATCCTGCCCGGAACCGCCCATTCGGTGGCGCTGGCGATCAACCGGCAATTGTTCTGGCACGTGACGCGGGCGTTTCTCACCATGCCGACCCCGATCGCGACGTAACGGGTCCGGGGGCGTGTGGCCGCTGAATTCGTCATGGCCGAGCTAGCCCGGCCATCCCACGTCTTAGTGTTCCGATAGCTAAAAAATCTCAAACGGCGTGTCGGCTCGCCGCCCGTCCGTTCGTCCTCGGGACGAACCTCGCGAAAAGGAGCCCATTATGGCCAAAATGATCTTCGTCAACCTGCCGGTCAGCGACCTCGCCCGCTCGACCGCCTTCTATCAGGCGATCGGCGGCGAAAGGAACCCGCAATTCTCCGATGACACGGCGTCCTGCATGGTGTTTTCCGACACCATCTACGTGATGCTGCTGACCCACGACAAGTATCGGCAGTTCACCACGAAGAAGATCGCCGACGCCAAGGCCACCAGCCAGGTCCTGATCTGCCTGTCCGCCGACAGCCGCGACGCAGTGGACGACATGGTCGGAAAAGCGCAAGGCGCGGGGGGCGGCGCGGATCCGGGCCCGAAGCAGGATTACGGCTTCATGTATGGCCGCAGCTTCGAAGATCCCGACGGTCACCACTGGGAAGTGATGTGGATGGATGTCGCGGCTGCAACCGCTGCACAATCCGCCACGGCCGCCTGCTGATCGTTCACGACAACCGGAGTCTATCCATGTCCAAGATTTCTCCCTGCCTGTGGTTCAACGGCGAGGCCGAGGAGGCGGCGAACCTCTATGTTTCACTGCTGCCGGATTCCCGGATCGAGAAGATCCAGCGCAATCCCATCGACGGCCCGGCCGGAAAGGCCGGCACCGTGCTGGTGGTCGACTTCACGCTGGCTGGCCAGCGCTTCATGGCGCTGAACGGCGGCATGAAGATGGAATATACGCATGCCGTTTCCTTCATGATCGACTGTGCCGACCAGGCCGAGGTCGATCGGCTCTGGAATGCGCTGCTGGCGAACGGCGGCAAGGCCGACCAATGCGGCTGGCTGAAGGATCGCTACGGCGTGTCGTGGCAGATCGTGCCGACCGTGCTGCCAAAATATCTCGGAGGCGCGGATAAGGCCGGCGCGCAGCGCGCCATGCAGGCGATGCTCGGCATGGTCAAGCTCGATATCGAAGGGCTGAAGCGCGCGTATGAGGGCAAGAGCGCGGCGTAGCGCGGGTTTCGTAGGGTGGGCAAAGCGACTTGTCCGCCGTAGCTCAACGAGCGAAGGCGGAAGCGTGCCCACCATTCATGATAACGATGCCGAGAGATGGTGGGCACGGCGCTATCGCGTCTTTGCCCCACCCTACACCCATCTAATAACTGATCCGCAACCCCACGCCGCCGTGAAGCGTGTTGCCGACCGGCTGCGGGCCGGCGGTGCCGTTGAGGAAGAGATCGGCGACCCAGCCCCTGGTGATGCGGAAGCCGAGCCGGCCGCCATATTCGAACCAGCCCTGGTTGCCGATTGTCGGCACGATCGTGCCGTCGCCGGTCACGCTGGCGACGATGCCGGATTGCGTCCCGAAGGATTGCACCCACCCGCCGTTGATGTTGGCTTCGACACTTGAGCCGAACAGGTGCGTCCACTGTCCACCGACCTTGACGAGGTTGGTGCGGTCGGTGCCCGTGGCGATCGAGGCGTCGAACGGATTGAAGGCTGTGGCGGGGTCCGTGTAGCCCTTCACCCGCTGCCATAGCTGCCAGACCTCGACGGAGGCCGCCACTTCATCGCGCGGCGACAGCCGGCTCATCCAGCCGGCGCGGCCATAGACGGCGTAGTTCTCGCTTGTGGTCGAACTTTCGAGCGATACCGCGCCGAGGCTCGTCGTGTAGCTGCGCGCGTAGCGTACCTTCTGGAATGGCGACAGGATGGTGCCGATATCAAAGAACGGCCGCGACGATCCCCAGTCGACAAAATCATAACGCAGCGCGAACGCGCCGATCGGCGCACTGGTGACGTGGTAGCCACCTTCGTTGTACTGCGTATAGGCGATACCGGCGAGCAGCGACAGGTTGGGCGTCAGGTTCTTGCGGCCGTGAATGCCGGCCGAAAACGAACCCGCCGAACCGAACGCGCTGACGCAATCGTTGCAATTGACCTGCTCGTTGACCCCCAGCAGCACGTTGCCGAGCACGCGGTTGGTGATCATTTGGTTGAAGCGTTGTCCGGCCAGGTCGTTGATCGATCCAGCGCTCGAACCGGGCACGGTCGCCGGGGGCGCGTTGGTGCTTGGCGTCGATGTGGGGCTTGGCGTCGGCGAAGCCGACGGCGTTGGCGTGGGGGATGGGCTCGGCGTTGGGTTCGGCGGATAGCACTCGACACATTCTTCCGGCGGTGTCGGCGAGGGCGAGGGCGACTGCGCCCACGCAGGCGACGATTGCGCCGTGAGCAGCGCGACAAAGAGTGTTGCGGGCAACAGAACGCTGCGGGTGGAATTTTCCATGATCAGCGCCCGCACAGCATGCCGGTGGGATCGCTGCCGTCATCGACGATGACAGGGGCCGCGTCGGCATATTGCGTCTTGCTGCAAAGCCCCGCCGCGGCGCTGCAGGTTGCGGCAAAGGTCCAGGGCGGATTGTTGGTCTTCTTGATCGTCGATCTGCCGCCGCCGCCCGAGGTGATGATGGCGGTGTCGCCGGGGCGGGTGAGCTGGATGCATTCAAACGTGACCGTGCAGACCGAGGCCGCGCCGTCCTGAAGATTGACGATGGTCTGGCCGCGCTGCGACAGGATATCGAGCGTGGTGCCGCGCACGCCGATGGTTGCCAGCGGCGTCGTGATCTTGTAGGCGGCCTTGTCCGAATGGCCGGTGACGAAACGAAACGCGCCCGACGTCATGCGCACCGCGACTTCGCGATAGTGATGCTCGTCGTCGAAAACGGTGCGGTCGAGCTTGAGCGTCGCGTTGGGTCCGAGCGAGAGGTTGGTGCTGTCGGCCATCACCAGCCGCGTTGCGCTGTCGATCCCGGTGCGCACGGTTTCGTCGCGGACCAGTCCATCGCCGACCTTGATCTGGGTGGTCGAAGGTCCGGCAACGCGGAGCACTTCATTCTTGACGACGGCCGCTTCACCGACGCGCGTTTGCGCATAGGCGGGAGCAGCCAACGCAGTTACCAGGCCAATTGCAAATAGCGAACGAAAGCAGTTACAGAAATTCATTTCAAAGCCGATCGATTTATCCCGACATCGTACCGGATCGCGCGCGCGTGCGATGTGGCAGAATTATCACTCGCGTGGCCTACTCGCCCGTCGGTTAGTGATTGCGGAATCGAAATTCGTTCAATGCGATGGACATAAAAATCCGGAGCCATCACACTCAATTTTGCCGCAATGTCATCTAGTCCCTGATTCCGTGCCAGATTGTCCGTGAAGCCAGCAGTCCCATCACATTCCGTTCTGCCCGGTTCGATGATGCGTACGGGCATGATCGCGGCAGTCGTTTTTGTTCTCGCGCATTTCGCGATGCTGATCGGCGTCACCACGCCGGAGAAATTCTATTTCGACGAGGTGCATTACGTGCCGGCGGCGCGGCAGATGCTCGAGCCAGTAATGCCACAGCCGATGCTCAATCCGATGCATCCGCCGCTCGGCAAGCAGTTCATCGCGCTGTCGATCCATTCGTTCGGCGACGGGCCGCTGGGCTGGCGTTATCCGGGCGTACTGTTCGGATCGCTCGCCATCGTCGCGGTGTATCTGTGCGGTCTGGCGCTGTTCGCGTCGCAGGGGCCGGCCATTGCAGCGAGCCTGCTCGCCTTTTTCAACCAGATGCTGTTCGTGCAATCGCGGATCGCGATGCTGGATATTTTCGCGCTCACCTTCAGCCTGTTCGCGATCGCGGCGTTCATCCATGGCTTTCGAAGAGAGCGGCCGCATCTGTGGTTCGCGCTTGCCGGGATCGGCGTCGGCCTGTCGATCGGCTGCAAATGGAGCGGGTTGTTCGTGCTTGCGGTCTGCATCGTCATCGTCACCATGGTCCGCCTGATGCAAAGTTGGCGCACCCAATTCGCCGATGCCCGGCCCGAAGATTGGTACCGGCCCGATCTCTGGCCCGATTTCAGGTGGTGGCATTTCGCCATCTGCTTCGTGGTGATCCCTGCGGCCGTCTATCTTGCGACGTTCATTCCGCTTTACGGTTTTTCGTTCCCCGATATTCTGCAAGCGCAACGGCGGATCTTCAGCGACAACACCACGACCGCGATCGCCGGCCACACCTATATGAGTTCATGGCCATCCTGGCCGTTCCTGGTGCGCCCGGTCTGGTATCTGTTCGACAAGATTGGCGACGATCGGATCGCAGCCGTCGTCTTTCTCGGGAACCCGCTGATCCTGTGGCCGGCGCTGATTGCGGTCGCGATCTGCCTGCGCGACTGGATCGTGACGCGGCGGGTCGATGCCTTCCTGGTATTGGCGTTCTATTTCGGCCCCTACCTCGCATGGGCGTTGCTGCCGCGGACGCTCGGATTCATCTACTACTACCTTCCGGCGGCGACCACGGCGAGCTTTGCGCTGGTCTATGCCTTGAACCGCGGCGGCATGCCCCGTTGGTTGCTGTGGGTCTACGTTGCGGCCGGTTTTGTCGGCTTTGCCGCAATGTTGCCGATATCGGCCGCGTTCATAGGTACTTCGATGGCGACGTTCAGCCGCCTGATGATCTTCCAGAACTGGATTTGAGGCGGCCATCGCACCGATCGCCCAACGGGCAATCCAATGACGGGTCCACTTGTCCGGGTTGTGGGCTGGCCGTAGATTCATCGCGTATGAGTCGGTCGAATCCCCGTTTTAAGGAACGAACGGCATGTGGGCCTTCTTCGAACGTCTGCTCGATTCATCGATGTTCGCACCGCACGGAATATGCCTGCTGTGGGAACCGCAACTGATCTGGCTCCACGTCGCGTCGGATGTCGTGATTGCCGCAGCCTATTTCTCGATTCCCGTGGCGCTGTCGATCTTCGTCTCGAAGCGCCGCGATGTCGATTTCGGATGGGTGTTTTGGGCGTTCGCGCTCTTCATCATGGCGTGCGGCGTCGGCCACGTGATGTCGATCATCACGCTTTGGTATCCGGTCTATGGCATCGAAGGCATCGTTAAGGCGATGACGGCCGCGGCGTCGATCGTGACGGCGGCAATGCTGTGGCCGCTGTTGCCGAAGGTGCTTGCGCTGCCCTCGCCGTCGCAGCTTCGTGCCGCCGAAGTGGCCCTGGCGCAGGAGGGCATGTACCGGCGCGAGGCCGAGGACATGCTTCGGCAGTCGCAGAAGATGGAGGCGATCGGACAATTGACCGGTGGCGTGGCGCACGATTTCAACAATCTGCTTACGATCATCAGCGGCAATCTCGAGATCGCCGACCGCTGCCTGCAGACGTGGAGCGAGGCCGCGCGCGAGCGGTTGACGCGGGTGATCGCCAACGCCGCGAATGGCGCGCAGCGCGCGGCGATGCTGACGCAGCGCTTGCTGGCGTTTGCGCGGAGGCAACCGCTCGATCCCAAACTGACCAACGTCGGTCAATTGATCGCCGGCATGTCGGATTTCTTCAGGCGCACTCTTGGCGAAAACGTCGAGCTCGAAGTCGTGGAGGGAGCCGGCCTGTGGCAGATCGAGGTCGATCCTAGTCAGCTGGAAGCGGCGATTCTCAATCTTGTCGTAAACGCCAAGGACGCCATGAATGGCAGGGGCGCGATGGCCAACAGCGGCAGATTGACGATCGAGACCAGCAACGTTTCCGTCGACGAGGGCTATCGGCAACAGAATGCCGGCGTGCCGGCCGGGCACTATGTATTGATCGCAGTGAGCGATACCGGTTCCGGAATGCCGCGGGAAGTTCAGGAGAAGGCGTTCGACCCGTTTTTCACGACCAAGCAACCGGGGCAGGGCACCGGCCTCGGATTGAGCCAAGTCTATGGCTTCGTCAAGCAATCCGGCGGCGAGATCAAGATATACAGCGAGGTCGGGCAGGGAACGACAATCAGGATCTACCTGCCCCGCGCCGCTGCCGCTCCCGAAACCGTCGGACAGAGCGAGGCGCCCCTGATCGGCAGTTCGGGGAGCGAGACCGTTCTGGTGGTTGAGGACGAATGCGATGTGAGGTCGTATCTGGTCGAAACGTTAAAGGACCTGAACTACCGGGTTCGCGAGGCGGCGAACGGGGCGGCCGCGCTGGCATTGTTCGACGCCAATCCGTTCCGGATCGATCTGTTGCTGACCGACATCGTGATGCCTGGCCTCAACGGCCGCGAGCTGGCCGATCAGCTGCATCATCGCCAATCCGGCCTGAGGGTCTTGTTCATGACCGGCTATTCGCGGGATGCGATCGTGCATCAGGGCCGGCTGGATGTTGGCGTGTCACTGCTTCAGAAGCCCGTCACCCAGGCTTTGCTGGCGGCAAAGATCAGGGAAATTCTCGACAAGGCGTAGAGCCAGACAGCCGGCGCGTCCGCAAGAGAAATCCGCCTTCCGCAAGCGGCAGGCGGATCGCGTTCAAGACCTCACTTCGACGCGGTCTTGGTGTCCATGTTGACGACCTGAACGCGGCGGTTGGCCGGGTCCATCGGCGCATTCGGATCTTTCGGTTTGGTTTTGCCGTAGCCGACGGTCACGAGATTGGAACCGGTGATGCCGTACTTCTCGGTCAGGTACTTCTTGATCGTATCGGCGCGGCGCTCGGACAGATCCTGGTTATACGCCTCGCCGCCGATCGCGTCGGTATGACCGGCAACCACGAAGGTCGAACCTTTCAGGCTCGAATCGGAAAGCGCCTTACCGAGCTCCTGCACCGCGCTCACCGAGCCCTTACTGATGTCGGCCGAATTGTAGTCAAATTGGATTTCGAGATCGATCTTTGGCTTGGTCGCGGCAAGTTCCGCAATTTCCTGGCGCTCGCCGAGCGACAGCGATCGCGTCTTGCGATTGCGCAGCGTGTTGACGAAGCTGACTTCCTTGGCCTGGGTGGCGGCGTCCACCGGCTGCTGCGGGCCGGTCGAAAGGCCGCGGGTCGCGCCCGGCTTCGGCTTCAGGGCATCCAGGATTTTGTCGGCCGAGACGGTGTCGCCGGCGACAGCCAGGCCCGCCGTCATCGACAGCGCGGCGCTGATAGTCATGATCGAAAGAAAGCGGGTCATTGTCTTAATCCTCACTGTTAACGCCCTGCGAACTGGCGTGCATGACGTTTTGATGCTGCGACGATAGGACGGGTTCAAAGCGGACTATGTGATTCAGATCACACTGGTAAACGCCGGCTTTCCGCGGTCCGGCTTTGAACCGGCATTGCAGGGGTGTTTGAGACCGATACGGCGACATTTTGCGTGTCGGGCCGTCTTCCATGGATTGATCATCCAACATTGGGGGCGTGATATGAATCACCCTTTCGATCGGCGACCCGGGCGAACAGGGCTTCCAGCGAGTTCGATGGCTACTCGCGCTATGGGCTGTCCGAAGCGCGGCGACCTCAATGCCCGGCAGGGACAACGCACTGCACTGACAAGACGGTACGAGCGGGTAGCATCCGACGCCTTGCGGGAACAACGGACCACTCCGTCACTTCCGGCCGCTGACTTCAGAAAAGAAAAAAGCGCCCGTCGCGCCAGCGCCGATCTGTGGACAACAAATCGGCCAGATGCGCGTCTAGCAAAACGTCTCGCAAAAAAATCTGAAGAAGAATTGGTTCGGAGCAACCAAACGGGCGGGGCGGGTGTTACAGTCAGTCAAGCGTCAGCGTGAGTACCAGGGTTATCGTACCAGCGCATCGGAGCCTGCTGGTTCCGGAAGTTCAATGCCAACACTGATCGGCGCGGCGATGATCGCCGCTGCAATTTTGCTGTCGACGCTGATCAACGCGCTCGGCAGCCGCTATGCCGGGTTCGAAAGCCCGACGGAAGAGAGCGCGTGGCTGGTCGATCGTCTCACCGGCACCGTCTACAAATGCAGTGCTCCCCAGCCCGGCCGCGCCTCCTGCGAGGCCGAGATCGCAACCGGCAGCGTTGGGGAGCGGCAGAAGCGGAGGGGGGACCCCGGTCCGTAGGGGCCAAGATCCCCGAATCCGGGCTCGTCACGTCAGCGAATCCGATTACATTGCCGCGCGATGCCCCGCGCGACTGAACCCCATCCCCTGACCAAAACCGAGGCCCGGCGAATCTGGCTGCATGCCCAGCGGCTCGATACGAACGAGCCGTTCGGCGCCGGACCGCAGGCGGTTGCGGCGGCGGTGGACCATCTCGGCTATGTGCAGATCGACACCATCCACGTTATCGAGCGCTGCCATCATCACATTCTGTATAGCCGCATCCCGGCCTACGTCCGCGCGGACCTGCGCCAGGCGCAGAGCGTCGACAAGAGCGTGTTCGAATACTGGACGCATGCGCTGTCTTACGTTCCGGCGAAGGACTTTCGCTATTTCGTTCCGGCGATGCGAGAACACCGGCGCGAGGGGCACCGATGGTTTGCTTCCGTCAAGCCCGAGGACACAAGGAAGGTGATGCGGTTGTTGCGGCGCGACGGCGCGCTGACCATCCGCGACATCGAGGACGACGTTCTGACGGAGAAGGAACATCTCTGGCAGAGCCGCAAACCCTCGAAGCGGGCGCTGCAGCTTGCCTTCTACACCGGCGAGGTGACGATCTCCGAACGCACCGGCATGCTCAAGACCTATGAGCTGATGACGCGGCATTTCGGCTGGGACAAGGTGCCGAAGCCGGCGACGCTGGCGGAAAGCACCGCCTACCTGCTCGACCGCGCGTTGCGTTCGCAAGGCGTCGTCAGCCTCGATTCGATCTGCCATCTCGACGCGCCGAGCAAAGGGGCGGTGCGGCGCCTGATCGAGGCGCGCGTGCGGCGCGGGGAATTGGCGCCGGTCGCACTCGAAGGCGCCGGCAAGCAGGAACATTGGGCCCGGCTGGAAGTGCTGGAGCCGAATCGGTCGGCAGAAGCGGGCGATGGCCCGGTGCACATTCTCTCGCCGTTCGATCCGCTTGTTATCCAGCGCAAGCGCACCGAATTGTTCTTCGATTACGGCCACCGCTTCGAGGCCTATGTGCCGAAGGAGAAGCGCCTGTTTGGCTATTTTGCGCTGCCGGTCCTGGTCGGCCAAGACATCGTCGCCGCCATCGATCTGAAGACCGATCGCCAGAACAAGAAATTGCTGATGCAGAAATGGAGCTGGGTCGGCAAGGGCGCGGCGCGGGCCGCGCGCAAGGACTACAAGCGCCGCATCGAGGAAGAGCTGGATCGTTTCGAGCGGTTTCAGTTGGCGGAGTAAGTTTTGGGAACCGTCTCCGGCGGGCTGGCTTTCCTCGGCGGGCACGAAACCAAAACGGAGTTCGCGGGCACGAGAAGCCGCGATGCGCACTCTCTATCCGTCGACCCGCGCTCGCGGGAGCCCGTACGCCGCGGCCTTGGCAATGGGCATGCGGGGGGATGTCCTTCTCATTATCGGCATCGATGGTTACCGGTCTCCGCGCTCGCGGGACGACGATTTGAGGGAAAAGCAATTACCTCTTAACCCCATTTCCCATCACGAAATGATGACCACTGACGAATATTGACATTCGTCAATGAACACTCAATACTTTTCATCAAGCCTTACGATGGAGAGTCTGATGTTCGCCAGTTCTATTTTCTCTAGCTATTACAGGCTCTTGACCGGAGCGTCGTTGGCATTTGCGGTGTTCGCCTTGACCGGTTGCAATGAGAAAGCCGCCGAAACGGCCGCGCCCGGACGCCCGGTTCTGGTCGCCACCGTGCATTATGCGGCCGAAACCCCGGAGCGCAGCTTTGTCGGCACCATCCGGCCCCGGATCGAGACTGACATGGGCTTCCGGGTCCCCGGCAAGGTCGCGAGGCGTCTGGTCGAGGTCGGCCAGACCGTCGATATCGGCCAGCCGCTGGCCACCCTCGACGAGGTCGACCTGAAGCTGCAGGCCGAACAGGCCGAGGCCGAGTTCCGCGCCGCCACCGGCGTTCTGGCGCAGGCGAGCGCGTCCGAGCAGCGCGCCAAGGATCTGCGCGCCAAGGGCTGGACCACCGATGCGCAGATGGACCAGAGCCGCGCCGCCGCCGATGAGGCGCGCGCGCGCCTCAACCGCGCCGAGCGTTCGGTCGAACTCACCAAGAACTCGCTTTCTTATGCAACGCTGCTGGCCGACAGCCGCGGCGTCGTCACCGCGACCCTGATCGATCCCGGCCAGGTCGTGGCCTCCGGCCAGACCGCGATCCGCGTCGCGCGCTTTGCCGAAAAGGAGGCTGTGGTCGCGATCCCCGAGACGCTGGTCGGTCGCGCCAAGTCCGGCACCGCGACCGTGACGCTGTGGTCGGATGCGGAAAAGAAATATGCCGCGAAGCTGCGCGAGATCGCGCCCTCGGCCGATCCGGCGACCCGGACCTATCTTGCAAAATTCTCGCTGCCGGAAGCCGACGACAAGGTCTCGCTCGGCATGACCGCGACATTGACGCTCGCGGATGCCGCCACCGAGCGCGTGGCAAAACTGCCGCTGTCGGCGCTGTTCAGCCAGGGCAGCAACCCCTCGCTCTATACCGTCGATGATGCCGGCGCGGTGAAGCTGCAGCCGGTGGTCGTGAAATCCTACGAGAGCAATTCGGTCGTGATCGCAGGCGGCGTCAACGAGGGCGCCAAGGTGGTCGCGCTCGGCGTGCAGAAGATCGATCCGGCCCAGAAGGTCCGGGTGGTCTCGTCGCTGTCGTTCTAGTCCCGTCATTGCGAGGAGCGTACGCGACGAAGCAATCCATACTTTCTTCCCGTGGCTGGATCGATTGCTTCGCTTCGCTCGCAATGACGGTGGAAATGCAAACAGATTTCGAAGTTGGAGAGTGACATGAAGCGCTTCAATCTCTCGGGCTGGGCGGTGAGCCATCCGACCCTGATCCTGTTCCTGATGATCATGCTGGGCGCTGCCGGTTTCTTCTCCTACCAGCGGCTTGGCCGCGCCGAGGATCCGTTCTTCACGGTGAAGGTGGTCAACGTCTCTGCGATCTGGCCCGGCGCGACCGCGCAGGAAATGCAGACCCAGGTCGCCGACCCCATCGAGAAGAAGCTGCAGGAACTGCCGTTCTTCGAGAAGGTGCAGACCTATTCAAAACCATCGTTTACGGCGATGCAGGTCACGTTCAAGGATTCGACCCCGCCGAAGGACGTGCCGTATCTGTTTTATCTGCTGCGCAAGAAGCTCGCCGACGTGCAGGGCCAGTTGCCCGCAGGCCTGCTCGGGCCGACCGTCAACGACGAATTCTCCGACGTCGATTCCATTCTGTACATGATGACCGGCGACGGCGCCGACTATGCGCAGCTGAAGAAGGCCGCCGAAGGCATGCGCCAGCGGCTGTTGAAGGTCACCGGCGTCACCAAGGTCAATCTCTACGGCAGTCAGGACGAACGCATCTTCGTCGAATTCTCGCATGCCAAGCTGGCGACGCTCGGCATCACACCGCAGGCGCTGTTCGATTCGCTGGCCAAGCAGAACAACGTGACGCCCGCCGGCACGGTGGAAACCTCCTCGCAGCGCGTGCCGCTGCGCGTCACCGGCGCGCTCGACGGCGCCAAGGCGGTTGCGGAGACCCCGGTCGAAAGCAACGGCCGCGTGTTCCGGCTCGGCGATATCGCGACCGTCACCCACGGCTTCGTCGATCCACCGACCTTCATCGCCCGCCAGGAAGGCAAGCCTGCGATCGGCATCGGCGTGGTCACCACCAAGGGCGCCAACATTCTCGAACTCGGCAAGGACGTCGAGAAGGCGACCAACGATTTCATGAAGGCCGTGCCGCAGGGCATCGAGGTGGAGCAGATCGCCGACCAGCCGAAGGTGGTCGAGCGCGCGGTCGGCGAGTTCGTGCATTCCTTCATCGAGGCCCTGGCGATCGTGCTGTTCGTCTCGTTCGTGGCTCTCGGCTGGCGCACGGGCATCGTGGTCGCGATGTCGGTGCCGCTGGTGCTCGCCATCGTCTTCATCGTCATGAACGCGATGTCGATCGACCTGCATCGCATCACGCTCGGCGCGCTGATCATCGCGCTTGGCCTATTGGTCGACGACGCCATCATCGCCGTGGAAATGATGGTGGTGAAAATGGAACAGGGCTGGGACCGCGTCCGCGCGGCGTCCTTTGCCTGGGAATCAACTGCGTTTCCGATGCTCACGGGGACGCTGGTCACGGCCGCTGGATTCCTCCCCATCGGCTTTGCCAATTCGGCGGTCGGTGAATATGCCGGCGGCATTTTCTGGATCGTGGCGATCGCGCTGGTCGCCTCCTGGTTCGTGGCGGTGATCTTCACGCCCTATATCGGCGTCAAGCTGCTGCCAAACATCGTCGTCCACCATAACCACGATCCGCACGCGGTCTACGAGACGCGGATCTACCGCATCCTGCGCTCGATGGTGCAGTGGTGCGTCGACCACCGGGTCAAGGTGGTGCTGGCGACCGTTGGCGTGTTCGTGCTCTCGATCGTGGGCTTCGGCCACGTGCAGCAGCAGTTCTTCCCGCTGTCAGAGCGGCCTGAACTGTTCCTGCAGTTGCGCCTGCCGGAAGGCACCGCCTTCAACGTCACGGAAAAATCCGTGAAGAAGGCCGAGGCGCTGCTGAAGGACGACAAGGATATCGCGACCTACACCTCCTATGTCGGCCAAGGCTCGCCGCGCTTCTGGCTCGGCCTCAATCCGCAACTGCCGAACGAGGCCTTCGCCGAGATCGTGATCGTCTCCAGGGATGTTGAAGCCCGCGAGCGGATCAAGGCGCGGCTGGAGAAGGCGGTCGCCGAGGGCGATCTGTCCGAAGCCCGCGTGCGCGTCGACCGCTTCAATTTCGGCCCGCCGGTCGGTTTCCCGGTGCAGTTCCGCGTGATCGGCCCTGACGCCAACACCGTGCGCGACATCGCCTACAAGGTGCGCGACGTCATGAAGCAGAATCCCAACGTCGTGGAGCCGCAGCTCGACTGGAACGAGCAGTCGCCTTACCTGAAGCTCGTGGTCGACCAGGACCGGGCGCGGGCGCTCGGCCTGACCCCGCAGGATGTCTCGCAGGCGCTCGCCATGTTGATCTCGGGCGCGCAGGTCACGACCATCCGTGACGGCATCGAGAAGGTTGGCGTGGTCGCGCGCGCAGTCCCGTCCGAACGGCTCGACCTCAAGAGCGTCGGCGACCTCACTGTGACGTCACGCAACGGCGTTGCCGTGCCGCTGCAGCAGATCGCCAAGATCGAGTATTCCCATGAGGAGCCGATCATGTGGCGGCGCAACCGCGACATGGCGATCACGGTGCGCACCGACGTGGTCGACGGCGTCCAGGCGCCCGATGTCACCAACCAGATCTGGCCCAAGCTGAAGGAAATCCGCGACCATCTCGAGCCGGCCTACCGGATCGAGCCGGGCGGCGCGTTCGAGGAATCCGCCAAGGGCAATGCCTCGATCTTCGTGCTGTTTCCGCTGATGGTCATGGTGATGCTGACGCTGCTGATGATCCAGCTCCACAGCTTCTCGCGGCTGTTCCTGGTCTTCCTGACCGCGCCGCTCGGCATCGTCGGCGCCTCGCTCGGGCTCAATGTCGCCAACCAGCCGTTCGGCTTCGTGGCGCTGCTCGGCCTGATCGCGCTGGCCGGCATGATCATGCGCAACGCGGTGATCCTGGTCGACCAGATCGAAGCCGACGTTTCCCAGGGCCTGACGCGCAAGGAAGCCATTGTCGAGGCTACCGTCCGCCGTGCCCGCCCGGTGGTGCTGACCGCGCTGGCGGCGATTCTGGCCATGATTCCGCTGTCGCGTTCGGCCTTCTGGGGCCCGATGGCGATCACCATCATGGGCGGCTTGTTTGTTGCAACCTTCCTGACCTTGCTGTACCTGCCGGGTCTTTACGCCCTGTGGTTCAGGAAGAGCCTGGAAGAAAGCGGCCAGGCCGAGCAGCCTGATCTTGCGCCGCAACATCAGATCAAGGGCCCGCACGCAATTCCGCTTGCCGACGCCGCAGAATAATTGAACATTGAGAGCTGACATGACGCTGATTTCGGAACACATCGAGACTGACACCCGGGAAAGGATTCTCGTGGTGGCGGAGCGTCTGTTCCGGCAGATCGGCTACCAGAAGACCACGGTCGCCGACATTGCCAAGGAACTGCGGATGAGCCCCGCCAACGTCTATCGCTTCTTCGATTCGAAGAAGGCGATCCACGAGAGCGTGGCGCGAACCCTGATGGGCGAGGTCGAGGTCGAGGCGCGTCGGATCGCGGCCCAGCCCGGTCCCGCGAAGCCTCGCCTGCGCGAGTTGCTCAAGACTGTCAATCGAATGAACACCGAGCGCTATGTCGGTGATTCCAAGCTGCACGAGATGGTCGAGATCGCGATGCAGGAGGATTGGGACGTCTGCGTCGTCCATATCGAATGCGTCACCGGCATCATCGGCGAGGTGATCGCGCAGGGCTTGGCGTCCGGCGAGTTCGAGGCCCCTGATCTGCCTTTGGCGGCGCTCTGCACCTGCACCGGCATGATCCGCTTCTTCCACCCGCAGATGATCGCGCAGGCAATCAACAAGCCCAGCGCAACGATCGACCAGATGATCGATTTCCTTTTCCGGGCCCTTGAGCCCCGTAAGGCGAATTGATTCGTTCACTACTTGACACCATCGTCATTGCGAGCGAAGCGAAGCAATCCATTGGCTCCGCGCGACGCGGCATGGATTGCTTTGTCGCTATCGCTCCTCGCAATGACGGAAGAGTCCCGGCGTGACCACCAAAGACCTGCATTTCTACGAGCCGAAGAACGGCCACGGCCTCAAGCACGATCCCTTCAACGCCATCATCGCCCCGCGCCCGATCGGGTGGATTTCCTCGCGCGATGGCAGCGGCAACATCAATCTGGCGCCCTACAGCTTCTTCAACGCCTTTTGCTATCACCCGCCGATCATCGGCTTCTCCTCGACGAACTGGAAGGACAGCGCCGGCAATATTCAGGACACCGGCGAATTCGTCTGGAATCTCGCCACCATGGATCTGGCCAAGCAGATGAACGCGACGGCAGCGCATGTTGCCCGTGATGTCGATGAGTTCAAGCTCGCGGGGCTTACCGCCGCGCCCTGCAGGCTCGTCAACGTGCCCCGCGTGGCGGAAAGCCCGGTCGCGTTCGAATGCAAGCTGACGCAGATCATCCAGTTGCAGGGGGCCAATGGCGACAAGGCGCAGGCTTGGCTGACGCTGGGCGAGGTCGTCGCCGTGCACATCGACAAGGCCTTTATCCGGGACGGCGTCTACCAGACCGGGCTGGCTCATCCGATCGTCCGCGCCGGCCGCCGCGGCGACTATTTCGAGATCAAGCCGGAAAACATGTTCGAGATGATCCGGCCGGATTGAATTCCTCAATGTAGCCCGGGTGGAGCGAAGCGACCCGGGGTCTTTCTCCAGACGAATCTTCCCCGGATTGCGCGGAGCCTGTCATCGGGCCGCGCTTTGCGCCGACCCGTTGGCTCCATCCGGGCTACGCCGCTGAAAGGCCGCCCTTCTCGGGCGGCCTTTCTTCTTACCGGTTGATCATTCCGCGACAGCTTCCCCGGAACCACCCAATTCGGCGGGAAAATCCTTGAGCTTTGGGAGGCCGTCCCGCATGCGCAGGATCGTTTCGGCGTAATTGACGTGAACGCCCGGCTTAAAATCCAGGGTCGGAATCGTCGCAGCAAACACGTCAACCAGTCCGAACGTCGGGTGATTGGTCATCAAGTGACCGCCGCACTTCTTGCAGTATTTGCGCTCACTCACCGGCGTCTTCTGAAAAGTCGCAATATGCTCGCCTCCTGATTCGATCTCGACCGCATCCGGCTTCCATAGGCTGAAGGCGTTGACCGGCCCGCCAGACCACGAGCGACAGGAACGGCAGTGACAATAACCCATGGCCTCGGGCGCACCCCTGACCACGAGCCTGACGGCTCCGCAAAAGCAGCTTCCTGTGTGATCCATCTGTTTCCCTTTCGAAGTTGAACACATCATTTCAACTATCAGGAAGTTTTGGGCTGCCTCCAGTTCCGGAACTGTACCGGCAGTCAGCTCGCGAGTTTTTTCTCTTTTGCAAACGGACTGAGCCCGAGCCAGGTCTGCATGGCGGAAGCGATGCGGCGGTCGCCGGTCAAAATCATGCGCTTGCTTGCCACGGCGGCGCGGACCGTATCAAGCCCCATCCAGATCGCGGTCATGGTTCGCAGGTCGACGGACACATAGAGGTCTACGTCGAATCCGGGATCGACTGAACAGAGATCGACGTCGTCCTTGGGGTCGACGATAAGCCACCAGGATCTCTGCGTGGCGGGCAGTTCGGGATAAACGAACTGAACGACGTTTCGCCCCTGCGGCATTGGCGTCGTGTTCAGATTCCGACGCATGTCCCACATCAGGAGTTGAACGTCGAGATGCTGGAGCGACAAGTCGGCGTCGATGCGGCGCTGGCCCCAGATTCCAAATGCCTCGACGATCGGTTCAAGTTCTCGCCCCGACGCCGTCAGACGATACTCGAATGCACCGGACTCTGAGCGCGACGCCTCGCGAGCGACAATTCCTGCGGCTTCAAGATCCTTGAGCCGCCGTGACAGCAACGCCGGCGACATCCGTGGCACGCCGCGTCGCAGTTCGTTGAAGCGCGTCGATCCGGCGACGAGTTCGCGGAGCAAGACAACGGTCCAACGCGTGCAAAGTACTTCTGCAGCCATCGCCACCGGGCAGAACTGCCTGTAGCTACCCTCGGCCATGCTTCTCTCCCTCTCGCTGATGCGCAAAGCCTAGTAAGGAAAGCCCGCCGTTTCCAGTTCAGTTTCTGTACCAGGACAGATTCATTCCGTGAACTGGCCGCCCGCAAGTCCGCTTGGTAACTCGCCGGAATGCGGGCTCGGGCTCGCCTGAACCTGGCCCTTCCTCTCGTCGCCGCTCGCGCCGAAAGGCGTTGAGCCGCAGATTTAACCCCCAATGATAAGGACCTTCCATGAGAAAATTTTCGAGCGATCCGACCGTTCTGCTGACGTGTCTTGCGGTGCTTGGCGCAGCGGTGCTTCTGAGCGTCGGCATTGCACCCGCTTTTGCGGCTACGATTTCGCGTAGCGCCGACGTGAAAGCATCCGCCGCGGCTGTATGGTCGGTGATCGGACCGTTCTGCGCGATCAAGAACTGGTTGCCGCCGGTAGGCGAATGCATCGAGGACGGCAAGGCGCCACCGACCCGCGTTCTCGTGACCAGGGACGGCAAGGCCGCGTTTGTGGAAACGCAAACGGCGCGGAACGATAATGAACACAGTTACTCCTATGCGTTCGTTTCGAGCCCGCTACCGGTCTCGAACTACAAGGCGACGATCAAGGTAACGGCCAGAGGTGATGGGTCTTCGACGATCACATGGAGCGGTTCCTATACCCCGGACGAAGGAAAGGAAAAGGCAGCCAGCGAGGCGCTGATTGGCGTCTACGAAGCCGGCTTGACCGAGATCAAGGCCAGACTCGCGAAGTAAAGGCGGCTGCCTCGTCCGCCTTGAAGCCCTGCCAGCCGGCCGCGAACTTCGCGTTCGTGGCCGGCCGATGCTTGAAAACGTCCAACTACGCCGGCGGGAATTTCGTCTGCCTGCTGCGAACGCGGAACTCCGATCCGCCCAAATCCTTATTAGAACGTATTTCGGAGATTGCCGATGATCCGCCTGTTTGCCGGAATGATGGTGCTCGCCTGTCTCGCCCCTCCGGCCTTCGCAGGCCTCGATGCGGCGGCGGTCAACAATGCGGAATTCAAGGGCAAGCCACCGGCCGACGACAGGATCAATCCCGCAATCGTCAAGGCGCAGGTGCTGCTCGACCGCGCCAGTTTCTCGCCCGGTGAGATCGACGGCAAGCTGGGCGAGAACGCGGAAAAGGCCCTGAGGGCATTCGTCGAATCCAAGGGCCTCGCCGTGGCCAAGCAGCTCCTCACTTCGGAAGTCTGGGGCGCCTTGCTGGCCACCGGTCAGGATCCGATTGTCGTCGAATACAAGATCACGGAGAAGGACGTCAAAGGGCCGTTCCTGACGAAGTTGCCGGCCAAGATGGAAGACATGAAGGGCCTGAAATCGCTGGACTACACCAGCCCGCGCGAGGCCATCGCCGAAAAGTTTCACATGAGCGAAGCGCTCCTGGAAGCTCTCAATCCCGGCCGGAAATTTGAGGCCGGTCAAACGATCTCGGTAGCGAACATCCTGATGAAAGAGACCAGGCCGACGGTTGCGCGTGTCGAGGTCGACAAGACCGCCCAGACGGTGAAGGCGTTCGGGAAGGCCGGCGAACTGATCGCCTTCTTCCCGGCAAGCGTTGGAAGCGACGAGAAACCGACCCCAAGCGGCGTGCTCAAGGTGACTTCGATCGATGCGCGACCGAACTACCGCTACAATCCGGACTACAAGTTCAAGGGCGTCAAATCCAGGGAAGCCTTCACGATCAAGCCCGGCCCCAACAACCCTGCAGGCTCCCACTGGATCGGGCTCTCAGCCGAAGGATATGGCATTCACGGGACTTCCAACCCGTCGAAGGTCAGCAAGGCGGAGTCGCACGGCTGCGTCCGTCTTACCAACTGGGACGTCGACAAATTGGCAAAGCTTCTGAAGAAGGGCACGGAAGTGTCATTCATCGAGCGCGCGGCGGCGAACCGGAAGTGATTCCCTTCCAGGCGCAATGCTGCAAGATCAATCGGTCGTGGCGAATGCGTCGTAGACCAGTTTCTTGAACGCGGGTGTGATGCGTCCACGTTCGTTCTGGGTCTGCTCAAGCAGGATGTAAATCATGTCCAGCTTTGGATCGACACCGAAGTAGGTGCCGCTGCCGCTATCCCATTTGAGTTCGCCGATCGAGCCTGGCGGCGGCGGTCTGGCATTTCCGGGATCGGTGCGCACCGCAAAGCCATAGCCGTAGCCAAAGCCATCGCCGGGAAAGTAGTAATAATCCCGCGCAACGCCGGATCCAGGCCCGATATGGTCTGACGTCATCGACTTGAATGCGGCCGGGCTAAGGTACCGTTTGCCATCGAGTTGCCCGCCGTTGAGGACCATCTGGGCAAAACGGGCATAGTCGGTCAGGGACGAGACCAATCCGCCGCCGCCGGACTCCCATTCCGGATGAGCGCGACGTTGAGCCTCCGCGAGTTTCAGGATGGTATCGCTGGGCAGCGGCTCCGCCATCCGCGCGCGTTCGTCGGCACTTTCCAGCACGAATTTCGTGCTGGTCATGCCGAGCGGATCGAAGATGTGCTGCTTCTCGAATTGATAGAGCGTCTGTCCGGAGACGATCTCAATGATGCGCCCAAGGACGTCGGTTGAATGTCCGTAACGCCAAAGCGTGCCGGGTTGCCGCGCCAAAGGCAATCTGGCGATGCGATCGGCAAACACCTTGTTGTTGTAACGCCCATCGAAAAGGCCTGATTCCGAGTAGGCCTTCATGATCAGCTTGCCGCCGATATAATCATACGTGATGCCTGACGTATGGCGCAGCAGGTCCATAATGGTCACCGGCCGATCGGCCGGGACAAGCTTTAGAACGTTCTGGCCGTCAGGAGTGCCTGAACCGACGCCTACTTTCGCGTCGGAAAACCCGGGAATGAATTTGAATACGGGATCGGCGAGCGAGAGCTTGCCTGCGTCGATCAACATCATCGCCGCGACGCTGGTGATCGGCTTCGTCATCGAATGAAGCGCAAAGATCGTGTCTGATGTCATCGCAACCTTGGTCTCGACATCCTGAACGCCAAAACATTTCAGATAGACCGGCTTGCCATGCTGCTGGATCAACACGACGGCGCCGGGCAACTTCCCGGTCGCAACCTCATTGTTGAAAAATTCGGTGATGCGTTCGAGCTTGTTCGGCAAGGGGGCGGGGACGTTGGTCGCCTGGTTGGCCGCGGTCGCGTTGGTCCAGATCGCCAATGACAAGGCCGCCGCAAGAAGTCGGCCGGCGCGTGATACCACGGTGCAATGCAATATCCGTTGAGTCCGCGTCTTCATTGCTGGTTTGTCCTGCGGACAGATTGAATTGCGGAGAACTCGGAGAGCCGGGGAGTGACTAACATGTCGCCCACTCTGTCGCCACGTGGGCAATTGCCCCAAGCGCACCGATGGCGGAGCCTCAGACATGCGTTGGACGAGGTAATGCCATTTTCGACTGCCAGCTGAACCGGGAGCTGAATCGAAAGCAGCTCTCGCAACCGGACGCGGTCCGGATTAACCTCAGGTTGCCAGGCCCGATCAACGGCCGGTGAACACATTGGGAGGATGCGATGACATGCCAGGAGCGGCACGATCCACAACAGCGCGATCCAGAAACCACGATATCGCGACGAACGCTTGTCCACGGCTTGGCCGCCTGCGCCGGCGCCACCGTAGCGGGAGCAAGCGGCGCGCTGGCCCAGAGCGGCCCCGTGGCGCCGCCGTCGACGATCACCAGCCCGCCGCGCGATTTCAGTCCGCGCGGCGCCCCGACCACCTATTTCTGGGACCCCGACATTATCGCGGTCGACCCGTCCTTCAACGACCTCGCCCAGCCCAACACGGCGATCAAGCGCCTCCACACCGGTGTGTTGTGGGCCGAAGGCCCGGCCTGGAGCGCGCAGGGACGCTATCTGCTGTGGAGCGACATTCCCAACAACAGGCAGATGCGATGGTCGGAGGATGACGGTCATGTCAGCGTCTTCCGCACGCCGTCGAACAACTCAAACGGCAACTCGTTCGACTTTCAGGGCCGCCAGCTCTCCTGCGAACATCTCACCCGCCGCGTGGTGCGTTATGAGCATGACGGCACCGCGACCGTGCTGGCCGATTCCTACAACGGCAAGAAGCTCAACTCACCCAACGACGTCGTCGCCCATCCCGACGGCAGCTACTGGTTCACCGATCCGCCCTATGGCGGCCAGCTCTATGAGGGCGAGCCCGACGTTGCGGGCGGTCCGAGCAATTCCGGCGGCAAGCTCAATCCACGGATCGGACAGCCGGCCGGCTTCGTGCCGGGCAAGCGCGAATTGCCGACCAATTGCTATCGCATCGATCCCTCCGGCCGCATCGACCTCGTGGTGACCGAGGATCAGGTGCCGGATCCCAACGGCCTCTGCTTCTCGCCCGACTACAAGAAGCTCTACGTCGCCTCGACCGGCAAGGGACCGGGCGATACCGGCGCCGGCGGCAAGGGCGACATGTTCGTGTTCGATGTCGGCACCGACAACAAGCCCACCAACCACAAGCGGTTCAGCGATTTCATGGTCGATGGCGTGAAATGCGGACCGGACGGCGTACGCTGCGACGTCAACGGCAATGTCTGGTGTTCGAGCAATGCCGGCCGCGCCGTCGGGTACAGCGGCGTGACGGTATGGTCGCCGGAAGGCAAGCTGCTCGGCCGCATCCGGCTGCCCGAGGTGTGCGGCAACGTCACCTTCGGCGGTCCCAAGCGCAACCGCCTGTTCATGGCCGCGAGCCAGTCGCTCTATGCCGTGTACACCGCCACCCAAGGTGCAGGACCGGGCTGACGCCTCGCTCTGCACATATCTCGATACAGCCATCGAGCGCCGGCGCAACCCGCCGGCGCTCGATCATTCGGAGAGGTTGGTCCGCAGCGGGCCTTGCGTGGCCTGCGGCTTCTCAATTCTGGGCCTGACCCAGTCAAACCGCTTCGAGCGCCGGCTGCTCTTTCGCCGATGCCTCATGAAGCCAAGGCCGGTGAAGCCGGGGATCATCAGGGCCCTGGTCGAGGGCTCGGGGACGCCTGACGAGGCCAGGTACTTCATTTCCTGCGGAGCTCCAGTCTGCGCGCGTGGCGGTGTCTCAGTACCGTAAAATTTGCTGCGCGTTCTTTCGGCGCGCGCTTTTCCAGCCGCAAAACGGGGCTCGGCGCTTGCTCCTTCGCTAAACTCAAGCAGACTGGTTCGGCCGGTCGACAGAGTTTGTGAGGGTGGGAATTTGTTTGACGTTCGAAAGCTCGAAAACGCCGGCAAGCGCCTCGGTGATGCCGTCCTGGACCCATTGGTCTGGACCGAACTGATGGAGGACATATGCCAGGCTGCCGACGCCAAGGGCGCAGCGATGCTTCAAAGCGACGTGCGAACCGAGGACATTCCAAGGACCGAAGCCGTCTCCGAGTTTTTCGACAACTACTTCCATCACAAACTCCATGTGGCGGACGTCAGGGCCGCACGCGGCGTCCCGCTTCTTCAGGCCGGCGCTGACGTGGTTACGGATGCCGATCTGTTCAGATCGGAAGCCGAGATGCTGCGCGATCCGCTTTACGCGAATCTCGCCGGGTATGGATTGAAGTGGTTTGCGGCGATCGGCTTCAAGGCCGGTCCGGCGCTGTGGGGGCTATCGATTCAGCGTACCCCCAAGGAAGGAATGTTCGAACCCGACGAGGTGAGGGCGCTGTCGCAGCTTTCGCATAGGCTTACCGAAGCGGCCACGCTTTCTACCGCGGTTGGACGGGCTGCCATCTTGAGCGTGACGAACGCCCTTGACCTCATGCAACGACCTGCATTGGCGATTGATCGTCATGGAATACCGCTTGGCGTAAACCGACAGATGGAGGCTTATATCGGTCGCGAAATCCTCGTCCGAAACAATCGGCTGGTACTTCATGACAGCCGCGCCGATTCCGAACTGTCCGAAGTCATCGATCGACTTAAGGAGACGTCAGACGTGCAAGCCTGTCGCCTCGATCCGGTGATCGTGAGGCGGGAAGGCAAGCGACCTCTGGTGCTAAAGGTGCTACCCGTTCCGCCGGCGGCGCGAAGTCCGTTTCTCGGAGCGCGCGCCGTGCTGGTCCTCAACGATCTCGAAGGCACTGCAGCCGTCAATCCGGATATGTTCGGGAAAGTCTTTGAGCTGACGCCGGCGCAAGCCAAGCTCGCCGGAAAGCTCGCGACAGGCAGTTCTATGGAAACTGCCGCGGCCGAAATGGGCGTCACCACGGAAACAGCCCGAAGTCATCTCAAGGCAATTTTCAACAGAACCGGCACGCATCGCCAGGGCGAACTCGTGGCGCTCCTTAACAGGCTGTCTCGTTAGTCCATTTTTCATTCTGAGTTCTTCGTCAGCTTTGGCGGGACTCGAAAGGAATTTCCGTCAGACGCCGACGTTCACCGTAATCCGCGGCGGTTCATTAAAATTCGTCACAAAGTGGCAACCGGCAGCCAACCGTTTGGGCAAAAGGTGGGCGCCCCTAAACCCGGCTTTTATGGCGCGTGGTGCACCGTCCTTTTCCAGAAAGGGAGAGGCTTGTGTATCAATGCCCGTATTCAAATATTTTACCTACGTAGGATCGACGCTGCTCGTATTATTGTTTATTTCGAACGCTTATCTCACCGACGACGAGAGCAATTTGCGGTTTGACGGATCGTTGTACGGCAGCGCGCTTTACGCGCCTCGCGTGGAGGAAACCCGGACGACGGCGGAGCGTCGCTTTACCCGCGATGTCACGCCTGCCGTTCGCGTTAGGGAAGTGTTTGCCGTGTTCGTCCCCAATGAGCGGCGACGCAACAAGCGGGATTCGTAACGCCGGTGTGTCCGCGGTTGAAACCGGCGGGCGCTCCAGACGGCAACCATCCGGTAACGTCGCCAGTTTCTAAACGCCGGATAATGCAGGCGTTTTGGAACGGTCCGGGGCCTCCGCCATTTTCTCCTGGTTTATTAATTTCGCTTCAATCCCGGTGCGAACCATCCCCGAAACCCGTGCGTTTCAGCTAGAATAAGCCGTCGTTTGGCCCAGGTGAGGCGCGACGTCGCGCCGCAGACCAGGAGAGTTCGCCATGAGCTTCCGCCGCGATTTCATCAGCAAGCCGATCTTCGCTTTCGCGCGTGGCGCCATGCCCGCGATGTCCGATACCGAGCGCGAGGCGCTCGAAGCGGGCGATGTCTGGTGGGACGCCGATCTCTTCACCGGCAATCCCGACTGGTCGAAATTGCTGGCTGTCGCGCCGGCCACTTTGACTGTAGAGGAAAAAGCCTTTCTCAACGGCCCCGTCGACGAGCTCTGCGCCATGCTCGACGAGTGGAAGATCAATTGGGAGTGGCGCGATCTGCCGCCGGAGGCGTGGGCCTTCATCAAGCGCCACAAATTCTTCGGCATGATCATCCCCAAGGAATTTGGCGGGCTCGGCTTCTCGCCCTATGCGCATTCGGAAGTGGTGCGAAAACTTTCCTCGCGCTCGCTGACCGCGGCTGTCACCGTGATGGTACCGAACTCGCTCGGGCCCGGCGAACTCCTGATGCGCTTCGGCACCAAGGAGCAGCAGGACAGGTGGCTGCCGCGGCTCGCCGAGGGCACCGACATTCCCTGCTTCGGCCTGACCAGCCCGGAAGCCGGCTCCGACGCGGCCTCGATGGTCGACACCGGCATCATCTGCAAGGGCAATTTCGAAGGCCGCGAAGTGCTGGGCTTGAGGCTGAACTGGCACAAACGCTACATCACGCTCGGCCCGGTCGCGACGCTGCTCGGTCTCGCCTTCAAGGCCTATGACCCCGATCATCTTGTCGGCCAGCAGGAAAATCTCGGCATTACCGTCGCGTTGATTCCGACCCATCTGCCCGGCGTCGAGATCGGCCGCAGGCATCTGCCGGCGATGCAGGTGTTCCAGAACGGCCCGAACTGGGGCCGCGACGTCTTCATTCCGATGGACTACGTCATCGGCGGGCAGGAGCGGCTCGGGCAGGGCTGGAAGATGCTGATGACGGCGCTGGCCGCCGGCCGCGGCATCTCGCTGCCGTCGCTGTCGGCCGCCGGTGCCGCCTATGCGGCGCGTACCACCGGCGCCTACGCCCGCATCCGCGAGCAGTTCGGCATTTCCATCGGCAAGTTCGAAGGCATCGAGGAGCCGCTCGCCCGCATCGCCGGCACGGCCTATCTGCTCGACGCCGCGCGCCGGCTGACCTGCGCCGCGCTCAATCAGGGGCATCATCCCGCCGTGATTTCCGGCATCATGAAGCTGCACGCCACCGAGCGGATGCGGACCGTGATCGACGACGCCATGGACATCCACGGTGGCAAGGCCGTGATCGACGGACCGCAGAATTACATGGGCAACCTCTATCGCGCGGTGCCGGTCGGCATCACCGTCGAGGGCGCCAATATCCTGACGCGCAATCTCATCGTCTTTGGCCAAGGCGCGATCCGCGCTCATCCATTCCTGCTTGACGAAATGAATGCACTGGGTGAAGCCGACCGTGCCAGGGGCCTCGATGCCTTTGACAAGGCGTTCTGGAATCACGTCGGCCACAGTTTTAAGACCATGTTCCGCGCCTGGGGACGAAGTTGGAGCGGCGGCCTGTTCGCGCCGGCACCCGATGCGGGAGAGGCGACGCGGTTCTATCGCCAGCTCTCGCGTTACTCTTCGGCGTTTGCATTATGCGCCGACATGGCGCTGCTGACGTTGGGCGGTGCACTCAAGCGCAAGGAAATGCTTTCCGCCCGGTTCGGCGACATTCTTTCCGAACTCTATCTATTGTCGGCGGCGCTAAAACGCTGGCAGGATGAGGGACGGCAGCGGGCCGATTTCGCCGCGCTCGAATGGTGCATGGCGAGCGGCTTCCGCACAATCGAGAACCGCTTTGCCGAAATCCTCGCCAACCTGCCGAACCGGTTCGTGGCGGTCATCCTGAAATTCCTGATCCAGCCGTTCGGCGCAAGGGTGACCGGTCCGTCCGACCGCGTCGTGCATCACTGCGCGCAGCTCGTGCTGGAGCCGTCGGCGGCGCGCGACCGGTTGACATCAGATCTTTCCGCGGTCGACGATGATGGCGGCATCGCCCGCCTGGAGAAGGCGTTCCTTCTGGTGACGGCGGCAGAAGATATTTCCAAACAGATGCGCGCGGCGCGCCTGCATGACTGGAAGGAAGCAGTCAAGAAGGGCGTCATCACGCAAGCCCAAGGCGAGAAGCTTCAGGCCGCACATGAGGCGGTTGCCAAGGTGATTGAGGTCGACGATTTCGCAGCCGAAGCATTGTCGCCGATTTACAGGAAGGCTGCCGACGTGCATCAGTTCTTCCAGGAACTGGGTGAACAGAGGGCGGCAAGCTGATGGCGCGACCGGTCTTTATCGTCGACGGCAGCCGGACGCCGTTCCTGAAAGCACGCTCCGGTCCCGGCCCGTTCACCCCGGTCGATCTCGCCGTGCAATGCGGCCGGCCGCTATTGGCGCGGCAGCCTTTCGCGCCTGACGCCTTCGATCAAGTCATCCTCGGCTGCGTCAACGTTATCGCCGACGAGATGAACCCGGCCCGCGTCGCCGCGCTGCGGCTCGGCATGGGCGAGAAGATGGTCGCCTTCACCGTGCAGATCAACTGCGGCTCCGGCATGCAGTCGATCGACACGGCCTATCGCTACATCCGCGAAGGCGTCTCAGACCTCATTCTGGCGGGCGGCGCCGAGGCGTTAAGCCACGCACCGCTGGTATGGCCGCAACAGGGCGTGCGCTGGTTCGCAGGCCTTGCGGGAGCCAAGGGCATCGGCGCAAAAATCATGGCCGCGCTGAAGGTGAAGCCGAGCTATTTCAAGCCGATCATCGGGCTCGAGCGCGGGCTCACCGATCCCATCACCGATCTCAACATGGGCCAGACCGCCGAAGTGGTTGGGCATCTCTTCGGCATTACGCGCGTGCAGTCGGATGCCTATGCCGCCGAAAGCCACAAGCGGCTGGCAAGAGCGCAAGTAGAAGGCTGGCTCAAGGGCGAGGTCGAGACGGCGTTTGCGCGCGACGGCAAGTTCTATGATCACGACGATGGCGTGCGGCCGGACTCGACGCCGGAGAGCCTGGCGAAACTGAAGCCGGTGTTCGAACGTCCCTGGGGCAAGGTCACCGCCGGCAATTCCTCGCAGATCACCGACGGCGCGTCCTGGGTGATCCTCGCTTCCGAAGAGGCCGTGGCGAAGCACGGGCTGACGCCGAAGGCGGTCATTCTCGACAGCCAGTGGTCGGCGCTTGATCCCGGCATCATGGGCCTCGGGCCGGTGTTGTCCGCGACGGAGCTGTTGAAGCGCAATGAGCTGACGCTTTCCGATATCGAGACCTGGGAATTGAACGAGGCATTTGCGACGCAGGTGCTGGGCTGCCTCGCCGCCTGGAACGACGAAAAGTTCTGCAAGGAAATTCTCGGCCTCGATGGCGCGGCCGGCGAACTCGACCAGACGAAGTTGAATGTCGATGGCGGCGCGATCAGCCTTGGCCATCCCGTGGGCTGCAGCGGCAACCGTATCGTGCTGCACCTTGTCAACGCCATGAAGCGATTGGGCACACGGCGCGGCATCGCCACCGAATGTATCGGCGGCGGGCAGGGCGGCGCGATGCTGATAGAGACGGTGTGAGCATGGATAGCCAGATCATGAACGTTCTCGGCGATCGCGTGCTCGAACTGGGGCCGAAGCCCGCCGCCGATGGGCTGTACAAGAACTTCAAACTGACCCGTGATGCCGACGGCGTCGCCTGGCTGTTGTTCGACCGCGAGGGCACCAGCGCCAATACGCTCTCGGCGGATCTGATCGAGGAACTCGATAGGGTGCTGGCGGAGCTGGAAAGCCAACGTCCCACCGGCCTCGTCATCCGTTCCGCCAAAAAGTCCGGCTTCATTGCCGGCGCCGACGTCAATGCGTTTCGCGGCGCGACCGATTCGAGCGCCGTCGAGATCGAGATCGGCCGCGCGCATGCGGTGATCGACCGGCTCGAGGCCCTGCGGGTTCCGAGCGTGGCCGTGATCCACGGCTTCTGCCTCGGCGGCGGGCTCGAAGTGGCGCTCGCCTGCCAGATGCGGATCGCGATCGAGGATGCGCGGTTTGGTTTCCCTGAGGTGATGCTCGGCCTGCATCCCGGCCTCGGCGGCACTGTGCGGTTCACGCAGCTGGTCAATCCGATGCAGGCGATGCCGCTGATGCTGACCGGCAAGACCATCGATGCGCGGAAAGCGAAATCGCTCGGGCTGGTCGACGCCGTGACGCAGGAGCGGCATGTTCGCAATGCGGTGAAGGACGCCGTATCCGGCCGTCTGAAGCGCGCGCGGCCCGGGCTGCTCAACAATGTTCTTAGCCTCGGTCCCGTCAGGGGCTTCCTCGCCGGGCGCATGCGAGGCGAGACCGCCAAGGCCGCGCCGGAAGCGCATTACCCCGCGCCTTACGCGCTGATCGAACTCTGGGAAAAGCATGGCGGCGACCGTGCGGCGATGCTCAACGCCGAGAAGGCGTCTTTCGCCAAATTGATGGTGACGCCGACCGCGCAAAACCTGATCCGCGTCTTCTTCCTGCGCGAGCAGATGAAGAAGCTCGCCGGCAGTGGCAATAAGATCGAGCACGTCCACGTCATCGGCGCCGGCGCGATGGGCGGCGACATCGCCGCCTGGTGCGCCGGGCAGGACATGCGGGTGACGCTCGCCGACATGAAGGCTGAGCCGATCGCGAGCGCGATCAAGCGTGCCGCCGATCTCTACGGCAAAATCCTGCGCAAGCGTACTTCTGTGCGCGACGCGCTGGACCGGCTGATGCCAGACATGCAATCCGAGGGCGTCCGCAACGCCGACCTCATCATCGAGGCGGTGCCGGAAAAGCTGGAGCTGAAGCAGAAGGTCTATGCTGGCCTCGAGCCGAAGATGAAGCCGGGCGCGATCCTCGCGACCAACACCTCCAGCATTCCGCTGCAGGACCTGCGCACCACCCTGCAGAAGCCCGAGCGGCTGCTCGGGCTGCACTTCTTCAATCCGGTATCGCGGCTGCAACTCGTCGAGGTCGTCAGCCATGATGGCACGGACGCGCAACTGCTGAAGGAGGCGCTGGCCTTCGTCGGTGCGATCGACCGGCTCCCGCTGCCGGTAAAATCCTCGCCCGGCTTCGTCGTCAACCGTGCGCTGACGCCGTACATGCTGGAAGCGATGCTGATGCTGGACGAGAAGGTCGACAAAACGGTGATCGACGCCGCCGCGAAAAAGTTCGGCATGCCGATGGGGCCTATTGAATTGGCCGACCAGGTCGGCCTCGATATCTGCCTCGATGTCGGCGACATGCTGCGCTCGAAGTTCGGCGACATGTTGCCGCCGACGCCGGCCTGGTTGCGCGACAAGGTCGCCAACGGCGAACTCGGCCGCAAGACCGGCAAGGGCTTTTACACCTGGAGGGACGGCAAGGCCGACACCGGCGGCATGTCCGTGATCTCGGAACCATCGGCGGAAATGATCGACCGGCTGATCCTGCCGATGTCGAATGTCTGCGTCGCCTGTTTGCGCGAGGGCATCGTCGACAATGCCGATGTGGTCGACGGCGCCGTCATCTTCGGCACCGGCTACGCGCCGTTCCGCGGCGGTCCGTTGAACTACGCGCGAACCCGCGGCGTAGAGAACGTGGTCTCGACGCTGGAGGCCCTGACCGACAAGTTCGGCGGCAGGTTTACGCCGGATGCCGGCTGGGAGACTTTCAAGTGAACGAAACGCAAGTGCACGCGCCGGTCTCAACTGAAACCGAGCCGCGGGGCGATCTCTGCATCCGCACGCTGGCGATGCCGGCCGATACCAACGCCAATGGAGATATTTTCGGCGGCTGGCTGTTGAGCCAGATGGATATCGGCGGAGGCGTGTTCGCTTCCAAGATCGCCAAGTCGCGCACTGTAACGGTAGCGATCGAGGCGATGAATTTCCGCAAATCCGTCTACGTCGGTGATCTCGTGTCCGTCTACGCCAATCTGGTGCGGGTCGGGCGTACCTCGATCACGGTCCATCTCGAAGCATGGGTGGTGCGGCGCAAAGAGTTGCAGTCGATCCTGGTGACCGACGGCAACTTCACCTACGTTTCGATCGACGACAACGGCCGTCCGCAGCCAGTGAGCCCGGACGGCGTGATAACGACCTGAAGCTTACGGGCAGGGACGCTCGTAGCCGTCACGGCCAATGAACGTGCCACGGCGCGGATTATAGCTGGGTGAGCGCATGCAGCGCGGCGTGTCGTCATAATACCGCGGCGGCGGTGCGTATTGCGCCTGGACACCGCAATAGCGCGGCGGAACTTCCTGCCAGCCGCCGGGCTGTTCCACGTAGCAGCCGCCTTGATAGTAGCGATAACCACCGGGCCGCGGCTCGCCCTGGGCGCCGATCGCGGCTCCCGTCGTAGCGCCCACGATCGCGCCGACCGCGGCGCCGCGGCCGCCGCCGAGCGCGCCGCCGACGATGGCGCCCGCGGCGCCGCCGAACAGCGCGCCCCCGAGCGTGCTTTCCTGCGCCGCCGCCTCCTGGAGCGGTGCGCAAACCGCAAGGGCAACCAGCATCGAGAACGCGAATTTCGGCATCATGTCAGTTCTCCGGCCATTTGAACGATTCGCCAGCTATTCCGCAACCAGCTTTGACATAGGTTGGCCGTGCGGCGCAACGGTGGGCGAGGAACAATTTGCCGTGCAACCCGTTGTAAGCCCGGAAGAAATCACAGGCTGGGCCATGTCGGACACCTATATCATCGAAGTCGGCTCGCAGCCGGCAGGGATTATTGTGCGCGCTCCAGGCGGCTATCGGTTCTTTGCCGCCTCGCACCGTTTCAACCGGCTGGAAGGGCAGATATTCCGCAACGCCCGCGAGGCCGAGCGCGCGGCCCGGCGTCTTGCCAGCGGGATGCCGCTGGCGGCGTGACCGCCAGCGACCGTCTTTCAGCGGTCAAAGCTTGGTGGCCGACCGCGACAGCAGTTTCCAGTCCGAGCCCTGTTTCTGCCAGTTCATCAGGATGTGGAGGTTCTGCGGCGTCTTCTTGCCGTCGGTGAACTCCTGCTCGCCGACGAAGTTGAAGCGCACGATGGCGGCCGGGCCGACGACACGGACCGTGGGATCCTTGTATTCGAGCGACGTCCATTTGTAGTTGGCCTTGGTGATGCCGTCGAGAAGCGACGCCTTGGTGTCGACCTTGGCGTTCGAGTGGCTGTAGCTCAGCTCTTCCGCGCAGAGTGAGGCGACCCCCTCGGCATTGCCAGCTGCCTGCGCCGCACGGAAGGCTTCGACGTTCTTCGCGACGGCATCCTCGTCCGCACCGGCAAAAGCGGGGACGACGCTCATGAGCCCAAGTGTCAGCCCAAGTGCGAGTACGGGCAAGGCGAGCTGGCGGCGATCGATGTTCATGGTTTCCTCCATTCGTTTCTGGTTGTGATCACAGTGTTGCAGCCACAAATTGCGTTGTCGAGCACCGCTGGTGCGGCCCGTATGGCTTCCGGCGCGGTCGCCTTAACCAGATTCGTTGTTTCGGCCGGCCAATTGCGCTGCGGCCGATCTCCCTCGTTGACCGCAGCCTCAATCAGCCGCACCATAACGGCAACTTTGTGCCCCCACTCCATATCTCAAGGGCGCCGCCATGGCCGGACTGTCCCACCGCCAGACTGAAATCCTCAACATCGCCCGCGCCTTTGGCCGGGTGATGGTGGAAGACCTCGCCAAGCGTTTCGAGGTTTCGGCGCAGACCATCCGCAAGGATCTCAACGACCTCTGCGACCAGCGCTCGCTGACCCGCATCCATGGCGGCGCCATCATCGCCTCTGGCGTTGAAAACCTCGCCTATGAGGCGCGGCGCTTCGTGGCGGCGGAGGAGAAGCGGGCAATCGGCATCGCCGCGGCGTCGCGGATTCCGAACGGCTGCTCGCTGTTCATCAACATCGGCACCACGACGGAAGAAGTCGCGAGCGCGCTGACCTCGCATGAGGATTTGCTCGTCATCACCAACAACCTCAACGTCGCGATGCTCTTGTATCGGCACCCGCGCATCGAGGTGATCGTGGCGGGTGGCGCGGTGCGCCGCGCCGACGGCGCGGTGATCGGCTCGACCGCGATCAGCCTGATCGGCCAGTTCAAGGTCGATTACGCCATCATCGGCGCATCCGCGATCGACGAGGAGGGCGCGCTGCTCGACTTCGATTATCGCGAGGTGCAGGCCGCGCAGGCGATCATCGCCAACGCCCGCAGCGTCATGCTGGTCGCGGACTCGACCAAACTTCGGCGCAGCGCCCCGGTGCGCATCGCCCATCTCAGCCAGATCCAGACCTTCGTGACCGATGCGCCGCTGCCGGCGGGCCTTGCCAGCATCTGCCACCATCGGGGCATCGAAGTGGTCGAGGCGATGGACAAGCCGGCGGCGGATATCGACGAGCCGAACGGCGAGTCGGCTTCGACGGTGGTGCGGTTGAAATAGCGCGCCGACCACGGGCCGAGACACCGCTGCGCGGCTCCTCACCATGAAGATCCGGCATTTCGTCCTCGTCAAAGGTGCCAGACCTCAGAGGCGCGAGGCGCCGTCTTGATGGATGAAAGTCCCCACGATCTCAACGCCCGGGGCTCGAAGCGGATTTGCCCCCAAAAGTATGTCCCCAATAACGCCCGAGCTCCTCTTTCGTCTTGCTTTCGTTTTTGTTTGTGATTAACTCCAAACCGAAAGCGAAATCGCCGAAGTGAAGAGGCGGTCGCCGGGGAAGCGTTTGGTGGACAGGGTATTCGACCTCGCCATTATCGGAGGCGGCATCAATGGCTGCGGCATCGCGCGCGATGCGGTGGGCCGAGGCAATTCCGTTTTCCTTTGTGAAATGAATGACTTGGCGAGCGGAACGTCGTCCTGGTCGACCAAGCTGGTGCATGGCGGGCTGCGCTATCTCGAATATTACGAATTCCGGCTGGTCCGTGAGGCGCTGATTGAGCGCGAAATCCTCTGGCAGATCGCGCCCCACATCATCAGGCCGTTGCGTTTCGTTTTGCCGCACCACTCCGGATTGCGTCCGGCCTGGCTGCTCAGGCTGGGGTTGTTTCTTTATGACCATATCGGCGGCCGTCATCTGCTGCCGCCGACCCGCTCGGTCGATCTCGCGCGTGACGAGGTAGGCAAGCCTCTGATTGCCAACCGCTACACCAGGGGCTTCGAATATTCCGACTGCTTCGTCGATGACGCGCGCCTCGTTGTGCTCACCGCACGCGACGCCGCCGATCGCGGCGCCGAAATCCACACCCGCTCGCGCGCGGTCGAGATCCGTCAGGTCGACGGTATCTGGCAGGTCACCGTCGAGAACACCATGAGCGGTGAGCGTACTACCATTCGCTCGCGCGCGTTGGTCAACGCCGGCGGCCCTTGGGTCGAACAGGTGCTCTCGTCGGGTTCGGGCGTCAACGCGCGCGCAAAAGTGCGGCTGGTGCAGGGCTCCCACATCGTGGTGCGCAAGCTCTATGCGCACGACCGCGCCTACATGTTCCAGAACGCCGACGGCCGCATCATCTTCGTCATTCCCTATCAGGACGATTTCACCCTGATCGGCACCACCGATCGCGATTACGACGGCGATCCGGCCAAGGTGAAAGCCAGCCCTGAGGAGATTCAATATCTCTGCGCGTCGGCCAGCGAATACCTCAAAAAGCCTGTGCTGCCTGCGGATGTCGTCTGGACCTATTCCGGCGTGCGGCCGCTCTATGATGACGGCGCCAGCGAAGCGAAAGCTGCGACCCGCGATTACGTGTTCGAACTCGATACGCCCGGTGGCGCGCCGTTGCTGTCGATCTATGGCGGCAAGATCACGACCTATCGGCGGCTCGCCGAGGAAGCGCTGGAGCGGCTCTCGCCATACTTGCGCAGCGCCAAAGCCAAGGAAGGCTGGACCGGCAAGTCACCGCTGCCCGGCGGCGACATGGATGTTTCGGCGGTCGCCGCGCTGACGGCGGAACTGATGCGGGAATACCCGTTCCTCGATAAGGCGCATGCCAACCGGCTCGCGCATGCCTATGGCACGCGTGCGACAAAATTGCTCGGTAACGCGAAATCATTGGCCGATCTCGGCCAGTCGTTCGGCGCCACCTTGACGGAGAGCGAAGTCAGGTACCTGATGTCGAACGAATGGGCCTGCACCGCCGATGATGTGGTATGGCGAAGGTCCAAGCTCGGGTTGCGGCTGTCGCCAGACGAAATTGCCGCGCTCGACGAGTGGATCAAAACCCATCGCACCCCCGGCGAGCGTCCCTTGCGTGAAGCGGGAGGGCGACCGTGAGCGTCACGCTCGAACATGTCACGCGAACCGTGGACGGCATCCCGACCATTCGCGATGTCTCGCTGACGCTCGAACGCGGCACGCTGAGCGTGCTGCTCGGACCGACGCTGTCGGGCAAGACATCGATCATGCGTCTGCTCGCCGGTCTCGACAAACCTGCGAGCGGCCGCGTGCTGGTCGATGGCAAGGATGTCACGGCTGTGGACGTGCGACAACGCTCGGTCGCGATGGTGTATCAGCAGTTCATCAATTATCCCTCGCTGACGGTCTATGAGAACATCGCCTCGCCGTTGCGGGTGCAGGGCAGGCCGCGCGAGGAGATCGACCGGCGCGTCCAGGAAGCCGCAAAACTGCTGCGGCTCGAGCCCTATCTGAAGCGCACGCCGCTGCAGCTTTCCGGCGGCCAGCAGCAGCGCACCGCGATCGCGCGTGCGCTGGTCAAGGGCGCCGACCTCGTTCTGCTCGACGAGCCGCTCGCCAATCTCGACTACAAGCTGCGCGAGGAGTTGCGTACCGAACTGCCGCGCATCTTCGAGGCGTCGGGGGCGATCTTCGTCTATGCGACCACGGAGCCCTCTGAAGCCTTGTTGCTCGGCGGAAATACCGTTTGCATGTGGGAAGGCCAGGTCTTGCAGGCGGGCGATACGTCAAAAGTCTATCGCCAGCCCGATACGCTGCGGGTGGCGCAGGTGTTCTCCGATCCGCCGCTCAACATCGTCGGCATCGAGAAAAAGAACGGCTCTGTACAATATGCCGGCGGCATCCAGGCGCCGGCCACCGGCCTCTACGCATCGCTCGCCGACGGCCCCTATCGCGTCGGCTTCCGCGCCCATCAGCTCGAAGTGGCCAACGGCATCGCCGGCCGCCATGCGTTCCACGCCACCGTGACGGTGACCGAGATCACCGGCTCCGAGAGTTTCGTGCATCTCAACCGCGACGCTTCCAATTGGGTCGCGGTGCTGCAGGGCGTGCATGAATACGAGCCCGGCCATGTGCTCGATGCTGTGCTCGATCCCGACAATGTTTTCGTGTTCGACGCCGCCGACCGCCTGGTCGCGGCGCCGAATGCAGCGTTTTCAAGCGAAGTGCGTAGCGGTTCGCGTGAAGAAAACGCGTCAAAAAATAAAAGCAATTGAGGGAGATGCGACATGGCCCGCATTGACCTCGTTGATCTCGCGCACTCCTACGGCGGCAATGACGCGCCGGTGGAATCATTTGCGCTGAAGCCGGTGACCATGACCTGGCGGCAGGGCGGCGCCTATGCGCTGCTCGGCCCGTCCGGTTGCGGCAAGACCACGCTGCTCAACCTTATTTCCGGCATCGTTACGCCGTCGCGCGGAAAAATCCTGTTCGACGGCGCCGACATCACACCGCTGTCAACCCAGAAGCGCAACATCGCGCAGGTGTTCCAGTTTCCGGTGATCTACGACACCATGACGGTCGGACAGAACCTCGCATTCCCGCTGAAAAACCGCGGTGTGCCGAAAGACGAGATCGACGCGCGGGTGAGGCAGATCGCCGATCTGCTCGACCTCACGTTCTATCTCGACCGTAAAGCGACGCGCCTGACGGCTGACGCCAAGCAGAAGATTTCGCTCGGCCGCGGCCTCGTCCGCTCCGACGTCGCCGCGGTGCTGTTCGACGAGCCGCTGACGGTAATCGATCCCGAGCTGAAATGGCAGTTGCGTTCAAAACTCAAGGCGCTGCACCGCGAGCTTGACCTGACGATGATCTACGTCACCCATGACCAGACCGAGGCGCTGACCTTCGCCGACACCGTCGTCGTCATGCATGACGGCCGCGTGGTGCAGAGCGGCACGCCGGCGGAGCTGTTCGACAAGCCCGAGCACACTTTTGTCGGCTACTTCATCGGTTCGCCCGGCATGAACATCGTCCCTGCCGTGGTGAGCGGACACGAGGCGCGCATCGATGGCCACGTTATCGGCCTGCACCGCAATTATGGCGTGCTGCCGGCGGGCGCCAGGATCGAGATCGGCGTACGGCCGGAATTCGTCAACGTCGCCGCTCCCGCATCCGGCCTGCTGTCGGCCACGATCGAGCGCATCGACGATCTCGGCCGCGTCCGCTTCGCCCGCGTTCGCATCGGCGATGCAAAATTCGCCGCCCGCGTGCCGCCGGGATTTTCCGTGCCCGACAACTCGGTCGGGCTCGTGTTCGATCCCGCCCATGTTCACGTCTATGCCGACAGCCGTCTGGTCGAGGGGGTAGCCTGATGGACAAGACCATCAACCAGAAAGCCTGGTTCCTGGTGCTGCCGGTATTCCTGGTGGTCGCGTTCTCCGCGATCCTGCCGCTGATGACGGTCGTGAACTATTCGATGCAGGACACGTTCGGCAACAACCAGTTTTTCTGGAACGGCGTCGGCTGGTTCAAGGAGTTGCTCGATCCCTCGACCGATCTCGGCGGGCGCTTTCTGGCCTCGCTCGGCCGCAACCTGCTGTTCTCCGCCATCATCCTGGCGATCGAGGTGCCGCTCGGCATCGTGGTGGCGCTGTCGATGCCGCGCGAGGGCTGGACCGTCGCCGTATGTCTCGTGATCCTGGCGCTGCCGCTCTTGATCCCGTGGAACGTGGTCGGAACGATCTGGCAGATTTTCGGTCGGCCCGACATCGGCCTGCTCGGCTATACGCTCAACGGCCTCGGCTTCGATTACAATTACGTCTCCAATGAGTTCGATGCCTGGGCCACCGTCATCGTGATGGACGTGTGGCACTGGACCAGCCTCGTGGCACTGCTGTGCTACGCCGGGCTGAAGTCGATCCCCGACGCCTATTACCAGGCGGCGCAGATCGACGGCGCCTCGCGCTGGGCGGTGTTCAAGGCGATCCAGTTGCCGAAGATGAATCGCGTGCTCCTGATCGCGGTGCTGCTGCGTTTCATGGACAGTTTCATGATCTACACCGAGCCGTTCGTGGTGACCGGCGGCGGCCCCGGCAACTCGACCACCTTCGTTTCGATCGAGCTGGTCAAGATCGCGCTCGGGCAGTTCGACCTCGGCAAGGCCGCGGCACTGTCGCTGGTCTACAATCTGATCATCCTGATCGTGTGCTGGATCTTCTACACCGTGATGACCAACGCCGGGGCCGAGCGTCCCGTCAAGCCAGGGGGCGCGTGATGAATTCGATTCCCGGCCGCCGCCTTATCATTTCGCTGTTCCTGATCTTCCTGCTGTTGCCGATCTACTGGCTCGTCAACATGAGCTTCAAGACCAATACCGAGATCGTCACCACCATGACGCTGTGGCCGCACCAGCCGACGCTGGAAAACTACAAGCGCATCTTCACCGACGAGAGCTGGTATTCCGGCTACACCAACTCGCTGACCTATGTGCTGATCAACACCGTGATCTCGATCGCGGTGGCGTTGCCGGCGGCCTACGGCTTCTCGCGCTACCGCTTCCTCGGCGACAAGCATCTGTTCTTCTGGCTGCTGTCGAACCGCATGGCGCCGGCGGCGGTCTACGCGCTGCCGTTCTTCAATCTCTATTCGGCGATCAATCTGTTCGATACGCCATGGGCGGTCGCGCTCGCGCATTGCATCTTCAATGTGCCGCTGGCAGTCTGGATCCTCGAAGGCTTCGTCTCCGGCGTGCCGCGCGAGATCGACGAGACTGCGTTCCTCGATGGCTATTCGTTCCCGCGCTTCTTCGTCAAGATCCTGGTGCCGCTGATCGCGAGCGGTATCGGCGTCGCCGCGTTCTTCTGCTTCATGTTCTCCTGGGTCGAGTTGCTGCTGGCGCGCACGTTGACCTCGGTCAACGCCAAGCCGATCTCGGCCATCATGACGCGCACGGTCTCGGCCTCCGGGATGGACTGGGGCCTGCTGGCCGCGGCCGGAGTGCTCACGATCATCCCCGGCGCCCTGGTGATCTGGTTCGTCCGCAATTACATCGCGCGCGGCTTTGCGCTGGGACGGGTGTAGCGCATGATCCCGAAAAGTGGGCACCGGTTTTCGGACGAGATCATGCGCAGGCGTGAGGGCTAACGCACATGGAACACATCGCATGGATGGCCTGGACGCTCCCGACCGCGATCTTCTTCGTGATGCTGGCGCTGACGCTCGGCGCGATGACGTGGCTTGCGGTCGCCTATCCCGAAGCCGAACGCGTCGGCGTGCTGCGCATTCCGACCACGCGCGGCGACCGGCTGTTCATTTCGCTGGTGCTCGCCGCCGTTATCCATCTGTTGTGGATCGCATTTGTCGGCATCGACCCGCTTCTGACGCTTCCGATCGGAGAGGGCGTTGAAATATCGAGCCTGTGGCTCGCAACCGTGATTTCGCTTCTATCGGCCGTTGCGATTTTCCGCACCGTCTAGGAAGCGAAAAAGAGCAGATCCGGGATCAACCCGGGCCTGAGTTTGTTTTTGTCGCTGCAACCGGAGGATCCAACATGCGACGCTTGAGAGGAAGAAACGGTCCCTTGACCAAGGAGAGCTTTCTGACGATGACCAGCGCGGCTGCGCTGATCGCGGCTTCCGTGACGATTGCCGCACCCGCCCGTGCGGACGACGCCGTCAATCAGAGGTGGATCGACAGCGAATTCCAGCCCTCGACACTGTCGAAGGCCGACCAGTTGAAGGAGCTGCAGTGGTTCGAAAAAGCCGCAGCGCCGTTCAAGGGCATGGAAATCAACGTCGTGTCGGAAACGATCACGACGCACGAGTATGAATCCCGGACGCTGGCGAAAGCCTTCACCGAAATCACCGGCATCAAGGTCAAGCACGATCTGATCCAGGAAGGTGACGTCGTTGAAAAGCTGCAGACCCAGATGCAGTCCGGCAAGAACGTCTATGACGGCTGGATCAACGATTCCGACCTGATCGGAACGCACTTCCGGTACGGCCAGACCGTGATCCTGTCGGATTACATGACCGGCGAGGGCAAGGACGTCACCAACCCACAGCTCGACGTCAACGACTTCATCGGAAAATCCTTCACCACCGGCCCGGACGGCAAGCTCTATCAGCTGCCCGACCAGCAGTTCGCGAACCTCTATTGGTTCCGCTACGACTGGTTCTCCAATCCGGACTACAAGGCCAAGTTCAAGGCCAAGTACGGCTACGACCTCGGCGTTCCCGTGAACTGGTCGGCTTATGAAGACATCGCCGAGTTCTTCACCAACGACATCAAGGAGATCAACGGCGTCAAGATCTACGGCCACATGGACTACGGCAAGAAGGATCCCTCGCTCGGCTGGCGTTTCACCGACGCCTGGCTGTCGATGGCCGGCAACGGCGACAAGGGCATCCCGAACGGCAAGCCGGTCGACGAATGGGGCATCCGCATGGAAGGCTGCCGTCCCGTCGGTTCGTCCGTCGAGCGCGGCGGTGACACCAACGGCCCGGCGGCGGTCTATTCGATCGTCAAATATCTCGACTGGATGAAGAAGTATGCCCCGCCGCAGGCGCAAGGCATGACCTTCTCCGAAGCAGGTCCGGTGCCGGCGCAAGGCGCCATCGCCCAGCAGATCTTCTGGTACACCGCCTTCACCGCCGACATGGTGAAGCCGGGCATCGCAGTCGTGAACGCGGACGGTACGCCGAAGTGGCGCATGGCGCCGTCGCCGCACGGCTCGTACTGGAAAGAGGGCATGAAGCTCGGCTACCAGGACGCCGGCTCGGCCACGCTCCTGAAGTCGACCCCGCCCGATCGCCGCAAGGCGGCCTGGCTCTATCTGCAGTTCATCAACTCCAAGACGGTCAGCTTGAAGAAGAGCCATGTCGGTCTCACCTTCGTGCGTGAATCCGACATCTGGGACAAGTCGTTCACCGAGCGTGCGCCGAAGCTCGGCGGCCTGATCGAGTTCTACCGTTCGCCCGCGCGCGTGCAGTGGACCCCGACCGGCAACAACGTGCCTGACTATCCGAAGCTCGCGCAATTGTGGTGGCAGAACATCGGCGATGCGTCGTCCGGTGCGAAGACGCCGCAGGCGGCGATGGATGCGCTGGCAGCAGCGCAGGACTCGGTGCTCGAACGTCTTGAGAAGTCCGGCGTGCAGGGTGCCTGCGGGCCGAAGCTGAACAAGAAGGAGACGGCCGAGTTCTGGTTCGCCAAGTCCGCGAAGGACGGCAACATCGCTCCCCAGCGCAAGCTGGCGAACGAAAAGCCGAAGGGCGAAACCGTCGACTACGACACGCTGGTGAAGTCGTGGCCGGCCACCCCGCCGAAGCGGGCCGAGGCGAAATAGGCTTCGCGATTACGAGTGATGCAAAACAACGAAAGGCCGGGAGCGATCCCGGCCTTTTTTCTTGCCGTCATTGCGAGCGGAGCGAAGCAATCCATCTCGCCGCTTGCTGAGGCATGGATTGCTTCGTCGCTTTGCTCCCTTGCGCAAACGCTTTGCGTTTGTCGCAGGCAATGACGGGGAGAGGACGTCGCGCTCTCACTCCGCCGCCTGCGCAGCCTCGAGCGTCGGATAGTCCGTATATCCCTTCGCGCCGCCGCCGTAGAACGTCGCTTTGTCGAACGGGTTGAGCGGTGCGCCCTTCTTCAGGCGTTCGACCAGGTCGGGGTTGGAGATGAACGGCTTTCCGAATGCGATCAGGTCGGCGGCGTTGGCCTCGAGCACTGTTGTTGCGAGATCGAGATCATAGCCGTTGTTGGCGACATAGGCGCCGCTGAAGCGCTTGCGCAGGCTGGCATAGTCGAACGGCGCGTTGTCGCGCGGGCCGCCGGTGGCGCCTTCAATGACGTGGATATAGGTCAGCTTCAGCGCGTTGAGCCCGTCCACGATGTAATCGAACAGCGGCTGCGGATTTGAATCGGAGACGTCATTGGCGGGCGTCACCGGCGAGATGCGGATGCCGGTGCGCTCGGGGCCGGCGACGGCGGCCACCACCTTGGACACTTCCAGCATCAGCTTGGCGCGGTTCTCGATCGATCCGCCGTAGGCATCGGTGCGCTTGTTGGTGCCGTCCTTGGCGAACTGGTCGAGCAGATAGCCGTTGGCGCCGTGGATCTCGATGCCGTCGAAACCGGCCGCCAGCGCGTTCTCGGTGCCGCGCTTGAAATCCTCGATGATCCCAGGAATCTCCGACAGCTCCAGCGCGCGCGGCTCGGAGATATCGGTGAAGGTGCCGTTGACGAACGTCTTGCCCTTGGCGCGGATCGCGGATGGCGCCACCGGCTTGCCGCCGCCGGGCTGCAGCGTAACGTGCGAGATGCGGCCGACATGCCAGATCTGGATGAAGATGCGCCCGCCTTTTTCGTGCACGCGGTCGGTGACCTTGCGCCAGCCTGCGACCTGCTCTTTCGAATAGATGCCGGGCGTATCCTGATAGCCCTGGCCCTGCTGCGAAACCTGACTGGCTTCGGTGATCAGAAGCCCTGCCGAGGCGCGCTGGCCGTAATAGTCGACCGCCAGCGGGCTCGGCACCATGCCGGGCGGCACCGCGCGGTTGCGGGTCAGCGGCGCCATCACGAGGCGGTTCGGAAGCGTGATCGGGCCAAGCTTGAAGGGCTCGAACAGTTTGGTCTGGCTCATGTCTGATATGTCCGGATGGATGACGATAGGGGGACAGTTGGGCATTGCGGGCAATTCTCGCAATCCCGGAAGCCATTCGGCTTGCGCAGAGGAGCTGCGCCCGATCCCGGCGATGCGGGCGGTGTCGAGCCATGGCGCAGGCGCGTGACGCAGGATGATTCATTCGTCAATCAGGCGCAGCGTGGCATGGGCGGCCTGCCGGCCGGCGCGCTGGCAGCCGAATGGCACCGTTGCCGCGCCAGAAACTATTCCGCCGCAAATCCCATTCGCCTGTTGTCCATTTCCACGATGGGCCCAGCGGAATCGACCTGCAGCAGTTCAAATGTCAGGCATTCGCAACCGATGGCGCGCAGCACCTGGCTGGCGGCCTTCTGCGCGCCGTTGCTGAAGTTTTGGTGGTCCAATTGAATTTCGAGGCGAGGTTTGCGGCTGCATACCGCCTTCACGACCGATTGCAGCCGGACGGATATCTCGTCGCGATAGTTCTGGGTGCTTTCGAAGGAGGCCCTGGGGTCGATGATTTGAGTCCTGATGACATAGACGAGGTTGACCGCAATCCGGTCGGCGGAAACGGCGCCTTGCGTAAATCGAAACACCTCGGGGCGCCTGTCGACCCGCGCCAGTTGGCGGCTGCCGGCGCGGATCCGGTGCCGGCCGGGGGGCAGGGCTTTTTCAAACCGGCCGTTCCGGTAGAGCAGGACGGTTTCGAACTGCTGCACACAGACCCGATCGAAGCCGATCAGCGCCATGATCCCCTTCCTGAACAGCGTCGAAATCCAGGCCCAGGCACCAGCGATCACGGCGATGACGATCAAGGAAAATGCTATTGATCCCAGAAGTTCACCCACGTTTTCCCTTCCCCCGCCATGTTTTTTATCTCGTTGGCGACGCCGCGATGCCAGCTATTCCTTGGCCGATCGTACGTCGAAATTAAGTCATCCGCATTTCAATCAGAACGGGTAAGCAAAAAAATAATCGCGCTGTGCACAGTCATTTGCATTTTAAATAGAGCCATTGGGATGCCCGATTGTTCTCCTTCGCCCGCGGCTTTCGGGAGGGGCGGTTTGGGCCCGTTGACCGACGTCCCCCGCGGCTCATCCGGGCTACAAACTTTCTGCTCGTCATTGCGAGCCACTCGCAATGACGGCTGAACAAGCCTGCGCATGCTCGCGACGCTGATCGCCCGAGGTTTGCATCTTCGTTTGTCCCTCCTGGAGAACAGAGGGCGCAGGGAAGACCGGGTGCACGCTGCACCCGCGGTCTCGTGTGCAATTGCGCACAAGGAACGCGCACACGAGCGTACAGGTACAGGCGGAGCATCCCGGCCTTCCCTGCGCAGTGGCTTTACGGCTTACTTCGTGCTCTCCCCGGCGAACGGCTCTTTTGCCACCGTCACCCGCGAGAAGCTTGGCCTCCCGCGAACTTAATGCCAGCACCGCGACATCAGGACCACACGACTTCACCGTACGCTCGAGCCACACACGTCAGTCGCAGCTCTTGCGTCCACCGCATCCCACCGCGCGTTCGTGACGATCGCGAGCCGCCCCTCTCATCGGGTGAGACGGCGGAGTTATGCGGCTGATTTGGCCTGCGCGTTAAGCGGAATATTTTTGCGCGAAGGGCTGGACAGGTTTTGGGTGATTTGCCCGTCGTGCCAATTGGTCGCAGACCGTGCACAGGATTTGCGCTTGTGCGGCAAGCAAATCAGCCCGCAGCGCGCGGGCGCGTAGGGTGGGCAAAGCGAACTTGTCTCGCCGTAGCTCGAAGAGCGAAGGCGGAAGCGTGCCCACCATCGCGACACGGTGCCAAATGGTGGGCATGGCGCAATTGCGCCTTTGCCCACCCTGCGAAGCCTTGTCGGCATCGGACCGCGCCACACCATTGCCTCTCGCGCACGCCGGAATAGGATGCCGCGAACATCACGTGATAAGAGGTTCACGATGACCATCAACAAGGACAAGATCGACGACACGGCATTGGCTCTGCTCTATTTGACCCTGCACCACGGCTACCGGGCATGGAAAGGCTTTGACTGGGACGTGCTCGGCCGCCTGCACGAAAAAGGGATGATCGACGATCCCGTCGGCAAGGTGAAGTCAGTGGTTTTCACGGATGAAGGATTGGAGCGGGCGAAGCGGCTGTTCAAGGAGATGTTCGAGGAATAGGCGGCGAGGGGTAGGATGGGTAGAGCGAAGCGAAACCCATCATCTTTCCGGTTGCCAAGCGTGGGTTGCGTTCCGCCTCGGGCCTGGAGTCACGGCGGACGCGTCGATGACCCATCCTGCGATTTCGCTGTTTTTCAAATCATATTTTTTCGCCCGTGAGGGGATTGATCCTAAAGCTCGTCCGGGTCGTCATCATCGGCAGGGTATTGCTCAGGAGCCTCGCCACGCGTTGCAACGATGCGCGGGTACCGGGCCTTGGCGCTCTTGTTTCCGGTTGTGCGCAGGGTGACCCGGAACAGCCAATCGTCGCCATAGTCGAACAGAAACAGCATTGTGTGCCCGACTTCCGGGAAAGCCTGCGATATTCTGGTCTTCTTGACGCCGAGCACCCCTGGAGCGGCATCGCCCATATCCGCGAACAGCTCGTATTTGGGAAATGTCTTATGCATCTTGGCGAGAGTGAGCCCGGTATAGAAGCCGAAGGCGTGATCGAAATCGAAATTGAACGAGGAGACGATGGCTTCGGCCAGCACGTACAGCGACTTTGCAGGGTCGAGTTCGATGTCCCGATAGATCGACGCGCTGCCCTGGAGCGCCGCCCGAAAAATGAAAGTATCCGTTCCGGCCATCTCGAACCTCACTTACGCTTGCTGCTGCGCCAGAGAATAGGCGCGGGAAAGAGCTTTGCTCAAGCGCTGGAATTTGTAGGATGGCTCAGCCAGCGGGTCGCGCGAATGCGCGCCCGATGACAGGCTCCGCGTAACCCGCCATTTTTATTGCGCGACAACGGCGGATTACGCTTCGCTAATCCGCCCTATGTGCTGGTTGTCGACAACTGGCTCGTCACCATTTCAGCCATTCGTAGCGGGAGATTTTCTCGACATAGTCCCGGATGTCGCTGCGCTCATCCGGGCTACGCTTGCTTCGTTGAGTTGATGGTGCCGCAGCCGCGCCAGCGCAAGCAAAGCCGATGGCTTGCGCGAACGCGCAACCCAAGTGACCGCGAAACGTGCTCGACCTAGCTGTGCGCGGGAATGTCGACGCCGTCAGTCGCATACTGCCGGATCTTGTTCCGCATCGTGCGCACCGAAAGTCCCAGCACGCGCGCGGCGTGGGTGCGATTGCCGTGGCAGCGCGCCAGCGTCTGCAGCACGAGTTCGCGCTCGATCGCCTCGACCGTGGAGCCGATCAGCATCGGCACGATCTGGTGGGGTGAAAGGGCTTGAGAATCCGACAGCGGAATCTCGGGCACGGGAACACAGTCCGCGCCAAGGTACACGTCACCAAGATACTCTTGGGGCATCAACACCTCCCGATCGACGCTTGCTCCGAAACGCGGAGCAGAAACATCAGGAATCAACGGCCCCCTGCCGCAGAGGGAGGGTGGGCGCGTTTGGTTAATGAAAGGTTAAAAGGCACGGAAAGGTTTTGGCGGCGGTTTGCCACACCCTGAAGTATATGCCCGACAGCAGGCAGATAGATGTGTCGGCGCGACCTTGCAGTTTCTAGTCGTCGCTGCGAACGCAGGGGGCCATAGCACCGCGCTTCGTTGTTGATGGGATCCGTAGCGGGCACGTATCGAGATTTGTGCGCGGGGAGCGACGCAGCCAGCTCAGAGCCGTAGCCCGCATGAGCGTAGCGATATGCGGGACGGTTTGACCCCGGATGTCGCTGCGCTCATCCGGGCTACGCTTGCTATTTAGCGGCTACGCTGGAGCGCGCTCCCATCGGTGTCGTGAAGGTGAGTAGATTCTAACCATCCGCATGAAGGTGCGCGGTCGGCTTGCAGTGCGTCTTAGCAGTCTCTCACAACACCCGATTGCCCTGCTTTACCTGCTTCGTATCCAGATACACGCTCGACCTCATCTCCTTGAACTTGGCGCTCATCGCCGCCATGCCGCCGCCTTCGATGGGCCGCTTACCGACATTCCGATGCCAGCAGGATCGCTCAGCGTCGCCGCTCTGCGCATCCCGGCCACACGCTACCGCGCCGGCTCCTTGGTCCGTTCTTCCGCTGCAACCGCTTCTGCAGGCTTGCTCGAACGCACCATCAGAAACGTTCCGGAGGCCGTCGTGCCGGGCACGCTCCAGCGGCCATCGATTTCCGTCGCCTCGGCGTTGACCACGCCTCTATAAAAGACCGTGTCATAGCCGTAGCCGGGCGGCTCGTAACGTTTGACGAACGAGACCGCGCTGCCGGACCGATCACCGGCAATCGAAGCGTTGTGAGTGCTCATCGGGCAACCGGGCGTGATGCAGGGTTCGGTCACGTTCCCTGCAAGCGCGCCACCGGACTCGATGAGCGTCGCCAGAAACGTGACCATTCCAACCTGCGGCTGAACGAAGGTGCCGTCCCAGACACCCGTCAGATCGTGGGTCATTGCGGTCTAGGTGAATGCGTCTGCCTTACAACACCCGATTGCTCTCCTTCACCTTCTCCGCATCCAGATACACGCTGCTCCCCATCTCCTTGAACTTCTGGCTCATCGCCGCCATGCCATCCTCGATGGTGCCCGACACCGACATCCCGACACTCGCCGGATCGTTCAGCGTCGCTGCGTAATCCCGCACGTCCTGTGTGATCTTCATCGAGCAGAATTTTGGGCCGCACATCGAGCAGAAGTGCGCGACCTTGTGGGCTTCCTTCGGCAGCGTCTCGTCGTGGAAGCTTTTTGCGGTGTCCGGATCGAGGCCGAGGTTGAACTGGTCGGTCCAGCGGAAGTCGAAGCGGGCGCGGCTAAGGGCATCGTCGCGGAGTTGCGCGGCGGGGTGGCCCTTCGCAAGGTCGGAGGCGTGGGCGGCGATCTTGTAGGTGATGACGCCGACCTTGACGTCGTTGCGGTCGGGGAGGCCCAGATGCTCCTTCGGCGTCACGTAGCAGAGCATGGCGCAGCCGAACCAGCCGATCATGGCCGCACCAATGCCTGAGGTGATGTGGTCGTAGCCCGGCGCGATGTCCGTGGTCAGCGGTCCAAGCGTGTAGAACGGGGCTTCGCCGCACTCCTTGAGCTGCTTGTCCATGTTGATCTTGATCTTGTGCATCGGCACGTGGCCGGGGCCTTCGATCATCACCTGGCAGCCTTTTTCCCACGCAATCTTGGTGAGTTCGCCGAGCGTCTCCAGTTCGGCGAATTGCGCGCGGTCGTTGGCGTCCGCAATCGAGCCGGGACGCAGGCCGTCGCCGAGCGAGAACGAGACGTCATACTTGCGCATGAGGTCGCAGATCTCGTCGAAATGGGTGTAGAGGAAGCTCTCCTTGTGATGCGCCAGGCACCACTTCGCCATGATCGAGCCGCCGCGCGACACGATGCCGGTGACGCGGTTGGCGGTGAGGTGGATGTAGGGCAGGCGCACGCCGGCGTGGATCGTAAAATAGTCGACGCCCTGTTCGCACTGCTCGATCAGCGTGTCCTTGTAGAGCTCCCAGGTCAGCTTGACGGGATCGCCTTCGCACTTCTCCAGCGCCTGGTAAATCGGCACGGTGCCGATCGGGATCGGCGCGTTGCGCAAAATCCATTCCCGCGTGGTGTGGATGTTGCGGCCCGTCGAGAGGTCCATCACGGTGTCGGCGCCCCAGCGGATTGCCCACACCATCTTGTCGACTTCTTCCTCCACCGACGAGGTGACGGCGGAGTTGCCGATATTGGCGTTGATCTTGGTCAGGAAGTTTCGGCCGATGATCATCGGCTCGAGTTCGGCGTGGTTGATGTTGCAGGGAATGATGGCGCGGCCGCGCGCGATCTCGGAGCGGACGAACTCCGGCGTGATGAAGGCGGGCACCTCGGCGCCAAAGCTTTCGCCGTCGGCGAGAGCTGCTTCCGCGCGTTCGAGCTGCTTTTTGCGGCCGAGGTTTTCGCGCTCGGCGACGTAGATCATCTCTTTTGTAATGATGCCGGCGCGGGCGAATTCGAGCTGGGTGATCTTGTGGCCGTCGAGGCCGCGCAGCGGCTTGTGGTGCGCGGTGAAGGCCTTTGCGGCATGCGAGGCGCCGACATTGCCGTTGTCCTCCGGCTTGATCTCCCGGCCCTGATATTCCTCGACGCCGCCGCGCTCCTTGACCCAGGCCAGCCGATTGCGCGACAGGCCGGCGTTGACGTCGATGGTCACAGTCGGGTCGGTGTAGGGGCCTGAGGTGTCGTAGACCGGCAGGTTCGGCTCGCCGGCGCCTTCGCTCAAAATGATCTCGCGCAAGGGCACGCGCAGGTCGGGCGCGGCATCGGGGACGGCGAAGATTTTTCGCGAGGAGGGAAGGGGCCCGGTGGTGACGGCGGGAAGGGTGGTGTCGGGATTGGAGCGGATGTTCATACTGTATCCTCCGTTGTATCTCTGATTGTTTTCTCCGTCATTGCGAGGAGCGAAGCGACGAAGCAATCCACTGCCACCGAATTCGCGGTGCCAATGGATTGCTTCGCTTCGCTCGCAATGACGGTTGATGGTTTTGTATTCATCTCACGCGGCCTCCGCGCTGTGGCCGAGCCATTGCCGCACCCGCGCGTCGGGGTCGGCGTTCTGCGTGACATCGCTGACGACGGCGATGGAGTCGGCGCCGGCTGCAAAAATTTCGGCCGCCTGTTCGAACTTGATGCCGCCGATCGCGACCAGCGGGATGTCGCCGATGCGCTTTTTCCACTCGGTGATCTTTGGAATGCCCTGCGGCGCGAAGCGCATCGATTTCAGCGTGGTCGGAAAAATCGGACCGAGCGCGATGTAGTCCGGTTTGGCGCGCAGGGCGGTCGCCAGTTCCTCGTCGTCATGGGTGGAGACGCCGAGCGTCAATCCCGCTTTGCGGATTTCGCCGAGGTCGGCATCGGCGAGGTCTTCCTGGCCGAGATGCAGATGTTTTGCGCCGGCGACGATCGCCGCGCGCCAGTAATCGTTGACCACGAGTTTGGCATCCGTGCCCTTGATGGCCTCCAGCGCGTCGGTCACGATCTGCAGCGCCTCTGACTCATTGAGGTCCTTGGCGCGCAACTGGATGGTGCCGGCGCCGAGCAGCGCCAGCCGCGTCACCCAGGCGACGTTGTGAACGACGGGATAGAATTTATCAGGATACGGCATGCCAGAACGGTGTCCCGATCACAGGGGTTGAGGGCGAGGCGAAGTCGCGGGCTTCCATCAGCCCGGCCTCGTAGGCAGTGCGGCCGGCTTCGACGCCGAGGCGGAACGCCTTGGCCATAGCTATGGGGTCGGCGGCCTTGGCAACGGCGGTGTTGAGCAGCACGGCGTCGTAGCCGAGTTCGAGGGCGTGGGCGGCATGCGATGGCGCGCCGAGGCCGGCGTCGACCACCAGCGTTACATCGGCTAAGCGCTCGCGCATCAGCTTCAGCGCATCGCGGTTGGTGATGCCTTTTGCACTTCCTATCGGCGCGGCCCAGGGCATCACGACCTTGCAGCCCGCATCGACCAGCCGCATCGCGACCGAAAGGTCTTCGGTGCAATAGGGGAACACTTCAAAGCCGTCCTTGATCAGGATGGCGGCGGCCTCGACCAGGCCGACCACGTCGGGCTGCAGCGTGTCGTTGTCGGCGATCACTTCGAGCTTGATCCAGGGCGTGCCGAACAATTCGCGCGCCAGCTTTGCCGTGGTCACCGCCTCGCGCACGCTGCGGCAGCCGGCGGTGTTCGGCAGCACCGTCACATCGAGCTCGCGGATCAGCGACCAGAACGCGTCCCCGGTCTTGCCGCCGGCGGATTCGCGCCGCAGCGACACCGTGACGATGTTGGCGCCGGAAGCTCGGATCGCATCCTGCATGATCGCGGGCGAGGGATAGAGCGCGCTGCCGATCAGGAGGCGGGAGGAGAAGGTTTTGCCGTAGAAGTTCAGCATGGTGTCAGTATCCCCTTCTTTCCCCGTCGTCCCTGCGAACGCAGGGACCCCTCGCGTGAGCGCGATTGCGCTCATCGCGGCCGCGTGATCTTAATTGTGGGCACGGTGGCAGAGACTTTTCTTCACTACGAACGCCGGTGCCTATGGGTCCCTGCGTTCGCAGGGACGACGGGGGGAGAGAGTTTGCGCCCAACATCATCACCCTCCCTGCCGCGGCGTGATGATCTCGATCTCGTCGCCGCTTTTGAGCACCGTCTCGGCCCAGCGGCTTTTCGGCAGCACGTCGTAATTCACGGCGATCGCGAAATGCGTGCCCTCGTATTCGAGCTCGCTAAGCAGGGCGTCGACGCTGGCAGAGGTGATCTCCCGCTGCTCCCCGTTGACGGTCACACGCATCGCATCACCTCATTGTCGATCGCGCCGCGCTGCACATAGTTAAGCGTCAGCTCGGCCAGCGCGGGGGCCAGCAGAAAACCGTGGCGATAGAGTCCGTTCACGGCGATCCTGTTCTTGCCGACCATGATCCGCGGCAGATTGTCGGGGAAGGCCGGGCGAAGCCCCGAGCCGAACTCGACGATGCGCGCTTCGGCAAAAGCCGGATGCACGGAGTAGGCCGCGCCGAGCAGCTCCAGCGCCGAGCGCACGCTGACGCCGGTGTCCTCGGCCTCGATCGAAGTCGCGCCCAGCATGAATTTGTTGTCGCCGCGCGGGATGACGTAGAGCGGCCAGCGCGGATGGATCAGCCGCACCGGTCGCGACAGTTCGACCTCTGATGTCTCGACGATGATCATCTCGCCCTTGACGCCGCGCAATTCAGGCTGCTCGTCGCGCGCGGACAAGCCGCGGCAGTCGATCACGATGCCGTCGAGATCTTCCGCCTTCGCATCGCAGTCGAACTTGACGGTGCCGCCGGCGGCTTCGATGCGGGCATGCAGTTCGGGGAGCACTTTTCGCGGCTCGACATGGCCCTCGTCGGCATAGAACAGGCCGTCGCGGAAACGGCCATCCAGCGACGGTTCGAGGTCGCTTAACCCCTGCGCGTCGAGCCTGACATGGCCGGTGGTCAGTTTCGCAAACCGCTCGAAATCGGCGCGGTCGCGCGCATGCGCCACGACCAGCGAACCGTTGAACGGGGTGTTGGGAAAAAGCTCGCGCCACAGATCGAGCGAGCGGATGCCGAGCCGGCCGATCACGGGCTCGGAGGTCTCGGCCTCGCAATAAGGCGCGAGCATGCCGCCGGCCCAGCGGCTGGTGGAAAGCGTCATATCGGCGTCACTGCGCTCATACAGCGTGACGGCATGGCCGGCCTGTGCAAACAGCAGCGCCTGCCATGCGCCGGCAATGCCCGCGCCGATGATGGAAACGGGGGAATCCCCCCGCGGATCTGACTTCTGGTACATCCCTGTCCCTTCGCCGGCATGACCCGGATCAGGTTCAAAGGGTCACCGCGGTCTCGGGCTGAACTGCCCAAGCTTGCGGTATCTCAGCTCCTCATCGGAGCACCCCTCGGAACAGGGCTAATGTAGGCAGTTGGGCGGGGGTGTCAACGGACAGTGACGCCCCACCACCCCGTCATGCCCGGCATGACGACTATCGGGCGGGAACCTGCAGCGCATTGGCGTTGGCGGCTGTTTTCGCCGTTTCGGCCGGCTTGGCGACGATTTTCGGCGGCCCGCCACTCGCAAGCACCGGCGCGGCCACCAAGGGCCGCTGCCGCCGGCGCTTTGCAGCATAATAATAGCCGCTCGCATAATAACGCATGGCACGGCTGTGATCGCCGTTGGCGGCACGGTAGGCGCCGGCGAGATATTTGACGCCCCAGGCGAGGTTGGTGTCGGGATCGCGCAGGCCGGCGGCGTCGCCGGTGTAGCCGAGGCCGCGCGCAGTCGGCAGCTTGATCTGCATCAGCCCGATGGTGCCGCCGCGCCCGACGAGACCAGGATGATATTTGCTCTCGCGCACGATCACCCGGTGCACCAGCGCTTCCGGCACGCTGTTGGCGGCGGCGTGCGCTGCGACCATGCTCTCATACGCTGCGCGGCTCTGCGCGCCTGCGCCTGACGAGACGAACAGCGCCGTGATGGCGGCGAGCCAGACGAATTTCGGAAAGCTTTTCATAAAAAATGATCTCGGTGGATGGACGCGTGAACAATTGTTGCCTCCGGTTAGTTCCGTCAGCGGGCCAAGATGTGGCGAAAAACGGACGACATCGCGGCGAGATGTCTGCACTGAGACACGTGTTAACGAACGCGGCTTAACGAACGCGGCCCGCGTGACGTTAACGTTGTGTGTGCGATGCATCGCTTCTGTCGACGCGAATCTGCGTCATGCGGACGCGCAGGAATGTCGTGCAAAAGTCGCAGTCAAGGTGTAAAGGAGACGCCGCGACAAATACCAATTCATTCCGACAGCAAACCTGTCCCATTCAACAACATTTAAAAAAGCGAGACGTCATTACGGCGTCCGAAGTCTAGGGAGATGCGCCATGGCTCGACTTGATTCCAGCAATCTGCCTCGCGGTAATCCCTGTGCCCAGTGTGGCAAGCCGATTCCAAAACCCGATTGGGTCGAGAGCAGTCCGGGCCGCACGTCCTTCCTCTGGTTCTGCCGCGCCTGCGATTATCGCTTCGAGGCGATCGCGATCTACGAGGAAGCCGATCCCGACGCGCTCGCAGCCTGACGCAATGATCTAGGCCGCGGAGCGCTCGCTCTGCTGACGAACCGGCAATAGCATCCGAACAACCAGTCCACGCGGCTGCCGGTCGTGCAGCGACAGCGTGCCACCATGCGCCAGCACGATGGCGTTGGTGATCGAAAGCCCAAGGCCGAAGCCTGCCGCTTCGTCCATGTTGCGGGCCTCGTCGCCGCGCACGAACGGCTCCAGCATATTCTGCTTCAGCGCATCGGAAATGCCGGGGCCGTCGTCTTCGACATTGATGGTGAGCTGATCCGCCGAGACGCGCAGGCGGATCACCGCTTCGGCGCCGAATCTCACGGCATTCTCCACCAGATTGGTGACGGCGCGGTGCAGGTCGTCGGGCCGCACCGTGGCCATGGCATGCGTGGGGCCGTCATAGGCGACCTTGCGTCCCATGTCGGCGAACTGGTCGGTGATGAGCTGCAGCGTGCTGGCGATATCGGCCAGCGTCATGGCTTCGAGCCTGCGGCCGTTGCGCAGGAACGACAGCACCGATTCCAGCATCGCGCGCATCTGATCGAGATCGCTTAGCATGCGGCTGCGATGGGTTTCGTTCTCGATGAATTCGGAGCGAAGACGCATTCTTGTAATCGGCGTGCGCAGATCGTGACTGATCGCGGCGAGCATCTTTGTGCGGTCGTCGATCAGTCCGGTGATGCGCTGGCGCATGCGATTGAGCGCGCGCGCGACCGAGCGGATTTCCTCCGGCCCGCGTTCGGGCAGCGGCGCCGCGGCGCCGTTCAGGCTAAAACTCTCGGCGGCCTTGGCGAACGACGATAACGGCGCGGTCAACGCCCGCGCCGCCCACAGGCCGAGCAAAGTGACGCTGATGACGGCAAACAGCAGCGTCATCATCCAGGGGCCGCCGAGAAGTGGCGGCCGTGGCCGGTCCGGCAGGACGTTGGCTGAAATCATCATGCCGTCCGGCAAGCCGATGCCGAGCTTGCGGGGCTCGTCGCCGCTCGTGAGCTGGAAGATGCGATACTCATGGCCGAGGCGCCGCTGCAGGCCGTGTGGGTTGAACCCGTCGGGCTCGCCCGCCGCAGGCATTTGCCCCGTGGGGAGGATTTCGATGCCGAGTTGCGGAAAGGCGCGCGCGATGTCGGCGGACAGCCGCGGCCGTTCTGATGCGGGCGCCGCGCCGAGCAGTTGCACGGCGGCGGCAAGCTGGCCGTGGCCGCGCTCAGCCGGCTCCGGCTGGTCGGGCCGGTGCAGCAGGAAACTCGCGGTGATGATCAGATGCAGCGCTGCGATCGAGACGACGACGAGGGCCGCGATCTGGCCGCTGATGCCGCGCAGGTTCAAAAGGCTCTTCATCATCAGTGGCCAGCGGCGGGCACCGCCTCGACGCTGATTGGTTCAACTTTCGGGGTGAAGATGTAGCCGCCGGAGCGCACCGTCTTGATCAGGGTGGCAGCCTGCGGATCGGGCTCGATCTTGCGGCGGATGCGGCTGACCAAGACGTCGATCGAGCGCTCGAACGAGCCGGCGTTGCGGCCCTGCGTCAGGTCGAGCAGGCTGTCGCGCGACAGCACGCGGCCGGGCCGCTCGCAGAATGTTCGGAGCAGGTCGAACTCGGCGCTGGTCATCGCGACGTGCGCGCCCTCGGGATTGCGCAATTCGCGCAGCCGGAAATCGATCCGCCAGCCCGCAAACACCAGCGCCGTTGCGCCCTCGGCGGCGCTGGCGGTATAGGCTATAGCCTGCCGGCGCAGCACGGCGTTGATCCGGGCCAGCAATTCGCGCGGGTTGAACGGTTTGGCGAGATAGTCGTCGGCGCCCATCTCCAGGCCGAGGATGCGATCGATGTCCTCGCCGCGCGCGGTCAGCATGATGATCGGGGTCTGCGATTGCGCGCGCACCTTGCGGCAGAGGGTGAGGCCGTCCTCGCCGGGCAGCATGACGTCGAGAATGAGGAGATCGACCCGGCGGTCGGTCATGGCGCGGACCATCTCGCGGCCGTCGGCCGCGGTGGCGACGTTGCAGGCGTTGTTGCGCAGGTATTTTGCGATCAGCGACCGCGTCTCGCGATCGTCCTCAACGACAAGGATATTGGGTATTGCCTGGGCCATGCCGACCTTTTGTCGGTGATTCGGGCCCACGCGCGAAGGATTTTTGTTTCCAGATGTTTCCGGATGACTCCGGGCAACACCGGGCAACAGGCCAGGCGGCGGGCGAAAAGACCTCGTTAAGACCCGCAGCCCTACGGTCGATGCGTCTTCCACGCGTACCTCGACGAATCACCTGACGATCACTGACCATCCCTCTCCGATCCCTTGGAGCTATCATGACCTCGATCTCGGCGGCCTCCATCAACACCTATCAATCGCCACTGCAGAAGTTGCAGGATGAGTTGCTCTCCGAAGTAAAATCCGGTGCCATCAAGTCGTCCGACCAGGACGCGCTGGCGTCGGCGCTGACCGATATCGATTCGGCGATGCAGGCGAGCCGCGCGAGCGACCAGGCCAGCGCAACGCGGCCGTCGCCCGACCAACTCAAATCCAAGATCGACGACCTCATCAACGGCGAAGTTTCCAGCGGCAAGCTGACCAGCGATCAGGCCACCGAACTGCGGGGCATCTTCAAGGCGGCCTTCGCCAACGGCCCCGGCGGGGCTGGCGGTCCCCCTCCGGGCGGTCCGCCGCCGACGGCTGGCGCGTCCCCGAGCGACGACTCTTCGTCGAGCACGACGTCGATCGACGACATTCTCAAGCAGTTCCTGCAATCGCTGCAGGAATCGCTGTCGGCTTCATCATCGACGACCTACGGCGCGACCGGCAGTTCAAGCACGAGCAGCAGCGGTTCCTTCTCGGCGTTGCTGATCGATTATCAAGGCTGAGCCCGCGGGTCGCGTTCCGCACGAAGCGGACAAAGCGACGCAGCAACCATCCTTTCCGAAAGGGAAGGGTGGTTGTCTCATTTTCGGCAGTGGAACCGGGGGGCGGTTGTCACGTTGGTTCGCCTACAAAATGTGTGGAGGGTCCAATGGCAAGCGACGTCATGACCATGCCGCATCAGTTGATCGCGAGCGACCGCATCGAGGGGACCGCGGTGCGCCGGCCGAACGGGGACATGATCGGCCATATCGAACGGCTGATGATCGACAAGGTCACCGGTAAAGTATCTTATGCAATCCTGAGTTTCGGCGGGTTTCTCGGCATCGGGGCCAATCTGATTCCGTTGCCGTGGGGACGGCTTCGCTACAACACGAAGTTCGAAGCCTACGAACTCGACATCGACGATGAAGAGCTGAAGCGCGCCCCGTCATTCCAGGCGGACAAGGATTTCGACTGGGGCGATCGCGCGAAGGAAGCCGAGCTGCATCGCTATTACGGCATGCCGCCTTACTGGGGCGGCTTCTGACCGCAGTGCGGCACACGTGTTCCATGCGAAATGCGTGGAACACTTGTTGAAGTGACGGGTTTTCCCAAGGCGTTTCTCAACTGAGGAGAACCGATATGTTAACCAAATATGCCGTTGTCGGCCTCGCGGCTTCCGCGATGCTGGCGAGTGTCGCGTTCGCGCAAAGTCCTTCGGCAACGACTGACCGCGCCACCACCGCCGCGCCTGCGGCCGCGTCCGATACCTCGTCGTTCAAGGGCAACTGGCGGTCCTCGAAGCTGGTCGGCCTGAACGTGTACAACGATAGCAACGAAAGCCTCGGATCGATCAACGATCTCTTGGCTGACAAGAGCGGCAACATCAAGGGCGTGGTGATCGGCGTCGGCGGCTTCCTCGGCGTCGGCGAGCATCTGGTTGCGGTACCGTTCGACAAGGTGAAGTTCGTCGAAGAGCCGATCGCCTATACCGGCGCGTCGTCGAGCGCACCCGCCACCGGCGGTGCAAGGCCTTCGACGGGCACGACGACGACCGGTGCCGCGACGACGGCGCCTGCCCCGGCGGTTAAGAAGAATCCGTGGTATCCGGATCACGCCATGCTCAGCGCGACAAAGGATCAGCTGAAGGCGATGCCGGAGTTCAAGTACTCCACCGATTGAGGCCGCGGTCTCAACGACCAGGCTTCCTCAAAATGGCCGGACGGCGCGATGCCGCCCGGCCATTTGATTTTGTCGACGCATGTTCACGCAATGGTGCAGCGCATCCTATTCACGACGCGCGTCCCGATGTTAGGTTGTCGCGCGGCAGGAGCACCTGCGTCCTGCCTGGCATCAACGGGAGGACCACATGGCTGAGAGTGTCTACAAGGTCATCGAGCTGATCGGCACCAGCAAGGAATCCTGGGAGAAGGCCGCCGCGGCGGCGGTCAGCCGCGCCGGAAAATCCTTGCGCGACCTCCGTGTCGCCGAGATCGTCAAGCTCGATCTGCAACTCGACGCCAAGGGCGAGGTCGAGGCGTACCGCGCCAAGGTGAACGTCTCGTTCAAGTTCGAGGATTGACGAGGCGTCAAGCTGCGCGAGCCGGCTTACCTGACCTCGTCCCGCTTGCGGGGCGGGGGATCCGGCCTCATTTCACGCTGACCCGGACGCCGGGGCTGATCTGATCGCTGGGATAGACGATCACGCGTTCGCCCTGGGTGAGCCCCTTCCGGACCGCGGCAAAGCCGCGAGAGCGGCGCACGAGTTCGATGGTTCGCGGTTGTGCGTGGCCATCGACGGCAACGTAGACGCTCCAGCTGTCGCCGCGGCGGAACAGGGCGCCGGCCGGGATGATCTCGATGTCGTTGTGCGTGAACACGGTGATCCGGGTGTCCACCTGGTATCCGTCGCCGAGGCCGGTCCATTGCTGCGGCGGAGATAACACGTCGATCAGCACATTGACCCGCTGCTCCTCGACGCCAAGCGTCGACACCTTGGTGAACGCCGCGGGCTCGACCCGGCGTACCTGTCCCGAGAGAGCCCCGGGGCCGCCCCAATGCTCGATCGCAACCTCGGCGCCGGGCCGAATTTCAACCGCCTCGGTGCTGAGAACGTCGGTCACGATTTCGAGGTCGCGCGGATCGCCGATCTCCAGCAGCGGCATTCCAGACTGCACCGCCGCCTCGCTCTCCTGCAAGACCCGCAACACCACCCCCGAAACCGGCGCCGTGACGTTCCAGGGTTCGGCTGGTGCATCCATGCCATCCTTGTAGCGGCCGAGCAGCGCCATGGCCTGGGCGAGTTCGTGCTCCGCTGCATGATTCTGGAATTCCGCGGCCCGCATGTCGCGATCGGCGACCCGCTGTGCGAGTTCGGCGCGTTCCAGCGCCTGTACGGTGGACGCACCGCTCCCGGCGAGCGTGCGGGTGCGGTCGAGTTCGGCTTTGGTATGATCGGCCTGGGCCCGCGCGCGCTCGACCACCGCCTTGGCGCGCTCCAGCGCGGCCTCGGCAGTGCCCAGCCGTTCCTCGGCCTCGCGACGGGTGCGCGGGTCGAGCAGGGGCGCCGGCGGCGGCAGGATCGCAGCAACGACTTCGTTAGCAGCGACCTTGTCGCCTGCCTTCAACCTCACGCGCGTCAGGCGCCCTGCGAGCGGTGCTGCCACCACATAATGCTGACGGATGCGGGTCTTGCCGTCCTCGTCGACGCTGGCGACGAAGCGCTCCTTGGTGACGGCCACCGTCTCGACCGGGATCGGCTTCGGCATCAGAAGCCAGACGATGCCCGCGGCCGCAGCCAGTGCGCCGAGCGCCATCCCCACACGACCTGCCGTGACACGCATCGTCAATCCCTCGTCTTCAGTACCGCGACCAGATCGAGATGATCGACCCTGCGGCGTACGATGTAAGCGCTGGCAGCGGCGGTGGCTACGACAATGGCGGCAGCGACCACATAGGTTCGCGACCCCACTACTCCCGGAATCTGGAAGCTCTCGTTGGAATGAAACCGCGCGATCAGCGTGACGATGCCCTGGGAGAGCCAAAGCCCGATCGGAATCGCCAGCGCGATCTCGGCCGCGAACTGATTGAACAGGATCTGCGCCACCTCGGCGCGGGTAAAGCCGAGCACGCGCAGGCTGGCGAGCTCCCAGGCGCGCTCCTGCAACGCGATGCGGGCGCTGTTGTAGACCACGCCGACCGCGACGATTACCGCAAAAGCGGTGAGGATGCCGGCGCTGACGAGAACGAGGCCCGCGATTTTTTCAAGGAACGAACTTAATGTGTAGCTCTTCACCGCCACCGACTCGATGACGGGCAGTTCCTTGAAGCGTCGCGACAGGGCCGGAAGTGCCGACGGCTCGACGAACAGGGCTGCGGCCGATACCACCGCGCCTTCGCCGGTCAAGCGGTTGAGCGTGTCGATCTCCATGTAGGACGACATCCCGACCGTCTCGTCGACGATGGCGCTTACCGGCAGGTCGATCTTGCGGCGGCGGCCCTCCATGACCTCGATCGTTACGATCTCTCCGGACCCGACCAAGATCCGCTCGGCCAGCCGGCGCGTGAGCGTGATGCCATCAGGCGGCACGTCGATTGGACGCAGCGCGGCATCATGCGGCCGCCGCAGGCCTGCGTTGAACGGCAGTCCGATTACCGACGTCAGATAGCTGCGATGCCCCGCGCGCAGGCGAACCGGGACAAATCGCAAACCTTCAGCGACGAGCACGCCGGGCTCGCGGGCGAGGTCGCCGACGACGGTGCGGTTGAGCGGATGGGGGAATGTGACCATGGCGTTGCCGCGTTCGACCAGGTTGAACTGGACCTCGATCATCTGGTCGATCGCATCCCGCCAGAACAGCCCGAGCACGACCATCGGCACGGCGAGCGCGATGCCGACGATGGTGAACAGGCTGCGCAGCGGGCGGCCGGCAAAATTGCGGATCGCCAGCACGCGCCGCGGCGTCAGCGCCTTCGCCGACAGCAAACCCTCGATCCAAGATCGGCGAAATCGCCTCGGCGCGGCCGGTCGCATGGCCACCGCCGGGGCCAGTGCGACGACGCTTCGCAGCGCCGTCACCACGCCGAGCGTAGCCGCCGCAAGGCTGATCAGGAGGCCGGCGAGCGCGGACCAGGGCGTAAGTTCGAATACCAGCGCCGGCAGACGAAAGAAGCCATGATAGCTTGCCACCATCGCCTCGCCGAACAGGAACCCGGCGGCCAGGCCCAGCGCCGATCCGAACAGAACCACGACCGCAACCAGCTTGAGATAGTGCAACACCAGCGGCGTCGTCGGAAAGCCGAGCGCCTTCAAGGCTGCGATCTGCTCGCGCTGTGCGGTCACCAGCCTTCCGAGCACCACGTTGAGCAGAAACGCCGCGACCCCGAAAAAGATGATGGGGATGGTGATCGACATCACCTTTTGCTGGTTGAGTTCGTCGTCGAGGAAACGGTTGGACGGCTGATCGCGCCTGGCGATGGCTCCGACCGAACCGTAGGGCTCGAGCAGGCGGTCGAGCTCGTCGATCACCTGCCTGGGGTGGGTGCCCGGGGTCAACGACACGATGGCGTCGTTGAACGCGCCTTTCATGTCGAAGGCCGCCTCCGCCGCGCTGCGGTCGACCCAGAGCACGGCGTAGAAACGGTCGTCCGGGATCGGCCCCCCCGGTTTCACCGCATAGACATATTCGGGCGACAGCGCGACGGCGGCGACGCGAAAGCTCTGCACGCGCCCGTTCAGCACCACCGGTACGTCGGTGCCCAGTCGCACCGCGTTTTGCTCGGCAAATGCCTCGTTGATGGCGACGGCTTTGGAGTCGCCCGGTCCCGGCGGGGTGCCTCGCCGGACGTGCAATCGTGCCAGCGGTTCGTCGCCGGCATTCGCGAGCGAAACCATCCGCGCCGAAACCGGCAGCACGGCGGAGGGCCAGTCCAGAATCACATCGCGCACGATGCGCGGCTCGACCGCAGCAACGCCCGGAATTTCATTGAGCTGCGCCACCACCGAGAGCGGCGCCCGCTTGAGCGTGACGAAAACCTGCGGAAAGCGCGCGCTGGCGTAGAAGCGGTCGCGCCCGGCGCGCAGCGAATCATAGGTCGATATCGAGGCGACGAATACCGCGATGCCGGCGGCGACCACCAGCGCGATCGTCGTCACCTGTCCGCGCATGGCGAAAATGTCCCGCAGCAGCTTGCGATCGAGCAGGGTCACCAGCGCACCTCTTCCGGCGAAAGCCGGCGCGCATTGTGCTCCTCGCCGACGATGCGTCCGCCGCCGAGGCGCAGAACGCGATCCGCCATGCCCGCGATCGCCGCGTTGTGGGTGATGATCACGGTCGTGGTGCCGAGCCGCTCATTGACCCGCGCGATCGCGGCCAGCACCACCTTGCCGGTCTCGTAATCGAGCGCTCCGGTCGGCTCGTCGCACAACAGCACATCGGGTGATTTGACGATGGCGCGGGCGACCGCGACGCGTTGCTGCTCGCCGCCGGAAATCTGCGAGGGAAAATGATCGAGCCGCCGTTCGAGGCCGACCAGCGCCAGCGCCTCGCGGGGATCGAGCGGCTTGTCGGCGATCTCGTTCACCAGCGCCACGTTCTCGAGCACGGTCAGGCTCGGAATCAAATTGTAGAACTGAAACACGAAACCGACATGCTCGCGCCGGTAGCGCGTCAGTTCGGCGTCATCGGCGCCGACAAGGTCATGGTCGCGCCAGCGCGCCTGGCCGGCGGTCGGTGCGTCGAGCCCGCCGAGGATGTTGAGCAGCGTCGACTTGCCTGAACCGGACGGCCCGAGCAGCACGACAAATTCGCCTTCATAGATATCGAGATTGACGTCCCTGAGCGCGTGGACCTCGACTTCGCCCATCACATAGGTCTTGGACAGATCGCGGGCCCGAAAGACCACGCGACGGGGTTCGCCTTGCTGCCGGGGTTGGTTCAGCGTCACGATGTCCTGCTACTGCCCAATCCGCTTCGATGAGCGGCCGATCATAGCTAGCGCTTTGCCCTGAACTCTGTTTGAGACAGGTCAAGTTGTTCCCCATCGCCGCGTCACAATCCCGGCAGCGCGCTCACATAGACGTTGATTGCGCCTTCGGCTTCCGCGATCACGCGCAGCGTTTTGGAATCGAAGGCGATGTCGGCAAGCCGCAGCTTGCTGATCTCGGCCGAGACCCGCAGGCCTTCCTCGTTCTTCTGGAAATCGGCGATCACGGCCGCAATCTTTTTCTGGGCGTTGGCGGCGAACGGCTTGAGGTCGACGGTTGCCTTTTCCGCCAGCGTCTTCTGCAAGTGCGGGATGGCCGCGCGCGCCGCTGCACCCAATAGCCCGAAGGCGGCCTCCGACTCGACGGCGAGTTCGATATCGGTCAGCCGCAGCGTCTGCTCGGCCTGATCGAGCACCGGCCTTCCCCAGATATGCACATTGGCTTCGCCGCCCAGCCCCAGGAAGCTCTTCTTTTCCTTGGCGCTCACCAGCAGCGAAATCAAGAGGCGGTTGCCCGACGCCGCGACGCTGGCGCGCTTGACGGTGACATCGACCGAGCCGGAACCATCTTCCGGAAAAGTCTTTCCGGCGAACTGCGCTTCCACGATTCTGTTGAGCTCGGTGAAGGGCATGTCGATGGGAACGCCGATCGCGACCCGTCCCGGCGTCGGCGGCACGATGGCGATCGTGGCGGGGAACGGGCAGGACGGCTTGGTCTCGGCCGGCGTGATCCGGGTCTCCGCCTCGATGCCGAGCGTCAGCGTAAGGTTGGAAGCGTCGATGCGCGGCTGCGCGGCAATCGCCCGTATGGGGCGCAACTCCAGCCACAGCGTCGGCATCGTCGAACCGGCCGTCGTGCCCTGCAGCGGGATCGAGCGGCAGGCCTTGGCCCATTGCGCCCGCGCGTTCTGTTCGAAGGCCGGATCGTTGCGCATGCGCGCCTGCACCAGCGCGATCTGCTCGGCGACGTTCTTGTCGATCAACGGCTTCACCTGCGCGGGTACGTTGACGCGCGCGCCCGCCACGCTGAGGCTCGAGTCGCTGAGATTGACCTGCGCTGCGAGGTTGGGCTCGATGCGCCAGTTCGTGGCGATCTTCGGCCGCGCCGTGATGACGACGTTGCCCTTGATCTCGGCGCTGGCGTTGAGGTTCTTGATGTTTACGCTGCCGATTTGTTTCGCGACATTGCCGCCGAGCAGGCCGCCGAGCGCGTCGCCGACCGCGCCCGTCGCCTTCGCCGACAGCGAGCCCGTGACGTTGAGTGTTCCCGTCAGCGGTGTCGCCAGCGACAGCACGTCCTGCGCGCCGGTCGCGTTGATCGGCCCGCGCGAGGCGGTCCAGCCGATATCGGCATTCTGCAGGATCTGTGAGATCGGATTGTCGGCCTTGCCGGTGAAGTTGCGCGGCGCGCCGCGATCGGCGGCGTCGCGGATCGCCGAGAGCGCAACCGCAATCGGCGCCATCACGGTGGAGGCGCGCGGCACCGGCGGCAGCGGCGGCAATTCGGCGAGCGCGGGCGGCCGGTTCGTGGCGCGCGGCGCGACGAAGTCCATCACCTTCAGGCTCGCCGCAAACGAGACGACGACGACCGCGAGCGCGATCGAAATCGTCTTCAGATGCATCGGCAGACGCATCGTGCCCCCGGATCCCATTGAATCGCCCCGAAGCGTTTTACAGCGAAGCGGGGTGGTACGCCAGTGTGGGTGGGTGTTCGATGAGCGCGGGGAACCGCTTGGCCCGACGAAGGAATAATTGCATGATCGCCGGATTAGCCGCAGCGGTGCCGAGCCGCTTTGCGGTGCCGTAAATGATTGCTGCCTCCGGCCGGGTTTTTCGTGAAGACAGATTTGATCGACCGCATCTACGAATGCTCCTTTGTCCCCGATCTCTGGCCTGGTGTGCTGGATGATCTCGCCGAACTGGCCGACTCGCGCGGCGGCCTGCTGTTCTCGGCCCGCGACGGGGTGCTGAAGTGGACCGCCTCGGCCAATTTGAAGGACATCTTCCGGTCCTACGTCGAGGATGGATGGTTTTCGCGCTGTCCGCGCCGGGTCTGCCTGTTCGGCCAGTCGATGCCGGGATTTTTCGTCGAACATGATTTCTGGACCCCGGACCAACTCGAAAGCAAAGCGATCTATCGCGACTTCTTTCGTCCGCACGGGCTCGGATGGTCGGCGGGCACCGGCCTGCAGATGCCGACCGGAGATCACATCGTTTTCAGCGTCGAGCGCGACCACAGCCGCGGGCCGATCGAAAAGGAGCGGGTCGAGGCGCTGAACGAATTGCGTTCCCATCTGGCGCGCAGCGCCTTCGTGTCGGCAAGGCTCGGCCTGCAGCGCGCCAAGGGCGCCAATGACGCGCTCACTTCGATGGGATTGCCGGCGCTGCTGTTGGACGAAAGCGGCACGGTCGTCGAAGCCAATCGCCTGATCGAGGAGATGGGCGAACATTTGCACTGGCGGGCGCGAAACCGCGTCGCGCTGACGGATGGACGCGCCAACGAACTGTTGTGGGCGGCACTGGCGGCGCTCGGCAAGGATCCCGGCTCGGCCGTGCGCTCATTTCCGCTGCGCGATAGCGACGACAGGACGTCGATGGTCGTTCACCTGATTCCGGTTCGGCGTTCGGCCCACGACATCTTCACCGGCAGCTACGCGCTGTTGGTGCTGACGCCAGTGGCGGCGCCGCCGGCTCCGCCCGTCGAATTGATGCGGTCGCTGTTCGACCTGACGCCGTCGGAGGCACGGGTGGCCCGCGGCCTCGCGGTCGGCGAAACCCTGGAAGAGATTGCCTCCGCCGGCGGGGTCGCCATCACCACCGTGCGCTCGCAACTGCGTCAGGTGCTGAAAAGACCGGATGCACCCGCCAGGCTGAAGTGGTTTCGCTGCTGGCCAACGTCACGCTCGATCGAAGCGGCGCCAAAAACTAGAGCGTGGACTCATCAGCACGCAGCCAAACCCGGATTGATGCGAGTGTGGCGAACGCCGGATGGCTGGCCGCGAGTTTGTCGTACCGGGTCGCGACGCCGCTTTCGGCAGCATGGCGGGCAGCGCCGAACTTGCCGGCTTGCTGCTTCTTGGACAAGGGGTGACGATCAAGTGCACCGAAATGCGGGATGGAATTATTTCACCGCACCGGCGGCGGCATTGGCGACCTGTCCATCCTGTTGAGGAAGCATACCCGAAACACCGACTGCACCAATAATCTTGCCGTCGACCACAATCGGGACGCCGCCCTCGTAAGGAACAGCTCCCTGAAGCCCGAGAACTCTCAACCCAATTCCACCCGCCGCGATAGCATCTTCAAATGCTTTGGATGAGCGGCGGAACAACACCGCCGTGCGCGCCTTGCCCTCGGCGACAGGAATCGATCCAAGTTGGGTGTTGTCGAGCCGATGCGTAGCTACCACGTACCCACCAGTATCGACGACTGTAATGACGACGAACAAATTGTTTTTTTGGGCTTCGGCCTCGCCCGCTGCCATCACCTTCTTGGCTTGTTCAAGCGAGATCGGCGTGCCATAGGGCGGCGTCGCCTGTTGGGCCATTGCCGGAATGCTAGTCATGACGGCAATATTCGCTGCGACAGCGAGCTTCCTGAATGTGGTCATGGCATTCACCCTCTCAGAGGTCGGACTGTCTCCCAGAGCCTTTTTGCGCGCGCCAGCATAGCGGGTCATCATAGCGGAATCCAGAACTGTACAATTAACTCTTAGGGGGCGGGACGCGACTGCCGGCACAAGTCCGTACCGCGCGACGTTTTGCAACTGGCACCGAGCGCTTCTTCCGCTATCGAGTGTATGCGCTGTCGCGACGAGGGCCTCGATCTCTCGGGATGCCGAGTCGGCCCGGGGATTTCACCCCGAGCCGCCCAGAGACCTGGTGCGGGGAGCGCGAGGTAACTCGCGTCCCTACCGCAAAGACGCCATTGCTGCGATGCATGATTCCGGAAGATGGCCCATCGCGTCATTTCGCGGCGCGGCAGAATTTGGTCTGCTATCGGGGGGCATAGCGGACTCTGGCAAGCCGTCCGTCCGGGCGGATTTACGGGTTCACGGCCCAGAGCATCGGCCTCACGCGAACCGGTATCCACCCGGCATGAAGTGCGATGCAGGCATTCGCTCGAAAACGCGATAGCGCCGAATCCACGTGACCTCATCTGTCGGCGTCTTCATCAATATGGAGGATGACGCCCCTCGCGGTAGCCCTCAATGTCGCGCGTGACCGTTCGTGTCACCGGCTTTCCACCTCGGAAGCCGTCAATCGTCAGCATCCGGGCCGCCAGCGCGGCGGATGCGAAGAGGGAAAATCAGATGAAGCGCTTCATTCTCGTTACGGCTCTGCTCACCTTCATTGCGGGCACCTTTGCCGCGATAGCTCCGGCCTCCGCCGATAAGCACGGCGATCGCATGCGCTCCGATTGCAAGAGCGGCCTGCGCAAGTGCTGATTTCAAGTGCTGATTTCATGACGAATTAATGGATTGACCTCGCCCGCCGGCTTGCAAGGGCCGGCGGGCTCTAGATTTTTGGTTTGACGCGTTTTCTTGACGCGAACCGGGCTCCACTTCGCTGGAAAACGCTCTATCGCGTGCTGAATACGAAAAGCGGCCCCGGCAATGCCGGGGCCGCTTTCAGCGTGGGTTTTGTCTTGCGGTCAGCGGATGGTGCGGCCGAGATCGGCGCGGCGATCCGTCATCGGCAGCACGATCACCTTGGTGCCGACGCTGACCCGCGAATAGAGGTCAGAGACGTCTTCGTTGGTGAGGCGGAGGCAGCCGGAGGAAACGCGGGTGCCGATCGTCTCCGGCGCGTTGGTGCCGTGGATGCGATAGATGGTGCCGCCGAGATACATCGCGCGGGCGCCGAGCGGGTTGCCGGGGCCGCCGGCCATGTGGCGCGGCAGATAGGGCTGGCGGGCGATCATTTCCGGGGGCGGGGTCCAGGCCGGCCATTCGGCCTTGCGGGTGATGGTCTGCGTGCCCGACCAGGTAAAACCGTCGCGGCCGATGCCGATGCCATAGCGCATCGCCTGGCCGTTGCCGAGCACGAGATAGAGATAGGTGTTCGGGGTATCGATGATGATCGTGCCCGGCGCCTCGCGGGTGGCGTAGCTCACGACCTGGCGGCGCAGGCGCGCCGGCAGATCGACCGTCCGGTCTTCTTCATCCTGGGGCACAGCCTGCACCGGCGGCGGGGCTGCTTCGAACTGCGGCAGGAAAAACGGAAACAGCGGCAGCGGAGCCGCGGCGGCGGGTACGGAAAATGCGGTCGCGCCGATCGCCAGCGCACCAAAAGCGGCGGCAGCAAATCGGGTGTTCAGCCTGAATGAATTAAACATTGGTCGTCCCCTGTTCTACGCCCAGTCGCGCCGTTTTCGGCGCGTCGTTGGGGAAACATGTACAGGTGAACCGTTTCACGACATTTGCACGAAATCGCCAAAATGGTTTCGTCCAGTTAGGGAATTGTTTCATTAAGGTTTCGTTGACGGACGGTGGGCCGCGCGGCCGACCGGACTGAGGGGGCGTTTCCCTCTTCCACAAGGGGAGAAGGAAGCGCCTCCGGTTGCACCGGCGTTGCGCCGTGGCGGGCAGATCTACTTAATCGAGGGAGAAAGCCAACCGAACCAATCAGGTCTAGCTGGCGCGCATTCGCGGCATGCCGGCCTCGCCGGCGCCGAGCACAACGCGGCGGTCGGTGACCGCGTGATGGAACTGCTCAAGCGCTAGTCCGATCACCGACAGGTCGCCGTCCTCGATGGTGCCGTCATCATAGCAATCGAGCGCCTCCCGCAGCATGCCGTCGGCGGCCCCCTGCATTTCCGCCAGTTCGCCCGGTGTTTCGGCGGTGCGCACCCTGGAAATCAGCTCGAGCAAATGATCGCGATGGACGATGTACTGCTCGCGCTCGTCCTTGTTCCAGTAATGCCTCAGCCAGGCGCCGGCCGATCCCAGGCCCGAGACGATCAGGACCGCGAACCAGATGTAGTCGGTGTATTTTTCGAGGAAAGTTCGCTCATTGCCGTCGATATAGGCCGCAGCTCCCGCATGCGCCGGCAGCGCTGCATCCTTGTCGGTATCAGGCTTTTCGATCTGCGAGGCGGTCGGCATTTCACGCGCCAGTTGCTGGCGGTTGGTGAAGAGCTGGCGGGCGAAGGCGGCGACCGCCGTCTCCGACAACGACTTCGGCGCGATGATCAGATGGCTGACGGCAACCGTGTCGATCTTGTCCTCCGGGCGCGCGGGCGAAGAGTTGAAAATACTGCCGGGGATTTCCTCGGATTCGTAGATCGGGTTTTTCTTGGCGATTGCGTCGGCGACGTCGATCGGCAGGAATTTGGGTTCGCCGCGCGCCACAGCCGTTGCCGCGATGGCATCTACTGTGATCTTGCTCTTGAGCGGACCGACCGCCATGAACGCATCGATCGTCGGGTCGCGCGCCATTTCGCTGGTCTGGTTGGTGGCGAATTGACTGACCGCCACCTTGTCGGGATCAATGCCGGACTCCTTCAGGATTCCGCGCAGCAGCTTCACGTTGGCCTCTGTCCGTCCGATCACGCCGACGCGGTGACCCGGCAAAGCGTCCAGCGTCTTGACCCTCGGCGTCGACTGTTTCTTGCCCTTCGTTGGAAGTCCGGGCGCCGACCACAGCACGACGACATTCTTGCGCAGGATGGCGACCGCTTCAGCATTGGCCGGCAGGTTCAGGTCGCCACGTGCGACCGCGAGATCGGCCTTGCCGGCCGTGAACAAGGCGATGCTCTGCGCCGTTCCTTCTGTCGTGATCGGCGCCAGCCGCACCGAGCCGCCTTCGCGCGCAAAAGTCTGCGCCATCAGCTGGATGAGTTTCTGGTCTTCGCTGCCGGCAGGCCCGACCGCGATCCGCAGCGTCGTCGGCCGCAGCACGTAATACAGCGTGCCGGCGGCGACGCCGAATGCGAGCATGCCGGCGGCAAGGATCAGAAGCGCATAGCTCTTCCGCTTTCGCCGCCGGCGGGATCGCGCATTGTTGTCGTTCGGGTCTGACATCATTCTGTCAAATTACACGAAAATGCGTGGAGAGGGGCTTAAAAAACATCCTTACATATCGATGACGTCATACGCCTGAAATATCCATGGCCGAACGTCGGATTTGAGAATCGTTCACGAAATCTCGGGTCCGGGACATGAAGATATTGATAGCGACCGATGCGTGGCATCCGCAGGTGAACGGCGTCGTCCGTACGCTGACGTCGCTGGCGCAGAGCGCCTCCGCGCTTGGCGCCGACATCGGCTTCCTGACCCCGGACGGATTTCCCTCGATGGCGTTGCCGACCTATCCTGGACTGCGCATCGCGCTGCCGAACCGGCGCGAGATCGCGCGGCGGATCGAGCAGGCCGCGCCGGACGCCATCCACATCGCGACCGAGGGGCCGATCGGCTGGGTGGTGCGCGCCTATTGCCGCCACCGCAAGCTTGCGTTTACCACGTCCTATACGACGCGCTTTCCCGAATATATCGCCGTCCGCACCGGGCTGCCGGTGAGCGTCGGCTATGCGGTGCTGCGGCACTTTCACGCCGCGTCCACCACGACCATGGTCGCGACCGACTCGCTGCGGCAGGAACTCGGCGCGCGGGGGTTCCGCAAGCTCGGCTTCTGGACGCGCGGAGTCGACACCGAACTGTTCAACCCGCATACGCCGGCGACGCTCGATCTGCCGCGGCCGATTTTCATGACCATGGGCCGCGTCGCGGTGGAGAAGAATCTCGAGGCGTTTCTGTCGCTTGACCTGCCGGGCTCGAAAGTGGTGGTCGGCGACGGACCGCAGAAGGCGCAGTTGGCAAAGCAATATCCCGACGCGATCTTCCTCGGCGAGAAGAAGGGCGCGGACCTGACCGCGCATCTCGCTGCCGCCGACGTTTTCGTGTTTCCGAGCCTGACCGACACTTTTGGCGTCGTGCAGCTCGAGGCGCTGGCTTGCGGTACGCCGGTCGCGGCGTTTCCGGTCACCGGTCCGAAGGATGTCATCGCTGATCATCCGATCGGCGCCATCGACACAGATCTGCGCAGCGCGTGCCTGCGCGCGCTGACGATGTCGCGCGAGGCCTGCCGGAATTTTGCGCTTTCGCGTTCCTGGGAAAACAGCGCCCGGCAGTTCATCGGCAATCTGACGGCGCTGCAGCCGAGCCGCGCGCTGCGGCCGGTGCGCCGGGCGCCCGCCGCGAGCGCCGTGCAGGGCTGAGTGCAAAGACCATAAACCAGTCATATGCGTAAGACGAGAAGGCAGAGAACCAACCATGGCAGACATCATCAAGCTTGACGGTACCAGGCAGCTCGATTTCGACCGCGAAATGGTCGAGCAGGCCTATGATCGCTGGGCGCCGGTTTACGACCTCGTGTTCGGGGGCGTGTTCAGCAAGGGCCGCAAGGCGGCGATCGCGGCAACCAACAAGATCGGCGGCCGCGTGCTCGAAGTCGGCGTCGGCACCGGCATTTCGCTGCCGCTATACGCGCCGCATCTGCGCATCTTCGGCACCGACATTTCGGAGTTGATGTTGGAGAAGGCGAAGAAGCGCGTCGACGAACTCGGTCTGAAAAACGTCGAGGGGCTTGCGGTGATGGACGCCGAAAACCTCGAATTCCCCGACGATTCGTTCGACGTCGTGATGGCGCAATATGTCGTCACCGCGGTGCCGAACCCGGAAAAGGCGCTCGACGAATTCGCCCGTGTGCTGCGGCCGGGCGGCGAGCTCATCATTCTGACTCGTGTGAGCGCCGATGCCGGCATGCGCCGCTTCATCGAGCAGCGGCTGCAGCCGGTGGTGCGCCCGCTCGGTTTCCGCACCGCCGAATTCGCCTGGTCGCGCTATGCGCAATGGCTGGCCGGCGCGCGCGGCATCGAACTGGCGGAACGCCGCCTGGTGCCGCCGCTCGGCCATTTCTCCCTGGTGCGTTTTCGCAAGGTCGACGTAGCCGCCGCCGCGTAATGCGCGGCTGTTGATGTTGCGTCACCGCGTCGCTGCGACCAGTCACATGTCAACATCATGATGTCACATGCCGGACATCGAATCTCGATAAACACAAACCCGAAAGAATGGGGGTAGAGATGATCAGGAATTTTCTGCAGGAACTGCGAACCCAGCGCTGGGACGACCATCGCTATTATCACCACAGCCGCATCAACCAGTCGCTGCACTTCGTCAGCGCCGCGAGTTTTCTGTTCGCCTATGTGATGCTGTTCTTCGATCCCGTGGTGTCGGCGCTGGTCGGCTGGCTGGTGTCGATGACGACGCGGCAGGCCGGTCACTTCTTCTTCGAGCCGCGCGGCTACGACCACGTCAACCACGCGACCCACGAGCACAAGGAAGAGATCAAGGTCGGTTACAATTTGCAGCGCAAGGTCGTGTTGATGACGATCTGGGCGCTGTCGCCACTGGTGCTGTATCTCGATCCGACGCTGTTCGGCTTGTTCGAGCCCTGGACCTCGACGGCGGACTTCATGCGCCAGGTGGCGAAGATCTGGCTGGCGGTCGGCATCGGCGGGCTGTTGTTCCGTACCGTGCACCTGTTCTTCATCCGCGACGTCGAGACCGGTCTGGTCTGGATGACGAAAATCCTCACCGACCCCTTCAGCGATCTCAAGCTGTACTACAAGGCGCCGCTGTACCTGATGAAGGGTGAACTGATCGATCCGGGCCTCGAGAAGCACGTCAAGCACGCGTGAGCGTTGCTGCATCAACCACCGTCATGGCCGGGCAAAAGCGCGAAGCGCGTCTTCGCGCCGGCCATCCACGTTCTTAAGCAGCAGTCGTGCGATCGTCATTGCGAGCGAAGCGAAGCAATCCACCTCTCCGCGCGGGGGACGGATTGCTTCGTCGCTACGCTCCTCGCAATGACGTGGAGATAGCCCGGCAATGTCAGCAACAAGAAAGACGTGGATGGCCGGGACAAGCCCGGCCCTGACGACAAGCGGTGGAGCGCCCCTAGCGCCCCAACTTCTTGGCAAGCATTTCTTTCAAAAACTGCCGCTTGATGTTCTTGTTGGTCAGCGAAGCATCGTGCCACCACCAGCCGTCGCGCTTCATCTTCTCGGCCGCCGCGACAAAGCGATCGGCCACTTCAGTGAAGTCCGCATCGGTGTAGTTGAGGCTGAAGATCAGCCGGCCGGTCCCGACCCAGCTCAGCGCCAGCCCCTCGGCGCGCAGATAATACTGAAGCATCCAGTTGTAGCGGGACGGCTCGGTATATTGCACCATCCAGATCGAGGAGAGATTGCTGACGCGGACGGGCAAATCGTTCGCCGCCAGCCGCGCGTTCAGCGCCTCGGCGCGGCCGTTCCAGGTTTCGTCGAGTCCCTGATAGACGGCGTTGAAGTTCGGGCTGGCGAGGCGGCTGAGGAATGCATCCATCGCCGTCATCACGTAGGGGTGCGAATTGAAAGTGCCGCGGGCGAAGCAGACGTCGGCGGGGCGGTCATCGCGGAAGCGACGCATCAGGTCCTTAGCGCCGCAGACCACGCCGACCGGAAGTCCGCCGGCGAGGCTCTTGCCGTAAGTGACCATGTCGGCGCGGACGCCGAAATATTCCTGGGCGCCGCCGGCGGCGAGGCGGAAGCCGACGAACACTTCGTCAAAGATCAGCACGATGCCGCGCTGGTTGCAGACCTCGCGCAGTTTCTTCAGCCATTCGGCGTAGGCCGCGCGATCGAAATATCCTTTGCGCGAACTGTCGACGAGAGCGGAATCGCCGGGTGCGTTGGCGTTGGGGTGCAGCGCCTGCAGCGGATTGACCAGCACGCAGGCAATGTCCTTGCGCGTGCGCAGCACATGCAGGGTTCGCTCCGACATGTCGGCCAGCGTATAGGTCTCGTGCGGCGACACCGGATTGCCGACGCCGGGCTGCACGTCGCCCCACCAGCCGTGATAGGCGCCGGCAAAGCGAACCAGGTGCGAGCGTTTGGTGTGGTAGCGCGCGAGCCGCACCGCCTGCATGACCGCTTCGGTGCCGGACATGTGGAACGAGACTTCGTCGAGCCCGGAAATCTCGCACAACCGGCGGACGTTGTCGGTGATGACGGGATGATAGGGACCGAGCACGGGCCCGAGCGCATTCGCGCGCTTTTCGGCTTCCGTGATGCATTCCTTGTAGAAGTCGTTGCCGAAAATGTTGACGCCGTAGGAGCCGGTCAGGTCGTAGAACAGGTTGCCGTCGACATCGGTGACGGTGACGCCGGCGGAGGACTGCATGAAGGCGCCGGTGCCGAGATTTTCCCGCACCAGTCGGCTGTACTGAAACGGCACCCGGTAGTTTTCCGTGAACTGCAGGTCGGAGATGCGCGCAGCTGCCTCGGCCGTCATCTGTCGGCCCTTGGCATAGCGCTGCTGATAGAGGCAGGCGAGGCGAAAGAAGGCGTCCTGGCGCTGCATGGCGACGTCGGCGGGCGCGCCGTCGGAACGGAAGAAGCCGTCGATATCGAATTCGTAGTGCGGCATCAGCCGCGCGACCATTTTGGACATTTTGGAATGTCCGGTCAGCGAGCGGTGCTTGGCGCGCGACAGCGCCAGCCGCGCCTGCAATTTGGGGAAGACTGCCGCGGCGCTAGCGACCGCAGCGGCGGACAGCGAAAGAATCGGAAGGGACGAATCCATGCCTGAAGCGCTAGCCAATCCTGCTGACAGATTGATGACAATCCGGGGCCTGATCGCCCGCTTCACGCAGCAGGAGGATCTGAATTTCCTGCTGACCAACCGCATCCCGCGGGCGGCGCTGACGCGCTTCATGGGCTGGTTCAGCAAGATCGAGAACACTTTGGTGCGGGATGTCTCGATCGCGTGCTGGCGGCTGTTTTCCGATCTCGATCTGTCGGAGGCGAAGAAGACCGAATTCCGGAGCCTGCACGATTGTTTTACGCGCGAGCTGCGTCCCGGCCTGCGCCCGGCCGATCCCGATCCATCCGTCGTGGCTAGCCCCTCCGACGGCATCATCGGCGCCTTCGGCAAGATCGCGGATACCGAACTGTTCCAGATCAAGGGCGCGCCTTATTCGCTGCTGGATCTGCTCGGCGATCCCGCGCTGGTGGAGAGCCACCGCAACGGCTGCTTCCTCACGCTGCGGCTGACGTCGAGCATGTATCACCGCTTTCACGCGCCGTATGACGGCAAGATCGAACGGGTGACGTTCATCCATGGCGACGTCTGGAACGTCAATCCGATCGCGCTGAAACGGGTCGAGCGTCTGTTCTGCAAGAACGAGCGGGCGGTGCTCGAGATGCGCCTGCCGTCGGGCGAAGCGCTGACGCTGGTGCCGGTCGCGGCCATTCTGGTGGCCAGCATCCGGCTGCATTTCCTCGACGTCACGCTCAACGCGCAGAGCAGGGGGCCAACCGTGTTTCCCTGCGATGCGAGCGTCAGCAAGGGCGACGAACTCGGCTGGTTCGAGCACGGCTCGACCATCATCGTGCTGACGCCGGAGCATTTTGAGTTCTGCGACAACGTCGCGGACGGCGTTCGCATCCGCGCGGGCGAGCCGCTGTTGCGAAAACCGTGATCGCTGGCTCGATTTCGCAGCCGCTTGTCTCTATGGTCGCGGAATCCGAAATCGGAACGCGGGAAGCGAGATGGCGCGGACGCCGGTGCTGGCGGCGGGAGGCATTGTGCTGCGGCAGGCGGAGCCGCCGCTGGTCGCGGTGGTACGTTTGCGCAAGGGCAACGAATGGTGCCTGCCCAAGGGCAAGCTCGATCACGGCGAGACGCCGCGCGCCGCCGCCGAACGCGAGGTGATGGAGGAAACCGGGCACGATGTCGCCGTGCACGAATTTCTGGGCACGCTGGCCTATGAGACACGCGGCGGCCCCAAGGTCGTGCACTACTGGCGCATGGAGGCAGGGCACACGCCGGTGCGGGAATTGATGCGCGACGTGAAGGCGGTGGACTGGCTGCCGCTGGGGGAAGCCGTCGAGCGGCTGTCGCGCGGCTATGAGCGCGCGTTTCTGCAACAGGTCGGGCCGATGGCGATGGCTGCGGCGAACGGCCTGGCGCAAGTCGACGTTTCGATCGACCGTGCGGCGGAGCCGCGCCGCGTCGAGACGTCGAGGGACTTCCAGCCGTGGCCGCGGAGCCTCATGCAGCGGATGCGAGACTGGCTGCGGCGCGCGGTGTGATGCACGCCGAGCGTCACCTTTACCGCAATTCCTTCGGCGGCGGCTTGCCGCGTTGCGGCGCGGGCGCAGGCCGCCGCGGTGCGGCGGGCAGTCCCGGACGCTGCACGGTGGGCGCGCCCTGAACGCCGGGCACGCGCTGCACTCCGGGCACGCCGAACCTGTTCGGCAATCCCGGCCGCGTCAGCGGCGCGCCGGGCTGCGCCGGCACTGAGGGCTGTTGCGGTTGGCCTGCGCGTGGCGGCAGGCCGGGCTGCGGTGGCAGATCGGTTCGCGGCGGTTGTCCGGCCCGTGGCGGCACGCCGGGTTGATTGGGCGAGCCGGGTTGCTGTTGTCCCTGTCGGTTCGGCGTGCCCGGCTGTTGCTGCTGACCGGGCCGGTTCAATTGACCCGGCTGCTGCGGTTGTCCGGGACGATTGAGCCGATCAGGCTGCTGTCCCTGGCGGTTGGGTACGGCCGGCAGTGGCGGCTGACCGGGTTGCCCGGGCAGGCCGTTCTGCCGCGGCTGGCCGGGACGATTGAGCTGGCCGGGCTGTTGTTGTCCGGGCCTGTTCTGTCCGGGCAATCCATTTGGCCGCTGCTGGCCAGGTTGCAATTGCCGGATCGGCCGGTTCGGATTGACGAAGCCGGGATTGGCGCGGCGGAATTCGCGCTGCTGGAACACGAGCTGCCGGCCGACATTCTGCGTCGAGTGAAGCTGGCGCACAAATCCCTGGTCGCGCAGCATCACCGCTTGCGGAATCACCAGCGGCACCGCGGCGAAGCGCGCGCCGCCCGCGCCCGGGCGGATGGTGAAGCCGCTGGCGCCCTGCGTGAGAAAGCCGAGCCGCGCGCCGGCGCGGTCGTTGACCTCGATGCGGCCGACGCGCCCGTCGGCATCGGGATAAAGCTTGACCGCGACATTGTTCGGATTGTTGGCGGCGGCACCCTCCGGCACTTCGACGAGGCCGGTGGTGCCGCGAATGCCGAGGGTGGCCGTCGGCGTCGTGATCTTCATGTCGCCGGTTTTTGCCACCGACGCCGCAACGAAAGCGGCGGTACCCTTGGCGACGTCGAAGATCGCGGCGTTGCTCTTGCCGCCGTCCTCGTAGACGTAATTGTCGATGGTGATCCGGGTGCTGGCTTTGAGATTGAAGGTGGTGGCGTCGATGAAGGTGATGCCGAGCGCGGAATTCGCCGCCGTCTGCACCACGTCGTTGAGATAGATGTCGTCCTTGACCTTGAGCGGCGTGGTCTTGTCGTTGCGGACCACGCTGGCGCTGCCGGTCACGGTCGCGACGTTGCCGATCGGCTCCTCCGGCGCGTCCGCAGCGGTTGCGTCAGGCGTGGCGGGATCGGGCGCGGCGGCTGCCGGTGCGGCGGGCTGCGAGGGCTCGGTCTGCGCCTGTGCCAGCTGCGTCAGGTCGGACGAAGCCGCGGCAGCATTGGTCGCTCCGATCGTCGTGCTGCAGGCCAACAGCATGAGCGCGAAACACAATTGGCGCTGCATCGGGGGAATTCCGGGTAGGGGGAGGCAGGGAGCGAAGCTTTGCGATTTCAGCCTCTCCTGGCTGAATGCGAAATGAACGCCGGCGTTTGTTGTCACGGGAGGCCGAAACGAGCAAGCGCCACGTCCGGAATACCGGGACATGGCGCTGTGACTTTAATAAGGAAATGCTCAGCCGCGCTTGTGCGGGGTCAGGTTGAGCGGCCTGGAGGGCTTTGCCGCGGGCGCGTAGTTCACCGGCGTGGCGGCGGCCGGCGGCACGTAATGAAAGACGGCCTTGCAGCCGTCGCTGAGCTGCGCGCGCTTCTGGACCATGCAGGCGGTGACGCGCTCGACATCGGGGATTTCCGACGAGCAAAGCCGCATCGCATCGCCGGTGCACATCTGCTCCTGCTCTGGCGTGTAAGCCTGAGCGGCTGTGCCCAGCGCGGCCAGCGCAAAGCTGGTCGCGATCAGCATCTTGCAGGCGCGCACGGTCGAAGCAGTGAAAGTCATTGAGTGTCCCCTTTGTGGATGGTGTGGCAGCGGATGCTGCGCCTGAGCTCTCGCGCCGGAGTGGCGCCTCGTTGGGCAGGAGAACTACGCGGCGATGGTTTCGGGAATTTGTCGTCGCAAGCGCAAAAGTGTTTCGTCGCAGGGAGATTTGTTTCATCGCGGGAGCGCGATCTCTACACATGGCTGCCGGGTATCGAGCCGTTTCCACTACTTTCTGCCGCACCGCCCAAGGTTGCCATGTCCCTTGAGCAGGGATCGGCTATAATCTGATTCTGGCGCGGCCCATGCCTCCCCCCTCCGTCGGGACAGCATCTTTCCATGCGGGGCCATTTCGACCATCGAACCAACTGTTCGAGCACCAAGCATAAGGAGGGGTTGCGATCATTGCTCGCAAATAGGAGGTTCTTTCGATGAAGCTGTCTGCGCCCCTTTATCACTTGAAGCGTAAGGCCAAACTTCTATCACGTGCCGAAAATATCCCGCTGCACGAGGCGCTCGACCGCATTGCCAGGCAAGAAGGTTTTGGCGCCTGGAGTTTGCTCGCGGCCAAAATGACCGCCACCGCGCCCGCTGAAAAACTGTTTGCGCGGCTGGCTCCCGGTGATCTGGTGCTGGTCGGTGCGCGCCCGGACCAGGGCAAAACCCTGATGAGCCTTGAGCTTGCCGTGCAGGCCATGAAGTCCGGAAGTCGAGGTGTGTTCTTCACGCTGGAGTATACGGAAAAGGACATGCTGGATCGTTTCCGCGACATCGGCGTGGCGCGGGAAGATTTTGCCGGTCTGTTTGAATTCGACAGCTCCGACGACATGAGTTCGGACTACATCGTCAAGCGGCTGGCCGCAGCGCCTCGCGGCACCCTGGTGGTCGTGGACTATCTGCAACTGCTCGACCAGAAGCGTGAGAATCCGGAATTGATGGTTCAGGTTCGAACCCTGCAATCGTTCGCACGCGATCGCGGGCTGATCTTCGTCTTTATCTCCCAGATCGATCGCTCATACGATCCGTTGAAGAAACAATGCCCCGATCTGGAAGATGTCAGGTTGCCCAATCCGCTTGATCTGAGCCTCTTCACCAAGACATGTTTCCTGAACAATGGTGAGGTTCAGTTCCGGGTGGCAAGCCGGTCCATGGACTGATTAGCGCGAAGCCATAGTCGTATCGACAAGCTTGTGGTACCGCGAGATACAGGCTGAAGCAGATTGGCTTCTTGCGGTTGCTTTTCGGCGAGATATTGGCTCACGCCTCATCTTGACGGCGCCCGGCACCGCTTGCTTTGCGCGCAAAACGGACATCAGGTGGCCGGCGAAGCCGTACACTCGGTCGAAAATGACCCGGAACCTACATCCCAGCCCAAGGTTTTCCGCGCACGCCCATTTCCAATCTCAGACGACTACGACATAATTTCCGCCGCGCGGTTGGCAGCACGAGCGAAGGTGACGCTCGTGGTCTTGCGGGCTTCGTATTGCAGAGACAAGCAGCCAGACAGCGGCAATAACTGGGGGATAGGTGCCGGGAGAATAGCAATGTTGACGACCGATTATCTGATCATCGGCAGCGGTGCCGCTGGCATGAGCTTCGCAGATCAATTGTTAACCGACACCAATGCAACCATTGTTGTTATCGACCGGCATCACATGCCGGGCGGCCACTGGAACGACGCCTATTCCTTTGTCCGGCTGCATCAGCCATCTGCGTTCTATGGCGTGGGATCGCGTCAACTCGGCAGCAACCGCATCGACGTATCCAGCCTCAATCGGGGTTACTATGAACTGGCCTCTGGCCCGGAGATCGTCAGCTATTTCGACAGGCTGATGCAAGAACGTTTTCTGCCTTCGGGTCGCGTCCAGTATTTTCCGATGTGTGACCATCTGGGAGACGGACGATTCGTTTCCCTCGTCTCGGGCACAATCCAGCAGGTCGCGTTTAGCAAGAGACTCGTGCACGCTACGTTCTTGAACACCCAGGTGCCCTCGACGCACACCCCCTCCTTTCGAGTCGCCGAAGGCGTCAAACTCGTAACGCCCAACCTGCTGCCGATTTCCGCGCCCGGGCACCAACGCTACGTTATCTTAGGCGGCGGCAAAACAGCGATGGATGTCGGAACCTGGCTGCTACAGATGGGCGTTCGGCCGGAAAATATCCGATGGATCGTACCACGAGATTCCTGGGTGATAAATCGCGACACGACTCAGCCCGGCGACGCCTTTTTCGAGCGCACCGCCGGCGGAATGGCCGACAGGTTGGAGGCGGCGGCCGAAGCCACCTCGGTCGCGGATCTCTTCGAGCGGCTGGAACGAAGAGGTCAGATGTTACGCATCGATCGGACTGTGCAGCCGACCGGGTTTCGCGGCGCCACGCTCTCGATCCTCGAAGTGGAAGCGCTGAGCACTATCAAGGACGTAGTTCGCAAGGGACGTGTTAGGCGGATCGAGCGCGATGCGATTGTCCTTGATCAAGGCACAGTCGATGCTGCGCCGGACGACCTCTATGTGGATTGTACCGCGAAGGCATTCAGCAGACGCCCTCCAGTTCCGGTCTTCAATGGCGATCAGATCACGCTCCAGATGTTGCGTGTCGGGAGTTACAGTTTCAGCGCGGCCTTCATCGCACATGCCGAAGCGGTCTATGACGATGACGTGATCAAGAACGATCTTTGTGCGCCGATGTCGCCGCCAGAGGTCGCTGCGGATTGGCTTAGGAATATGCTCTCGGATTTGCGAAATGCAAAGCGATGGGCGGCCGAAAAAGCGCTGCGTACATGGATCGCCGAGCACAGGCTATCAGGCGCCGGATTCCCAGATACCGGCGCGGCATCGAGTCCCGAAGGGATACGCATTGTTGAGCGTCTGCGCGAAGCCCGTCCGCGGGCTGCAGCAAGCTTGGCACGGCTTGTCGCTGAACTCGATCGGCCCATATAGGCTCGGGAAGACCGATACCGCATTTGTCTGCTTCTGGCACATCACGTCATTTCACTGCTATGCAGCAACCGGGTCGCACTCGGAGCAAAGCTGACATCAACTTCGATGCATCATGCCGGCGGGTCTATAGTGCACGACCTAGGCGGGACCACCCAGCGTAATTCGGCGACGCACATAAAGAAGGCCCTGTGGCGAACCACAGGGCCTCAAGTCTCGGGGAGATAATCAGCTCGCGCGCTTCCAGGTCTGGCCGCCGCAGAACATGCCGCCGAAGGCGCAGCCCTGGACCTTGAGCGTGTCGGTACCCTTCAGCGCGATCGTGGAATCGTAGTTGCGGCCGCTGCTGGGATCATGAATCCGGCCGGTCCACTTGCTGCCCTGCGGCTTCATGTTGATCAGGATCCGTTCGCCGGTGTTGACGGAATAGCCGCACAGATTGGCGCCGCATTCCTCGATGCGAACGTTGCCCTTGTTCTCTTCCGTCGACCAGATGCCGATCGGCGAGTTCGGGTCGGACGCGGCGGCTGCGGCCACCGGAGCCGGTTGCGGCGCGGGTGCAGGCGCGGCCGCGACTGGCGCGGGCGGCGGAGGCGGGGCGGGCTGCGCAGCTTCGGTTCGCGCCGGTGTCGCGGCTGCGATGGTTGTTTGAGCGGGCGCGGGCGCGGCGGGCTGCGGCGCGGTGGCTTGGGCCGGAGCCGGTGCCGCCGGCGCGGCCACGACGTCATCGTCGCTCTTGCTCTTGGAGCCCATGCCCTTGAGATCGATATTGCCGAGCGTGCCGGTATAGCCGGGGGCGGTGATCTTGATGCAGGAAATGCCGGTGCAGTTGCGCGGCGCTTCAACACGAACACGCTCGCCGTTGATCTGGAGGGTAATCCCGCCGGCCTGTGCCGAGGTGGTGGCCATCAACAATGCGGCGAGGATGTAGAGCTTCTTCATGACAGGCTCCTGAGCGGCTTGTGAGCGCGTGGCGGTGAATGTGGGCGGACCCTACGCGGCGCGAGAGACACGTTCTGTGACGCACGTCACAAGGCGCCCGGAAGCGCGACGTCCGGAAGCGACGCAATGGCGCGGCTCGGTGATTCAAATCACATTCAGCCGAGGTTTCCCGCGACTAGTTTTCGGCAATCACCTGCGGGAGGCTTCGATGAAACGATTTTGTTTTCTCGCCGTGCTGATCGCGCTGAGTTCGTCGGCCCATGCCGGTCGTTCGATTTCATTCAGCGTCGGCAGCCATCGGGTGCACATCGAATCCTCCAGGCATTGCCGTTCGGTCTCGTGCGCCTCGATGTCGATCTCCAGAAGCCTCGACTGGCGCCGCAAGCGCGACCGCCATGACGACGATCGCGGCGTGGCAGCGCCGGCAAAGCCTGTGCCACCAGCGCCACAGACGGTTTCGCCTCCCGCTCCGCCGGCGACCACGGCGCCGGCCAAGACCATCGTCGCCGCGCCGCCGCCGGCCGTCTACACGCCGGCCGCATCGAGAAGCCAGATCGTCGATGCGCCTCCGCCACCTGCGCCGCCCGCACCGCCGCCGGTTCAAGAGGCTTCGATTCCAGTGCCGCCGCTCCCGCCAGTCGCAAAGCCGGTCGAGACCGCGCAGCCTGCGCCGCAGGTCGAGCGCGTCTCGCATCAGGCCGAGGAAGAGCCGTCCGATTCTCCGATCGGTGATTGGCAGACCGAAGGCAAGGGAACGGTGCGGATCGCCAAGTGCGGCAATGCGCTGTGCGGCTTTGTGCTCGGTTCGTCGAACGAGAAGGGCGAAGCGATCCTGATCAACATGAAGCCGAAGACGGAAAGGCAATGGACCGGCGGCGTCTACAGCCAGGACTCGGGCGAGACCTATTACGGCACGATGTCGATGAAGGGGATCAACACGCTTCGCGTCGAAGCCTGCGCGCTCGGCCGCTTCTACTGCTCCGGCAACAATTGGAGCCGCATCACGCGCCGCGCCGACAGCCTGGTGACGTCGCGGCAGGTATCCGCCGAGCAGCGCTCTTAGCCGCCCGCGAAAACGCCCGGTGACACGGCCACCGGGCGTTCAGGTCCATTTCTGGACGGAGGTTTAGAACACGCCAAGCACAATCGCGCCGACGAAAGCGAATGCAACATACGCGGTTACAACGCCAAGTCTGCTGACGAGAGGACTTACGAAATCCATTGGGGAAAGCTCCCTGGGTTCACGTCGTGCCCGCACATAACAATTAACGCTAGCAAAGCGTTCCCGGCCCAAAAAGTCAGTGTTGCTGTCCATCCATGGGCTCTCCACCGCCGGAAGCCCCCGGAAACATGGTAAAAAATTCGTAAAATCAATATGTTGAAGAGTCTTTAAATAAATTCGTTGAACGTGCGGGCGATGACGCACGGAGTTCGTTTGTATCTCGTCGGCTCCCTCGTCCTCGTCTCGCTAGCGGGTTGTGGGCGCGGATTTTTTCAGTCCGCCGAGCGCGAACCATGGCGTGCCGAGGCCGAAATCGCTTGCCTGAAGTCCGGCGCGGTCAAGGAAAGCGCGGAACTGGTCCGGATCGAGCCGATCTCCGGTCCCGGCGTGTGCGGCGCGGAATATCCGCTGAAAGTGGTGGCGCTCGGCGAAAACATCACCAGCTTCGGCTTTGCCGATGAAAGCCTGCGGCCGCCCGGAAATATCGGCAATCAGCCGCGCTGGCCGATCACCCGCGCGCCGGCGGCGGCTCCGCCCCAGGGAAATTATCAGGGAAACTATCAAGGAAATTATCAAGGAAATCATCAGGGAAGCTATTCGGGAGCCTATCCGAATCCGGCGCCGCGGCAGCCGAACTATGCCGCGCCGTCCAACGGCCCGATCTCGCTGTCCGCGCCGGGCATCGACCCGCAGGAGGATGACGTCGATCTGCCGCCCGAAGGCATGCCGGCATCGCGCGACGGCGGCTATATGGCGGCGCCGTCCTATCCGCCGCGCGACCGCTACACGGCACCTTCTCCGGCGCCGTATTCGCAGGCGTCCCATTCGCTACCGCCGGCCGTACCGCGGCTCGGGCCCGCGCAGGGCAATTCCGTCAGCGCCTTCGGGCAGGTCTCGATGAAGCCCGCGGCGACGCTGGCGTGCCCGATCGTCTCGGCGCTCGACCGCTGGCTCAGCGATTCCGTGCAGCCGGCGGCGATGCGCTGGTTCGGCGCGCGCGTCGTCGAAATCAAGCAGATCTCCGCCTATTCCTGCCGCGGCATGAACGGCAATCCGCACGCGCATATTTCCGAGCACGCCTTCGGCAACGCGCTCGACATCGCGGCCTTCACGCTCGCCGACGGTCGCCGCATCACGGTCAAGACCGGCTGGCGCGGCATGCCGGAAGAGCAGGGCTTTCTGCGTGACGTGCAGGCGGCCGCCTGCCAGCAGTTCAACACCGTGCTGGCGCCGGGCTCCAACTCCCACCATGAGGATCATATTCACGTCGACCTGATGCGCCGGGCTTCGCGGCGCACCATCTGCCAGCCCGCCGCCGTGTCGGGCGACCAGGTCGCCGCGCGCGCCGGGCAGCGCAACCCTTACGCGTCACGCGATCCTTACGCGACGGGATCGTTCGGCAGCAAGAAGTCGGTGTCACGCTGGTTCAGGGATAGCAGCAAGGTCAACGAGGAAGACGAGTTCGAGGATCATTAGAACTTGTCCACTTTGTAGGGCGGATTAGCCGAAGGCGTAATCCGCCGTTCCAGCAAGAGTCGTGACTACACTCGCTCGCCGAAATCACCGCTTGTTTCGCTATCACCTGCCCAATCAAGCGGAAATATTCCTGCACGAACGTCTCGATGAAAGGAGGAATAGGGCCAATCGCGCACGCGCGTGGCGAGGCCATGCTTGAGCGGATTGATGTAACAATACTCGACGTGGCGCGCGTAATCCGCTTCGTCACGTATCAGATGTTCCCAGAACCGGCGTTGCCAGATGCCGCGCTCGTTGCGTGCTACGCGAACCGCGTTGAGAGGTTCTTGCTTCGGCAACGCTCTTGCGAAGCGGTTCTTGATCAGCCGCCATCGCGTCGAAAAATCGGAATCGCCGGGCGGCAAACTCCAAACCGCATGCAGATGATCGGGCAACACCACGAATGCGTCGATCGTGAAGGCATGGCTCTGGCGAGTCGCGGCAACGGCTGCGCGCAGGAACTCGATCTGATCGACGAGCAGGGTTTGGCGACGATCCAGCAGATTGACGGTGAAGAACCAGCATCCGCCGGGAACGAACGCGCGACGATAATTCGGCATGAGGCGCAGGATAGCACAATGCGGACGTGTTGGAGCCAGCGGCGGCGGATTACGCTCCGCTAATCCGCCCTACGACGCCGTCATTCGCTCCAGCAGGTCCTGCACGACGCCCTTCAGCAGATCGAGCTTGTAGCCCGTCATCGGCAACGGCTTTGCACCGGATGTCGCTCGTTCTGCAACAACGGCAATCGCCGCTACATTGGCCGGCTTGCCCTGCAATGCCGCTTCCGCCGCGGCGAGACGTAGCGGCACCGGGGCGATGCCGCCGGCGGCGAGGCGGACGAACTGGAACGTGCCGTCCTTGATCACGGCGCGAGCACAGAGTTCGACCAGCGGCCATTCGGCATAGGTGCGACTGATTGCGCGCTTGTACAGCGCGCGCTCGCCGTGCAGCGGCGGAGCAAGCTCGATGCTCCTGATCATCTCGCCCGGCTGCAGCGCGTTGTCGGCGCTGCCGTTGGAGCCGTCACCGAGAAGGTCGCCGATCGTCAGCGAGCTCCTGCGGTCGGTGGTCACTTTCGCTTCATAGGCGAGCAGTGCGGCGGCCATGGTCGAGGGATGCGGCGCTACGCAGGGGCCGAGGTCGAAGGCTACATGATAGAGATGATTGCCCGATCGCGCCGGACAATCCGATCCGCCTTTCTTCAGGCAGGCGATATGCGGATTTCGAAAATACCAGCAGCGCGAACGCTGCGCGAGATTGCCGCCGAGCGTGGCGAGGTGGCGGATCTGCGGCGTCGCCAGGCCTTGCGCGGATGCCGCAATGCCCGGATACGCCGCAGCGATGCGCGCGTCCGCAGCGATGGCGGCAATGGTGGTGAAGGCGCCGATGCGCAAACTCTCGTCGGCGTCCCAATGCATCCCGATCGTGTCGGGCGCGGCTGATATATCGATCACCGGCCCGGTCGAGACGCCGCTGCGCCGCCGCTCGCTGAGGTCGGTGCCGGCGGCGCGGAATTCGCCTGCTTGCGTGGCAGTCATGGCTGATGATGTCATGCGGCGGCCCTCCCTTTGAGCGCGGCGACGAGACGGTCGGGACGGATCGGCAGTTCGGTCAGCCGAACGCCGGTGGCGTTGAGAATCGCGTTGGCGACCGCAGGCGAGGTCGGCACGGTTGCGACCTCGCCGATGCCGACGCTGCCGCCGAGCACGTGATCGAAGCCGCCCTGGTCGAAATGCACGTCGATCACTGGCGTGTCCGCGATGCCGGGAATGCGATAGTCCTCCATGCCGCCGCTGAGCACATCACCGGTGCGGGAATCGACTTCGCGTGCTTCATAGAGCGCGTAGCCGATGCCCTGGATGACGGCGCCCGCCGCCTGGCTTCGCGCCAGCGCGGGAGCTGCGATCCTGCCGACCGCGATGCCGGTGTGAACGTTGAGAACGCGCACGTGGCCGAGCCAGGTGTCGACTTCGACTTCGATGACCTGTACCGAACTCGGCACGCCGGCGCCGATCGCAAGGTTGGAGAAGCGCCGCATCATCCAGCCGAAGATCATGCCCATGAAGCCGGCCTGCTTGAGCGGCGACTGGACGCCCGGCGCCATCTGCCGGGAGTCTTCCGGCCGCACGCTGGTAGCGGAGAGGTCGGGCGAGGCCGCGAGCCATTCACGCCACGGCGCGTTGGAGCCCGGGACCGGTTGCCGTTTTGCGTGTTGCTGGATCGCGGCCTTCAACTGCTCGATCGCCAGCAGCATCGGCGGAATCACCGACGCCGTGACGCGGCTGCCGCCCGAACCCGGCCCTTCCGGCAGGTTCGAATCGCCGATCCTGACTTCGATCTCATGCGGCTCCAGGCCGAATTCTCGCGCGACCGTATTGGCGATCACGGTGCGGGTGCCGGTGCCGATATCCTGCGTCGCGGTGCTCGCGATCAGCCGCCCGCCCTTGACGGCCACCTCGACCTTCGAGCCGGGCTGCCACAGATAAAGCCAGTAGCCGGTGGCGACGCCGACGCCGCGACGATAACGGCCGCTCTGCGCGGCGATCGGTTTCCGGTTGCGCCAGACCTCCAGGCTCGAGGCCCAATCGTACAGCCGTTGCCGGTTGGGATCGGGGTCCCAGCGCTTGCGCAGCGCGATCGGATCGATGTTCATGCGCAGCGCCGCTTCGTCGATCGCCTGTTCCAGCGCAAACGCCATCGGCGGCCCGCCAGGTCCGCGGAAGGGCGCACCGGCCGGCAAATTGCTGATGACGTCGAAATCGGCAAGTTCCTTGGCTTCCGCCGGATAGATCAGGCGGGCAAGTGCCGCGATGGTCGAATTGGTCGCGGCTCCCGTGTCGGCATAAGCGGTGAGCGAAAGTGCTTTTAGTTCGCCTTGCTCGGACGGCAGCAATGCAATTTTCACTTCCGTCGCCGGCCGATAGCCGGTCACTGAAAGCTCCTCGTGCCGGTCGTAGGCTACTCTGACCGGCGCCCCGGCTTCGCGCGCCAGTTCGATCGCGGTGGTGGTTTCCACGCCAAGCGCAGCCTTCGAACCAAAACCGCCGCCGACGTGATCGGCGATCACGCGCACCTTGTCGTGGCCGAGCTTGTAGCGCTTGGCGATCAGCTCCATCAGATGAAACACCGCCTGCGTCGAAACATGCACGGTGAGCCGGTCGCCATCGAAACGCGCGACCGCGGCGTGCGGCTCGAGGCAGGCGTGCTGTTGCGTGCCGGTGCGGAAGGTGCCCTCGACCAGCAGCGGATTGTTCGCCGCGCGCGCGCCGTCGACCCAGCTCCGCACCTTCTTCGGTTTCTTGGAGAACGCCGCCGATGGTCCGCGGATATTGCCTTTCCAGGGCGCCGGCGAGCCGCCGCCTTCGGAGACGTTGCCGGCTCTCTTGCGCGCGGATTTTTCGAACACGACAGGCGCATCGGCCTTGCGCGCCTCGTCGAGCCCGATCGCCGACGGCAGGCGTTCGCTGCCGAGCTTGATGGCGGCGATCGCGGCCAGCGCGGTCTTGCGGTCCCTGGCCGCGACGGCCGCGATCGGTTCGCCGACATAGCGAACGATGCGATCGTCGCCGAGCAGCGAGATCGCAGCATTCACACCCGGCATCGCGCGCGCCGGCGCCAGATCGAGTTCACTGATCCGCGCATGCGCGAACGGCGAGCGCAGGATCACGCCTTCGAGCTGGCCGTCATGATGGATGTCGACGGTATATTTCGCCGATCCTGTCACCTTGTCGCGGGCTTCCATGCGCGGCGGGGGGATGTCGTTGCCGTCGAAGCGGCCGGCGCAGGCGTCCGCCACGGCGCGGAAGATGCCGTCATAGGCGCCGCAGCGGCAGAGATGACCCGACAGCGCCGCGCCGATTTCCTCGCGCGACGGCACCGCCGTTCCCTTTGCCGCGCGCCACGAATCGTGAAACGCCGCCGCCTCGACGATGAAGCCAGGCGTGCAGAAACCGCATTGCAAGGCGTCGTGCGCCATGAAGGCCTTCTGCACCGGGTGCAGCCTGGCCGCGCCGATGCCTTCGACCGTCGTCACGTTGGTGTTCGCGGCTGATCGAGCCGGCATCAGGCAGCTCACCGCCGGCTCGCCATCGACCAGCACGGTGCAGGCGCCGCAGACGCCGGCCCCGCAGACCAGCTTGGTGCCGGTGAGGCCGAGCGCGTCGCGCACGACGTCGACCAGCAGCGCATCGGGGTCGTCGGGGAGGGGAGCGAGCTTGCCGTTGATCGTCATCGTGCTCATCTGCGATCTCCTGATTTGCGGGCGGTGGATCGAGGGACAGCTTTCTTCGCAGGCTTCGGTGTGGCGGCGCGCGGCTTCGCTGCCGGGCGCACGGCGCCCGCGATCAGCGTACGCAGCATGATCTCCAGATCCTTCAGGAAGGCGTCGGCCGGCTGCATCGCGGGGTAGGCGGACTTGGTGCCGTTGACCGCCATCTCGACGCAGCGTGCAAGATCGCGCGGCGTCATGCCGGCATTGAGAACGAGGCCCTGCTTGCGGCAGACGCGCGCGATGGTCGCGGCAAGCAGTTCCGCATAGGCGGCGGTGTATTTCTGGTAGAGGTCGCGCGCCTGCAGGAGATGTTCGGAGAACAGTTCCTCGACATGGGGCGAGCCGTCGAGCGAAGCGGCCAACTGCCCGAGCTTGGCGGTGACCGACGCGACGAGAATATCGGCAAGGCTGCCGCCTTGCTTCTCGGCGGCGCCGGCCGCCGCGATCTCGGCGGCGAGCGCGTCCTCATGCAGCCGTTCGATGACGGCGCGGAACAGCGCTTCCTTGGACTTGAAGTGATGGTAGAGCGCCTGCCGCGTCAGGCCAGCGGCCTCCGCCGCCTGCTCGATCGACGAGCGCCGGAAACCCTGCCGGCGGAACACCAGCATCGCGGCATCGAGAATGCGGGTACGCGGCCCCATTTGACGATTTTGACAAAATGGAAAGAACTGTCAAATAACGGAATCGCGAGCAGGGATGGAAATCGTGCCCTGCAGCAACAGCGAGGTCCGATGTCACTGATCGGACGGCACTTTATGCGTCCGGCAGTCGTAAGGTCCGCTTCCATCGGCGTCTTCGATGTTTGTCCTGAAAAACCGTCCCATCGAAGGCGCGTTCAGAAACGCATTGAGCGTGTCCTTCGGCAGATCGCAATATTGCCGGTAGACTGCGTGGCCCTGCACCACCATGCGCCGGCTTTCGGTGTCGTAACAGACCCGGCTGATGACGCTGCTCCGGGTGATATCCTGGCAATTGAACGGTTTGAGATCGACCGGTCCCCGGTCCCTCACATCAACGATCTCGGCTTCCTGCCAATCGGCGGTGAAGAGCAAAGCGAGGATGAAAGCAAGACGGATCATGACGCCTTCGTGCCATCGGACGCGACAAGCCTGCGGCCGGAACCGCGCGCGGCGGCAGCCGGCCCCGGGGCAGGCTACACGAACTTGATCCCGATCACGTCGCCCTTTTTCCAGGCGACCTTGCAGGTCCTGCCGGGCGACGTCCGGTCGAACTTCAGTTGAAAATGCGGTTTGACGAAGTGCGGGTCCTCGACCCTGAGCCGCGCGCCGCCTTCCGAGATATCGATGACGGTGCACTGGCGCGCGGCGAAACCGCCGTCGACCGTCATCCATGCGGGCTGGTTGGTCCGCCGGCGGGCGGACCGGGACTTTCTGCCGAATAGCGACATGGCGCGTACCTCCGACGGTCAAACGCGCCGCAGAGACACTCGTTGCAGATACGAAGAATTTGAATGAACTGGTAGCTCGAAAGCTCTACCGCCTTCGTCGAGCGCTCGGTCTATCGGGCGTCACGATCGGCGGCGGCGTGCGCTATATCGGCGAGTCCTGGGACGATACCGACACCATCCGCACGCCTGATTACACGCTGCTCGACGCGATGACCCGCTACGAGACCGGTCCGTGGCGGTTTCAGGTCAACGCCAGCAACCTGGGCGACAAGCGGCATATTAAGGAAAGGTGGAGGCGGGACCTACTTCGGCTTCGCCCGATACGTCTGCAGAAACAGCCGCGTCGCGCTGTCAACCACGCGCGCGATGCGCTCCGCCGATGGCGCCGGCTCTGCCTGGAACACGAACGGCAGAAACAGCGTCGCCTGGCACATCTGCAGGAACTGCGCGGCGGCAAGCACGCAATCGTCGATCGCGAGATCGTCCGGCCCGACATGGGCCTGCAGATAGTCGGCGAGACGGTTGATCGTCTGTGCCAGCACGTTCTCGTAAAACTGGCGTCCGACCTCCGGCATCCGTTCGGCGATCGCCATCACCGTGCGGATCGACGATCCGCCGCCTGGCCGGCAGATCGATCCGATGTAGGTCTGGCCGAATTCCCGCAGCGTGATTTCGGCATCGCGTTTGGGATCGAGATTGTATGCGATCTTGGCCTTTTCGAGCGCTTCGTCCTCGACGATGGCCTCGAACAGCCGGCTCTTGTCGGCGAAGTAGACGTAGAGCGTGCCTTTGGAGACGCCGGCGGCGCGCGCGATCTCGTTCATGCTGGCCCCATCAAAGCCCAGATCCATGAACACCTTTCGCGCGCCGTCCAAAATCTGCCGGCGCTTCGAACTGTCTTCCTCGCCAAGGGGATGAACGGTGTTTGATGGAGATGCAACCATTGGTTTATCTTCTCGCGCAAGAATTCAACCCGGGATATGGCGGGAAGCGTTTCTCGCGTTATGGTCCGTATGGCACCAATATATCTTGACCGAACCGTTCGGTCAATGATACTTTTAGATCGAATGTGCCAGTGCGGCCGGTTTCCGTCCCGGTTTTCTTGGCCACACGTGCATCGCGACATTTGGAATGGGGAGGCCGGTAATGGCCGCAGCGAGAGATCAGGCCGCACGCATCATCCGCGGTGGATCGGAAACGGCGAAGGATGAAGCCGCATCCGAGGCCAGCGCGCTACTTGCGGACCAGTTGCGGACTCACGTCGCGGAAGAAATCAGGCGTCACCCCGCCGAGTCGCACGGCGCCGAGCAGCCAGCCGCGCCGTCCGCCGGCGCCGATGCAGCGGCGGCGAAACCGGGCAAGCGCAAATTCGTCATGATCGGTGCGCTCGGACTGCTCGCGCTGGCCGCGATCGGTTACGGCGTCTACTTCGTCCTGGTCGGGCGCTTCTATGTCTCGACGGACGATGCTTACGTTCGCGCCAACAACACCACGCTCGGCGCCCGCGTTTCGGGCCATGTCGCGGCAATCCTGCCCCGCGACAATTCGATCGTTCGCGCCGGCGACGTGATTTTCAGGATCGATGACGGCGATTATCGCATCGCGGTGGATGCCGCTCGCAGCAAGATCGCGACCCAGCAGGCCACCATCGATCGCATCGGCCGTCAGGTCACGGCGCTCGAAAGCGCCGCCGAGCAGGCTAAGGCGCAACTCGCTTCCGCGGACGCCGCGCTGAAGCGCGCCGGTCTCGACTTCGATCGCCAGCAGACGCTGAGCACCAAGGGTTTTGCCTCGCGCGCCGCCTTTGAAGTTTCAGAGGCCAGCCGCGATCAGGGCATCGCGGCGGTCAAGTCGGCGCAAGCGGCTTACGACGCCGCGCGCGACAATGTCGAGGTGACGAAAGCGCAGCAGGCCGAGGCCCGCGCGCAGCTTGCGGAATTGCAGACCCAGCTTGCCAAAGCGGAGCGCGATCTCGCCTTCACCTCGGTGCGCGCGCCGGTCGACGGCACCTTCTCCAATCGCCTCGTCAATACCGGCGACTTCATCCAGGCCGGGCAGCGGCTCGCCAATGTGGTGCCGCTCAACGACGTCTATATCGACGCCAATTACAAGGAAACCCAGCTCAAGCGCATTCGCCCCGGCCAGCCCGTGAACATCTCGGTCGACGCTTATGGCCATCGCAAGTTCGCCGGCGTCGTCGACAGCATTTCCCCGGCGGCGGGATCGGTATTCACGCTGCTGCCGCCGGACAACGCGACCGGCAATTTCACCAAGATCGTGCAGCGGCTGCCGGTTCGCATTCGCGTGCCGAAGGACGTCGCGAAGCAGAACCTGCTGCGCGCTGGCATGTCGGTCTATACCACCGTCGATACCCGTGAGGGCGCGGCCGACGCCGACAGCGAGGCCGACCTCGATGCGCCAGGGACGGTTCAACCGCGGTAATTTTTCCAGAAAGCTCCGGGCCCGAAGCCCGGCGCCTGTTCCGAGCTGATCATGGCCGACGCCACCGCCGCACCGCCTTCCATGAACGCCGCGGCCGACGACCGCATCCCGCCGCGGCGGCTGTTCGCGTTTCTCATCATGGTGTTCGGGATGTTCATGTCGATCCTGGACATCCAGGTCGTCTCGGCGTCGCTGCAGCAGATTCAGGCCGGGCTTTCGGCCAGTTCCAGCGAAGTGTCGTGGGTGCAGACTTCCTATCTAATCGCCGAAGTGATCGCGATCCCGCTTTCCGGATTCCTGTCGCGCGCGTTCGGCACCCGTTTGCTGTTTGCGATTTCCGCCTCCGGCTTCACGGTCGCGAGCTTCTTCTGCGGCTTTGCCTCGACCATCGAGCAGATGATCCTGTGGCGCGCGATCCAGGGATTTTTGGGCGCGGGCATGATCCCCACCGTGTTCGCATCCGCCTACACGGTGTTTCCCCGTTCGAAATTCCATATCGTCGGTCCCATCATCGGCCTGGTCGCGACGCTGGCGCCGACCATCGGGCCGACGGTCGGCGGTTTCATTACCGACATGATGTCGTGGCACTGGCTGTTCTTCATCAACATCGTTCCCGGCATCGGCATCACCATCGGCGTGCTGGCGCTGTGTGATTTCGACAAGCCGAACTTCGCGCTGCTCGAGCATTTCGACTGGTGGGGCCTCTTGTTCATGGCCGGCTTCCTCGGCACGCTGGAATATGTGCTGGAAGAAGGCCCGCAGTCGCAATGGCTGGAAGACACGTCGGTCGCGATCTGCGCGGCGATCTGCGTGGTTTCGGCGATCGCCTTCTTCTGGCGCGTGCTCAGCGCGCGGGAGCCGATCGTCGACATCAGGACGTTTACCGACCGCAATTTCGGTGTCGGCTGCCTGATCTCGTTCTGTGTCGGCATCGGCCTTTACGGCCTCACCTACATGTATCCGCGTTACCTCGCCGAGGTGCGCGGCTACAGCCCGCTGATGATCGGCGAGACCATGTTCGTCTCGGGGATCGCTATGTTCCTCACCGCGCCGATCGTGGGCCGGCTGATGGCGAAATACGACATGCGTTACCTGATCGCGATCGGTCTGGTGCTGTTCGCGCTCGGCTCCTATCAGATGACCTGGGTCACGAAAGAATATGATTTCTACGAATTGCTGCTGCCGCAGATCCTGCGCGGCGCCGGCATGATGCTGGCGATGGTGCCGACCAACACGATCGCGCTCGGCACACTGGCGCCGGAGAGGGTGAAGAACGCCTCGGGCCTGTTCAACCTGACGCGCAATCTCGGTGGCGCGGTCGGATTAGCGGTCATCAACCAGGTGCTGAACGAGCGCACCGACCTGCACATCTCGCGCCTGCACGACCGCATCAACTGGGGCAACGCCACCGCGGTCGAAACACTCAACATGTTCACCCAGCGTATGCAGGGCATGGGCGATGCCGCGCTGATGGCGATGAAGCAATTGTCGCAGATCGTGCACCGCCAGGCGGTGGTGATGGGCTATGGCGACGCCTTCTTCATGCTGACCGTGTTCTATTTCGGCCTCAGCCTGCTCGTGATGGTGTTGAAAAAGCCGTCCGCCACGGTGCTCGGCGGCGACGCGCATTGAGTGGGTCGCGGATTGCGCCCATCACGCTGATGTCATGTTGCAAATCACCCGCGATGCATTTATAAGCAGCGCATTGTCGCTCGAACCGGGGAGATTTGCATGATTTCGATGTATTTGCAGATCGCATCCTCGCGTCCGATGCCCGTGCTGGTATTTCGGTCGCGTCACTGAGCGCGATCTCCGCCGGCCCTGATCGGGTCTGACGCCCGATCTCCAAAGCTTCCCAACGACTTAACGATATTTTTTAACGACGCTTGCGTTCGGTCCGAGGCCGGCGCGCGTCCATTCAGATGGAGCCGGCATTTGCGTGAGCGCAGCCGGATGATGCCATGACCGCTCTTAAAGACAAGCGTCCCGCGGCGATACGCGTGGTGATCCCCTTCGTGTTCCGCCATTGGCTGCAACAGCCCGGCCGCGCTGCCATCGTCGCCGGCGGACTGCTCGGCGCGACCGCGGCCGACCTGTTCATGCCGATCTTCTCCGGCCGCCTGGTCGATGCGCTGACCCTGGGCGCTTCGGACGTGGCGGCGCGGCATGCCGCGTTTGTTGCCTTCGGCGGAATCGTGGCGCTCGGCCTGATGTCGATGGTCCTGCGGCTGACCGGCCTGCAGGCGATCGTGCCGTTCACGCTGAAGACGATGTCAGACGTGTCGCGCGATGCTTTCGCGCGCGTGCAGCGTTTCTCCACCGACTGGCACGCCAACAGCTTTGCCGGATCGACCGTGCGCAAGGTCACGCGCGGCATGTGGGCGCTCGACCTGCTCAATGACACCATCCTGATGGCGCTGGCGCCGTCGCTGCTGGTGCTGCTGGGCTCGATGATCCTGCTCGGGCTGCACTGGCCCGTGCTCGGCGCGGTGATAGCGGTCGGCACCGTGATCTATGTGTCGATGACGCTGGCATTCTCGGTGAACTACATCGCCCCCGCTGCGCGCGTCTCCAATGCATGGGACACCAAGGTCGGCGGCACGCTTGCGGACGCGCTCACCTGCAACGCGGTGGTGAAATCCTTCGGCGCCGAAGCGCGCGAGGATGCGCGGCTGGCTGGCGTCATCGGCCGCTGGCGCACGCGCGTGCGGCGAACGTGGTACCGTTACAACTACACCTCGACGGCGCAGCTCGCGGTGCTGTTGTGCTTTCGCGGATCCGTGATCGGCGGCGCGATCCTGCTGTGGATCGCGGGCCGCGCCACGCCGGGCGATGTCACCTATGTGCTGACCAGCTATTACATCATCCATGCGTACCTGCGCGATGTCGGCATGCACATCAACAACCTGCAGCGTTCGGTCAACGACATGGAGGAGCTGGTCGCGATCCATGGCGAGCCGATCGGCATTGCGGATGCGCCTGATGCAAAACCGATCGACATCCAGGGCGGCCGCATCGCGTTCGACGCGGTGACGTTCCATTACGGCGGCCATCGCGCGCCGCTGTATGATGACCTGTCGGTGGAGATCCGCGCCGGCGAGCGAGTCGGCCTGGTCGGCCGCTCCGGCTCCGGCAAGACCACCTTCGTCAAGCTGGTGCAGCGGCTCTACGACGTCAGCGGCGGCAAGATCCTGATCGATGGTCAGGACATCGCGAAAGCCACGCAGCATTCGCTGCGCAGCCAGATCGCGATCGTGCAGCAGGACCCGATCCTGTTTCACCGCACGCTGGCCGAGAACATCGCCTATGGCCGGCCGGGCGCCAGCATGGCGGCGATCGAGCAGGCGGCGCGGCTCGCCAATGCGCACGACTTCATCCTGCGGCTGCCGAAGGGCTACGGCACGCTGGTCGGCGAACGCGGCGTCAAGCTGTCGGGCGGCGAGCGGCAGCGCGTCGCGCTGGCGCGCGCCTTCCTGGCGGACGCGCCGGTGCTGATCCTGGACGAGGCGACCTCGAGCCTCGATTCGGAATCGGAAGGCCTGATCCAGCAGGCGATGGAGCGGCTGATGAAAGGGCGCACCTCGATCGTGATTGCGCACCGGCTGTCGACGGTACGCAGCCTCGATCGCATCCTGGTGTTCGATCGCGGCGAGATCGTCGAGCAGGGCACCCACGCGGCGCTGACGACACGTCCGGGCGGCGTCTATCGCGGCCTGTTCGAACTGCAGGCCACCGAGTTCGGCCGCATCTCGGCGGCGGAGTGAGGTGAGCGTTCTTGCAGTCCTGCTCGGTGTCGGAATATGCTTCCCATACCGAGAGGACTTGCGCGATGCGCTGGTTTCACAGGGAACGGCGGCCGGATATCTGGGAAGTTGCCGACGATCAGCCGTTGGGCGATATCGGTGCGGCCCACAAGATCCGTGATATTTGTGCTTCCGCCGGGACCATTGCGGAAAGGCTGGTGGCGTCCGGCGGACGCGATGCCGAGAAGAAGCTGGCCGCCGATGCCGAGCGATACCAGGCCGCCATCAAGCGCGCGCTCGAAATAGCGATGCAAATCTCCGACGATTCGATGCGTGACGTTTCAGTGAGCCAGATCGTCAAGCTGTGCGTGCAGGTGGACCATCTGAAGACCGCGAGGGTCCTGCTTCGCACCATCCGCTCGGAAAAGACCCGAGCCGAATTGGTTGCCGAACATCCGAAGCTGATCGATCAGGACGCCGCCAACTGAGGCGGCTCCCGATTCTGCTTCGATGGGGCCGGCGCCGCCCTGGCGCGCGTGCGCGTCGAGATCGCGACCGTCACCACGACGGCGGCGGCGAACAGCAGGATCTGCAGCGTGATGGTCTCGTCGTTGAAGAACGCCGCGAGCGCAAAGGTGACGAAGGGTTGCAGCAATTGAATCTGCGACACCCGCGCGATGCCGCCCATCGCCAGCCCCGCGTTCCAGGCGAAGAAGCCGATCCATTGCGAGAACAGCGCGACATAGAGCAGCCCGAGCCATGGCTTCAGCGCGATGCGGGTGATGTCGGCAGGCATGGTCAGCGCGGTCGCGGGGATCGAGAGTGGCAGTGCGATGACCAGCACCCAGCTGATCACCTCCCAGCCCGGCATCCGCGACGTCAGCCGGCCGGAGAACGCATAGCCGATCGCGGCCACGGCAACGGAGGCGAACAGAAACAGGTCACCGGCCGAGAGCGTACCGCCGCCTTGACGCAATGCAAACGCGATCACCAGCGCGGCGCCGGCGACGGAGGCGATCCAGAATAGCGGCCTCGGCCGCTCATGGGTGATGGCGACGGCGACGAGCGCGGTGGCGATCGGCAACACGCCCAGCACCACGCCCCCATGCGATGCATCGACCCGCTGCATCCCGAGCGACATCAGGAGCGGAAACAGGACGGCGACGCAGAGCATGGCGATCACGAGTTGCGGCCACAGCGCGCGAGGCGGCAGTGGGCGGCGCAACACAAGGAGGAGCGCCAGCGAACACAGTCCGGCGATCACCGTGCGCAGCGAGGTCAGTGCAATCGGATCAATTTCCGCGACCGCGATCCGCGTCGCCGGCAACGTGCCGCCGAAGATCGCCATGCCGATGAAGCCCAGCAGCAGACCGAGGCGCTCGCGTGACGCAGGGGAAGTCATGACGCGAGTGGTTAGCTGTTTTGCCGGCCAGCGTACAGCAATCTACTCGGTGCACATGGCGGCTATGCGTGGCTACCTCGGAGCAATGCTGCTCCACACCAATCCGAGCCCCGACAGAAACAATAGCGCCAGCACGACGTCGTAGAAGTTTCGGTCGTTCAGGGCCTGGTAGGTGCGCATGCCGAGGCGGGCGCCGATCAGCGTGCCGGGCATCGCCAAAAGCGCCAGCAGGAAGACGTTCAGCTTCACGAATCCGGTGGCGGTCTGCAGGATCAGCGCGGCGCCGAGCACGGTGCCATTGAAGATCTGGAAAACACCGCGGCGCTGATCCTTGGTCCATCCGCGTATGCTGGCCCACAGGGTCGGAAGCGGGCCCGACAGCCCGGCGAGGCCGCCGAGAATGCCGCCGGCAAATCCGACGCAGGCATCGGCGATGCGGCCGCCGAAACGAAAAGCCATCGGCTTGCGGATGAAATAGAGCGCGGTCGGAAACACCAGCAGCATCACGCCGACGCTGAGCTTGAAGGTCTGCGGGTCGGCGCGCGCGACCAGCAGCGCCCCGATCGGCATGCCGACGAGTCCGCCGGCCACGAACGGCAAAGCCAGCTTGAAGTCGAGCAGCTTCCACATCGACGGCAATGTCGAGATCTGCGAGCTGACCGAACAGATCAGCACCAGCGGCACGGCAACGGCGGGCGGCAGGATGTAAAGCCAGATCCCGAGCGCCATCAGCGCCGTGCCGAAACCGGCAAGTCCGGACACAAAACCGCCGGCGAGGGCGCCGGCAAGCAAAATCGCGTAGGTGGCGACGTCCACTCTTTTTCCCCCTTCCGGGGCGATGCGCAGCATCGAACCCGGAATCTCGAGATTCCGGGTCTGGTCCTTCGGACCATCCCGGAATGACGATGATGATTTTGCGGCGACGTTTACACGAGACGGCGGACAGGTACTATCGCAATCCAAGCCTTCAACAATAACTTCATGGAAATGGCCTGATGAGCGCAACTTCTCCAAAAACCTTTCTCGTCTGTCACGGCGCATGGTCGGCGGGCTGGGCGTGGAAGAAGATGCATCCGCTGATGCAGGCGGCCGGGCATCGGCTGGTCACCCCGACCTATACCGGGCTCGGCGAACGCGCACATCTGGCGCATCCGGGAATCGATCTCAATTCGCATATCGAGGACATGCTGAATGTCATTAAGTACGAGGATCTGCGCGACATCGTGCTGGTCGGCCACAGCTATGGCGGCATGGTCGCCACCGGCGTCGCCGACCGCGCGCGCGACAAGGTCAGGCAACTCATCTATATCGACGCCTTCGTGCCGCAGGACGGCCAGTCGCTGCTCGATCTGAATGAGGTGGCGCGTCCGCGGATGCAGGAGCTCTCGAAGACCGGTGACGGCTGGCGCGTGCCGCCGAACCCGACGCCGCCGGATACCTCGCCGGCCGACGTCGAATGGCTGACGGCGCGGCGCGTCGACATGCCGATCAAATGCTTCGAGACCAGGCTCAAGCTGCAAGGCGGGCCGCTGACCCTGCCGCGCAGCTATATCTACGCCACGCGCATCACGCCGGCCGATACGTTCGGGCCGTTCGCCAGAATGACGAAGAGCGATCCAGCCTGGAACTATTACGAGATCGACGCCAGCCATTCGCCCAACGTCACCGCGCCGGAGGCGTTGATGGCGTTACTGCAAAAGATCGCCGCCTGAGGTTGCGGCTACCCGACAATATCCAGCACTCGCGTACGGATTGACTCTCCGCCGTACGCCCAACAAGCTGGGAACCGGTGGTGGACCTCGATCGCGGAGGGCGGGTCATGACAGCCAGAACGACGGCAGTCGTCGAGACGTGGTCGACCGGCTCGGTCGAGCCGGAACGGCGCCTGGACTATTGGATCGGCGCCGTCTGCGAATGTTTTCTCGAAATGGATATCACGACGCAGGTCCGCTCGGGCTTCGACTGCTCCGTTCAGCGCGGGCAACTCGACACCATCGGCATCAACCGCGTGCAGGGGTCGGCGCAGCACGTCTACCGCCGGAAAGCCAGCGTCGCGCGCAGCACGGCCAACTATTATTACCTGCTGTGCAAGACCGACAACGACTGGACGGTGATGCAGAACGGTCACGCCTCGCGGATGCGGCCGATGGATCTCGTCCTGCTGGATTCCCGGCGCTGCTATGAATTCAACTTTCCGGTGAACGCAGACACGCTGTCGCTGGAGCTGCCGATCCACTGGGTCGAATCGTGGATATCAGATCCCGAGCGGCGCATCGGGCAGCGCATCGACGGTCGCGCCGGCTGGGGCGCGGCGCTCAGCGCATTTGCCTGCCAGCTAACTCCTGAGCTCGCGACTGACCGGCCGCTGCCGGCGCGGGTTCTGACCGACCAGCTCGGCGCGCTGCTGGCGCTCGGGTTCGGCAGCGAGATTCCGGCCACACCCGCCGAGCAGCGCGATGCCGCAAGGCTTCTGGACCAGATCGGCCGTGCCATAAGGCTGCGCTATGCCGAGCCGGGACTGACGGCTGTTGCGGTCGCGGAGGATTTGCGTGTCTCGGAGCGGACCTTGCACCGCTGCCTCAACAAAGCGGGCCTGACGTTCAGCGGTCTGCTCAACGATTGCCGGATGGCGGCGGCGCGCCGAATGCTGAGCGAGCCGCGGTTCGATCGCATCAGCGTCGGCGGCATCGGGCTGCGGGTCGGCCTGTCCGATCCCTCCCACTTCATCCGTCAATGCCGCAAGTTCCTCGGCATGACCCCGGGCGCGTTCCGGCGGCAGCGCTAAAGGCTTGTAATCCCCTTGGCGTAAATCGCCGATGACGGTGGCCGAATCTGGCCATCCGGCACGGACGCCTGTCCCTATCAAAGGTTCGATTTTTCTAAATCGAGGGGAGGCGGGAATGGCAGACACTTATGTTCTGGTTCACGGCGCGTGGCACACCGGCGCCGAAATGGAAGCGGTGGCCGGACATCTGCGAAACAGCGGCCACGTCGTGCATTGCCCGACGGTGGCCGGCAACAACAAGGACGACGATCGCGAGACGATCGGGCTGGAGCAGGCGATCTCGTCCGTCGTTGCCTACATCGAAGCGAACAATCTGCGCGCCATCCGGCTGGTCGGCCACTCCTATGGAGGGATGGTGATTTCGGGCGTCGCCGACCGCCTGACCGACCGGATCAAGCGGCTCGTCTATGTCAACGCCTTCGTTCCGCTGGACGGGCAGTGCCTCAACGACATGGTGCCGCCGCACTATGTCGGCCTGTTCGACGCGGTGGCGGCCGCCAACAAGGGCGCCGTGATGCTGCCGTTCGAAATCTGGCGCGATGCCTTCATCAACGACGCCGACCTCGAACTGGCAAAATCCGCTTTCGCCAAACTCAATCTGCATCCGTACAAGACATTCACCGACAAGATCGCGCTGAAGCATGCGCTGGCGGAGCTGCCGGTCGGCAAATCCTATGTCAATTGCCGGCAGGACATCGCCTTGCCGCACAGCCTGCCATGGCATCCGCGGTTGTCGGAGCGGCTGGGGCTGTTCCGGCTGGTCGAATGCGACGGCAGCCACGAGATGTTCTTCAGCAACCCGGCGCGGCTGGCACAGGCGATCGCCGAGGCGGGGCGCGACTGAAATCGATCCGCGTCCTCGGACTGTCCACAAATTGGCGAGGGGTCCGGCGTGTTCGCGCCGAACCCCTCATTTCAGCAAGACGCGTTTTCTTCGAAAACGCTTTCGCACAAAATATCAGCCAGCCTGTAAGCCGGGTTCTGTAGGGCACCACTCACTTGCGCAAGTGATACGTGACGGCCATTCCTCTGGGACCATGTTTGCACATGGCCTCGAGCAACCTACCCGGACGGCGAGCCTGACATCGCCCTGCGGTGTTATCGCTTTCGCGAACGGACCCGCGTTGCCGTCCCTATTCGGTTTTGCTCCCGGTGTGGTTTGCCATGCCGTTTCCGTTGCCGGATACGCGGTGCGCTCTTACCGCACCTTTTCACCCTTGCTCCGTCCGGAGACGGGGCGGTTCGTTCTCTGTGGCACTTTCCCTGGGGTCGCCCCCGCCGGACGTTATCCGGCACCGTATGTCGATGGAGCCCGGACTTTCCTCCCCCGCAGCCTTTCGACCATAGCGGGAGCGGCCGTCCGGCCGACTGACCTCATACGCATGGGGATTTCGGTGCGCCGCGTCAAGGGACCGCGATGGTTAATCGGGTTCCATACGTGCAATTTTGACAGAAGCGGCACGGCGGCATTTGATGCGGGCTGATCGAATTGAGGACGAATAGCGGACGCGCGATGAACATTCCTGCTGGTCTTGGTGAAGCATTGCTACATTGCGCCTCCGATGCGATCATCGCGACCGATCGTGAGGGGCGCATCATATTCTGGAATCCCGGTGCCGAGCGGATATTCGGATTCGCCGCTGGGGAGGCCGTCGGCCAGTCGCTTGACCTGATTATCCCTGAGAATTTGCGCGCGCGGCACTGGGCCGGTTTTCGTCATACGATGGAGACCGGAACGAGCCGCTACGGCCACGGCGATCTGTTGTCCGTGCCAGGACTGACTAAGGATAGTCGGCGGATCTCGGTCGAATTCACCATCGTGTTGCTGCGAAATGAATTGCAGGAGGTCACAGGGACGGTGGCGGTCATGCGCGATGTGAGCAAGCGCTTTGCCGAAGTCAGGGAGCTGAAGCGGAAACTCGCTGAGGCCGGCGGGCAGTCCTGAATACCCACTGGCGTTGTTCATGTTTCCGGTATGAAGTCGTCCCTCTCGGAGGGCCGCTCCACCGCCAAAATAAATTTCCCTGACGATGTCGTCTTCCGTGCCGCCCGTTCGACTGGGTGTCGGCGATCCAGCCGATCAAGAGGAGTTTGAAGATGCAGTACCTGTTGTTGATCTACCGGAGTGATGCGGAATACGGCCGCATGACCGCGGATGACCGCAAGAAGCTGACGGGGGAATATGGTGCGTATACCCAGTCGATCATCCAGAGCGGCCATTTCAAGGCTGGCGATGGCCTGCAGCCGACGACGACCGCGACCACGGTGCGGGTTCGCGACGGCAAGACCCTAACGACGGACGGTCCGTTTGCGGAAACGCGCGAGCAACTCGGCGGCTACTATCTGGTCGAAGCCAAGGATCTCGACACCGCACTCGGCCTGGCCGCGCGGATTCCCGGCGCCAAGACAGGTTCGATCGAGGTCAGGCCGGTCATGGTTTATGACTAGGTGTCTCGTCATTCCGGGGCGTCCGCAGGACGAACCCGGAATCTCGAGGTTCCGGGTTCGACGCTTCGCGTCGCCCCGGAACGACGACTCCAAACGGCAGATTCCATGACCCCGGTTGAGGTCGAAAAGATATTTCGCGACGAGGCTGGCAAGGCGCTGGCAACCCTGATCCGCCTCGTCGGCGACTTCGATCTGGCGGAAGAGGCGTTGCAGGATGCGGTTGCGGTGGCGCTGGAACGCTGGCCCGCGGCCGGCCTGCCTTCCAATCCGCGCGCCTGGCTGGTCAATGTCGGCCGCAACAAGGCGGTCGATCGCGTTCGCCGCAATGTTTCGTTTCGCAGCAAGCAGCAGCAATTGACACATGAGCTGCTGCTCAACGCGTCCGCGCCGCGCGAGGACGCCGACAACGCGCTCGACGACGACATGCTGCGGCTGATCTTCACATGCTGCCATCCGTCCTTTGCCGCAGAGGTGCAGGTCGCGTTGACGCTGCGCACGGTCTGTGGCCTCACGACCGCGCAGGTCGCGCGCGCGTTTCTCGCCAGCGAAGACGCAATGGCGCAGCGTCTGTTGCGGGCCAAGCAAAAAATCCGTCTCGCCGGCATTCCCTATGAGGTGCCGGAGCGCGACGCGCTGGAGCCGCGGCTGCGCGGCGTGCTCGCCGTGATCTATCTCGTGTTTACCGAGGGCTATGCGGCGACATCAGGCGAAGATCTGATGCGGCCTGATCTGGCGCGCGAAGCGATCCGGCTGGCGCGGCTGCTCGACGCGCTGATGCCGGGACGCGGCGAGATCAAGGGTTTGCTGGCCCTGATGCTGCTGCACGATTCACGCCGCGCCGGCCGCGAGACCGCAGGCGGCGATATCGTGCTGCTGGAAGAGCAGGACCGCACCCTGTGGGATCGCGGGCAGATATCGGAGGGCCTGCTTCTTGTGGAAGAGGCGCTGCGGATGCCGGGCCGGCCGCAATCCTATGCGGTGCAGGCGGCTATCGCCGCGCTGCATGCGCGGGCAGCCAACTATAAGGACACGGACTGGCGGCAGATCGCCGGCCTCTATGAAGTGCTGCTGCGGATCAGCCCGTCGCCGGTGATCGAACTCAACCACGCCGCCGCGGTGTCGATGGTCGACGGGCCGGTGCGGGCGCTCGACCTGATCGATGCGCTGGAGGCGCGCGGCGGGCTGAAGGGGTATGAGCTGCTGCCGGCGGTTCGCGCCGATTTGCTGCGCAGGTTAGGCCGGCGTGACGCGGCGCGGGAGGCGTATCAGGCGGCGACGGCCGCGACGCAACTGGAGCCACTGCGGCGGTTTTACGCGCGGCGCATTGCGGAGCTCAATTGAAGGGGCACCCAAGGGCCTGGAGCAGGATGAGAACAGGTTGGGCCGTGACGACGGACCATCTCTTTCCCTCCCGGAAGCAGGCGGCGTAAGTGCTGCAGGCCGGGGCTATTCTACTTTGCATGGGGTTGTTTTCGCGATTTTGTGTCTGGGCCCAGCGGTGCACCGCCAAAGGTATCTGCACGGACCGGTACACGAGATCGTTCGTGCTTCGACCGCATCTAGCGCGCCGCGACGGCCTCGTAGATGTCCTCTTCCTGCGCGGTGTGCAGGCGCACCAGGGTCTCCACCGCCTCGATCAGCCGCTGCGCGTCGCGAATGAGATAGCGGTCGACATTCTCCGACGGCAGCTCCTTCGCCACGGCGGCGAGCAGCCTCGCAAGATGAAGTATCTCGCGATGTGCCCGGCTCATCGCCGAGAGCCCATGGGCTTCCCTCAGCACCTCGGCGAGTTGGGGATAGACATGGCCTTCGTCGTCGCGCTCATGCGCGACCACCTTGTCCTGAACCAGGACGTTCGCTTCGGCGATCAGCGCGGCGGCACGCTCGGGGCCGGCATCGTCGAGCGCGTCCACGATCGACCGCAGCCGGTCGAGACTGCGGAGCAGAGCAAGGTGATTGTGATGCAGTTCGCGCCCCGCCGCCGCGGTCATGCTTCTGACGCTGCGGACGCCTGCCGGCTTGAGCGCGCGCAACGCATTGAGAATCACGGCAACGTCGATCAGCTCCTGAAGGATGGCGGCCGGCACCGGCATCAGCCAGCCCAGAACCGCCGCCAGCATGGCCAGCATCGAAAGTCCCATCCCCACGACGATGCTTTGGATGGCGATGTGCCGGGCCCGCCGCGCGATCGCGATCGCCTCGCCGACGCGATCGAGCCGGTCGGCAAGAATGACCACATCCGCTGCTTCCGAGGATGCGCTGGCACCGCGTGCGCCGAGCGCGATCCCGACGTCCGCCGACGCCAGGGCCGGCGCATCGTTGATGCCGTCGCCGACCATGATGGTTGGATGGAGCCGCTGCTCCGAGCGCACCGCGTCGACCTTGTCGGAAGGAACGCGTTCGGCAAGCACGCCATCTAGATCGAGCGCGGCGCCGATCGCCTGCGCGGCGGCGGCGCGGTCACCGGTGACCATCAGGATACGGGCAATGCCGGCCTCGCGCAGCAGGCGGATCGCCCGCGGCGTGTCGGAGCGGAGTTCGTCGGCCAGCAGCAATGCGCCGACCGGCCGCCCTTCGACCGCGATGAATACGATCAGGGCCGACCGCCATGAAGCGCGCCGGATGGCCCGCGTTGCCCAATCGGCGACGGGTTCGCCGGTAAAGATCATCTCGCGCGAACCGGCGATCACACGTCGTCCGCCGATCACGCCCTGCAGCCCCGAGCCCATGGATTCCCTGACCCGTTCGGGCAGTTCGAGCTGCAGGCCGCGCTCGGCCGCGGCCTGCACGATGGCGTTGGCAATTACATGATGCGACGCCTGCTCCAGCGAGGCGCCCAGCATCAATATCTCTTCGGCGGTCTCGCCGGGCGCTACTTCGACGGAGAGCAGGCGCGCTCCGCCGACCGTCAGCGTCCCGGTCTTGTCGAACAGCACGGTATGCGCGCGCGCCAGCGCCTCCAGCGGCCCGCCGCCCTTGACGAGGATGCCGCGCCGGGCCGCTTGCGCCACGCCGGCGATGAAGGCGACCGGTGCCGCCAGGATCAGCGGGCACGGTGTGGCCGCCACCAATACGGCGAGGCTGCGCAGCAGATCGCCGGAGATCAGCCAGGCGACGAGTGCGAGCGCCAAGGTGACGGGCAGGAAGATCAGCGCATAGCGGTCGGCCAGCCGCACGAACGGTGCCTTGGCGGTCTGCGCCGCGGTCACCAGCCGCACGATGCCGGCATAGGTGCTTTCGCCGGCAAGCGCGGACACCGACATCTCAAACGTCTCGCCGGCATTCAGCGAGCCGGAAAAGATGGCGGCGCCGCGCGCCCTGGCGACCGGAATCGGTTCGCCCGTGAGGGCGGATTCGTCGATCGTTGCAGCGTTCGAGTTGACGACACCGTCGACTGGCACGACTTCACCGGCGTGCACCAGAAGCCGGTCACCGACGGCGACGGCGGATATCGGCACTTCCTCGACGCGGCCCTCGGCAAGGCGATGCGCCTCCCGCGGCGCGCGGTCGACCAGCGAGCGCAAGTCGCGCTCGGCGCGGGCAACCGCGATCTCCTCGAGCACGTTACCGCCCGAATACATCAGCGCCACGACGGCCCCGGCCAGTGGCTGGCCGAGTACGACTGCGGCACTCATCGACACCAGCGCGATCGCATCGACACCGAGCCGGCCGCCCAGCAGGTCGCGAGCCATCGAAACCGCCAATCCCGCGATCACGGGCAAGGTTGCAAGCGTCCAGCACAGCTCGGCTAACGCCGGCCGGCCGGCGAGTGCAGCGGCGAGTCCGGCCGCAAGTCCAGCAATCGCGATCGAGACCAGCGCCCATCGCATAAAGCGCTCAAATGACATTGGTGCGTTCCGTGCTCATGCCGCTCGCGGCTTGTCGCTGAAATCGCGTCACCTGCCATTGAGGGAAATCAACTGCCGTGCTGGCTGGTCCGCCGCTATCGGCGGCCGAAGAGACATCTAGCCGGAAGCGAACTACTTCGCCGCAACCACCGTCGTGGTCGCACCCGCCGGCAGGCTCGCCAGCAGCGCGTGCAGCGTGCTCATGGTCGAGTGATCGGCGATGCCGTCGACGCGCGCGGGACGGAAGTGGCGCTGGAACGCGGTGACCACTTCCATGGTCGGGCCGTCAAACTTGCCGTGGGTCGGGATCTTGTAGCCATATTTGGCAAGCGCCATCTGCAGGCCTGCGACGTCGTCGCTGATGCTACCGAGCTTGAGCGGTTCGCCGCGCACGATCGGTGCCGGCTGCACCCAATGGCCGACGCCGGAATTGGCCAGCGAATGCCACGGAAACTTTTCGCCCGGATCCCTTTTGCGTGCCGGGGCGACATCGGAATGCGCGAGCACGCGATGCGAAGGTATCTTGCGGCGGAGCATGATGCCGCGGCACAGCGCGATCACGGCGGCGATCTGGCGCAGCGGGAAGTCGGGATAGCCCCAGTCATGGCCGCGATTGATGATCTCGATCCCGATCGAGCAGGAATTGATGTCTTCCTCGCCGGCCCAAAAGGACACGCCGGCGTGCCAGGCGCGCTTGGCTTCCGGCACGCATTGCACGATGCGGCCGTCTTCCAGCACGATGTAGTGCGCTGACACGTCGGTGCCGGGGGTGCAGAGCTGGGCGATCGCGCCTTCCACATCCGGCATGCCGGTGTAGTGCAGCAGGATCATGTCCGCGAGGCGGCCCTTGGTGCGGTCGCCAAAGTTCGGCGACGGGATGACGTCGGATGCGATCGAGGAATCTGGAGTAAAGGTCTTCATGTCGGCGTTGGCCCTGGGAACGGGGAGGGCGCGTTGACGCCTCGAATCAATACCAGCAGATGCGAACGAACCAGTAGCCATTTTTTGAACCCAAACCGGGCGGGAGAGCGGCAACATCGTGTCCTAGCGGCAATACCGTTTACTATTCATTTACCTCGCGCTCGCGCAATCCGGCGCTCGAGTTCCAGCTCGCATTTTGACCGAGTGTGTGCGAGGCGCATCACCGGCTTTTAGTGGCTCTAAAGCGCGCAAAACCCGCAGCCGACCATCAACGCTTTCTTAACGCTAAGTGCCGTTACTAAGTGGTGAAGAGCCGAACCGGGTTGGGGACGGCCGAGGCCCTCTTTCGCGCTCGAAATGCCATGGCAACCCAGCAAATTCCGTCCGGAAATGAGGGGGCGCGAGGCCGGGCCAGAGGCGGCAATCGTGCCTGTTCGCGGCTTTTTGGCCGGAAAAGCCCGGCGAAGCGCAGAGATTTGAGGCGCAATGGGCCCGTTCGCGTCCAGTTTTCATACCATCGACTGGAAAACGCCAGGGGACGGCGCATGAGCCCGGCTGCGCCGCGCCATATCTCCGTTCTCGGCCGCGAGGCGGTCGAGATGCTCAACCCTAAGGACGGCGGCATCTATGTCGACGCGACCTTCGGCGCCGGCGGCTACAGCCGCGCCATCCTCGCTGTCGCGGGAACCCGGGTCATCGGTATCGACCGCGACCGGTCGGCGGTTACCGGCGGATTCGATCTGGTCGATCAGTCCGGCGGCCGGCTGACCTTGGTCGAGGACCGATTCTCCAACCTTGCAGACGTCTGCGCGGCGCAAGGTGTGCCCGCGGTGGACGGCGTCGTGATGGATGTCGGCGTTTCCTCGATGCAGCTCGATCAGGCCGAGCGCGGCTTCTCGTTCCGGCTCGGCGGCCCGCTCGACATGCGGATGGGCCATGACGGGCCGACGGCGGCAGACGTCGTGGCGAAGGCCTCCGAGGCCGATCTCGCCAACATCATCTATATCTTCGGCGAAGAGCGCCATTCCCGCGCCGTCGCACGCGCCATCGTGGCGGCGCGCAAGGAAGCGCCGATCACGACCACGCAAGCGCTGGCCGATATCGTCGGCAAGGTGGTGCGAAGCAAACCGAACGAGATTCATCCGGCGACGCGCACTTTCCAGGGCTTGCGAATCTTCGTCAACGCGGAACTCGACGAATTGCATCTGGCGCTTGCGGCGGCCGAGCGCGTGCTGAAACCCGGCGGCCGGCTCGTGGTGGTGTCGTTTCATTCGCTGGAAGACCGCATCGTCAAGGATTTCCTCAACGCGCGCGGAAAGACCGGCGGCGGTTCGCGGCACTTGCCCGAACTGGCGCAGGCTGCGCCGAGTTTTCAGATTTTGACCAAGCGTCCCGTTACCCCTGGCGAAGCCGAAGTGGCTGCCAATCCGCGCGCGCGTTCCGCAAAGCTGCGCGCCGCCGAGCGCACGATGGCGCCGGCGCACGCCCCAGACCGCCTGCCGGCATGGCCCATTCTGGCCGACGTGATGAGGGGAGGCTGATCATGCGTGTCATCCACTTCCTCGTCATCGGCGTGCTGGTGTTCGCGGCGGCCTACGTCTACCGGATCAAGATGGAATCGACCTCGCGCGTCGAGCGCGTGCTGCGGCTGAACGCCGAGATCCGCGAGCAGCGCGACGCCATCGCGGCGCTGCGCGCGGAATGGGCCAAGCTCGATGCGCCGCTGCGGCTGCAAGGGCTCGCCGAACGCCATCTGGGGCTGAAGCCCTTGGTCGCTACGCAATATGACCAGTTGAAGAACTTGCCGGAACGGCCGCCGGCCTTTGCAAGGCCCGGGGCGCCCGATCCGATCGGCGCGATGATCAACACCATCGAGGCCGCGGCCGATGCGCCGCCCACCACCGGCTCCGTGCCCGCGCCGGGAGATCAGCAATGACCGGCCGGGCGCTTGCCAACATCAAGCGGCCCGCGGAGCCGTGGCGGCAGCGGCTGATCCGCAGCCTGCTCTACGGGCGCAACGTCGATCGTGCCGCCAAGGCCCGGGCCCGGGTAGGATTGGCCATCCTGCTATTTGCGGCGGTCTATGCGGTGCTGGCCGGACGTCTGGTGATGTTCGCGGTCGGCGCCGACAGCCACGGCGCGCGCCGCGCCGGCTCGCAGGACGCGATTGCGACCGCGCGGCCCGATATCGTCGACCGCAATGGCGAGGTGCTCGCCACCGACGTCAAGGCGCCGAGCCTGTTCGGCGAGCCGCGGCGCATCATCGACAAGGACGAGGCGATCGAACTCCTGACCGCGGCGTTGCCGGACCTCGATACAATAGAGGCGCGCACACGCCTGTCGTCGCGCAAGGGGTTTGTGTGGCTGAAGCGCGAGATTACGCCAAAGCAGCAGCACGACATCCACAAGCTCGGCATTCCCGGCATCGGCTTCCTGCGCGAGAACAAGCGCGTCTATCCGACCGGTGCGGCGGTCGCGCATCTGATCGGGCTCGTCAACATCGACAACCAGGGCATCGCCGGGATGGAGAAGTGGCTGGACAATAACGGTCTGGCCGATCTGCACCGCGCCGGCTTTGCCACCGATCGCCTGCAGCGGCCGGTGGAACTGTCGATCGACCTGCGCGTCGAGCATGCGCTGCGTGACGAGCTGTTGAAGGCGAAGGAAAAATACAAGGCCAAGGCGGCGTCCGGCCTCGTCTCCAACGTCAAGACCGGCGAGATCGTGGCCCTGGTGTCGCTGCCGGACTTCGATCCCAACAATCCGAAAGAGGCGCACGACCCCGAGCGCATCAACCGCCTGACCACCGGCGTGTTCGAAATGGGTTCGACCTTCAAGGCGCTGACGCTCGCGATGGCGCTGGATTCCGGCAAGGCCAACCTCAACACGCTCTATGACGGACGCGGGGCGCTGAAGTTCGGCAAGTTCACCATTCACGACACCCATCCGGTCGGCCGTCCGATCACGCTGTCGGAAGTGTTCACCTTCTCCTCGAACGTCGGCGCGGCCAAGATCGCGCTGGCGCAAGGCGTCGAGGCGCACAAGGCGTTCCTGAAGAAGCTCGGCCAGATGGACCGCTTGCGCACCGAACTGCCTGAAAGCGCCTCGCCGATCGTGCCGAAGCGCTGGAGCGAACTCAACACCATCACGATCTCCTTCGGACACGGCATCGCGGTCGCGCCGCTGCAGGCGGTGATGGGCATCAACGCGGTCGTCAACGGCGGTCTCCTGATCCCCCCGACCTTCCTCAAGCGGTCGGAAGAGGAAGCGAGGGCCATCGGCAAGAGAGTGCTCAAGCCCGAAACTTCCGAGAAGATGCGCTATCTGATGCGGCTGAATGCCGAGATCGGAACCGCCAAGAAGGCCGACGTGAAGGGCTACTATATCGGCGGCAAGACCGGCACCTCGGAAAAAGTGGTCAACGGCCGCTATTCCAAGAAACAGGTGCTCAACTCCTTCACCGCGATCATCCCGGCCGACAATCCGCAGTATCAGCTGCTGGTTATGCTGGATGAGCCGAAGGCGCTGCCGGAAACCCATGGCTTCATCACCTCGGGCTGGAACGCGGTGCCAACCGGCGGCAAGGTGATTGCCCGCATCGGGCCGCTTCTGGGCATCGAGCCGCGGTTCGATCTGCCGCCGTCCGACCGCCTTATTCTTGCGGCATCGAGGACAACCCAGTAAGGCGTAATATCACGCGCCCCTCACTGCGCCGGCCGGACTGGAACACGATGAAACTTCGCGACCTCTTCAGCGATGACGCTGCGATCGAGCCGCAGGCGGAAGCTGTCGATGTAAAAGGCCTCGCGGTCGACAGCCGTGCGGTGAAGCCGGGCGACCTGTTCTTTGCGCTCGCTGGCAGCAAGACCGACGGTTCTCGCTTTATCGATGCCGCTATCGGCGCGGGCGCGGTTGCGGTAGCCGGCGACCGCGCTTTGCCTGACCATCGCGTGCCGTTCGTCGTCACGCCAAATCCGCGCCGCGCGCTGGCGCTGGCGGCGGCGCGATTTTATCCGCGTCAGCCCGCGACCATCGGGGCGGTGACCGGCACCAGCGGCAAGACGTCCGTTGCCGCGTTCACGCGCCAGATCTGGGAACGGCTCGGCCACGCTTCCGCCAGCATCGGCACCATCGGCCTCGTTTCGCCGAAGCGCACGGTGTACGGCTCGCTGACGACGCCGGACCCGATCGCGCTGCACAGGCAGCTCGACGAAATCGCGGGCGACGGCGTCACGCATCTGGCCTTCGAGGCGTCCTCGCACGGGCTCGACCAGTTCAGGCTCGACGGCGTGCGCGTCGCCGCCGGCGGCTTCACTAATCTCACGCGCGATCACATGGATTACCATCCGGACGAGGCGCATTACCTCGCCGCCAAGCTGCGGCTGTTCCGCGATCTGGTCGCGCCGGATGGTGCGGCGGTGATCTCGGCCGATCATGATTGCTCGCCGCAAGTGATCGAGGCCGCGCGGGCGCGGGGCTTGCGGACCATCGCTGTCGGCCGCAACGGGGATGGGGCAGGCGAGGGCATTCGTCTCGTCGAAGGCACGGTGGAAGGTTTTGCGCAGCAGCTTGTGCTTGAGCATCAGGCGCGCAGATACACGATCAAGCTGCCGCTGGTCGGCGAATTCCAGATCGAGAACGCGCTGGTCGCCGCGGGGCTTGCGATCGGCACCGGCAGCGAGCCGGGCGCCGTGCTGGCCGTGCTCGAACATCTCGAAGGCGCCAAGGGGCGGCTGGAGCGCGTCGGCGAACACAATGGCGCGCCGATCTTCGTCGATTACGCGCACAAGCCGGACGCACTGGCAAAGGCGCTGCAGGCGCTGCGGCCCTACGCAAAACGCAAGCTAGTCGTCATCTTCGGCGCCGGCGGCGATCGCGATGCCGGCAAGCGCCCGATCATGGGCGCGATTGCCGCCGAGAATGCCGATCACGCGATCGTCACCGACGATAATCCGCGCAGCGAAAATCCGGCAACGATCCGCGCCGCCATTCTGGCGGCGGCGAAGGGCGCAACAGACATCGGCGATCGTGCCGAGGCGATCAGGGCAGGGATAGCGGCGCTGCAGCCCGGCGATGCGCTCTTGATCGCCGGCAAGGGCCATGAGACCGGCCAGATCGTCGGTGACAAGGTTTTGCCGTTCAGTGATCACGAGGCGGTGGCCGCCGCGCTCGCAGCGAGGGTAGCATGAGCGCTGCGCCATTGTGGACCATTGCCGAAGTCGCACAGGCGCTCGGGCTGTCAGGCGAATTTCCTGATACGCCGATTGATTTCGTCACGCAGGACAGCCGCCTGGTAAAACCCGGCTGCCTGTTCGTGGCGTTGGGCGGCACGCCGAGCGGCGGCTTCATCTCCAGCTTTGCCAGCGCGCGCGACGGCTGGGAATTTGCCGACAAGGCGCAAGCCGCCGGCGCGGTGGCGATGATCGTTCCGCATCGGATCGACGGCGTCGGCGTTCCGCAGTTGATCGTCAAGGACACGCTGATCGATGGGCTGTGGACTCTCGCACGGGCCGCGCGGGCGCGGTTCAAGGGCCCGGTGATCGGCCTGACCGGCAGCGCCGGCAAGACCAGCACCAAGGAATTCCTCGCAGCGTATCCTGCCGCCTATGCCAGCCCGAGCAGTTTTAACAATTTCTGGGGCGTGCCGCTGACGCTGTGCAATGCCAGCCCGACTGCAAGTGTCTGGGTTGTTGAAATGGGCATGAACCAGAGCGGCGAGATCGCGCGGCTCAGCGAACTGACCCAGCCTACGGTCGCGCTGGTCGTGAACGTGCAGCCGGTGCATCTGGAAAAGCTCGGCAGCCTGGAAGCGATCCGGCGCGAGAAGGTGAGTATCGCTCAGGGCCTGCCCGACGACGGCGTGCTGGTGTTGCCTGGGAACGTCGAGGCGCCGGAATGGAACGGCAGGGTCGTTCGCTTCGGCGAGGGATCCGAGGTGCGGGAGCTGAAGCACGCAGCCGAGGGCGAGAGCTGGCATGTCGCCGCTGACGTGAACGGCAAGCCAATCGAGTTCGGTCTGACGCCCGGTGCGCCGCATCGGCTGCAGAACGCGCTTGCCGCGCTGGCTTCCACCCATGCCGCCGGGCTCGACCCCGCGGCGCTGGCCAAGGAGCTCGGCCATGTCGGCATTATGACCGGCCGCGGCGTGGAGCAGGCGGCCCATGGCGTCACCGTGGTCGACGACAGTTTCAACGGCAATCCGGCCAGCATGGTGGCCGCGCTTGGCAGCCTGAAGGCGCGGCCGGTGAAGGCCGGCCGGCGCATCGCCATTCTCGGCGACATGCTGGAATTGGGCGCCGATGCACCCGCCTATCACGAGCAGCTCGCGAAAGACCTGCCGGGCATCGACGGCATCTACTGCGTCGGCCCGCTGATGCGCCATTTATACGATCTCGTGCCGGCGGAGCGGGCGCTCGGCTGGCATGAAGACCCGGCTACGCTCGATCCCCAACAAATCGCCGCATTGCTGCGGGACGGGGATGTGGTGGTCGTCAAGGGCAGCAAAAAGATGTTCTGGGTGAACAAGTTTGTGCCCAGGCTGCTGGCCGCCTTGCAGGCAAAGGCGTAAACTGGCCGCACTTGACGGCTGTTGTTTCCGCGCGGCGCGATTCGTCAATACCCCATGCATGACCAAGATTTGCTTGGTTTGAGGATGAAAACGATTATCAAGGCGTTCCCGGAACGAAGGCGTTCCCGGAGCGCTTCCCGCCAAGGACGGCGCAACCAAGCCGCGTGATAGGGCCTACCTGAATGTTTTACTGGCTGATCGAGCTTTCCAACACCGTTCCGGGCTTTGGCATCTTCCGCGGCTTGTTCAACGTGTTTCGCTACATCACCTTCCGCACCGGCGGGGCGATGGTGACGGGCGCGCTGTTTGTATTCCTGTTCGGGCCCTGGATCATCGATCATCTGCGGCTCAGGCAGGGCAAGGGTCAGCCGATCCGCACCGATGGCCCGCAATCGCATTTGATCTCCAAGAAGGGCACGCCGACGATGGGCGGGCTGATGATCCTCTCGGGCCTCGTGGTCTCGACGTTGCTGTGGGCCAATCCGCTCAACCCTTACGTCTGGATCGTGCTGGCGGTGACGCTCGGCTTCGGCTTCGTCGGTTTCTACGACGACTATCTGAAGGTGACAAAACAGAGCCACAGCGGCTTCGCCGGCAAGCTGCGGCTCATGATCGAAGCGGTGATCGCGCTCGCGGCCTGCTACGCGTTGGTGCGGCTCGGCCGCGACGCAACCTCGACCTCGCTTGCAGTACCCTTCCTGAAGGACGTGGTGATCAATTTCGGCTGGTTCTTCGTGATCTTCGGCGCGTTCGTGATCGTCGGCGCCGGCAATGCGGTCAATTTGACCGACGGCCTCGACGGGCTTGCGATCGTGCCGGTCATGATCGCCGCCGCCAGCTTCGGCATGATCTCGTACCTGACCGGCAACGCGGTGTTCTCGGACTACCTGCAGATCAGATACGTCGCCGGCACTGGCGAGCTCGCGGTGCTGTGCGGCGCGGTGCTTGGCGCCGGACTCGGTTTTCTCTGGTTCAACGCGCCGCCCGCTTCGATCTTCATGGGCGACACCGGCTCGCTCGCGCTCGGCGGCATGCTTGGTGCGACGGCGGTGGCGGTCAAGCACGAGATCGTGCTGGCCGTGATCGGCGGATTGTTTGTGCTGGAAGCCGTCTCCGTGATCGTACAGGTGGCCTCGTTCAAGCTGACGGGAAAACGCGTATTCCGGATGGCGCCGCTGCATCATCATTTCGAGCAGAAGGGCTGGACCGAGCCGCAGATTGTGATCCGGTTCTGGATCATCTCGGTGATGCTGGCACTGGCCGGCCTCTCCACGCTGAAGCTGCGGTGAGCCGCGCGCGATGATCCCTGTCACATCCTTTGCGGGCAAGACGGTCGCCGTCTTCGGCCTCGGCGGCTCCGGCCTTGCAAGCTGCCACGCCTTGAAGGCCGGCGGCGCTGAAGTGATTGCGGGCGACGACTCTGCCGACAATGTCGCCAAGGCGGCGCAGGCCGGTTTCACCACTGCCGATCTGCGCTCGGTGTCGTGGACGAATTTCTCGGCGCTGATCCTCACCCCCGGCGCGCCGCTGACGCATCCGGCGCCGCATTGGTCGGCGCTGATCGCACGCCAGGCTGGCTGTGAGGTGATCGGCGACATCGAACTGTTCTGCCGCGAGCGCCGCCGCCATGCGCCGGACGCGCCGTTCGTCGCGATCACCGGCACCAACGGCAAGTCGACCACCACGGCTCTGATCGCGCATCTGATGAAAGTAGCAGGCTACGACACCCAGATGGGCGGCAATATCGGCACCGCGATCCTCTCGTTGGAGCCGCCGCGGATGGGACGCGTGCATGTGGTCGAGATGTCGTCCTACCAGATCGACCTTGCGCCCTCGCTCGATCCGTCGGTCGGTATCCTGCTCAATGTCAGCGAAGACCATATCGACCGTCACGGCACGCTGGAGCATTACGCGGCCGTGAAGGCGCGGCTGGTGGCCGGCGTGCAGCCGCAAGGCACCGCAATCGTCGGCGTCGATGACGGCTGGTGCCGCAACATCGCCGACCGCCTCGACCAGGCCGGAAAACGCGTGGTGCGAATCTCCGTGAAGAACCCGCTGCCCGACGGCGTCTATGTCGAGCGCGAAACCGTCGTGCAGGCCTCCGGCGGTGCGCGCACCGAGATCGCAAGATTGGGTGGCATCGGCTCGCTGCGCGGCCTGCACAATGCGCAGAACGCGGCCTGCGCCGCGGCCTGCGCGCTTGCGATGGGCATCTCGACCGATACGTTGCAAGACGGCCTGCGCAGCTTTCCGGGCCTCGCGCACCGCATGGAGCAGGTCGGCCGCCGCGGCAACGTGCTGTTCGTCAACGATTCCAAGGGCACCAATGCCGACGCGGCCGCGCACGCGCTGTCGTCGTTTGCCGACATCTTCTGGATCGCCGGCGGCAAGCCGAAGCAGGGCGGCATCACGGGTCTCGCCGAATATTTCACGCGCATCCGCAAAGCCTATCTGATCGGCGAAGCCGCACAGGAATTTGCAGGCACGCTGGGAGAGCGCGTGCCGCACGAGATTTCCGAAACGCTCGATGTCGCGGTGGCGAACGCCGCGCGGGACGCGGAAGCCTCGGGGCTCGCCGATCCCGTGGTGCTGCTGTCGCCCGCCTGCGCCTCGTTCGACCAGTACCGCAACTTCGAAATCCGCGGCGCAAAGTTCCGCGATCTGGTGACGGCGCTGCCGGGCGTCAAGCCGGTGGTGTGACTGTAGGATGGGTAGAGCCAACGGGTCCGGCCTTCGGCCGGCCCGATGATAAACTCCGCGAAACCCATCATCTTTGTGAACGAAAATTGATGGGTATCGCTTCGCTCCACCCATCCTACGCGCTGGAATTGTCGCTCATTCGAGGGCGTCGCAAATGACAGTTCATGCTCTCGCACGTACCGTTGCAGTCCTTTCGGCGACCCTTGCGCTTCATGCCGTCACAGGTACGGCTTCGCCGGCGTCCGACGGAGTGTCTCTCACCGAGTCGACGATTTCGTGGAGCACCGTCAAATACGCGACCTCTGCGGAGAACGGATTCGTCAGCGGGTCGCTCGACAAGAAGACCATCGTCGATCGCACGTTCAAGACCCGCGTGCTCGAGAATCGTTATCTGAAGGTAACGCTCGTGCCAGAGTTTGGCGGACGCATTCTGTCCATCATTTACAAGCCGACCGGCCACGAACAACTTTATCGCACCGAGGTGGGCGTACCCTACGGAATGAATGCCGGCAATTTCTATTACGACTGGCTGATGGTGTATGGCGGCATCTTCCCGACCTTCCCGGACGCCGAGCACGGCAGGACGTGGCTGAAGCCGTGGGATTTCAAGGTGGTGAAGGAGAGTGCCAGCGAAGTGACGGTGTCGATGTCGCTTAGGGATGATTTCGCGTATTCTGCGGCACCGAGGCAGTTCCTCAAGGGTTCGACGGGTATCGAAGCGACTTACTATGTCACGCTGAAAGCCGACCGCGCCGCGCTCGATGCGCGCGTGGTGCTGAAAAATCCGCAAGTCCGGACGGTCGATTACGAGTACTGGACGTGCACGACGCTGGCGCCGGGATCGGACCCAAAGAACCCCAAGACAACCGGCGGCGCCGAAATCATCGCGCCGATAAAGGCCTACAGCACGCCCGCCTGGTCGGCCTATCTGTCCGGGGGCGACGAGAGCGCAGGGCTAGGCAGGAGCCGTTTCGAAAAACTGCGCCACTTCAGGAACTGGCCGACGATGGGCATCGCCTACGCGGCGCCCGATATGCAGGGCGGGAATTTCTGGGGCGTGATCAACCACGACAACGAGGAGGGGATCATCCGCATCGCCGACAATACGGTCACGCCGGGCCTGAAGATGTGGACGTGGGGATTTCCGTCGTTCACGAACGAAACCGACGCACGCAAGGACCCGAACGAAGCGCGGCCTTACGTCGAATTGTGGGCCGGCGTGTCGGACCAGTTTTTCCACCGTGCTCAGCTTCCCGCGCGGGGCGAGGTGTCGATTCCCGAGACCCACAGCCCGACCGTCGGCATGAGCAACGTGACGGATGCGAACGCGGATATCCTGATCAATTTCTCGGCCGAGGCATCGGGCGTGAATCTTCAGTTCTTCAGTATCGAACCGGCCGCGCCGTTGCGCGTAACGTTGACGCGCGGCGATGCGATATTGTTCAACGACGCCGTGAAAGCCGACCCAAAAAACGGAAATCGCATTTCCGCGGCGATTCCTGCAGGCCACAGTGGCGAACAGGTGCGGCTGACGATCACGACCGCGGAAGGTAAAGAGCTGATCGCGGCCGAAACAAGAATAAAGTAGTTTGACTGTAGGTAGAGCCGACGGTCCGGCCTTCGGCCGGCCCGATGATGGCGAAACCCATCATCTTTCGCCAAACGCAATTGATGGGTATCGCTTCGCTCAACCCATCCTACGCAGGCGTCGCCTGATCCCTCAAAAGTTACCGACCTCATTAACCCCCCATAAACCATCCTGCCCCACCAATGGGCGTTACCTCTGCCATTTTGGGGACGCCCATGCTCGCCCGTGATCAACGCACGCCGTTTTCGGACTGGTGGTGGACCGTGGATAAGCTGCTGCTCGGCGCGATCATGGCGCTGATGCTGGGCGGCGTCATCCTGTCGCTGGCGGCGAGCCCGCCGGTGGCGACGCGGATCGGGCTCGATCCCTTCCATTTCTTTGGCCGGCACGTGCTGTTCCTGTTGCCGTCCTTGATGGTGCTGATCGGGGTGTCGTTCCTGTCGCCGAAGCAGATCCGCCGCCTCGCGCTGCTGGTCTTTGTGGTGAGCATTCTCTTGATCGTGGCGACGCTGGCGTTCGGGCCCGAGGTGAAGGGATCGCGGCGCTGGATCACGCTGCTCGGCGTCAACATCCAGGCCTCCGAATCCGCAAAGCCCGCTTTCGTTGTCATGGCGGCGTGGCTGTTTGCGGAATCGACCAAGCGGCCGGAAATGCCGGCGACGTCGATGGCGATCGTGCTGTTGTTGACGCTGGTGTCGCTCCTGGTGATGGAACCGGATTTCGGCCAGACCATGCTGATCCTGATGGTGTGGGGCGCGCTGTTCTTCATCGCAGGGATGCGGATGATCTGGGTGGCGGGCCTTGCCGGCGCCGCGGCGGCCGGATTGTTCGGCGCGTATCTGCTGGTGCCGCACGTCGCGGGCCGCATCAAGCGCTTCATGAATCCGGCCTCGGGCGACACGTTCCAGGTCGACATGGCGATGGAAGCGTTCTGGAACGGCGGCTGGTTCGGCCTCGGGCCCGGCGAAGGCATCGCCAAGCGCAGCCTGCCGGACAGCCATACCGACTTCGTGTTCGCGGTGGCCGCCGAAGAATTCGGCATCATCCTGTGCCTGGCGCTGGTTTCGCTGTTCGCCTTCGTCGTGATCCGGACGCTGACGCGCGCCTATTCGAGCGAGGACATGTTCGCGCGCTTTGCGGCGTCGGGGCTTGCGATCCTGTTCGGCGTGCAGGCCGCCATCAACATGGCGGTCAATCTGCAACTGATTCCCGCCAAGGGCATGACGCTGCCCTTCATCTCCTATGGCGGCTCGTCGATCATCTCGCTGGCCTATGGCGTCGGCATGATGCTGGCGCTGACACGGCAGCGCCCGCGCACCGAGGTGGAATCGATGAACGCGGCCGGCGTGTCGCGCGGTTACGCGTAATAGCGGGCAAATTTAACTTCCGTCATTGCCTGCGACAAACGCGAAGCGTTTGCGCAAGGGAGCGACAGCGACGAAGCAATCCATCTATCCGTAATCCGGGGCTGTGGATTGCTTCGCTTCGCTCGCAATGACGGTTCATTGCCTATAAAAGACCTCCCATGGAAAACGCACCTCTCATTCTACTCGCCGCGGGCGGCACCGGCGGTCATCTGTTTCCCGCCGAGGCGCTGGGCGTCGAACTCATCAAACGCGGGCTGCGTGTGCGGCTTGCAACCGACGCCCGCGCACTGCGCTATAGCGGCTTGTTCACCAGGGACAATATCGACGTGGTGCCGAGCGAGACCGTGCGCGGCCGCTCGCTGCTGGCGCTGGTGCGCACCGCTTACACGCTCGGTTACGGCACGCTGGTGGCTGCCAGGCTAGTGCGGCGGCTAAAACCTGCCGCCGTGGTCGGCTTCGGCGGTTATCCGACGCTGCCGCCGCTGATCGCGGCACGGCTGCTCGGCGTGCCCGGCATCATCCACGACGCCAATGCCGTGCTCGGCCGCGCCAACCGATTTCTCTCCCGCCGCGTCAACGCAATTGCCACCTCGCTGCCGGGCGTGCTCGACCGCGATCCTGACCTCGCGGGCAAGACGGTGACCGTCGGCACGCCGATGCGCCCCGCGGTCCTCACGGCCGCCGCCGTGCCGTTTGCGTCCCCCGAACCGAACGGGCCGCTGCGGCTATTGGTGGTCGGCGGCAGCCAGGGCGCGCGGGTGATGAGCGATATCGTGCCGGGCGCAATCGAAAAGCTGGAGCCGATGCTGTGGAGCCGCCTGATTCTGACTCAGCAGGTGCGCAAGGAAGACATGGGGCGGGTGCGCTCGATCTATGAGCGGCGCAGGATCAATGCCGAACTTGCGCCGTTCTTCAGCGACCTGCCGGCGCGGCTGGCGTCCAGCCATCTCGTGATCTCCCGCTCCGGCGCCGGCACGGTGGCGGAACTCGCCGCGATCGGCCGGCCGTCGATTCTGGTGCCGCTGCCCGGCGCGATCGACCAGGACCAGTTCGCCAATGCCGGCGTGTTGGCGAAGGTGGACGGGGCTTTACGGATTCCGCAGGCCGAATTCACGTCCGACCGGCTGGCGGCGGAAATCTCCGCTCTTGCCGCCGAACCGGCGCGGCTGACTGCGATGGCCGCCTCCGCCCGCAAGGTGGGCCGGCTCGACGCCGCCGAACGGCTGGCCGATCTGGTAATGAAAGTGGCCGGAATCTAGGCCGTTGCGCGCAAAATTGCCCTTGTCATGCCCCGCGAAAGCGGGGCATCCAGTACTCCGCGGCGCCTGATTTGAGCCTCGGCTTCGCGGAATACTGGATCGCCCGCCTTCGCGGGCGATGACGGCCAAGGACTTATCCATGAGACTGCCGCGCGAGATCGGACCCATTCACTTCGTCGGGATCGGCGGTATCGGCATGAGCGGCATCGCCGAGGTGCTGGTCAATCTCGGCTACACCGTGCAGGGCTCGGACGCCTCCGAGAGCGGTAATGTCGCGCGGCTGCGGGAGAAGGGCGTCAAGGTCTCGGTCGGCCACAAGGCCGAGAATGTCGACGGCGCCGACGTCGTCGTGGTCTCGACCGCGATCAAGCGTGACAATCCCGAATTGATGGCCGCCCGCGCCCAGCGCATTCCGGTGGTGCGTCGCGCCGAAATGCTCGCCGAGCTGATGCGGCTGAAAAGCTGCGTCGCGATTGCCGGCACCCATGGCAAGACCACGACCACCTCGATGGTGGCAGCGCTGCTCGATGGCGGCAATCTCGATCCGACCGTGATCAATGGTGGCATCATCAATGCCTATGGCACTAATGCGCGGCTGGGAGCCGGCGACTGGATGGTGGTCGAAGCCGACGAGAGCGACGGCACGTTCCTGAAATTGCCGACGGATGTCGCCATCGTCACCAATGTCGACCCCGAGCACCTCGACCATTTCAAGACGTTCGAGGCGGTGCAGGACGCCTTCCGCCATTTCGTCGAGAACGTGCCGTTCTACGGCTTTGCCGTGATGTGCATCGATCATCCCGTCGTTCAATCGATCGTCGGCAGGATCGAGGACCGCCGCATCATCACCTATGGCGAGAACCCGCAGGCCGACGCGCGGCTGGTCGATCTGACGCCGACCGGCGGCGGCTCCAAATTCAAGGTCGTGTTCCGAAACCGCAAGACCGACGCCACCCACGAGATCTCAGACATCATGCTGCCGATGCCGGGGCGGCATAACGCGTCAAATGCGACGGCGGCGATCGCGGTGGCGCACGAGCTCGGCATTTCCGACGAGGCGATCCGCAAGGCGATCGCGGATTTCGGCGGCGTCAAGCGGCGCTTCACCCGGACCGGCGAATGGAATGGCGTCACCGTGATCGACGATTACGGCCATCACCCGGTCGAGATATCAGCCGTCCTTAAAGCGGCGCGTGAATCGACCAACGGCAAGATCATCGCCGTGGTGCAGCCGCACCGCTTCACCCGCCTGCAATCGCTGTTCGAGGAATTCTGCACCTGCTTCAACGATGCCGACGCGGTCATCGTCGCCGAGGTCTATCCGGCAGGCGAGGCGCCGATCGAAGGCATCGACCGCGACCATTTCGTGCTCGGCCTGCGCACGCATGGCCATCGCGAGGTGATCCCGCTGCAGAGTTCGGCGGAACTGGCCAAAGTCGTTCGCGGCATCGCCGCCCCCGGCGATCTCGTCGTCTGCCTGGGCGCCGGCAACATCACGCAATGGGCCTACGCATTGCCGGGCGAATTGAAGGCATTGGGTTAGCGGTGGCATTCCCCGACATCACGCCCGACCTCAGAGCCGCCATGCCGCAGCTGCGCGGGCGGCTGCTGGCGAACCAGTCGCTGGCGGAATTGACGTGGTTTCGCGTCGGCGGGCCGGCGCAGGTGCTGTTCACTCCGGCGGATGAAGACGATCTCGCGTACTTCTTAAAGCACCTTCCGAAGGAACTGCCGGTCTACGTCGTCGGCGTCGGCTCCAATCTGATCGTGCGCGACGGCGGGATGGCGGGCGTGGTGATCCGCCTGTCGCCGCGGGTGTTTGGCGAGACGTCTGCTTCCGGCGATATCGTCAGCGCGGGCACGGCCGCGCTCGACAAGCGCGTGGCGGAGACCGCGGCTGCCGCAAACATTGGCGGCATGGAATTCTTCTCCGGCATTCCCGGTACCATCGGCGGTGCGCTGCGGATGAATGCTGGCGCCAATGGCAGCGAGACCAAGGATGTGCTGGTCGAAGCAACCGGCATCGACCGCGACGGCACCAAGCATGTCTTTGGCAATGCCGACATGAAGTTCGTCTACCGCAACAGCGGCGTCGACCCGTCGATCATCTTCACGTCGGCGCGTTTTCGCGGCGCCGTCACGGACGCCGAGACCATTCGCGCGCGGATGAATGAGGTGCAGACCCACCGCGAAACGGCTCAGCCGATTCGCGAAAAGACCGGAGGATCGACCTTCAAGAATCCGCCCGGCAACAGCGCCTGGAAACTGATCGACGCCGCCGGCTGCCGGGGCTTGCGTGTCGGCGGGGCGCAGGTCTCGGAAATGCACTGCAATTTCCTCATCAATACCGGTAACGCCACCGGGCATGATATTGAAACGCTGGGCGAAACCGTGCGCGAGCGGGTTAAGGCGAATTCTGGAATCGAGCTACATTGGGAAATCAAGCGGATCGGAATCGAGCAAAGCTGATGCGGACGACCATTCTCTTCGGCGGTACCAATAAAGAGCGCCTGGTTTCGGTGGCCAGCGCGCAGGCGCTGCACCGGGCGTTGCCCGAAGCCGATCTCTGGTTCTGGGACGTGGCGGACACCGTTCATGACGTCAGTTCAAAGGCTCTGCTCGAGCATTTGCATCCGTTCGAGGATGAATTCAAACCCGGCAATCGCGGCCTGCCGCTCGAAGCTGCGCTAGACAAGGCGAAGGCAGAAGACCGCGTGCTGGTGCTCGGCCTGCATGGCGGCCGGGCCGAGAACGGCGAACTGCAGGCGATGTGCGAACTGCGCAGGATTCCCTTCACCGGCTCCGGCTCGGCGTCGTCGAACCTCGCCTTCGACAAGGCCGCGGCGAAACGGTTTGCGGCGATTGCAGGTGTCGCGGCCCCGGCCGGCGTCGCCCTGGAAAACCTTGACGCGGCGTTTGCCGAATACGGCAGGCTGATCGCAAAGCCGGCGCGAGACGGTTCGAGCTATGGCCTGATCTTTGTCAACGCGAAGCAGGACCTCGTCGCGGTCCGCAACGCCGCCAGGACCGAAGAATATCTGATCGAGCCGTTCGTCGCGGGCGTGGAAGCAACTTGTGGCGTGCTGGAGCAATCGGATGGCACGTTGATGTCGCTTCCGCCGGTCGAGATTGTCCCGGGGGAGGGCACCTTCGACTACGCGGCCAAATATCTGCTCAAATCGACTCAGGAGATCTGCCCGGGGCGCTTTTCTCCGGAAATCAGTGCGCAACTGAAGGATCAGGCGCTGCGAGCGCACAAAGCGTTGTCCTGCAGCGGCTATTCCCGGACCGACTTCATCGTCTCGGCGAAGGGGCCGATTTACCTCGAAACCAACACCCTGCCGGGCCTGACCGCGGCCTCGCTCTATCCGAAGGCGCTGAAGGCCCAGGGGATCGAATTTGCGGATTTTCTGCGCGACCAGATCACCTTGGCCGAACGGCGGGTCCGGGAACGGGTTTGACCGGCCGTAAAGGCCGTTAACGGGGGAACCGGAGGCCGACCACGAAAATTGTTGCTAAATCCTAACAATTGTTCGGCAAACCACTCAAAAGACGCACCAAAACGCACCGGCGGCCCCCCGGTTTTACACTTTGTTTACCAGTAAGTCCGAAGGTTAACGCTGGCGGCGCATGTGGCGCTTGGCTGCCGGGGCGTGCGCTGTTCCGACTTCAGATCAGCACCAAGTCCGGCAAAGGCCGAGGCGTCATATGGGCCGGAACCCGCAAACGCTTGCGGGAACAACACTTGGACAGGCTCGTGCAATGGATGGTGCAGGACGCCTCGCTCGGTCGCTGAGATCGCTGGGGCCCCAAGCTGACCTGAAAGCGGCCGCTATTGGAGCGGTCGTGCTGCTGCGCGAGCGGCTGGGCCTTCGTGCCCGCGTCCCGGCGAGGCCCGTGATCGATCGCGCGCCGCCGAATCGCCTGGTCCTTCTGGTCGAACGCTACCTTCCGAACCGCGCCGGCGTCGCCTTGACCGTGCTGATGCTGCTCGGCAGCACAGGCTTGGGCATCGTCAAAGGCGGCCATGTCGATGAATTCACCGTGGCGCTCAGTGACACCCGCAACGCACTGGCCAATTCAGCCGGGTTCCGCATCACCGAGGTTGCCATCAACGGCCGCAAGCAGTTGAGCCAGGACGAGGTGCTCGCGATCGGCGGCGTCAATGGCCGCTCTTCGCTGCTGTTTCTCGATGCCACCACCCTGCGTGACAAGCTCAAGGCGAATCCCTGGATTTCAGACGCGACCATCCTGAAGCTTTATCCTGGCCGGCTACAGATCGACATCGTCGAGCGCACGGCGTTTGCGCTGTGGCAGCAGGACGGTCGGCTCTCCGTGATATCGGAGGACGGCGCGGTGCTGGAGCCCTATGTGTCGCGCCGCTTCGTGACGCTGCCGCTGGTGGTGGGCAAGGGCGCCGACGTCAAGGCCCGCGACTTCCTCGCCCTGCTGGACCGCTATCCGCAGGTTCGCATCGTGACCAAGGCTGCGATCCTGGTCGGCGAACGGCGCTGGAATTTGCGGTTGAAGGACGGCCTCGACATTCGCCTGCCGGAGAACGACGTCGGCAATGCGCTTGCCGTGCTGAGCAAGCTCGACAAGGAGGAGCGGCTGTTCTCGCGCGACATCGTCGCGGTCGACATGCGCCTGCCGGACCGGCTCACCGTGCAATTGTCTGATGACGCGGCCAAGGCCCGCGAAGAGCTGTTCAAGGACAAGAAGACCAAGAAGAAGGCCGGTGACGCATGACCGGCCTCGATCGCAACCAGACCCCGAAGACACGCCCCGTCGACCACAAGCGCACCGCGCTGGTGGCCTCGCTTGATGTCGGCACCAGCAAGATCGCCTGCATGATCGCGCGGCTGAAGCCGTCGCCGCCGAGCGACGCGCTGCGCGGCCGCACCCATGCGGTGGAATTGATCGGCTACAGCCAGATCCAGTCGCGCGGCGTCAAGGCAGGCTCCGTGGTCGATCTCGCCGAATGCGAGCAGGCGGTGCGGCAGGCGGTGGCGCTCGCCGAGCGCATGGCCAAGGTGCGCGTTGAGTCAGTATTGCTGTCGGTTTCCGGCGGCCGGCTGCAGGGCCAGCTGGTCGAAGCCGCCGCCGATATTCGCGGCGGTGCCGTTACCGCCGATGACGTCACCCGGGTGACCTCCACCGGCATGCGCCACGCCACCGGCGAGGGCCGCACCGTGCTGCACGCGCTGCCGGTCGGCTACGCGCTGGATGGCGTCAAGGGCATCCGCGATCCCCGCGGCATGGTGGCCCGGCAGTTCGGCGTCGACATGAACGTGGTGACGGCGGATGCCACGGTTGCCCGCAACCTGATGCTGGTGGTCGAGCGCTGCCATCTCAACGTCGAAGCCATGGCGGCGAGTCCTTATGTCGCAGGCCTGTCCGTGTTGACCGACGACGAAGCCGATCTCGGCGCCGCCGTGGTCGAAATGGGCGCCGGTTCGACCACGATTGCGACCTATTCGGCCGGCCGCTTCGTTCATGCCAGCGGATTTGCGCTCGGCGGGCAGCACGTGACCATGGATCTTGCACGCGGCGTCGGCGCATGCATTGCGGATGCCGAGCGAATCAAGACTTTATACGGGACCGTGCTGACCGGCGGGTCCGACGCGCGCGAGTTGATGTCTGTTCCGACTGCAGGCGAGGAACACGATGCGCCGCAGATCGTCTCGCGCGCCACGATCGCGAACATCGTCCGGCATCGCGCCGAGGAGATTTTTGAAATGGTCCGGGACCGGCTCGCGGATTCCCCCTTTGCGGCAGAGCCGCGGGCGCGGGTTGTCTTGAGCGGCGGCGCGTCCCAGCTCACCGGCACCGTCGAACTTGCCACCCGCATTCTCAACCGGCCGGTCCGGATCGGCCGGCCGCTCGGTTTCGGCCGGCTGCCCAGCGAGGCCAAGAGCGCCTCGTTCGCGGTGCCGACCGGCCTGCTGGTTTATCCGCAATACGCTCATCTGGAACACGTCGAACCGCGGCATACGCGGCAGCTCAGGACAGGGACTGACGGCTATTTCGGAAAGGTCGGACGATGGCTTCGCGAGGGCTTCTGATGACCGGTCCAGTGACCAAACGATTTTCACCAAATGCCGCGGCCGCCGGCCGGGGCGAACCAACGCGCGCGTCGTAACGAGAGGCAACCATGGCACTCAATCTGACCCCCCCTGACATCAGCGAGCTGAAACCGCGGATTACCGTCTTCGGCGTCGGTGGAGCAGGCGGCAATGCCGTCAATAACATGATCACTGCCGGGTTGCAGGGCGTCGATTTCGTCGTCGCCAACACCGACGCGCAGGCGCTGACCATGTCGAAGGCGCAGCGCATCGTGCAAATGGGCACGCAGGTGACGCAGGGCCTCGGCGCGGGGTCCCAGCCTGATGTCGGTGCGGCGGCGGCGCAAGAGGTCATCGACGAGCTTCGCGACCATCTCTCGGGCGCCAACATGGTGTTCGTCACCGCCGGCATGGGCGGCGGCACCGGCACCGGTGCAGCCCCTGTCATCGCCAGGACCGCGCGCGAAATGGGCATCCTCACGGTCGGCGTGGTGACCAAGCCGTTCCACTTCGAGGGCATGCGCCGCATGCGCACCGCCGAGTCCGGCATCGCCGAACTGCACAAGGTGGTCGATACGCTGCTGATCATCCCGAACCAGAACCTGTTCCGGGTCGCCAACGAAAAGACCACCTTCGCCGACGCCTTCGCGATGGCCGACCAGGTGCTCTATTCGGGCGTCGCCTGCATCACCGACCTGATGGTCAAGGAAGGCCTGATCAACCTCGACTTCGCCGACGTCCGCGCCGTGATGCGCGAGATGGGCAAGGCGATGATGGGCACCGGCGAAGCCACCGGCGAGAAGCGGGCGCTGACCGCGGCGGAAGCTGCAATCGCCAACCCGCTGATCGATGATTCTTCGATGAAGGGTGCGCGCGGCCTGTTGATCTCGATCACCGGCGGCAAGGACCTCACGCTGTTCGAAGTCGACGAAGCCGCCACCCGGATTCGCGAGGAAGTCGATCAGGACGCCAACATCATCGTCGGCGCCACCTTCGACGAAACGCTCGACGGCATCATCCGCGTCTCCGTCGTCGCCACTGGTATCGAGCAGGCGCAGATCGCGCGCAATGCCGCCGCCCCGGCGGTCGCGACCACCGCCGCTGCCACTGCCACTGCCGCCGCCACGGCCTCGCCCGACAGCCGTCTGGCCGAACTGACCGCTCGCCTTCGCGCCGACAATGCGCGCCTGGCCGAACGCGCCCAGAAGCTCGAACCGGCGTCCGCGCCGCAGGTGGTTGCTTCGGCTCTCGCGCAGGTCCCTGCCGCCGCCGCGCCGGCTCAACGTTCGTCCAGCAATGTCGAGCGTGCGGCACTCGCCGCGATCGCCGCGGCGGTTGAGACGCCGCAACAGGCGCCGATCCAGCCGGCTTCCTATGGTGACGTCACGGTCCGCCCGATCGCGCAGAAGCCGACCCTGTTCCCGGATCATAATGAGGCCGCCCGGGTCGAGCCCGAGCAGCCTGCGACACCCGAAACCTTCATCCCGCAGGCGGCCGAACGTCCGCCGGCCCGCTCGCCGCGGATGCCGAAATTCGAGGATCTCCCGATGCCGGCGCAGGCCGAAATCCGGCAGGCCCGCGGTGAGCCCGAGGAGGAGCATCCGCAGAAGACCCGGCTGTCGCTCTTGCAGCGGCTCGCCAATGTCGGCCTCGGCCGCCGCGACGAAGAGACCGAGCCGCCGATCGCGGCCCGTGCCTCCGGTCCCGCGATGGCGCCGCTGCCGGATCGCAAGCCGCAGCGTACCGTCGCCCAGCAAATGGCGTCGAATCAGGATCCGGTATCGGAGTACGCAAAACGCCCGGCGCCGCAAGGTTTGGACGTCCATGGCCGCCCGGCACCTGTTGCCCCGGCGCCACAGGGCGACGACCATCTTGATATCCCGGCCTTCCTCCGGCGCCAGGCCAACTGAGGTTTTGTTACAATCCAAGTGATCCAAAGGGCCCCGGCTGGAACAGCCGGGGCCCTTCGCTTATGGGCGGTGCCGAGCCTCGGGTGGCCAGCCAACCGACTGATTTTAAATCATTAATTATTCATCCTGTGATCAGATATCACAGCTGAATCCGCGCCCGTCCGCGCTGGAATTTGGTTAACCCTTGGCGCGATTGCGGCAGAGATAGGGTAACAATCGGTAAAGAAGCGTGAGTTGGCGCGCTTTGGGGCAATGACTATGGTTTGCCGTGACTTGGGGATGCCTAGAACGCGAATCGGCGCTCACGCGCGGTTCCTGTCTTTAGGTTAAGTCGGGTAGTGGGCAGTTATCGATGAAATTCAGCCGGCAAACCACGCTTCGGTCGCAAGCCACCGTAACGGGCGTTGGCGTTCACTCCGGTTTACCTGTCAGCCTGACGCTTGGACCTGCACCTGTGGATGCGGGTTTTATTTTTGTCCGTACCGGCCTTGATGAGGCCGACCGCGAAGTTCCCGCAGTCGCGGAATCCGTAACCGCCACCGATCTGGCGACCGTTCTCGGCGACCGCGAAGGCCCGCTGGTTTCCACCGCCGAACATGTCCTCGCGGCCTTGCGCGGCATGGGCGTCGACAACGCGATCATCGAAGTCGACGGTCCCGAAGTTCCGATCATGGACGGCAGTGCCGCGGCCTTCGTCGCCGCCATCGATCAGGCCGGCATCGTCACCCAGTCGGCCTCCCGCCGCTTTATTCAGGTGCTGAGGCCGGTGCAGATCGCGATCGGCGATAGCTTCGGCGAGTTGCGCCCGCATGCGGCCGGGTTCCGCGTCGAGGTCGAGATCGACTTCGCCAATCCCGTGATCGGCCGCCAGCATTATTCCATCGATGTCAGCCCGGAAAGTTTCCGCCGCGAGGTTTCCCGCGCCCGGACTTTTGGCTTCATGAACGATGTCGCGCGGCTCTGGAGCGCCGGCTTTGCGCGAGGCGCCTCTTTTGAGAATACAGTGGTGCTCGATGACGCCCGTCTGCTCAACACCGAAGGGCTGCGCTTCAGCGATGAATGCGCCCGCCACAAGGCACTGGACGCGATTGGCGATCTGACTCTGGCCGGTTTGCCGCTGCTCGGCGCCTACCGTTCGATGCGCGGCGGCCACAAGCTGAACCACGCCGTGCTGACGGCCCTGTTGGCCGACCGCAGCGCCTGGCGGGTGGTCGAGGCCGAACCGGCACGCCGTCCCCGCGGCCATGCCGAGGCCGGCGCGGGCATGGTGGGCGGCTTGATCGCCCCGGCCTATGGTCCGGACGTTTCCTGACTTTCGCTTTGCGAAATGCCCTGACTTCGGCTGCGAACGGCCGGCCTTTTCGTGCTGTACAAGCGCGTTTTCCGTAATAACCACAATTGGTAACGATGCCGTTCAACCGCCTTAATCCGGGCGAATTGGCTGCGTATTCGGTTGGTTGAGGACCATTTTTCGGCTACAGAGGCCTGCGGTTGCACGACAAGGCACCACGGGGCCTCGAAGAATTGGGCACCAAACGCATGGGGCTCAGGAATTGTTGGGCACGGGGAATATGACGTCCATGACCGCGGTTCATGGACAGGCGGGCTCAGTCATCAACCGCATCAAAGGCGTCAGGTCACAGATTCCATGTCGGCACAGCGTATGACGCTCGAACCATGCAAATCACTTAGGTCTTCCAGCCTCGCTCGCGCCGGACGGTCGCTGCGGCTGGCGGCGGGCCTGATTGCGCTCGCCATTCCCTTGAGCGGATGCGGCACCGGCGCGCTGTGGGACAAGTTCCTCGCCAAGGACGACACCTTCAACGAGGAACCGGCCGACAAGCTCTACAATGAGGGCTTGTACCTGATGAACCAGCGCAAGGATAACAGGGCGGCCTCGAAGAAATTCGAGGAAGTCGACCGCCAGCATCCCTATTCGGACTGGGCGCGCAAGTCGCTGCTGATGTCAGCCTATTCCTTCTACAATTCCGGCGACTACGACAGCTGCATTGGCGCCGCCACCCGTTACGTCACGCTGCATCCCGGCAGTCCTGATGCGGCCTACGCGCAATATCTGATCGCGGCTTCGCATTACGACCAGATTCCGGACATCTCCCGCGACCAGGGCCGCACCGAAAAGGCGATCGCGGCGCTGGAAGAGGTGATTCGCAAATACCCGACTTCCGAATATTCGACCTCCGCCAAGGCCAAGCTCGAAGGTGCGCGCGACCAGCTCGCCGGCAAGGAAATGGACGTCGGCCGCTATTACATGGAAAAGCGCGACTACACCGCCGCCATCAACCGCTTCAAGACCGTGGTCACCCGCTACCAGACCACGCGGCATGTCGAGGAGGCGCTGGCGCGGCTGACCGAGGCCTATATGGCGATCGGCATCGTCGGCGAGGCGCAGACGGCGGCGGCCGTACTTGGGCACAATTTTCCTGACAGCCGCTGGTACAAGGACGCCTATAATCTTGTAAAGTCGGGCGGTCTCGAGCCGAGCGAGAACAAGGGTTCATATATTTCCAGGGCCTTCAAGAAATTGGGTCTCGGCTAGGAATTTACTTCGCATGCTGGCGCGTCTGTCGATCCGTGACATCGTCCTGATCGAACGGCTCGATATCGAATTCTCCCGTGGCCTCGCGGTGCTGACCGGCGAGACCGGCGCGGGCAAATCCATACTGCTCGATGCCTTCGCGCTGGCGCTCGGCGGCCGCGGCGATGCGGGCCTGGTTCGCCATGGCGCGGAGCAGGGCCAGGTGACGGCCACTTTCGACATCCCCAAGGGCCATCCGGCCACAAAGATCCTTTCCGAGAACGGCCTCGACGATACCGGCGAAATGATTCTTCGCCGCGTGCAGCTTGCCGACGGCCGCACCCGCGCCTTCATCAACGACCAGTCGATCAGCGTGCAGACCCTGAAAGCGGTCGGCGCTGTTCTGGTCGAGATCCATGGCCAGCATGACGAGCGCGCGCTGGTCGATGCCTCGACGCACCGGCAGTTGCTCGACGCCTTTGCCGGGCTGGAGAAAGAGGTCGCGGCGCTGGAGACGCTGTGGGAGGCGCGGCGCACCGCCAACACGGCGCTCGACGCGCATCGCGCCAGCATGGAACGCGCCGCGCGCGAGGCGGACTATCTGCGCCACGCCGCCGACGAACTCAAAGCGCTGAAGCCGAAAGACGGCGAGGAGACGGCGCTTGCCGAACGCCGCACCACCATGATGCAGGGCGAGAAGATCGCAAGCGACCTGCGTGAGGCGCAGGAAGCGGTCGGCGGCCCCCATTCGCCGGTGCCGGCGCTGGCCGCCGCCGTACGCCGCCTCGAACGCCGCGCCGCCAATTCGCCGGCGCTGGTCGAGCCGGCGGTGAAGGCGATCGATATCGCGATCAACGCGCTGGAAGAGGCCGACCAGCATCTCAGCGCAGCGCTGGTCGCGGCCGATTTCGACCCCGCCGAGCTGGAGCGCATCGAGGAGCGGCTGTTTGCGCTGCGCGCCGCCTCGCGCAAATATTCGACACCGGTCGACGGGCTGGCGGCGCTCGCCGCCAAATTCGTCTCCGACGTGGCGCTGATCGATGCCGGCGCGGATCAGTTGAAGAAGCTGGAAGCGGCAGCTGATGAAGCCGACAAACGCTACGGCGCGGCTGCCGAGAAGCTTTCCGCGGCTCGGACCAAATCCGCCGAGAAGCTCAACAAGGCCGTCAACGCCGAACTCGCGCCGCTAAAACTCGAGCGCGCAAAATTCATGACGCAGGTCGAAACCGACGCGAAGTCGCCGGGGCCGCAGGGCATCGACCGCGTCGAGTTCTGGGTGCAGACCAATCCAGGCACCAAGGCTGGCCCGCTGATGAAGGTTGCCTCCGGCGGCGAACTGTCGCGCTTCCTGCTGGCGCTCAAGGTGGTGCTGTCGGACCGCGGTTCGGCGCCCACGCTGGTGTTCGACGAAATCGATACCGGCGTCGGCGGCGCGGTGGCGGATGCGATCGGCGCACGGCTATCGCGGCTGGCCACCCAGGTCCAGGTCATGGCGGTGACGCATGCGCCGCAGGTCGCCGCAAGGGCGAACCAGCATCTGCTGATTTCCAAGGACGCGCTGGACAAGGGCAAGCGCGTCGCCACCCGCGTCAACGCGCTCGCCGCCGACCACCGCCGCGAGGAAATCGCCCGCATGCTGGCGGGTGCGGAGATCACCGCGGAGGCGCGGGCGGCGGCGGAACGGCTGCTGCGTGCGGCGACGGCGTAGCCTTTCACCGTCATGGCCAAGACAGCAAAAGCGAAAGCTCTTACCGACGTTGCCAAGCTCACCAAGGCGCAGGCCAAGGTTGAGCACATGCGGCTGGCGCTGGAGCTGGAAGGGCACGACAAGCGCTATTATCAGGAAGATGCGCCAAGCGTGACCGACGCCGAATATGACGCGTTGCGGCAGCGCTACAACGCCATCGAGAAGCGGTTTCCCGAATTCGTCACGTCGGACGCGCCGTCGCAAAAGGTCGGCGCGGCGCCGTCGGGGCGCTTCAAGAAAGTCCGGCACGCAGTGCCGATGCTGTCGCTCGACAACGCGTTCGCCGAACAGGATGTGGTCGATTTCGTCGGCCGCATCACGCGGTTCCTGAAGTTGCCGGATGACAAGATCGATTTCTCCGCCGAGCCGAAGATCGACGGGCTCTCGATGTCGCTGCGCTACGAGGGCGGCGAACTCGTCACCGCCGCCACCCGCGGCGACGGTGCTGAGGGCGAGGACGTCACGGCCAATATCCGCACACTGGAGGACGTTCCGCAGAAGCTGAAGGGCCGCAACGTGCCTGATATCTGCGAGGTGCGCGGCGAGGTCTACATGACCAAGAAGGCGTTCCTCGCGCTGAACAAGAAGCAAGTCGAGGCGGGCGAAGCTGCCTTTGCGAATCCGCGCAATTCGGCCGCAGGCTCGCTGCGCCAGAAGGACCCGACCATCACCGCATCACGCCCGCTTGGCTTTTTCGCCTATGCCTGGGGCGAGATCGGCGCGCTGCCGGAAGAGACGCAAACCGGCATGATCCACTGGTTCGAGCGCTGCGGCTTCAAGACCAACCCGCTGACAAAACTCTGCCACTCCGTCGAGCAGCTGATCGCGTTCCATCGCAAGATCGAGGAACAGCGCGCCGAACTCGATTATGACATCGACGGCGTCGTCTACAAGATCGACCGCATCGACTGGCAGGAGCGGCTCGGCTTCGTCTCGCGCACGCCGCGCTGGGCCATTGCGCACAAATTCCCGGCCGAGCGCGCCATGACGGTGCTCAAGGATATCGAGATCCAGGTCGGCCGCACCGGATCGTTCACGCCGGTCGGCAAGCTGGAGCCGGTGGGTGTCGGCGGCGTGATCGTGCAGAACGTCACGCTGCACAATGAGGATTACATCAGAGGCATCGGCAACAAGGGCGAAGTGCTGCGCGAGGGCCGCGACATCAGGATCGGCGACACCGTCGTGATCCAGCGCGCGGGTGACGTGATTCCGCAGGTGGTCGACGTCGTCATCGACAAGCGGCCCAGGGGCGCGAAGGAGTTTCACTTCCCGAAAAAATGTCCGTGCCCGCTGCATACCGACGTCGTGCGCGAGGAAACAGCAACCGGCGAGGAGGGCTCGCGCGCCCGTTGCACCGGCGAGTTCGCCTGTCCGTTCCAGAAGATCGAGCATCTGAAGCTGTTCGTGTCGCGCCGCGCCTTCGATATCGACGGGCTCGGCGAGAAGCAGCTTCAGTACTTCTTCGACGAGGGCTGGGTGAAGGAGCCCGCCGACATTTTCACGCTGCAAAAGCGCAACGCCAAGCTGAAGCTCGAGGAGATCGAGGGCTACGGCGAAACCTCGGTGCGCAATCTCTTTGCCGCGATCGAGAGCCGCCGCCGGATTGCGCTGGAGCGTTTTATCTATGCACTCGGCATGCGCCATGTCGGCGAGACCACCGCGCTGGCGCTGGCGCGCGGCTACGGTTCATGGGACGCCTTCCACGATGCCTGCCTCAAGGTCGCAAAGGGGGACGAGGAGACCATCGCCGAGATGGATGCGCTCGACCAGATCGGCGATACCGTGATCAAGAGCGTCGCCGCCTATTTCGGCGAAAGCCATAACCGTGGCATCGTCGAGCGGCTGATTAAGGAAGTCACGATCCTCGACGCCGAGAAGCCGAAGAGCAATTCGGCGGTGGCCGGCAAGACCGTGGTGTTTACCGGTTCGCTGGAAAAGATGACGCGCGATGAAGCCAAAGCGACCGCTGAGAGGCTGGGCGCCAAGGCCGCGGGCTCGGTGTCGAAGAAGACGGATTACGTGGTCGCGGGACCCGGAGCGGGTTCAAAGCTTGCGGAGGCGAAGAAGCACGGCGTCACCGTGCTGACGGAAGACGAGTGGCTGAAGCTGATCGGGGAGTGAGGAGCGCGCTACGCGCTCTGTTGTCATCGCCCGCTTTCGCGGACAATGACAGCGGAAAGTGAGGCGGCGCTGACGCCGCCCATAACCTCACAACATCCCCGACTCTTCCTCCTCCGCCTTCTTGATCAACTCCTCGCTGACCACGAGCGTTGGCCGCGGCACGAGGAAGAACATCGCCGACGCGCAGGCGATCGACAGCGCGAAGATCGCGGCCGTCAGCGGCAGCGTGGTGGTGGAATGGCCGCCGAGATAGGCGCCGAATTGCGAGACCAGCGCGCCGATACCCTGCTGCAGAAAGCCCATCGCGCCCGCGGCGGTGCCGGCGGCCTCCGGCCGCACGCTGATGGCGCCGGCCGCGGCGTTGTTCATCACGAAGGCGTTGGCGATCATGACGATCATCTGGGTGCCGAACAGCCAGAGCGGCGCCTGGTTGGTCCCGACGATGCTGAAGGTCAGGTTCAGCAGCGCGCCGCCAAACTGCAGCGCCAGCCCGAACCAGATCAGTTTCTCCAGCGAATGGCGCGGCGCGAAGCGGACGCAGAACAGGTTGCCGACCAGATAGGCAAAGCCGGTGGTCGCAAACCAGGCGCCATATTCGGCGGTGGTGCGGCCCATCTGCGTCACCACGATGTAAGGCCCGCCGCCGGCAAAGGTGAAGATGATCTGGGAAGCCAGCACCTGGCACAGCACATAGCCGAGAAAGGCGCGGTCGCGGATCAGCTTGCCGACATCGCCGCGGAAGCTGCCGTTCACGCCGCGGTCGCGACGCGTCTCGGGCAGCGCAACTGATATCAGCACGGCGACACTGAGCGAGGCCGCGGTGATGAAATAGAAGATCGCGCGCCAGCCAAACGCGGTCTCCAGGAGGCCGCCGGCGAGCGCGCTCAACATCTGCGCCACCATCATGACCCCGATGACGAGGCTGATCATGGAACTGATGCGGTCGCGGCTGTAGAGGTCGCGGATGATGGCGCGGCTCACCACCATGCCGGTGGCGCCGCCCAGCGCCTGCAGGAATCGCGCGGCGATCAGCTGCGGCAGCGTCTGCGCCAGCGAGCAGCCGATGCTGGCCGCCACCATCAGGGCCAGGCCGGCGAGCAGCACCGGCCGGCGGCCGAACCTGTCCGACAGCGGCCCCATGACGAGCTGCGAGCAGGCGATGCCGACCATGTAGAGCGACACCGTCATCTGCGCGACCGAGATGTCTCCGCCGAACGTCGTCGCCAGTACGGGCAGCGCCGGCACCAGCATGTAGAGCGAGATCGGCGCGACGCCGGTCATCGCGACCAGCATCAGCAGCATGATTTTCGAGGTCGCAACGGCGTTATTGCCTGCCGCCGCGCCGGGCGGCTTGCCCACGACGCCGTGCATTCAGTCCGATCCTCTGTTGGTTGAATCGGACTGTAGCGGGGCGGGTCAGAACGAAAACGGCCGTTTCAGCATGCGGCCATGCTGAATTGGGGAGGCGAGAACGAGGCTGGGCCGTTGGATTCTACTTTGCATGGGGTTGTTTTCGCGATTTTGTGTCCGGCGCCCGCGCCGTATCGCTGTAGGAGGCGGGCCACGGCGTACCGGATCCTCCACCCCTCCTACGGATTTAATAAACGATCAAAGCGGCAGCATCGCTGCCGTCGCCTCATCCAGCCACAGTTTCGTGGCGTTGTCGTCGAGATGCGGGCGCACCGCGCGGTTGACGCGCTCGTGGTAATCGTTCAGCCATTTCAGCTCGGTCGCGCTCAGCATGTTGACGTCGATCAGGCGGCGGTCGATCGGCGCCAGCGTCAGCGTCTCGAAGGCGTTCACCGGCTTCTCGGCGCCGGCGACGTCGGCGCCGATGACGAGTTCGAGGTTCTCGATCCGGATGCCGTAGGCGTCGGTCTTGTAATAGCCGGGCTCGTTGGAAAGGATCATGCCGCGCTTCAGCGGCGTGGTGCCGAGTTTTGATATCCGCGCCGGGCCCTCATGCACGGACAGATAGCTGCCGACGCCATGGCCGGTGCCGTGCTCGAAATCGAGGCCGGCCTGCCACAGGAATTGCCGGGCAAAGGAGTCGAGCTGCGCGCCGGTGGTGCCGTCGGGAAAGATCGCGCGCGCAATCGCGATGTGCCCGCGCAGCACGCGGGTGAAGCGGTCGCGCATTTCGTCGGTGGGCGTGCCGATCGCGATCGTGCGGGTGACGTCGGTGGTGCCGTCCTCGTATTGTGCCCCGGAATCGATCAGCAGGAGATCGCCGGTCGAAATCCGCCGGTTGCTCCTGCGGGTGACGCGGTAATGCACGATCGCGCCGTTCGGGCCGGTCCCGGCGATGGTCGGAAACGAAACATCCTTCAGCGCGCAGGTCTGGCGCCGAAAAGTTTCCAGCGCCTCGACGGTGTCGATCTCCGTCAGGGCGCCGGAGGGCGCCTCGCGGTCGATCCAGGCGAGGAAGCGTGTCAGCGCCACCGCGTCGCGCTGGTGCGCGGTTCGCGTGCCCTCAATCTCGGTGATGTTCTTCACCGCCTTCAACAGGCTCACCGGATCGTTGCCGCGCACCGGTTTTCCCCCGGCGCCTGCAATCAGGCGGCTGAGCGCATCCGCGGCGGTGGCGCTGTCGAGGGCGATCGCGGCGCCGCTGCGCGCGAGCTCGGTCAGATCAGGCACCAGCGCGTCGGGCTCCCTGACGTCGGCGGATTGTTCGAGATGGTCGCGCGTCAGGTTGGACAGCTTGCGGTGGTCGATGAAGACGGTAGGGCGGCCGTCCTTCGGCACCAGCGCATAGGACAAAGGCAGCGGCGTGTGGGAGACGTCGGCGCCGCGCACGTTGAAGGTCCAGGCCACCGCGTGGCTGTCCGACAGCACCAGCGCTTCGACGCCGAGCTTGCTCATCTCGAGCCGGATCCGCTTGAGTTTTTCGGCCTCGATCTCGCCGGAAAACTGCACGCCATGAACGGAAACGGGGCCGAGCGGCGGGGCCGGGCGCTCGGTCCACACCGAATCCAGCGGGTTGCTCTCGACCGCGATCAGCTCCGCGCCGGCCTTGGTGCAGGCGGCGGCCAGGCGCTCGGCTGCCGCAGAAGTGTGCAGCCACGGGTCAAAACCGAGGCGGTCGCCGGCCGCAAGGTGCTTGGCCAGCCAGTGTTCCGGCGGCGGATCGGCCAGCGGCTCGATATGCCAGGCCTTGCGGTCGACCTGCTTGGCGGCCTGCAGCGTATAGCGGCCATCGACGAAAACGGCGGCCTCGCGCGTCAGGACGATCGCCATGCCGGCCGAACCGGTGAAGCCGGTCAGCCAGGCCAGCCGCTCTTCGGAGGCCGCGACATACTCGTTTTGCTGCTGATCGGCGCGGGGAATCACGAATCCGGTCAGCTTCCGGCGCGCCAGCTCCTCGCGGAAGATGCCCAGCCGCGCGGTCAGCGCGACGCCGCTCTCGGGTTCTTCGAATGTCTGGAAATGAGCTTCGAACATCGCCGGGGCACTTTAGAGTTCGGTGGAGCGGTCCGCAATGCGGCGGAGCTGGCCACAATTTGGCATAATCCGTGCTTCACTATATCCGTCCGCGTCAGTCGGATGAACGGTTTTGCGGTGCAGGCTGTTCAGCTCAAGATGTCCGGGAGGCTCCGGGAGTGTTTCAACTCAACGAAGAGGGGATACACCATGCCTGCTTTCACGTTTGAGAAGATTTCGCCGCCGGCCGACCGCGGCCCGGTCTCGCCGGTCGCCAACAAGAAACAGCGCGGCGTCATCGTCCAGATGCTCGACCGGTTCGCCGAAGCGCGGGTCAAACGGACGTTGAAGGAAGAAAGCGGCGTGAACGCCCGCAACCGTCACAGACCAGCCGACTAGAGCATTATCGGTTCTGATTGAATCAGAACCGAAGCTCTAGATTCCTGCTTTGACGGGTTTTCTTCACGCGAACCGGTACCCACCCCCGGATCAAATCCGAGGGCATGCTTCGCTCGAAAATGCTATAGAGCTTCAATTCACCTTGCGCAGCAACAGGCTGCTCCAGCCTTCGATACGCAGGTGCCGCACCGGCACCAGCCCACGGGCGCGATAGGCGGCGATGACGCCGGGCGCCTGATGCGTCAGCAGGCCCGACAAAATCACCAGCGCCGATGGCGCCAGATGCCGCGCCATTGGCGCTGCCAGTTGCCGCAACGGATTGGCGAGAATATTCGCCAGCACCAGGTCGAACGGCGCGGCATCAGCGAATTGCGGCGCCGAGAAGCCGGTGGCGCGGATCGCCTGCACCAGATGCCCTGCTACGTTCAGCCGCGCATTTTCGCGGGCGACCTGCACCGAGGGCGGATCGATATCGCTCGCCAGCACCTTGTCGTGTAGCGCCCTGGCGGCGGCGATCGCCAGCACGCCGGTGCCGGTGCCGAGATCGAGGACGCGGCGCGGGCGCCAGGCTTTCAGGACATGATCGAGCAGCAGCAGGCAGCCGCGCGTGGTACCGTGGTGGCCGGTGCCGAATGCCAGCGCCGCCTCGATTTCGATGCCGAGCTTGTTGGGTGCCACCCGTTCGCGGTCATGCTGGCCGTGGACGACGAAGCGTCCGGCCGGCACGGGGACGAGGTCTTCGAGGCTGGCCTTGACCCAATCCTTGGCCTCGACCGTGTCGAAGGCGATGCCCTCGGCGATATCAGCGCCTGCCGCATTGGCGACGAGTTCGCGGATTAGCGGCTGATCCGGCGGCTCGGCGAAATGCACCGTGACGTCCCATCGGCCATCCGGCCCTTCGAACGCGGCGACCGCGGCCTCGCCCTCAAAAAAAATTTCGGTCAGGGCATCGACGATACCTTTAGCTGTGTGCTCGTCGCCGATGGCAAAGCTGACGCGGTACGTAGGAGCGATGTAAGTCATTGAAGAACCTAGAGAAAATCTGGAAGTCCGGAGTGGCGGAAGGTGCGTTTCATTCAAATTTGAGCAAATTTCATGTTGTACTACTCGGAAAAGTTGAGTCTCGGCTGTTAGGGCAGCCTTAGATTCCTCTCCGTATGTTCCCGCTCAGGAACTGCAGGGGGAACCTCGGTTCCGCGAACATTAACCCAGGTCGGAACCAGCCAATGTCGATCATCAAGTCATTCTTCAAGGACGAATCGGGAGCCACGGCCATTGAGTATGGCCTTATTGCAGCGGGTATCGCGATTGCGATCATCTCTGCCGTGAACGGCCTCGGCACCAAGCTCAGCACGAACTTCGATACCATCAGCAACTCGCTGAAGTAACCGCCCATTTTGGGGGGCATTCCGGGACCGGGCGCGCCAAGCGCCCGGTCCCTTTCGTTTTGGGTCAGAGTTGGTGCGGTGGAAATATCCACCTTCTATCCACAGCCGGCAGGGGCATCGTCGATCCCGTTATGCGCGGTAGATACCGGCTTTTTCCACAGCCGCTGCGGCGAGTTTTCGACAATCAATCCACAGGCTTTTCCCGTCGTTGCCCACCGGCTTTGCACATTGTCCGCATCCGGTCCGCATTCGTGAGCCAAAGGCCAGCGGAGGGACGTGGTTAAAATCCCGTTCACGACGCCTCGTACACCCCTGATTCATCGCGCCCTCAGACGGTTCCCTCCCACCGGCCAAATGGAACCGCACATTAAGTTGCCTCGCTCAACAACGGGGCACGCTGAAAACAGCGAAAATCACAGGGGGAATTCAATATGAAGAAAATTACTGCAGTTATTGCCTTGATGTGCGCCCTGAGCGCGTATGTGAGCTATCCGTCGGCCACCATGTCCGGCGGCGCGACGCCTTCGCTGGCGCCGTCGATGCAGGAATCGCGTTCGCTTCCCATCGAAGCCTACGACGCCGTTTGATTTGACAATTTGATCGTTTCGCAAGGCGCGGCGCCGACCCCGGCGTTGCGTCTTGTGCGTTTTCAGTAGCCTATCCGAACAGCGCGCGGTGATCGCCCAGGATCACGCGCGAAGCGTTATGGCCGGGGGCGCCGGTGACGCCGCCGCCGGGGTGGGCGCCCGACCCGCAATGGTAGAGGCCCTTCAGCGGTCCGCGATAGTCGGCATGGCCCAGCATCGGCCGCGCCGAGAACAATTGGTTCAATGTCAGGGCGCCGTGAAAGATGTCGCCGCCGAGCAGGCCGAACTGCCGCTCGAGGTCGAGCGGCGACAGCGCCTGGCGGCCGATTACGCTGGCGGCAAAGCCCGGCGCGAATCTGTCCACCGTTGCGATCATGAGGTCGGCGACCTCCTCGCGATGGTCATCCCACGATTTGCCATCCGGCAATTCCGGCGCGACATGCTGGCAGAACAGGCTGGCGACATGTTGGCCCTCCGGAGCAAGGGAATCGTCCAACGTCGAGGGGATCAGCACTTCCACCACCGGTTCGCGGCTCCAGCCATGGCTGCGCGCATCCTGCCAGGCGCGGTCCATGTAAGCGAGGCTGGGCGCCAGGATGATGCCGGCGGTGAGATGGTCGCCGGCGCCAGGCAGTGCAGTGAAGGAAGGCAATGCGTTGAGTGCGACATTCATCCGGAAGGTGCCGGAGCCGTTGCGCCAGTGCGAGATGCGTTCGAGGAATTCCGGCGCCAGCGCGCCGGACGGCACGAGCCGCGTATACAGCAGTTTCGGATTGACGCCGGAGACGACGTACTTTGCGCGGATGGTTTTTCCATTGTCGAGGATGACGCCTGCGGCGCGACCGCCTTCGACGATCACTTCGCGCACGCCGGCTTCGGTTTCGATTTCGGCACCGTGGCCGCGCGCCGCGCGCGCCATCGCCTGCGTGATCGCGCCCATGCCGCCGATCGCGTGGCCCCACACGCCCTTCTTGCCGTTCACCTCGCCGAATGCATGGTGCAGCATCACATAGGCGGAGCCGGCGGCGTAGGGGCTGGCGTAATTGCCGACGATGGCGTCGAAGCCGAACAGCGCCTTTACCAGGTCGTTCTCGAAACGCTCGTCCAGCATCTCGCCGGCGGAGCGCGTGAACAGGTCGAGCAGATTGCGCTGCTGCTCCAGTGAAAGCTTGCGCAGGATGCCGGCCGTGCCCATGGCGTTGAAGGCTTCGCGGATCGCGCCGATCCCGAATCCCTCGACGATGTTTGGCGGCGCGCGCAGCACGAATTGCCGCAGCACGTCGGCGATGGCCTCCAGTTCGCGCGAGAAGGCTTCAATGGTGGCCGCATCGCGCTCGCTGAGCTTTGCCACCGATTGCCGGGTACGGCCCTCGCCGGTCAGGAGATAGCTGCCGTCGGGTGCGGGCAGAAAATTCTGTGCGCGGCGCTCGACAATGCGCAGGCCGTGATCGGCGAGCTTCAGGTCGGCTGATATCTGCGGGTTGAGCAGGCTGACGGTATAGGCGGCCACCGAATTGCGGAAACCGGGATGGAATTCCTCGGTCACCGCGGCGCCGCCGACCGCCTTGCGGCGCTCGACCACTTTTACGCGCAGACCGGCCATCGCGAGATAGGCGGCGCAGGTGAGGCCGTTATGCCCCGCCCCGATGATGACAACATCCGTCTCGTTCATGCCAGCTTCAGCTTCAAGAAGGTTTGATCGGCAAGGGCGCAATGCGCCCTATCCGTGCTTTCTTATCCCGCATTGCTCGCCGTGTCGCCCTATGCTCCATTGCGCCCCGCTGGCGGCCCTGCCGGGCATCCCGCCACCGGCGCCCGCCGGTTTCCAGCCGGAGTTTTGATGACTTCTTCCGATCCGTCCGTTTCAGCGGACCAGCCTTCCGAAAATCGGAACCGGCTGGTCCTGATCGTCTACACCGCTGCGATCTTCGTCAGTGCGCTGCTGCTGTTTTCGGTGCAGCCTCTGTTCACCAAAATGGTGCTGCCGCGGCTCGGCGGCTCGCCGGCGGTGTGGTCGGTGGCGATGGTGTTCTTCCAGTCGCTGCTGCTCGGCGGCTATGCCTATGCGCATTTTCTGATGCAGCTCCGCAACCGCGCGGTTCCCGTGGTGGCCCATCTGCTGCTGCTCGCGGTTGCGATGCTGACGCTGCCGCTGTCGATCTCGAGCGGGTGGGGTGATCCGCCGACGTCAGGCTATGCGCTCTGGCTGCTCGGTCTGTTTGCGGTGTCGATCGGGCTGCCGTTCTTTGCGCTCGCGGCCAACAATCCGCTGCTGCAGGCCTGGTTCGTCCGCACCGGCCATCCCAACGGCCCCGATCCGTACTTCCTCTATGCGTCCTCGAATATCGGCAGCTTTTTGGCGCTGTTGTCCTATCCGGTGCTGCTGGAGCCGATGTTCACGCTGCGCACGCAAAACCTGATCTGGACCGGCGGTTACGGCCTGCTGATCGTGCTGATCGCAAGCTGCGGTGTGTTGCTGCTGCGCTCGCCGGCGAAGGCGGGGGAACTGAACATGCCGGCCGACGATGCCGACGCGCCGGCGCCGTCATGGATATTGCGCGCCCGCTGGATATTCCTCGCGGCCGTCCCGTCGGGCCTGCTGATCGCGGTGACCGCGCATATTTCCACCGACGTCGCCGCTGCGCCGTTGCTGTGGGTGCTGCCGCTGTCGCTCTATCTCTTGACCTGGGTGCTGGTGTTCCAGTCGCGCCCGCTGCTGCCGCACAAATGGATGCTGCTGGCGCAGCCTTTGGCGATCGCCGGCGTCGTGGTGCTGCTGGCGGTCGGCGGCGAGCAGAATCTGCTGCTGACGCTCGGCGGGCATCAGCTCTGCTTCTTCGTGATCGCGATGGCCTGTCACGGCGAACTGGCGCGCACCCGCCCGGCGGCGAAATATCTCACCGGTTTCTATGTCGCATTGTCGTTCGGCGGCATGGTCGGCGGCTTGTTCGCCGGCCTGATCGCGCCGTTCACCTTCTCATGGGTTGCGGAATATCCGATCCTGCTGGCGCTCGCGGCGCTGTGCCGACCGACCGGCAATGAGCGGCTGCCGCGCTGGAGCCGCTGGTACTGGCCGTTCCTCGCCGCGTTGGCGGTGGCGCTGATCGCACCGACCTGGTCCACCGGCAAACTGTTCAACTGGCTCGACACCAACAGGGTCTGGGTGATCGGTGCGGTCGGCGTGCTCTCGGCGCTGCTGGCGCTCGGCCTCAACGCCAATCGCTGGAAGATCTTTGCCACCGTCGCGGTGGCGCTGGTGCTGCTGCGCGCTTACCCTTCCGACGACGGACGGGTCGAGACCGTGCGAAGTTTCTTCGGTGTCCACAAGATCGTGGTGACGCCGAACGGCCAGTATCACGTGCTGATGCACGGCACCACGATCCACGGCGCCGAGAAATTCAAGAACGACGACGGCACGCTGGTCACCGGCCAGCCGGAGCCGATCACCTACTACCACAAGGACGGCGGCATCGGTCAGGCGATCACGGCGATCCGCGAACGTAAAGCGGCGCCGCTGCGGGTAGCCGTGATCGGGCTCGGCTCCGGCACGCTGGTCTGCGCCTCCGAGCCCGGCGAGGAGTGGAAGTTCTTCGAGATCGACCAGTCGATGGTCGACACCGCGCGCGATCCGAAATATTTCACCTACATCCAGGTCTGCGAGCCGAAACTGGAGCCGGTGATCGGCGATGCGCGGCTGACCTTCGCGCGCGAGCCTGACGGCGTCTACGATCTGATCATCGTCGACGCCTATTCCTCGGATGCGATTCCGGTTCATCTGGCGACCGAAGAGGCGATGGAAATCTACAAGGCCAAGCTGGCGCCGCAGGGCGCTGTGGTGATGCACGTCTCCAACCGGCATCTGGAACTGTCGAGCGTGGTCGTGGGAATCGCCGACGCCAACGACATGAAGAGCTGGGTCTACAGCGAGGATTCCGGCCGCGACAATGAATACATCTTCTCGACCTCGGTCGTGGTCTCGGCGCGCGAAGAGGCCGACGTCGGCAAGCTGGCGTCGTCGGATCAATGGGCGTTAACCGAGGCCGAGGATCGCCAGCGGGTCTGGACCGACGATTATTCCAACGTGCTGGGCGCGGTATGGCGGCGGCTCAGGAACGGCGAGGAATAGACGCTGCGCGCTCCGAGCGCCTGACCTTCCGGTCAGAATCTTTCACTCAAGACGGATTTCTTCCTCATCGCGAACTGCACTTGGTTTGTCCGATGGTTTCGCCGTGCCGGCCTCGAATTGCGTGAACGCTTCGAGCGCGTGGCTCGCGTACATCACAGACGGACCCGCGCCCATATAAATCGCCATTCCGAGCGTCTCGCTGACTTCCTCCTTCGTGGCGCCCTGTTCCACGCAAGCCTTGACGTGGAAGGCGATGCAATCGTCACATCGCACCGCGACCGCGATGCCGAGCGCGATCAGTTCCTTGGTCTTGGCATCCAGCGCCTTCGAAATCGTCGCCGCCTTCGCAATGCCCGCGAACGCCTTCATGACATCGGGAGCGGTTCCGCGAAGGCTACGCAGGAGAGTGCTCAAATCGGCGGTCTGTTGCGGCCAATTGGTCATCGATTTTGCCTCGTGGTTTCCTGGCACGATATATCCAGTAACGTGCCTGGCCGGCATTGCGATGGATCAAGGTTGCATTCGACATCCCTATCATTGCGCAAACGAAGAGTGCGGCTATGATTTCACGCGCTCCCGACAACCAATAGGAAAGCTTACTATGGCCAATTTCACTCCCGTATCGGCCGCGATCGGCGGCGTCCTGATCGGGCTTTCCGCCGTCCTGTTGATGTTGTCGACCGGCCGGGTCGCCGGCATCACTGGTATCTTCGGCGGCCTCTTGAACTTGCGGAGCGAGGACAAAGGCTGGCGCATCGCCTTTATCGCGGGGTTGATTCTCGCGCCCGTTATCGCCGGCTGGATCGGTTACGACATGGCGGCGCCCAAGCTGCCGGCCAGTTGGGTCGTCATTGTCGTCGCCGGGCTACTGGTCGGCTTCGGCACGCGGCTCGGCGGCGGCTGCACCTCCGGGCACGGCATCTGCGGAATAGCACGGCTGTCGCCGCGCTCGATCGCCGCCACCATCGTCTTCATTGTGACGGCGGTCATCACCGTCGCGATCACGCATCACATGTTGGGAGGTTGAGTCATGTGGATCATCGTCCCCTTGTTGTGCGGCCTGATCTTCGGCGCGGGCCTGTTGATTTCAGGCATGGTGCAGCCGACCAAGGTTTTGGGCTTTCTGGACATCTTCGGCGCATGGGATCCGAGCCTCGCCGTGGTGATGGCTGCGGCGCTCGCAGTGTCGATGCCAGGCTTCAGGTTGGCCGATCGCGGTGCGCAGCCGTGGTTTGCCGGGCAATATTTCCGGCCGGGAAAATCGGGGATCGATCTGCCGCTGGTCACGGGAGCAGCGCTGTTCGGAATCGGGTGGGGCCTTGTCGGATTATGCCCGGGGCCGGCTTTGGAGAGCCTGGCGACCCTGTCGCCCGGAGTCATCGTTTTCGTCGTGGCAATGGCGGCAGGGATGATTGCTCACGACGCCTGGCAACAGTCGCGGCTGACCGCGCAACGCGAGCGGCAGCTTGCGGGCGCGCCGGACGGTTGAGACACTGGCCGCAGATCACTCCGCGACCGCACCAAATTCATCCGGCTAATCCTGATAGCTGAACAGCCCGCGCTGCTGATAAGTCTGCCGTGGCTGATAGTAGTAGCCCTGTGGCGCCGGCGGATAGCCGCGGTTGCCATAATATTGCGGTTGCGGTGGCTGCTGCTGGTAGGCCTCGGTGTCGTAAACGCGGCGGCCGGGCGCGGGATAACGCGCTTCATTGGAAGAGCCGTCGGCGGGATAAATGTAGCCATCGTCGGCCCGCGCCACTGGCGCCACGCGCTGCTGTTGCGGTGTGATCACGATGGGATCGCCGGCGGAGTCGTATTGCTGCTCATATTGCGGCAGCGGCGCGCGGCGGGCGACGGCCGTATTGGCGCGCCGCGGATTGCGCGCCAGCGCCACCTGGGAGGAGCCGGTCAGCGTCACCGTGGTATTGAGCACGCCTTCCTGCTTCACCAGATCCCAGAGCTTTGAGGCATTCTCGCGCGACAGTCGCACGCAGCCATGCGAGGCCGGGCTGCCGAGACGGTTGACGGAATCGGTACCGTGAATGGCGTGGCCGATCTTCGTGAAGAAGATCGAATGCGGCATCGGCGCGTCGTCAAATTCCTTGGAGTAGTGGTCTTCTTCCATCCGGAAGGCGCGGAAGCTGCCGTTCGGCGTCTCGTAGGAGGGAAGGCCTGACGATACCGGCCAGCGGTAACGCTCGATGCCGTCGACGGCGACGGTCATCTGCTGGTTATCCTTGTCGACGGTGATGGCGACTTTGGCTTGGGCGGTGCCCGCGGCGAACAGCGTCAGGGCGGCGACGGCAATGAGGAAGGAACGCATTTTACCTGTGGCCTCCAAGCCCCTGTACTAAAAGCGCCGGCTCTCCGTCCCCCGGCATGCACTATGCCGGGAAACCGGCACTGGTTCCAGTGGCCTGCGCTCGCAATCGTTAACGCCTCCCGCGGCGCAAACAAGGCGACGGGACGGCACAGGCCTGCTGTGGCGCTGACTTTTTCGCGAGCGGGAGAATGGGGCCCCTTAGCCCGGATGGAGCGAAGCGAAATCCGGGGGCCGCTGCCAATGATTGAACAGATGTCCCGGATTGCGCTTCGCTCCATCCGGGCTACGATTCCGGTGTCAATTCTTCAGCCGGTAACCGGTCCGGAAAATCCACCACACCAGGGCCATGCATATGGCGAGGAAGCCGAGCGTCATGCCGAGGCTTAAGCCCACGCTGACGTCGGCGATCTCGTAAAAACTCCAGCGGAAGCCCGAGATCAGATAGACCACGGGATTGAGCAGCGTGATGGTGCGCCAGCCCGAGGGCAGCATGTTGACCGAGTAGAAGCTGCCGCCGAGGAAGGTCAGCGGCGTCACCACCAGCATCGGGATCATCTGCAGCTTTTCGAACCCGTCGGCCCAGATGCCGATGATGAAGCCGAACAGGCTGAAGGTCACGGCCGTGAGCACCAGGAAGGTCAGCATCCACCAGGGATGATGGATGTGCAGCGGCACGAACAGTGCGGCGGTGGCCAGAATGATCAGGCCGAGGATGATGGATTTGGTCGCGGCCGCCCCGACATAGCCGATCACGATCTCGAGATAGGAAATCGGCGCCGACAATATTTCATAAATGGTGCCGACGAATTTCGGAAAATAGATGCCGAACGAGGCATTGGCGATGCTCTGAGTCAAGACCGACAGCATCACCAGCCCCGGCACGATGAAGGTGCCGTAGCTGACGCCCTCGACCTCGGTGATGCGGGAGCCGATCGCGGCGCCGAACACCACGAAATAAAGCGAGGTGGAGACCACCGGCGAGACGATGCTCTGCAGCAGCGTGCGCCAGGTGCGGGCCATTTCGAACAGATAGATGGCGCGGATCGCACGGTAATTCATGGCGCCCTCACTAGCGCTCTGATTTCGAAGCTCGCAAGCTTTCGCGGAGCCTCTGATGCGAGCTTCGAAATCAAAGGAGCGCTAGTCAAATTATGATTCTGGTGCGGCATGAAAGTTTGAAGTTCCTATGAAGGGGGTGCGGCAAACACTGATAGGAACTTCAAACTTGCCGCACCAGGCTGACGAAGATGTCTTCCAGGGACGATTGGCGGGTATCGAGGTCCGAGATACGGATGCCGGCATTGCGGAGGTCATTGAGCAGGCTGGTGATGCCGGTGCGGTCGCCCTTGGTGTCGTAGTCGTAGATCACCGCGTGGCCATCGTCGGACAGTTCGAGATTGTAGGTGGCGAGCGAGGCGGGGATCGCATCGATCCTGCCTTGCAGATGCACTTTCAATTCCTTCTTGCCGAGCTTCTGCATCAGCCCGGCCTTGTCTTCGACCAGGATGATCTCGCCCTTGTTGATGACGCCGATGCGGTCGGCCATCTCCTCGGCTTCCTCGATGTAGTGCGTGGTCAGGATGATGGTAACGCCGGAGGCCTGCAGGGTGCGCACCACTTCCCACATGCCCTTGCGCAGTTCGACGTCGACGCCTGCGGTGGGCTCGTCCAGGAACAGGATCTGCGGCTCGTGCGACAGCGCCTTCGCAATCATCACGCGGCGCTTCATGCCGCCGGAAAGCGTGATGATCTTGGAATCCTTCTTGTCCCACAGCGACAGGTCTTTCAGGATCTTTTCGATGTGCGCCGGATTCTTCGGCTTGCCAAACAGGCCGCGGCTGAAGCTGACGGTCGCCCATACCGTTTCAAACGAGTCCGTGTGCAGTTCCTGCGGCACCAGCCCGATCAACGAGCGCGCGGCGCGATAATCCCTGACGATGTCATGCCCGCCCACGGTAACGCTGCCCTCGCTCAGATTGGCGATGCCGCAGATGATGCTGATCAGCGTGGTCTTGCCCGCGCCGTTCGGCCCCAGCAGTGCGAAGATCTCGCCGCGTTTGATGTCCAGATTGACGTTGTTCAGCGCCTTGAAACCGGAGCCGTAGGTCTTTGAGAGATTTGAGACGGAGATGATAGGGGGCATCGCGAGCATGGCAGTCTGAAAGGGGATGTGGCGCGTCGAGGCGGCACTTCGGCCGGGTCGAGGCGTGGGACGGGTGGGAACCGGGAGATAGGAACGCACGGGGCCTTCCGCAATGGTGGAATCTACCTTGCTGTAACGAAGCCTTCGCAGCGCATTTGTTCTCTGCCAGCCTCAAAACGCCGACGGTCTCCAAATTGCATATTTTTATGACGCGGGTAACAGCCATTGGCCTTGTGCGGCTTGCACAACAGACAGCCGGCGCGCGCGGACTTCGGGCGTTTGCGCTTGTGATTCATGAGGCGAGTCTACACTCGCTCCACGAAACTATCGACCACCTTCTTCTCGCCGGCCTTTTCGAACGCGATCGTCAGCTTGTTGCCGTCGATCTTCACCACGTTGCCGTAACCGAATTTCTGGTGAAACACGCGGTCGTCGAGCGAGAATTCCGAAACCGTGCCGGTGGATTTCGCGACCAGTTCGCCCTCGATCACCATCGGGCCGCGCTTGTTGCGTGAAAAGCCGCCGCCTGAGAAGGCATCGCTGCGCGAGCCTGAAAACGACGACTGGCTTTCCTCGAAACCGCCGCGGGCCTGTCCGCGGCCACCCTGGCCGCGGTTGCGATTGGCCTGGGCGCGCTGCCAGCCCGGCGTGGTGTAGCTAGAGCCGAAGGATTCGACATTGTCGAAACGCGACGGGCCGTAGCCGCCGCCCCAGCCGGAGCCGCCCTTGGATTCCGTGATCTCGACATTGGCCGACGGCAACTCGTCGAGGAAGCGCGAGGGGATCGTGGTTGACCACGTGCCGTGGATGCGGCGGTTGGTGGCGAAATAGAGTTTGGCGCGGCGGCGCGCGCGGGTCAGGCCGACATGGGCGAGGCGCCGCTCCTCTTCGAGTCCGGCGCGGCCCTGTTCGTCCAGCGTGCGCTGGCTGGGAAACAGGCCTTCCTCCCAGCCCGGCAGGAACACATTGTCGAATTCCAGCCCCTTGGCCGAATGCAGCGTCATCAGCGACACCGCTTCTTCCTCGGCGCCGCCGTCGCGGTCCATCACCAGCGAGATGTGTTCGAGAAAACCTTGCAGGTTCTCGAACTCTTCCATCGAGCGCACCAGTTCTTTCAAGTTATCCAGCCGGCCCGCAGCGTCGGCCGAGCGGTCCTTCTGCCACATCTCGGTATAGCCGCTCTCGTCGAGCACGATTTCGGCGAGCTCGGTGTGTGACGTCACCTCTCGCTGCGCACGCCAGCGGTCGAAATGCAGGATGAGATCGCGCAAGCTCCCGCGCGCCTTCGGTTTCAATTCGTCGGTCTCGACCACGGCGCGGGCGGCTTCGAACAGCGGGATGCGGCGCTTGCGGGCATGGTCGTGCAGCATCTGCACGGTGGCGTCGCCGAGCCCGCGCTTGGGTACGTTGACGATGCGCTCGAAGGCGAGGTCGTCGGCAGGCGAATTGATCACACGTAGATATGCCAGCGCGTCGCGGATTTCGGCGCGCTCGTAAAACCGCGGACCGCCGATCACGCGATAGGGCAGGCCGAGCGTGACGAAACGATCTTCGAACTCGCGCATCTGGAACGAGGCCCGCACCAGGATCGCGACCTCGTTGAGGTTCTCGCCCGCGCGCTGCAATTCCTCGATCTCCTCGCCGATGGCGCGGGCTTCCTCTTCCGAATCCCAGGAGCCGGTCACAGTGACCTTCTCGCCGTCGACATCCTCGGTGCGCAGCGTCTTGCCGAGCCGGCCTTCGTTGTGCGCGATCAGATGCGAGGCGGCGGCGAGGATGTGACCTGTCGAGCGGTAATTGCGTTCGAGGCGGATGACTCTTGCGCCGGGAAAGTCGTGCTCGAAGCGCAGGATGTTGTCGACCTCTGCGCCGCGCCAGCCATAGATCGACTGGTCGTCGTCGCCGACGCAACAGATGTTTTTGAGAGGAGTGGCGGGGGCCGGGGCCTCCGTCATTCCGGGATGCGCTGAAAGCGCAGACCCGGAATCTCGAGGAGAGTCCTCATCATCTCGAGATTCCGGGTTCGCGTCTTCGACGCGCCCCGGAATGACGGGGGAGTTGGTGGCCCCCGGGATGATCGCCGACAGCGGCGCGCCCGGCCGCGACGGCGCCTGCGACAGCAGCCGCAGCCATAAATACTGCGCGACGTTGGTGTCCTGATATTCGTCGACCAGAATGAACTTGAACCGGTTCTGGTATTGCCGCAGCACGTCGGGGTGCTCGCGGAACAGCCGGATGTTCTCCAGCAGCAGGTCGCCGAAATCGGCGGCGTTGAGAATCTTCAGCCGCTCCTGATAGCTGGCGTAGAGCTTTCCGCCCTTGCCGTTGCCGAACATCGCGGCTTCGCCTGCCGGCACCTGCGACGGCGTCAGCCCGCGGTTTTTCCAGCCGTCGATCAGCCCGGCCAGCATGCGCGCCGGCCAGCGCTTGTCGTCGATGTTCTCGGCCTGCAGCAATTGCTTCAAGAGCCGCACCTGATCGTCGACATCGAGCACGGTGAAATTGGATTTGAGCTGCACCAGTTCGGCGTGGAAGCGCAGGATACGGCCGCCGATCGAGTGGAAGGTGCCGAGCCACGGCATGCCTTCCACGGCCTGGCCGAGCATCTGGCCGAGCCGCAGCTTCATCTCGCGCGCGGCCTTGTTGGTGAAGGTCACCGACAGGATTTCATGCGGCCGCGCCCGGCCCTGGCTCAGGATATGGGCAATGCGCGTGGTCAGCACGCGCGTCTTGCCGGTGCCGGCGCCGGCCAGCACCAGAACCGGGCCATCCAGCGTTTCGACCGCTTCGCGCTGTTCGGGATTGAGCCCGTTGAGATATTGCGGACCGGCCGCAGCCCGCGCACGCGCGGCGATGCCGCCAGCCGCTGGCTGGTGCTCGGGGACGCCGCGATGGGGCAGTTTGCTCGGCTCGGTCATGCTCGAATCGTCTTGGCCCCACGATGGCACCGTGAGGCGATAAAGGGGAGCCTTCATAGCAGGGATTGAGGGCCATATAGGGCCTGTCCGGCCGTTTTGACAGGTTTTATCCCGGCGCTTTTGCAGGGCCGATTTCGAGGCAAGCCTGCGATTTTGTTCCGCTGGAATCGTCAAATTTCGGGGTTTTGCGGCCAGGAACCATCGTTTCCGGGCCGGATTGTTCTGTCAGTCGGTGCGCGACGCTGCAGTCGCAGGCATCGCGAGAGCAACAGCCAATTGAGGTGGTGTCATGCTGAGCTGGGTCGTTACGTTTCTGGTCGTCGCGTTGATCGCGGGTATTCTGGGCTTCGGCGGCATCGCCGGCGCGTCCGTCGAAATCGCCAAGGCGATCTTCTTTATTGCCGTGATCCTGTTTCTGGTCTCGGCCGTGGTTGGACTGGTGCGCGGACGCAGCAACGTCTAGCAGGGCGCAAGCCAAAAAGCTGGTGCCGCGCGCAAACTAGCGCGCGGCACCCAGTGCAAGGCTGGACTGCCCAAGGTTGGACTGCCTGACGTGACGAGCCATCAGGTCCGCAAATGGCTTCGGGTGGGTCGCGATCATGAAATGAGCCGCCCCATCTATCGTGGCGCGGTCGGCCTGCGGGATATACCGGCTCAGTATGTCGTTCGCCCGGCATACAGCCGGATGACTGATCTCACCCCATACGACGAGTGTAGGAATCTTCACGGTCGCCAGTAATGCAGGCGTGAGGCGGAAACCATACGCCGATTCCCAATCCAGCAAATTCGCGGGCGTCGTCTCAATCGCGTAGTCGCGAACGCGCTGGGGCCAGGCAGTGAAAGTACCTGCACCGCCATAGAAGTCGACCATCCGCGCGATCGCGTCGGTTTCACCGCCCCTGAACGCATCCGAATAGGCGCCGGACATCTTTCGGAAAGCGTCATAGTGCTGCATCTCTCCGGCTTCCCGCAGGATTTCCATGGCCGGGGCTTCGGCAATGGTCAGGCTGAGCAGCGGAACGCGTCCCCGCAATGCGACCGCGAGCGCGGCCAGTCCGCCAAACGAATGGCCAACGAGATGCACCGGGCCGCCCGCGCGACGGATCACGGTCTCGAGGATCTCACTCTCATGCGCGATATCTGAATCGCCTGAGCTGCGGCGTTCATCGGTGCCGCCATATCCCAGCAGGCTCGTTGTCACGCAGCGGAACTGGTTCTGCCAGTGACCCATCACCGGCCGCCAGGCGGCGCCGGTGCTGCACGATCCCGGCACCAGCACAACGGTCGAGCCCGTTCCGGCCTCCTGATAGTCGATGCGCCCGCGGGTCTCATGGATCATGCCGGAAAGCTCCTTCGTCGACATAAAAGTGCGGGCGGCGGCCCGTTGGGGCCGTCGCCACGTTACAGTTGAATCAACGCTTGGTGATGACGATTTCCAGATATTCGCTCGGCAGCACCATGGTGCCGTCCTCGGCGCGGTTCATCGATGCGATCAGTTTCAGGATATCGTCGGCGAGGCGGCGCTGGTTGGTTTCATCAAGTGCGGCAAAGGCTTTTAGCGTCGGGCCATAGTAATTCCTGAACACGTCGAGAAAGTGCATCGGCGAGCGGTAGCGGAACATGAAGTAACGCTTCTCCGCCTTGATGGACGCGGCCGACGTCCCGAACATTTCCGTGATGCGTGCCTGCGTTCCCCACAGCGCCGGCGATTTCGCGCCGGCCGGCGGCGGCAGGTATTTGCCGAGTGTCTTGAACAACTGTCCGATAAAGCCCTCCGGCGTCCAGTTGGCGAGACCGATCTTGCCGCGGCTCTTGCACACCCGTAGCAATTCGGAAGCCGCACGGTCCTGGTCCGGCGTGAACATCACGCCGAAGGTCGAGAGCACGGTGTCGAAAGTCGCGTCACCGAAGTCGAGCGCCTCGGCATCGGCTTCCCTAAACTGGACCGACAGGCCTTCCGCAGCAGCACGCGCGCGGCCGCGTTCGAGCAGGCTCGGCACGTAGTCGGTCGAGATCACCTCGCACCAGCGCCGCGCGGCGGCAAGCGTTGCGTTGCCGTTGCCGGCCGCGACGTCGAGCACCTTCTGGCCAGCCCGGAGGTCGAGCGCCTCGCACAGCTCTTCGCCGACGATCTGCAGCGTGGTGCCGACAATGGCATAGTCGCCGGACGACCAAGCGCCGTGCTGCTTGGTCTTGAGGGCGGAAAGGTCGATCTGGCCAGGTTGTTCGTTCTTGACGGCAGTTGATGTAGCCATGTGCAAGTTCCTCCTTTGAGGCGCGGATTTGACGGTGTGGGCGTGGTCCGGGCTTAGTTCGGGGGACCGCCGGGCGGCTATCCACTTCGCGACACGGCTATCCCGATCGTGAACCTTTCGACCGCTCCCGGGACTCACAACCAGGGCCTTCGGAGTTGCGGATGATCACCAGTCAGGACGTTTCATCGGTGGCGTCGCCGCTGCCCCGCGGTGTCAGGCGCGCGCTGGACGCGATGCATTCCAATGTCGGCCACAATTGGCGCCTGACGGAACTCGCTGCCATCGCGGGCACTTCCGGCCGAACCTTGCAGCGCCAGTTCCTCGCCTTTGTCGGCAGGACCCCGCGCGCCGTGCTTCGCGACATCGGGCTCGAATGCGCCCGCCGCGAGTTGCTGCAGGGGGCGCCGGGCGTCAGGATCATGGATGTGGCGCTGCGTTGCGGTTTTCCCCATTTTGGGCGGTTCTCGATCGCGTATCGCCGCCGCTATGGCGAGACGCCGTCGCAGACGCTGAAGCGGCAGGCCGTGTTCACGGAGTCGCTGGGCGCGATGCCGTCGCATTTCCTCCCGTCGCGCGACCGGCCGGCGGTCGCCTTCGGGCCGATCGAGGCGGCTGCGGAAAATCTGGAGATCGCCGCCGACATTGCCGACGATCTCATCACGGCGCTGACCCGCGCCGGAATCTCTGTGGCAACCGGGTCACGATCGGCGCGCTATCATCTGACCGGAGCCATCAGGGCGACCGGCATACAGGCGCACCTGACCATTCGGCTGATCGACACCGAGAGCGGCGGCCAGCTCTGGGCGCATCGCGCCGACGGTATCCTGCGCGATGACATCGCGACGGCTGAGCATCTCGCGGCCAGGATCGCTGCGGCGCTGCAGCCCTGCCTGCGGCTGGCGGAGATCGACCGTGCGCTGCGAAAGCCAGCGACGAGTCTCGGCGCCCAGGATCTGGCGCTACGTGCGATGCCGGGCGTTCTCTCGCTCGATGCCAATGGCAATGCCCGCGCGCTGGAAATGCTCGAGTGCGCGATGGACCAGGACCCGAACCATCCGCTCGCCACCGCGCTGGCGGCCTGGGCGCATGTTCAGCGCGTGGTCTATCACTTCACCCATTCGCCGCAGGAAGAACGCGCGCGAAGCCTCGAACTGGCCCACAGGGCGAGGGCGCTGTGCGGTGATGCCACCGTGCTGGCCATACTCGGCAACGCGCTATCGCTGCTTAACGAGTTCGATGCCGCCGATCTTGTCACGCGCCGGGCGCTCGCGATCGACGGCGGATCGGCTTGGGCCTGGAGCCGCAGCGGATGGATCGACGTCTACAAGGGTGATCCACAATCCGCCATTGAGCGATTCAAGATTGCGCTCGATCTCGCGCCCCACGATCCACTGGCCTTCAACAGCATGGTCGGGATCGGCTGTGCACTATTCACAGCCGGTCAATACGCCGAAGGTGCGCATTGGCAGGAACGCGCGCTGGCTGAACACCCTTCCGCAAGCTGGGTGCATCGAACCCTGTGTCCGGCCTATGTGCTGGCCGGGCAGGGGCCGCTGGCCAGCCGCAGTCTTGGTGCACTGCGGCAGCGCTATCCCGATCTCACGGTGTCGGAGGTCGAGCGGGGCATGCCGCCGCTGCCGCCAAGCCAGTGCGATCTGGTCGTCGGCGCGCTGCAAGAAGCCGGGCTGCCGGCCTGAATCTATTTCACGGGCATCGCGACCTTGCGTCCGATACCCTCGGGCCGCGGCACGGCTGCATGCGAGTCCACCACCGCCTGGACGCGGGCGCGGATATCGGGCGGGAAGGGAGCCACTTTCCGCGCATTCATGTCCATGTGGAGCGTCATGTTCTCCGACGTCGCGGAGAGCCAGCCTTCGCTCGCATGCCGCAGTTCCTCGAACGTGTGCAGCCGCTTCTCGTCATGACCTAACAGATAAACCGAAATCTGAACGGGATCGCCAAGGTGAATCTCGCGTATGTAGCGAACATGGCATTCGGCGGTGAAGGTCGAGCAGTGGCGTTCCTTCATGTAGGCCGGCCCGATCCCGAGCTGCAGCCACATCTCGTCGATCGCGCGGTCCATCATCACGTTGTAATAGGCCATGTTGAGGTGGCCGTTATAGTCGATCCATTGCGGTTCGATCTGCATCACCGAGGACAGGAACGGGGCCGGCGGTAACGGCATATCCTTCAAATTATCCTTCAGATTATCCTTCAGATTATCCTTGGCGGCGGCAGCGCTCGTCATCATCCATCCCTTTGTTTTTACGGGTCTCTTGACCCCCCTTATATCCTTTGCCACGGTCCGCTCAAATCCGGAGGAATTTGGCGTGGCGACGACGATATCGGGTAGTGTGAAGCGGCCGGAGCCGCAGGCGCTGGCAAGCGCGATCGAGGCGCTGGCGGCGCGATTCGGCAACCGGCTGATTACCTCGCAGGCGGTGCGCGAGCAGCACGCCCATACCACCACCTGGCTGCCGACGCAGCCGCCCGATGCGGTGGTGATGGCGCAGGAAACCCAGGACATACAGGACGTGGTGCGGATCTGCGCCAAACACAGTGTTCCCGTGATCGCTTTCGGCACCGGCACGTCGCTGGAGGGGCAGGTCAACGCGCCGGCCGGCGGCGTCTGCATCGATTTGCGCGACATGAACCGGATTCTCGAAGTTCATGCCGAGGATCTGGATTGCGTGATCCAGCCTGGCGTCACCCGCAAGGCGCTGAACGAACATCTGCGCGACCAGGGATTGTTCTTCCCGATCGATCCCGGCGCCGACGCTTCGCTCGGCGGCATGACGTCGACGCGGGCCTCCGGCACCAATGCGGTGCGCTACGGCACCATGCGCGACAATGTGCTGGCGCTCAAGGTGGTGCGCGGCGACGGCGCGATCATCACGACCGGCACGCGGGCGAAAAAATCGTCGGCCGGCTATGACCTGACGCACCTGTTCGTCGGTGCCGAAGGTACGCTCGGCATCATCTCCGAACTCACCATCAAGCTGCGCGGTATCCCCGAGACGATCGCGGCCGCCGCCTGTTCGTTCGAGACGGTGCGCGGCGCCTGTCAGGCCACGATCCTTGCCATCCAGACCGGCATTCCGCTGGCGCGGATCGAACTGCTCAACGCCGAGCAGGTCCGCGCCTGCAATTCCTATTCGAAGCTGACCCTGCCGGAGACGCCGCTGCTGCTGCTGGAATTTCATGGCAGCGAGGTCGAGGTGGCCGAGCAGTCGAGGAATTTCAGTGAGATCGCCAAGGAATGCGGCGGCGGCGATTTCACCTGGACCACCAAGCCCGAGGACCGCACCAAGCTGTGGCAGGCGCGGCATGACGCCTACTGGTCGGTGAAGGCGCTGCGGCCGGGGGCGGGCGTGGTGGCGACTGACGTCTGCGTGCCGATCTCAAGGCTGGCCGATTGCGTCACCGAAACCGAGGACGATCTGAAGCGGCTCAATTTGCTGTCGCCGATCGTCGGCCATGTCGGCGACGGCAATTTCCACTGTTCGCTGGTCTGCGACGTCGACAATGCGGAGGAAATGGCGCGCGGCGAGGACTTCATGCATCGCCTGGTCGAGCGGGCGCAGGCGATGGGCGGCACCTGCACCGGCGAGCACGGCATCGGGCAGGGCAAGCAGAAATACCTCGAGGCTGAGCTTGGCCCCGAGGCGATCGACGCCATGCGCGCGCTGAAGCAGGCGCTCGATCCGCAGAACATTTTCAATCCCGGCAAGATCGTGCCGGTGGCGTAATAGGACTTGCGGACGCCGAGCGGATATCAGCAGCGACGCCCCTTCATTGAAGGGATGTTCGTTCCGCTTCCTTGACGACCCAGTCGGCAAACAATGCGACACGCCTGTCATTCGTCAGGGTGGCAGGCCAGCGGATGACGTGCGCCTTGCTGCACGTCATATCCCAGTCCGGCGACACGACGCGGCAAAGCTGCTTGTCGGCGAGCGCATCATGAACAAGCAAGGACCGGGCTAGAACGACGCCGCTGCCCTGCAAGGCGGCCGTGATTGCCGTACCGAGATTGTCGAAGCGCAGCCCGGCCTGAACGGGAGCCGTGACGCCCAGCCGTTCGAACCACACCGGCCACGACCATTCCGCGCCTTCGTTCCGGCCAGCGAGGCCCTTGTGCAGCACCGGTAACGTCCCGAGCACTTGCGGCTCCCGCAGTGGCCGCCCACGCGGCAGCAGGGAGGGGATCGCCACCGGGAAAACCATCTCGTCGAACAGCAGGCGCTGGGTCGACGTCGCGCGCGCGCCAGCTTTGGGAAGCCATCGGATCTGCACGTCGAGATCGAGGGCGCGCGCCTGCACATCGCTTTCGACGATGCAGAGCTCGACCGCAATATCGGGATATGCGGACGCAAACGTCGGCAGACGCCGCACCAGCCAGTAGTTCGCTAGCGCAGAGCCCAGTCCGATCTTGAGTGTCAGCGGCCGCACCGACGCACGCGAGTGGGCGCGCAGCTCTTCCATTTCGTCAAGCAGCCGCCCGAGTCCCTCGGCCAGGGTGACGCCGGCCGCGGTCGGCAACAGGCCGCCCCCTGTACGATCGAGCAACCGCGCGCCGACAAAGCCCTCGAGCTTTTTCAGCCGATGGCTGATCGCGCTCTGTGTGAGTCCGAGCTCACCGGCCGCGAGTGTCATGCTGCGATGACGTAGCGCCGCGTCGAACGCAATCAGGCCATCAAAAGGGGGAAGGGCACGCATGCCAGCACTATGAACGACATTCATGGCGATGTGAACAGTCGGCGTTGATAGAAGCGGCAATCAAAGACACGAGTAACCATTAAGCGGATCAGCACTCGCACGATGACTCAGCCGAAAAATATGTCCGACAGCGGCTCCGGTCGGGCTGCACAATCCATGATGCCGGCTCTGCTGTTGGGCATGGCGGGTTTCCTCACCAACTTTGACGTGACGGCGGTGGTCATCGCGTTGCCGACGGTCGCAGGTGAACTCGGGCTCGAAATTGCCGGATATGCCTGGGTCATGGATGCCTACAGTTTGGCCTTCACAGCCTGCTTGTTGTTCGCGGGAGCTTTGGCGGATCGGTATGGGCGGCGGCGGGCGATGTTTGTTGGCAACGGCATCTTTGCTCTCGCGTCCTTGGCGTGCGGGATGGCATGGGACGGACCGACGCTGTTGGTCGCTCGCGTAATGCAGGGGATCGGGGCTGCATTCATCGTGACTGGCGGCTTCGCGCTGATCGCCAGTGTCTATGAGCAAGCCAGGCCGCGCACGGACGCGTTTGCCCTGGTTGGTATCATGTCCGGCGTCGCGATGGCATTCGGTCCGACGATGGGCGGACTTGTCTCATCGTGGATCGGCTGGCGCTGGATTTTCCTCATCAACCTGCCGGCCTGCGCTCTGGTCGCGTGGGGCGTACCGCGGCTGGTCGCGGAGGCGCGCGAGGCCGTGCCCCGGCCGCTCGACCCTCTGGGCGTCGTATTGTTTACATCAGCGCTTACCGCGCTTGTCGAGGCACTGTTGCATGGCCGCACGTCGACGGCACATATGGTGGCGGGTCTCACGCTAAGTGCGGCGTTTCTGGCGGCATTCGGCATACAGCAGAGAAGCCGCGCCGACCCGATCCTCGACCCCGGCATCTTCGCTCAGCCGGCCATGATCGGAATTGCGATCCTCCTGTGCGCCGTGTCGGTCGGCTACTGGGCGGTCCTCGTCTACCTGCCACTTTTTCTTGCGGCCGCCTACGGCTGGTCCTCGGAAGTGGCCGGCATCGCGCTGCTGACCGCGACGCTGCCGATGCTGTTCCTGCCGCCGTTGGGCGGCCGGCTTGCCGATCGTCTGGGATGGCGGCTTCACTTCGCCCTGGCGCTCGCGATTCTGGCAGCCGGCAATGCCACTATTGCGGGCGCGCTGATCTCGGACGGTTCAGCGCCGCCACTAATTCCGGCTTTCTGCGGGATTGCCGCGATTGGGGTCGGCGTGGCTTTGGCTCACCCGCAACTGTCAGGTGCGGCCGTGTCGCTTGTGCCGCCGGATCTTGCTGGCCTGGCATCTGCTGTGACAGTCGTCATGCGCCAGGGCGGCTTCGCGGTCGGCATCGCGGTTCTCGGCGCGGTGCTGCATAACCAGGAATCGGCGATCAGCTACGTCTGGCTGTTCTCGGCAGCGGCCGTGGCATCGGCGGCGGGACTGGCCGCGGCGCTCGTCTTGCTGCCCGCAGCAGCGGCCGCATCAAAAAAGTAGCGGCGCCGGGAATGGTGCGCGGCCTGGCTGCCGGCTGCGGTCCGCCACCCCCGCGCTGAAACCGCTGGTGGTGGGCGAGGGCTCGCAATGACGTTATTCATCCTAAGGTTGCACATTGTGGCGGCCGTCTCAGTTTCGTTCCGAACATGGCCTTGTTTCAACACGCGGCCGCCTGACTTAAACATCATCGCGCCCGAAGTTCCCTCTTCAGCTTGGTTCCGCAACATGTGTTGCGTGTGCGTGCGTGAAGAGGTGCGTTGATGCGTTTTGTTTCCTGGGGGTTTGTTGCCGCTTGCGGCTTTTTACTGGCAGGTCCGGCGGCGAGGGCTGCCGATCTCCGTATTCCGGACCTGCCTTCGCCCCAATACAACTGGACCGGGTTCTATGCGGGCGTTTACGGCGGCGGGGCGTATGTCGCCTGGGCGGCCGATTACTGCCGCAATGGCGCCTGCCGTCATGCAGAGGGGCAGGCGAGCGGCTTCGCCGTCGGCGTCTACGGCGGCTACAACTATCAGTTCGCCAACCGCTTTGTGATCGGCGGCGAGCTCGAGTGGGGCAAGTCCTCGTCGTCGCGGGACGAACTGATCTTTGGCGACAGTGCCTTGCTGTCGAGCTTCGGCGCCTTTGGTGCGGCTCGGCTGCGCGCCGGCTACGCGTTCGACCGCCTGCTGGCGTACGGCGCCATCGGCGTCGGCTTCGCCAGCATCAACAACGGCTACCGCTATACGATTCAGAAGGGCTGCGACACCCTGCAACAGGCAATCTGGGACGAACAGGTCAAGGCCGGACTGGTCGTGGGCGGCGGCTTCGAATATGCCTTCACCAAGCATTTTGTCGGGCGCGGCGAATATCTCTACGCCGACTACGGCAGCGTCACGCTGACCAGCAAGGACCGCACGCGGGCTGAATTCCACAACGAGATGCATCTCGTGCGTGTCGGCGCCAGCTACCGGTTCTGATATTTTGCGTCGGAAAAGATCCGGCAGCGATTGCTGCCGGGTCGTCGGCTTCTTCAGTCGCCTCTTTGTACGTGCGGCGCGGTAATGGCTTTGCGGATCGCGGCGAGCGGCGCGCTGTCGTCGAATTCGATATCTTCGCCAATCCGCTTCAATCCAAGGCCGCGCCATAGCGCAGCGAGGTCGGGGGTCACGGGCTTCGGCCCCATCTCGTTGTGAAGCCGGGTCAGCACATCGACGCCGGCGGCCTTGTCGGCGGTTGCAAGAATGCGCTCGATCGGCCAGTCCTGCTCATGGTTGCCGCCGGCGGCGAGTACGCCGCGCATCGCGTCCTGCAAGCCGAGGCGATTATTGGTCGCTTTGCGGATTTCGATGTCGGCCAGCAGGCAGAACATCGCGCCGCCCCAGTATTTGCGTCCCCAGGTGCCGGTGTTGTCGAGGCCCTGATCGCCGGCCTGCGGCAAACCTTTCGGCATATCGCGCATCATCGCCTGCCAGATTTCCCGCGCGTTAAGGTCTCCGGCCTGCGCCCGCGCCACCGGCTCGACATAGACCGCCAGCCCCTCCGACAGCCAGGCGTAGCGATCGGGCATATCGGGCAAGGCGGTATGCACCATTTCGTGCACCATCACCCAGTCGCGTTGCAAAACATCCTCGGTGGAATCGCGGCCGAGCGGAATGCGAATGGCGGCGCCGCGATAGCCCCACGTCGTGCCGCCGCGGATGCGCCCGCCATCGACGGGCACCAACAGCAGTCGCAGCGAGCTGACGGGAAACCGCCCGTAATAGGCCGTGACGGCGCGGGCCGACATCCTGACCCAGCCGAGCAGTTTTTCTTTTGGCAGCGTGATGTCGCCCGGCGCGAACGCGACATGGATGGTGCCGCCGGGCACTTCAAGATCGGTCCTGGGCAGCCGGTCGAACGCATCGTAGGGCATGCGGTCGCCGCGCGTATATTCCGATTGCGCGTCGGCGCGGAACGACAGGGCGCTTGCCAGCATCGCGGCGAGGACGGCAGCGGCAACGGTCCAGCGAAAGGCGCCGGCGGCTTTCATCGCAGCACGCTCTGGACCGCGGCCGATCGGTGCTGCTCGGTGCCTTGCGTGATGAACGCGGCGGCCTGTTCGTGGAGATCGTCAAGCATGGCGGCGAGCAAGGCTTCGCCCTTGGCCAACGTCGCCCGTGTCGGATCGCCAAAACTGCCGGAGCGGCTGTAGTTCGGCGAATTCGGGTCCGACGGCGTCAATGCGCCCGCCGCCTCCTGTTTCAGGCTGGGGCTGGCTTCGGCGCGCGTCATGTCGACCAGATGCGGTGCCAGCGCCAGCATCAGCGACGTTTCCAGTTCGTCGGCATGGCTGCCATGGCTCTGCTCGGCCAGTTGCCTGGCCACGCGGGGATATCGCGGACCTTCATGGATCCACAAATGCTTGACCCGCTCGCTCGCCAGCCGCGCCAGGGCGCGGTCGACCGGAGCCAACGTGCTGATCCCGGTATTGAGCACGAGCAGCTTTGGACATCCGCTGTCGAGAATCTGCCCCGCCACCTCGCGCACCAGCGCCTCGAAGGTCGAAATCGAAAGGCTGCTGCTGCCGGCATATTCGACGAAGGCGGGGTAATAGCCGTAGGTCAGCGTCGGCCAGATCAGCGCGTCGATTCTTCCCGCCATCCTGCCCGCGAGCCATTCGGCCTGAATGCGGTCGGTATTGAGGGGGAGGTGGAAGCCGTGCTGCTTGGCGGCGGCGCCGATCGGCAATATTGCCACCGCGCCATCACCGATGCGCCGCGCGACTTCATCCCAATGCATGCGCTCGATGAAATGGCGATCGGTGTCGGTTTCCATTCGCCGGGGGCCCCTCTTTATGAGCCGACGGAAACATCCGTCAAAAGTCCTGCCGTGATCCAGCCGTGCAGATAGCCCGCGCCGCGGCCCGCCGCGCTGTCGGGATCGTCATAGGTCGCGAGCATTTCGCAGAGCACGCCGAACGGAATGCCGTTCGCGGCCTCATCCCACATCATCGCTTCCTCCGCCGAAAGTTCGCGGAACATCGGCGTGACGTCCTGGCGCCAGATCAGGAGATGCGCGGGCTGCTCCAGTCCGGTCGCGTCCGGCGGCGCTTCGTCGTTCTTGAGTGCGAGCCAGATTGCAGCCGCGTTGGTCGATAGCTCAATTCTGGATGCACTGGGATGCGGCCGGAATCTGAGGCCCGACCATGCTTCGGGCGCAAAGCCAGCCATATCGGTCAGCTCGACGACCTTGCCTTCCGCGGCGTCGAAGGCGTCGTTGAGCGCCTTTTCGAGGGCTGCGAGATCGGACAGCACGGGATGCGCGGCGTAGGGCGCGGTCGATTTCAGGAACTCCGGCAGGCCTTGCGAGAACCAGCGCAGGTTCGGATGCCCGGACGGGCGCGCCTTGACGTAAGCGTGGCCCATCTCGTCGAACATCTCGTCGCCGAGATAAAGATGCAGCAGCTCATGATCGTTGCGCATCGCCTCGACCAGCCGCGAGCCATAGGCATAGCGATAGACGCCGAACAGCGTCTCGCGCTTCTCCCGGGGGCTGTCGAGAATTTCCGATAACACCGCGTCGTCGCCATCAAGGATGCCGCGCTGAAACTCGGCCTGCTGTCGCGCGAAGTCACTCATTCCGCATGCTTGCCTGCCGGCAGGATTTTCTCGGCCATTTCGCGGGTCCTGGCAACCTCGAGCAGCAGTTCGTCGAGCGGCGGAATGTTGTCGTCGCGTTCGATCATGGTCGAGACCCGGCCGAAGCGTTTTAGGGCCGCGGCGTAGAGGTCCCAGACGTCCTCGCACACCGGATGATCGTGGGTGTCGATGATATGGGTGCCCATGTGGCTATGGCCGGCCATGTGAAACTGCACCACGCGATCCGCCGGAATTCCATTGAGGAAGGTCAAGGGATCGTAGCCGTGGTTGAAGGCGCTGACATAGACGTTGTTGACGTCGAACAACAGCCAGCATCCGGAGCGTCGCGACAACTCGGACAGGAATTCCCATTCCGTCATTTCGGAATTGCTGAACTGGACGTAGGTCGAGACATTCTCGAGCACGATGGCGCGGCCGAGGAAGTCTTGCACCAGCTGGACGCGGCTGACGACGTGATCGAGAGATTCTTTTGTGTAGGGGATCGGCAGGAGATCATGCAGGTTCTTGCCGTGGACGCCGGTCCAGCACAGATGGTCCGACACCCATTTCGGCTCGACGCGCCTGGCCAGATCCTTCAAGGCTTGCAGATATTCGAAGTTCGGCGGCGCGGTGGAGGCGATCGACATCGACACGCCGTGCATCACCACGGGATAGCGTTCGCAAATGCGATCAAGCGTGCGCAGCGGCTGGCCGCCGGGCAGCATGTAGTTTTCGCTGATGACCTCGAACCAGTCGATCGGCGGATTACCGCTCAGGATTTCGTCGTAATGCTGGTGGCGCAGGCCGAGACCGAAGCCGAGGAAGGGCGGCTTGGCCGATTTCGCCGGGCGGTCCGCAAGCGCCGCCGCCGAGTTGTCTGGCAATCTGCTTGCGACGTTCATCTCGTCTCCGCTCGAACGGCACCGCCAACGAGGCGGCGTGTCTCAAATTGTGCTCTCAACTTACCATGGATACGAGGCCCGGCCTACACCGGGCCTCGTATCGGGCGCGACTTAAGACGGCATATACTTACCCTTGGCGGCGTCGCACTTTTCCTTGGTCATGGCCGAGAAGCCCTGGCCCTTGCAGGCGTTCTGGCCCTTGCAGGCATTTGCCCCGCCCTTGCATGCGCTCTGACCCTTGCAGGCATTGGCGCCGACGCACTTGCCTTCACCGGCGGCATAGGTTGCGGTCGACATGGTGGCGCCGGCCAGGAACAGAGTGGCAGCAGCGGCGGCCAGTGCGGCGCCGGACTTGGATGTCATCTTCATGAGTATCCTCCAAAAGAAGTGTGAGGGTGCATCGCCCGCAAGCAGCGACAGTTCCAGCCGACAAACGGCACCCGGAGAGAGTTACGCGGTGGGTCTGGCCTTGGTTACATGCGGGGCCGAATTTATTTTAGCCGCCGGGCCGAAACAACGAGGGCCCGGCAGCGCCGGGCCCTCCCCCTCGCATTTGATCCGCCGATCAGCCCTTGACGAACTTGGCGCCCATGGCAGCGCACTGCTTTTCCGAGGCCATCGAGAAGCCGGTGCCCTTGCAGGCGTTCAGGCCCTTGCAGGCATTCGCAGCGCCCTTGCAGGCGCTCTGGCCCTTGCAGGCGTTGCCGGCCATGCACTTGCCCTGGGCGGCGTTCGCTGATGTCGACACCGTCGACACCACCGAGCCGGCGAGGAACAGGGTGGCGGCGGCAGCGGCGAGCGTCGCACCGGATTTGGAATTCAACTTCATGACGATCTCCTCGATGATTGTTTGAAGACAGGACTAAACGCCGTGAGATCGGTTGATCGTTCGATCAAAGACCCCGCCGACGCAGGGAGGGACGGATGCCAGTCAGATCGCGGTGGCTTGCCGGAGGCCGTCAAGTCTCCGTGATTTGAGTGCTCATCCGAAGCCAGCTACGGGGCATCGGGCGATTTGGTTACAGAGTTTCGAAAGAAAATTTTCTTTTTTGCGGTTGGACATCCCGTCGATGTCTAACCCCGGCGGCGCCGGAGTATTTCCTTGCGAGGCCTCGCGATGGAAGAAGCGCAATTCAGCCCGAAAGCGTGCAGCTTCAACCGATTAGACCGGACGCAGAGGCGATCAGTTTGCGTCGCACAATGAGTTTCGCTATCCACGCGCCGGTTTCAGCCGGGCCATCTGCGCAACCGTGGCCCGCAATTCCTCGGCATTGAAGGACGGAAACGAACAGATGCGGTTGCTGCAGGCGAACGCCGCGGGTTCGCCGAGGTCAGGATATTCGACGTCGGGGTTGGGTAATTTGCCCTCGCGCAGATCCAGCCACTCCAGGCGCTTGTAGCGGGCCGGCAACGCGCGGGCCAGCGCATGCAGGCTTTTCGCGCGGGCATCGTCCTTGGGTCCGACGATTGTCATGTGGGTGGGTTCGACCGCGAGTTCTTCGTCGGCAAGCAAAATGCCGGGCAGCGGACGCATCAGGCCGGCCGAGGCGCTGGCGAGATAGCGCATCGCGTGCGCGGCGTGCTCGCGATAGTTCTCGTTGCCGAAATAGCGATTGAGCAGGTTCATGAACCTTGCGACCTGCACCTGGTCGTCGATCAGCTTGGCGGGTCTTGCGAGCACGCCGGTCTTGCCTTCCGCGGTCTTCGAGGTCACGAAGCCCCCGGCCTGATCCCGGAAGGTCGCGACGAAATCGCCGGCTTTCGCGGCCGAAGCGAGCCAGTCGCGATTTCCCGTAGCGGCATAGAGATCAAGCAAAGCCTGGCCCATCGCGAGCGTATCGCCGAGGAACGGGCCGCCGCGATCCTTCTCGCCATGACGGAAACTGCCATCCGGCAGCGCGCGGTTGTCGATCACCCATTTCGCCGCGCGTTCGGCGATTGCCAGCACCTTGGGATCGTTGGTGACGTTGTAGTACGCGGCAAGTCCTGAAATGACCCAGCCATTTTCGCGCGCGTATAAATTCTTGTCGATGCGCGGCATGCCCAGCTTGCGGCGCTCGCCGTCCGGCAGCGCGTAGTATGTGTGCCCGTCGGTGTCGTGGTCGAGATCGGCGCTGACATAGAACGCGCCGTCAGGGCTCGCCAGAAATTCCGCGAGATAGCGTTCGATGTTGCGCGCGGCGGCAAGATATTTCGGATCCTTCCATAGCGCATAGGCCTGGCTGTACTGGCGGAGATATTGCGCCTGGAACGACATGATCTTTTCGAAATGCGCATGCGTCCAGGATCCCGCTTCGGAATACTGGTACACGCCGCCCCAGACCGGATCGATCAGTGCGACCGCGGCATCCAAGGTCTGCCGGGCGCGCTTGATTGCCATGACGTCGCCGGCCTCGGCGCGCGTGATCGCTAGATCCATGATGTCGGCGTCGATGTATTTCTGGTTCTCGCCCCAGCCGCCGAGTTTTTCATCGTAGGATTCGTCGACATTCTTCGTCAACGCGGCCCGCCATTCCTTGTCGAGGAAGGCGGAGGCCGACGGCTTCACCTCGAAGGATTCGCCGACCGACGGTCCGGGTGAGGGATCGTCGATGATCGCCTTGAGCAGCGCCTGCATCCGTTCCGGCTCGATATATCCCCTGATCTTGGCGATCTCGGTGCCGTCGGGGCCGAACACGATGGTCGCCGGCCAGCCCCAGTCGCCATAGCGGCTCGACAGATCGGGATTGGCGTCCTGGTCGACCCGCACCGGCAGATATTTCGCCGCCAGCAATTCCCTGACCTCGGGATTGGCGTAGGTCGTCTTCTCCATGACGTGGCACCAGTGGCACCACACCGCCTCGAGATCGAGGATGACAAAGCGCTGTTCGGCCTGTGCGCGGGTGAACAGATCGTCGCTCCATTCACTCCATTTTGGCCCGTCCGCGGCAAACGATGGAGACGCCCCAAGCGTTGCGAAGGCGAAGGCGACGATGCGGACGAGTTTCATGGCGGCTCCCGAAAGCGCTGATGTGTCGACAGCTACGCGCGCGTCGAAATCCGGGCTCAGCTTTTCGCCGCTGTCACAGGATTGTGAGATCAGGTTGATTTCTCGCTGTGGCCGGCCGCATTCACCAGCAGCCGGTCCAGTGACGCAGCGCCGGGACCGCAGATCGCCAGCCACATGAAGCCGGCAAAATAGGCGGCTTCCTCGAAGCCGAGCAGCGTCTCTAGCGAATCGACGTCGCCCCATTTTGCCGACTTGATGGCGACGACCATGACCACCGCCAGCATCGCGGCCGGGATGCGCGTGAACAGGCCGAGGATCAGCATCGCACCGCCGAAGCATTCGACGCCGGATACGAAGGGGGTGAGGAGTTTCGGGAACGGAATGCCCCAGCCGACAAAATTCTCGGTCACCTGCTCCAGATGGGTCAGCTTGCCCCAGCCGGCCAGCATGAAGGTGTAACCGACGACGAGCCGCATGATCAGGGGGCCGGCCCAGGAAAAATGCGATGCGATTTGTGCGGGCAGCAGGATGAGTAGATTGGTGATGAAATGCATGCGAACCCCCCTTTAAGTATTTGGCGACGTGAGACCGCGACCTGCGGCTTCTTTCAATCCAGTGCGCGCAAAAAAGCCGCGGCCGCGATTGCCGCAATCTGGTCCTGACAGGAGTTTCGTAATGGCGCGCCCGCTTGTTACGGGGCCTAACCGAAATTTTGCAGTGCGGGGAAAGTCTCCAGCAGCCAGATGCTGACGTTGGAGACGGCACCGGTCAGGAAGCTGATGCCTGTGATGACCATCAGGATGCCCATGGCGTGCTCGACCTTGCTCAAATGCCGCTTCATCCGCGCGAACAGCGACGAGAACTGCTCGATCATGAAGGCTGCCAGCAGGAACGGGATTCCGAGCCCGGCGGAATAGATCGCCAGCAGGCCCGCGCCCTTGGCGACGGTGGCCTCGGCCGCCGCGATCGACAGGATCGCCGCCAGAATGGGGCCGATGCAGGGGGTCCAGCCGAAGGCGAAGGCTAGTCCCATGGCGTAAGCGCCCCAGAAGCCGACCGGTTTTGGCATCGGCATCCGGCCTTCGCGCATCAACAGGCCGATCCGGGTCAGGCCCAGAAAATGCAGGCCCATGATGATAATGATGATGCCGGCCACGATCGAGAGCTCAGCCGACCAGGCGCGGATCAGCCCGCCGACCAGGGAGGCGCTGGCGCCGAGCGCCACGAAGACGGTGGAAAAGCCGAGCACGAACATCAGCGCCGAGGTCATCACCGCCCGCTTGGAGGCCTCCGTCGTCTCGTCATTGGCGACGTGCTCGATGGTCGCGCCGGTGAGATAGATCAGGTAGGGCGGCACCAGGGGCAGCACGCAGGGGGACAGGAAGCTGACGAGACCGGCAATCAGGGCCGCCGGAATGGAAACATCGTTCATTGCATGACCTTCGAGAATTGCCAAAAGGCATAGCGCCGTCCTGGCTTGTACGGAACAGCCAATCGATAAGTTTCGTCGTCATTGCGGCTCAAGTTCGGTCACAGAGGCGTGTCCGGGGCGCCGAAATGGCCTCGCGGCTGAAACAGACGCTGGTATGGTCGCGTAAGGCCAGTAAAGGCCCCGTGAAACTGGACCCCTGCATGCGCCTCGGCATCCGCACCGCCATTTCCGCCCTCGTGCTGACCTCCATCGTCGTTAGCGCCGTCGGCGTGCATTTATTGTGGTGGCGCACCGCCCAGCGGGTGAGCCAGACCCTGGCCGATACCATCAACGACCAGATCGTTTCGGCAGTGGGCGACGAACTGCAGTCGATCACAGGAGAGGCCCGCTCATCGCGTATCGCGGTGCGGACGCTGCTGACTGAGCAGGTCATCGATATCAACGATGCCAGGAAGCGTGAACTGGTGCTGGTTTCGCAGTTGCGATCGCAGCCGACGATTTCATGGGTGGCGTTCGCCGGGCCTGATGGATCGTTCTCTGCAGGTCACAAGAGCGGCGGTTCCGGCATCGAGATGCTCGAGATCACCGTCCCCGACCGCAAGCTCCGGACCGATCGGTACGAGTATGCCGGCCGCGATCTGCGGCTCAGGGATAGCCGGGTCGAGGACACGAAATATTCCGTCCTCGACCAGGAATGGTTTCGCGAGGTGATTCAGTCGGGCGAGGATCACTGGTCGACCTTGACCTCCCACCCCAATGGTGAGCGTCCGGCGGCTGTGTTCTCTGCGCCGATCGATATCGACGGAAATCGCGCCGGAGTGCTGGCGATCATCATCGAACTGACACGGGTTTCGAACTTCCTGTCGCAGCTTACCGTCGGCAGATCGGCCGGCGCCTTTATTCTGACCCGTGACGGCGCTGCGATCGCCGTGCCCGACAGGGAAGCCGACGAGCTAACGCCGCTCAAACTTGACCATCCGCTGTTTCCCATCGCGGTCGAAGCGATCCAGAACGCCAGCGCCTACAGCCCCGGTGAAGGCGAGCCGTTTCACACCAAGGTAACGCGGGACGGCAAGGCCTATCAGGCGGTGCTGACGCCGATTTCGTTTCCGGGCTGGTCGCTGGTGACCGTGGTGCCGGAATCGGAATTTCTCGGCCCGGTGCAGATGACGATCCGGAATTTGCTGATCGGCCTCGCGGTGTTGATCGTTTGTGCCGGGCTGTTGTCGGCATGGCTCGCGCAGCGCCTGATCGCCGCGCCCCTGATCAAGGTGGTCAACGAGATCAGGCATGTCGAGCGGTTTGACCTCGACAAGGTGCAGCGGCATCCGTCGCGTTTGACCGAGATCGAAAACCTGTCGGGTGCGATCGGTGACATGGCGCAGGGGCTTGCGGCATTCCGGAAATACATTCCGGCCGACCTGGTGAAGCGGCTGATCAGCGACGGCAACGGCGCGCGCCTCGGCGGCGCGGTACGGCCGATGAGCGTGATGTTCATCGATCTCGCCGGCTTCACCGGGATGTCGGAGCGGCTCGGCGACCGCATCATTCCGCTGCTGTCGCGCTATTTCGACGGCGTTTCGGCGGAAATACAGAGCCACAGCGGCACCATCGACAAATTCATCGGCGATGCCGTGATGGCGTTCTGGGGCGCGCCGTCGCCCAATCCGGATCATGCCGTCGATTGCTGCCGGGCGGCCCTGGCCTGCCGGCGCGCGATGGAGGAGGCGGGCCTCGTCGACGACCACGGCGAGCGCGTCAAGATTCGCATCGGCATCAATTCCGGTGACATGCTGGTCGGCAACATCGGATCGGAAGTGCGGCTGAACTACACCGTGATCGGCGACGCCGTAAATATTGCGAGCCGGCTGGAGAGCACCAACAAGGCGTACGGCTCCACGATCATCATCGGACCCGAAACGCGCCGGCTGGCCGGCGACCGTATCGTGGTTCGCGAGCTCGACCGGCTGGCGGTCTATGGCCGCGCCGGTGGACTGCAGATTTATGAACTGCTTGGTATGGCCGAGGAGTTCGATGCAAAGCCGGACTGGGCGATTTCCTATGAGGCCGGCCTGGCCGCCTGGCGCGCGCGTGATTTCACCGCCGCGATCGGCGCCTTCGAGCAGGTTCTGGAAATCCGCAAAGACGATGCGGCGTCATCGGCGATGATCGAACGCTGCCGGCAGCAGTTCGAGAATCCCACCGGCGAAGATTGGGACGGCACGACGGTCGCCCGGACGAAGTAGGCGGGTGCGGCTCCGCCGTCTTGCGCGACGTGGCCGTCTGGCCATAGATGGGCTGGTCATGACGCCGCACGCCGCGGCGATCGACAGGGAAGCCGTCCAGCGTTGAAAGTCCTGCTGACCCATACGCCGCAGTCTCGCGCCCAGTATTATGGCGCGCGCAGCCTCGACGGGCTGCAAGCCATCGCGCAGGTCAAGCTGCATGAATCATACGACGCGCTCGGCGCCGCCGGCCTGATCGAGGCCGCAGGCGATGTCGACATCATCGTGGCCGACCGGCTCACGGCGGGGCCGGGCGAGATATTTCCAGCGCTGCCGAACTTGCGCGCCTTCGTCCGCTGCGCGGTCGATATCCGCAACATCGATGTCGATGCGGCGTCCGCGGCGGGCGTCCTGGTGACGCGGGCAGGGCCGGGCTTCGTCCAGTCGGTCGCCGAACTCGCGCTCGGCTTCATGGTCGACCTGTCGCGCGGCGTTTCGCGGGCGACCGCCGACTACCATTCGGCGCGCAAGCCCGAAATCATCATGGGCCGGCAACTGGCCGGCAGCCGCCTCGGCATCATCGGCTATGGCAGCATCGGCCGTTACCTGGCTGACATCGCCAAGGTGCTGGGCATGGAGGTGCTGGTTGCCGATCCCTTCGCGACCGTGAGCGACGCCGCAATCCGTCATGTGCCGCTCGACGAGCTTCTCGGCCACTCCGACTACGTCGTCTGCCTCGCAGTTGCCAACGAGCAAACCGAAAACCTGATCGGGCAGGCGGCGCTGGCGCGCATGCAGCCGCATGCCTTCTTCATCAACCTGTCGCGCGGCAATTTCGTCGACGAGGCCGCGCTATCAGCGGCATTGCGCGAGAACCGCATTGCCGGCGCCGCGATGGATGTCGGCCGCGCGCTGGACCAGATGCCGTCGCCGGAATTGGCAAAACTGCCGAACGTTATCGCGACGCCCCATATCGGCGGCCTGACGCCGCCGGCGATCGAAAGCCAGTCGCTGGAAACGGTGCGGCAGGTCGAGGCCATTGTTGCGGGCGAGGTGCCGGCCGGCGCGGTCAATGCGGAGCGGTGGACGCGGCGGGCTTCCGAGCCGCAAAGATAGCAGAACAACCGTCGCTCAACGTCTGCGGGTTTTCGACCCCGCTTGGGGCGCTGAGCGCCTTGACCATGCGCAGGCGTTGACTGGCGCATGCAGCAGCCCAGGTTGTTGTATTCGATCCAACCCAGTAGGATATCGCGTCGCGTACTAACCGCTTAGCTGACGGTTCAGATGAAGTGCCCCAGGTGCGAACACGACAATCGGCCTGAAGCGAAGTTCTGTGAGCAGTGTGCCGCTCCTTTCGACCGCTGCTGTCCCAATTGTGGGAGCTTCGCGTCATCGGGAGCCAAATTCTGCTCCCAATGTGCACACCCAATTGGACTTGACGACGAGCATCGAGCGGTAAACCGCTTCTTATCTCCTGACAACTACACTCCAAAACATCTCGCCGTCAGGATAATGACGACGAAACGCGATCTCGAAGGAGAACGCAAACAAGTCACCGTGCTATTTGCTGACATCGTCGGATCTCTCAGAATCATAGCAGATCGCGATCCTGAGGAAGCACAGAAGCTTCTCGACCCCGTTCTCGACCACATGCTCGAAGCCGTCCACCATTATGAGGGCATGGTGAACAGGGTCATGGGCGACGGCATCATGGCGCTGTTCGGGGCTCCACTCGCGCATGAAGATCATGCGGTGCGCGCATGCTATGCTGCTCTCAGGATGCAGCAGACGATTGCCCGCTATGCGGAAGAAATCCGCCGCATTCACGGCGCGCCAATCACGATCCGGGTCGGCATCAACTCCGGAGAGATTGTCGTCTCGTCAATCAACAACGATCTCTATATGGACTATACGGTCGTCGGACAAACGGCCCATCTGGCATCCCGCATGGAGCAAATGGCGATGCCGGGTTCTGTGCTCGCCACTGCCGATACCATCCGGCTCGTTGAAGGATATGTCGAGGCCAAGTCGCTCGGCGAAATGACGATAAAGGGACTTGCGCACCCGGTTGAAGTCTTCGAGATCACCGAAGGGGGCTTTGAGCGGACAAAATTGCAGGCGGCCGCCTCGCGCGGGTTGACGCCCTTTGTCGGTCGTGAACTGGAGATCCAACAACTTACCCAGGCACTGGATCACGCCCGCGGCGGTCATGGTCAGGTCGTAGCAGTCGTCGGGGAGCCCGGCATGGGCAAATCGCGCCTGATTCATGAATTTGTTCATTCTCTCCGGACCGAAGACTGCCTGGTTCTCGAAACAAATTCGGCTTCATATGGCCATGCGGCATCGTATCTGCCGGTCATCGAACTGCTCCGGCATTATTATTTCAAGATCAGTCAACGCGACAACGCCAAGTCGATTCGCGAGAAGGTGACTGAAAAGATCCTGGCACTCGATCCTTCGCTGCAGGACGTAATCCCACCGCTGCTCGATCTGTTGGACGCATTGGATGCGGGACATCCGTTCCAGTCGTTGGATCCGCTTCAGCATCGACAACACACCTACCAGGCGATTACCCGATTGCTGTTGCGCGAAAACCATGTGCAGCCCGTCGTAGCGGTATTCGAAGATCTGCACTGGAACGATTCTCTCACGCTGGGCTTGCTGAACGAAATCGTTGTCAATGCACGCGACGCGCGCCTGCTGCTGCTGGTGACCTATCGTCCTGAGTTCCACGACGATTGGAAGGGGCGGCCGAATTACCGCAACCTGCGTCTGGAACCTCTTGAGAGTGCGAGCCTCACCACGCTTCTGCATTCACTGCTGGGATCGGATCCGGCGCTCGATAGTCTCAAGAACTTTGTTCTCGATCGCGCGGGCGGCAATCCATTCTTTGTGGAAGAGCTTGTTCGAACTCTGGTGGACCGCAAGGTCTTGGAGGGAACGCGCCAGAACTACCGAGTGATAAAGCCTATTTCGGGAAATGAGATCCCACCTACCGTACAGGCCGTTCTCGCCGCGCGTATCGACGCGCTGCCGAAAGCCGAAAAGAGGTTGCTGCAGGAGGCGGCGGTCATCGGACACGACGTTCCACTCTCGCTGTTGAAGGAAATAAGTAGTCTTCCCGACAGCGAGCTTCGAGGAGTCCTCAACAGTTTGCAGACGGCCGAATTTGTGTTTCCCACCCAGTTGTTTCCTGATCTTCAATTTTCCTTCAAGCACGCTCTCACTCACGATGTCGCCTACGGAGGCCTGCGGAGCGAGCGCCGCCGCGACATCCATCAGCGCGTCGTTCTCGCGATAGAAGAAGTCTATGCTGGCCGCATAGGCGAGCAGGTCGAGCGCCTGGCCGATCATGCGCTGCGTGGCGGGCTTCAGGAAAAGGCAGTGACGTATCTGCGCCAAGCGGGAACGAAGGCTGCGGACCGGGAAGCCTATCCTGAGGCTGTAATTCTTTTCGAGCAAGCTCTCGAGGCGCTGGCTGGATTGCCGCAAAGCAAGGAGGCCATTCAGAAGGCGATCGATATTCGCTTCGACATCCGCAATGTGCTGCAACCGCTCGGAGATCGCGACCGAATTGCTTCTCGTCTGCGCGAAGCTGAACAACTGGCAAATCGGATCGGAGACAAGAAGCGCAACGGATGGGTGCAATCCTATTTGACCGAACAGTTCTGGATGCTGGGCCGATACAGGGAATCGATCGAGGCAGGAGAGCGGGCCCTTGCCGTCGCGGAGTCGGATTTGCCTCTCCAGGTTGTCACCAATTTGCCTCTCGGATTGGCCCATCATACGCGAGGAGACTACAGCAAGGCCCGCGAGCATTTCGGTTGGAACGCCGTCCATTTGGAAGGCAGCCTGGCCAACCAGCGTTTCGGGATGTTCGTCTTGCCCGCCGCGTTCTCGCGTAGCTTTATCGCCTGGGGCTTGGCCGACACCGGACAATTTTCTGAAGCTTTCAATATCGGCGAGGACGCCCTCCGTATCGCCGAGAATGCGAGTCATCCCTTCAGTTGCGGTTACGCGCATCTTGGTCTTGGTGTCGTCGCCTTGCGTCAGGGAAATTTGCGCCGTGCCCTGCGCTCGTTCGAGCGGGCGCTGGCAGCCGGCGCATTTGCAGATAGTCCCGTGGGCTTTGCCTACGTTGCGCTGCATTTTGGTTACGCCCTCGCTCTGGCTGGCCGGGCGAACGAGGGAATTCCAATTCTGGAGCAGAGTATCGAGGTCGCTGAATCCAAGGGTTTCGTCGCCCGTCACTCGCTCCGCCTGGCTTACGTCAGCGAGGCTTACCTTTCGCTGGGGCGGGAGGGCGAGGCATTGAAGGCGGCCACGCGTGCACTCGAACTGGCCCGCAAACATGAGGAGCGGGCAAACGAAGGTTATTCGCTCCGGATGCTGGGTGAGGTGGATCTGTATCGAGGAAACCTGAATGATGCCAAGCATTGGCTCACGCAGGGAGTTACGCTTGCTGAGGAATTAGGCATGCGGCCGCTGCAAGCGAACTGCCATAAGGGGCTCGCCAACGCGTTCGATCTTGGCCATCAGAAATCGAGTGCAGAGCACCATCGCAGCATTTCGAATTCACTGGCAGAGGCGATGGAGATGCGTTTCTGGGGGTAAGCTTGTGAAGCTGAAGATGTCGGGATAGGCTTCGTTCGCGCTTGGCATTCGTGTAAGATGATAAGAGGGGCACCATGGATCAGAATGAGCTTCTGCTTGGGATCGAAAGAATGCGAAGCGACTCCAACTACTACGCGGCGGAAGTGATGCGCCGCGACGTAGGTACGGAGGCCTTGGTCGCCCCTGGATCGACAAAGGAGGGGAGAGCGGCAGCTCAGCTCCTCATCGTCACATGGGAGTCGATCGCGATCCTGATACGCGGTATCAGAACCAAGGATAAGATCTACGAAGCTACGCCGATATGTCACATGTATAAGGAGCTCGAGCCGGCCATTAAGCATTTCCGGAAGGAAGTCCCGGAGTTTGCCGCTGAGTTTGAAAAGCTGAATGCCGACTACCTTGCCTGGTTAAAGAAGAAAAAGAAGAGTGGCGATTATGTGAGCCGCGCCTGCGGCGGTCTCTTGCATGCACGATTTGGCTAACCAGGCATTCGGCGAGCGCCTCGGGTCTCGCTTTTCCACTTGGCTGCTTCGTCCGTACCTCGACCTGGGCCCGTTCCAAGCCGGGCCCACCCATGCCAAATCAGTTGATGCCGGTTGGCAAGCCTATGTCGATCCGGATGGCCCTTTCTTCCTTCCCCAACGTGCATTGTCGCCTGGTTTTCGCGTGCAGCTCGGGGAGCTGGCCGGCGCGCCTTATGCAATCAGCGATCCCCGCGACCTGGCCGAGGATCTGCGAACTGATCGGTGGCGCAAGCTTTGTCAGGATCTTGAACTTTGGCCAAGGCTTTCGTCCGTGCGCAAGTGCCGGCTGGCGGTGCTGCTTCACTCGATGTGCTTCTACGAGCCGTTACTCAAACTCATCCCGGTAGATTGGTCTGGTGCAAGCACTTACGATCCTTGTGGGGCACAACTCGCTTTCTGCCGCGCCTCGGCAAAGTTCATGCACGATTTGCCAAAGCGAACGTCGGGTTATGAATCCGAAACCATGTCGGCTTTTGAAAGTATTGCGATCGACGATCGGACCGACAGAGCGGTAAGATTCAATGCAACAGCAATGGTCTTCGTTCAGAAGGCCAAATCCCGCGCGCCCCTCGCAGAGCTCGATGATTGGAGCAAGCGGCTGGAGATCGCCTTCACCGCCGTGAAGGATGGCGAGAATGGATTTGCCGCACGATTGCTTGAAAGCAGATTCCACCGCGGAATGGGCTTCCTCCCTCAAGCTGCCGGCGACAGGAAAGCGATGATCAGGACAATGGACATTGCGGAACAGCTGGCGCGCGACCTTGCGCCGACGAGTGCGGCGGAGGAGATTCTTTATCGAGAAAATCTGCACGCAGTTCTGGAAAGCCGAACGAAGGAGGCGCTTTGGCTCAACGATCTTGATCTGGCGGCGTCGAGGGCGGACGAACTAACGCGGGTAGATCCGTACGATTCAAAGGCCTGGGTTGAGCTTGGTCAGGTACATTATCTCCAGGAAAATTGGCGGCAGGCTGCGGAAGAATATGTCGTCGCAGCGACGTTGGGCCCGCCAGCAAGTTCAGTCGGCCGGTACATGGCGGGCGTTTGCTTCGGCAAACTGGGTTTGGATTTTTTGGCTGCGTTCCTTTTCAAGGAGACCCTCGAAATAGATCCCTTCGGAATATCGTCCCGCCAGGAAATATTTGACTTGCCGGACATCGCGGCCCTCGACACACTCAAACAATGGGCCCGTTCGAATATAAGATTGTGATCACTCTTCCTGTCGAATCATGATCGCGCCGGCAACGGACCGGTCACCATTGTCCTTCCAATGATGGCGTAAGCGCAGAGTGTATTCGGTCAACGGGACCAACCCGAATTGTAACCTGATGCGTCTTCCCTTCTTTTATGGCTGGCTGATCGTCGTGGTGACGTTCGTCACCATGGCAATCGGGGTCAATGCGCGGACGGCGTTCTCGCTGTTCTTTCCGCCGATCATTTCCGAGTTCGGATGGGAGCGCGGCGTCACGGCCGGCGCCTTCTCCTTCGGCTTTGTGGTATCGGGTGCCGTCAGTCCGCTGATCGGGCGCATGATGGATCGCTTCGGGCCGCGCGGGGTGATGGAGCTCGGCGTCGCGCTGATGGGCGGCGGGCTGTTGCTGGCGCCGCTGACGACACAGCCCTGGCATCTCTATCTCACGATCGGCGTGCTGGTCGGCGCAGGCAGCGTGTGCCTCGGCTATTCCGGCCAGTCGCTGTTTCTGCCGAACTGGTTCATTCGCCGCCGCGGGCTCGCCATGGGGCTCGCCTTTGCCGGCGTCGGCATCGGCTCGGTGACCTTGCTGCCATGGGTGCAGCACATGATCGAGCAGACCGGTTGGCGCACCGCCTGCACCGCGATGGGCATTCTGGTGCTCGCCGTGCTCGCGCCGATCAATTTCCTGCTGCGCAAGCGCCCCGAGGATATTGGCTTGCTGCCGGACGGCGATGCGGCGCCGTCGGCGACATCGGCCGCACCTCGCTCGAACGTCGTCGATCCCGTGTGGGCCGGCACCGACTGGACGCTGCGCCGTGCGCTGCGCACCGCGCGATTCTGGTGGATCTCGCTCGGCTATTTCTCTGGCTTGTACGTCTGGTACGCGGTGCAGGTGCACCAGACCAAATACCTGCTCGACATCGGCTTCAGCGCGAACGTCGCGGTGTGGGCGCTCGGCGTCGTCAGCCTGCTCGGCATCCCCGGCCAGATCTGGCTTGGGCATCTTTCCGACCGGATCGGGCGCGAATGGATCTGGGCCATCAGCTGCGCCGGATTTGCGATCTGCTTTGCGGCGTTGATCGCCCTGAAATTCGCGCCGGCATTGCCGCTGGTCTATCTCATGATCTTCACCCAGGGTGCGCTCGGCTATGGCCTGACCTCGGTCATGGGCGCGGTGGTGCTGGAAATCTTTCAGGGCAGGCAATATGGCAGCATTTTTGGCACCATCATGCTCGCGGCGCTGGCCGGCGGCGCGGCAGGCCCGTGGGCGACCGGGCTGCTGTACGATCTTTCAGGCAGCTATACGTCAGCCTTTGCGATCGGCATTGCCGTCAGCATCCTGTCGGCGGTTGCGATCTGGCGGGCGTCGCCGGGCAAGGTGAGGGCGGTCGCGGGACAAATGCACAAGGCGCAAATCAGGACCGGCGCGGCCTAGCCGCAATTGCGCTCGATCACGGCTCATCGAGCGCGCGCTTCAACATCGAACGTTTTTCGCAGTACTTCGGCGCCGTCTCTGATCACACGGTATGTCGCGCTGTAGCGGCCGGCAGGCCACGCTGCCTCGCTGCGCTTCTTTCCGGCGATGATCAGGAACTGCGCCTTGTCCCGATCGAGCGCCGGAAGATTGTTGGTTGAGACGGAAACGCCGCCCGGGCCTTGCACTGCGAGGAATTGCCGGTCGCCGGCCTGCAGGCCGATGACCCTGACATAGGCGACGAGCGCATCCGAACCTGACGTGACGGGATGCTTGGCGATTTCTCCGGACTCGATCAGTTCCATGGTCGGCGCGGTACCGGCAAAGGCGTAATCGATGATTTCGCGGGGCCGGTATTGCGTCTGCTCGGCAAGGGAAGCAGCCCAGATCGACCGGCCGCCGCCGCAGGAATTCTCAGGCACCCCATAGGCAAAGGGGTCCACGATCTTTCCGCGATGCCGCACCGTGAAGTGAAGATGAAAGAATTCGGTATCGCCGGATAGTCCGACCAGGCCGATCGGCTGCCCGGTCGTTGTTTGATCGCCGACATTGACCCGAACACTGCCCTTGGCCATGTGACAATATTGGGTGCGCCAGCCGCTCTCATGCTCGATGACCACACCGTTGCCGCATTCCTTTCCGGCGATGGCGGCCTTTCCCGCGCTCTTGACCGAAATGTCTTCCATGTCGTTCCGCGTCCCGATCACGCGTCCGGGCGCCGCGGCGAGCACCTCTACGCCCTGTCTCTGTATTTCCAGGTTCCGAATCCTGATGTCGGTGCCGTCGTGACCGTCATAGCTGCGTCCGCCGCAGCGATAGTCGCGGACCTTGTCCGAGGCATCGTGATCGACATAGTTCTGAAAGAAGCAGGTCAGGCCCGGTTGGCACTTGATCGGCAGCGCGAGCGAGATGACTTCCTCGGCCTCCGCGTCGATCGCACCGGCAAGACACAGTGAAATCAGGATCAGGTATTTCAGGCGCGACCATCCGACTGCAGCGAAGCGATGCACAGGTAAGCGCGCAGAATGTGTCGAATATCCGGTGTCGGCATTCGCGGGCATCTGCTCACGCTAGCGATCTGTGATGACTTGCGCGAGGCGGATATTTTCGTCTCAGGCCGCTGAAATTCCCATCGCCCGCTGCAGGTCGCCGAGGGCGCGAAAAAAGCTGTCGGGCGGCGTGGTCTCGGGATCGATCAGCCGGTGCAGGCGAAAGCCGTCCTCCAGCGCCAGCACCAGCGCGCCAGCCCATGCCGGATTGAGAATTGTCGTCCTGCCGCTGTTCCTGGCCGTGGTCTCGATAATGTCGGTGACCAGTTTTCGCCGGGCGCGCAGCCGCTTGGCGAGTTCAGGCCGGCGCTTTTCGGCGCGCGCCACGAACAGGATCATTTCCATGTGCAGCAGTGGAGAGCGGCCGAGCGGATCCTGCTGGTTGCGGTCCATGGTCTTCAGCGCGTCGATGAAATCCGCAAGGTTCTTGTGCCGGTCGAGCAGATCGCGGATGCGCCCGATGGATTGTTCGACGTGATCCTCGAGCATGGCGATGATCAGTTCGTCCTTGCTCTTGAAGTTCGAATAGAACGCCCCGCGTGTGAAGCCGGCCGCCGCCGCGATCGCCTCGATGCTGGCGCCGCCGATTCCCTGTTCCTCGAACACGCGCGCCGCCGCCTCGAACAGCTTTTCGCGGGTGTCGTCCCTTGTGGGTCTCGTTCGCACTCTTGACATCCGCCCAGTTTAGGCGAGAATGCAACTCAATACAATAATGTATCGAGTTTCGATCGGTCGGCCAGGGGAAAACGCGCTGAACTGCGCACAGCAACCAGTTGAGGTCACCATGAACGAGCATGTTCAGACTGCCAGTAGCGCCCCGCTGTTCAATCCGTTGGCCCCGGAATTCATCCGCAATCCCTATCCGCATTACGAACGGATGCGTAGCACCGATCCGGTGCACCTGACGCCGCTCGGCGTGTATGTGGCCAGCCGCCACGCCGAGGTCAGCCTCGTGGTCCGCGACAAGCGGTTCGGCAAGGACTACGTCGAGCGCACGATCCGGCGTTACGGCCCCAAGATCATGGACGAGCCGGTGTTCCGCAGCATGAGCCACTGGATGCTGCAGCAGGATCCGCCGGACCATACCCGCCTGCGCGGGCTGGTGGTGAAGGCCTTCACCGCGCGCCGGGTCGAGGACATGCGCCCGCGCATCCAGCAGATCGTCGACGAGACGCTCGATCGCATCATTCCGCGAGGCAGGATGGACCTGATCGAGGATTTTGCGTTCCGCCTCCCGGTCACCATCATCTGCGACATGCTCGGAATTCCCGAAGACCATCGCGAGGTATTCTATGCCGGTTCGCGCGACGGCGGACGCCTGCTCGATCCGGTGCCGCTGACGCCGGACGAGATCAAGCAGGGCAACGCCAGCAATGCGATGGCGGCGATGTACTTCCAGCAGCTGTTCGAACTGCGGCGGAAGACCCCCGGCGACGACCTGATCACGCAGCTGGTGCAGGCCGAGGAGGACGGCAGCAAACTTTCCAACGAGGAGCTGACCGCCAATATCATCCTGTTGTTCGGCGCGGGCCATGAGACCACGGTCAACCTGATCGGCAACGGTTTGCTGGCGCTGCATCGCAATCCCGACCAGCTCGCGCTGCTCAAGGCCAAGCCGGAGCTCATCACCAACGCCATCGAGGAATTTCTGCGCTACGATTCCTCGGTGCAGCTGACCGGCCGGGTGGCGCTGGAAGACATCGACGATCTCGGCGGAAAACGCATCCCGAAGGGCGAAAGTGTGCTGTGTCTGCTCGGCTCGGCCAACCACGACCCCGCAGTCTATCCCGACCACCCGGAACGCCTCGATATCGTCAGGCCCAACGTAAGGCCGCTGTCCTTTGGCGGCGGCATCCACTTCTGCCTTGGCGCCCAGTTGGCGCGGATCGAGGCCGAGGTCGCGATTTCGACCCTGCTTCGGCGGATCCCGGACCTGCGGCTGGATGACGCTGTCAATCCGGAATGGCGGCCGACCTTCGTGCTGCGCGGCCTGAAGCGCCTGCCGGCGAGCTGGTGACGCCCTGGCGGTTTTGGCCCTCGGCTCGGATTGTAGCGTTTTCGAGCGGAGTGGACCCCGGTTCGCATAAAGAAAACGCGTCAAAACAAAAACCTAGAGCCCGGCTCTGCCGAAAGGGCTCCAGTTGGAGCCGGGTGGCCGCCTGTCAGTATGCCGCTGTGACTTCGCCATACTTCTCTCTATATTCCGGGCAGCTCCGGGGCCGGATTCGGCGTAGCGCGGCCTGCGCGCCGGGGCGGTTCAAGGGGAGATACCGTGCAGACGACGCTGCTCGGCCTGGCGATCGCCTTCATCATTGCGCTGATCGCCGCACTCGTCGGGCCGTATTTCATTGACTGGAACCAGTTCCGGCCTCAATTCGAGGCCGAGGCGACGCGGATCATCGGCGCGCCGGTTCGCGTCGGCGGCAAGCTTGACGCGCGGTTGTTGCCGGCGCCGTCGCTGCAGCTGCGCTCGGTCGTGGTCGGCGGCGCCAACGATCTCGGCAAGGTTCGCGCCGACAAGCTCGATGTCGAGTTCAGCCTCGGCTCGCTGATGCGCGGCGAGGTGCGTGCGACCGAATTGACGATCAACGGCATGTCGCTCGATCTCGGGCTCGACACGAAGGGCCGGATCGACTGGCCGGCATCGACCGGAACAGTCAATCTGGGCTCGCTGGCGATCGATCGGCTCAATCTCACCGGCCGCATCGCCCTGCACGACGCAGCCAGCCGCAGCACGCTCGAACTGAACGATATCGCCTTCAGTGGCGATGTGCGTTCGCTGGCCGGCTCGGTCCGCGGCGACGGCAACTTCATGCTGTCGGGCACGCGCTATCCGTTTCGCGTCTCCTCGGGGCAGGGCCCCGACGGCAACGGCACCCGCGTGCATCTCAATATCGACCCGGGCCAGCGCGCACTCGCCATCGATCTCGACGGCGTCCTGAATTTCGATGCCCGGGCGCCGCGCTTCGAAGGCGCGATGACGCTCGTCGCTCCTCCCGGTCAGAAGGGTAAGGGCAATGATCCACCGTGGCGCATCGGCGCGAAGGTCAAGGCCGATTATTCGGCGGCGCGGCTCGAACAAATCGAGGTGACCTACGGTCCCGAGGAGCGCGCGCTGAAACTCTCGGGCAGCGGCGACCTCCGCTTCGGTGCGGCGCCGCTGTTGCGCGCGGCGCTCTCGGCGCGTCAGCTCGATGCCGACAGATTCGTCACCAGGGACAATGCCGCCGAGCCGGCCCGCGCGTTACCGGCGCTGCGGGCGCTTGCGTCAGCCATTCCGCATCTGCCGATCCCCGCGCAGATGGAACTTGCCTCCGAGCAGGTCATGCTCGGCGGACGTCCGTTGCAGGACATCGCTGCCGAGCTGCATGGCGACGACAAATTCTGGCACCTCCGAAAACTGGAATTCCGCGCGCCCGGTGCGACCAGGGTTTCGCTCAGCGAGGCCATTGCGAAGAGCGGTGAGCCGGACCGATTCAAGGCCGCGCTCAGCGTCGAATCCTCCGATCCCGAGGCGCTGCTGACCTGGCTGCAGGGCCGCGGCGAGACCGCCTATCGCAGCCAGAAGCCGCTTCGGCTGCGCGGCGACATCACCGTGGCGCCTGAGGGCTTTGCCATCGACGCCATGAAGGCCGATATCGAAGGCGGCTCGGTGGAAGGGTGGGTGGCGATGTTGCACCGGCAGGCAGATCGCGGCTCCCGGATCGATGTGGAATTGAAGGCGGAGCGCCTCGACCTCGATGCCGCTACCGCCTTTGCGCGGTCGCTGGCGGGGCCGCAAGGCGAGTGGCCGGATGAGGGAAGGCTTTCGCTCGATATCGGCCGCGCCACCTCCGCCGGCCAGGAGTTGAGCCCGCTGCTCGCCAGACTAGCCTACTCGCCGGCGAAGATATCGCTCGAGCAGTTGAAGATCGGCCAGCTTGAAAGCGTGACGCTGGACGGCGCGGGCAATTTCGACCGCGTCAGCGCGACCGGCTGGTTCGCGCTCAATTCGAGCGCCGCCTCGCTCAGCCGGTTGACCAGCCTGATCGTTCCCTTTTCACCGGCGCTGGCCGCGCGACTCAATGCGATGGGGACCAGCCCCGGCCCGGCGCGCCTGAAGCTGGCGCTCGATCTCACCAGAAATGCGGCGCAGTCCGACCGGGTCCAGGCGCGCGCCGTCGCTGATCTCGACTCACCGCTACTCAAGGGCGTCACCACGATCACAGGCAGGCCGGCTGTCGCGGCAATCCAGGGCTTCGATCTCGCAGCTCTCGGGCGCAGTGAAGTCTGGATCGATTCGAAGTTGTCGTCCGAGCAAGGTCGCGCCTTGCTTGCCGGGCTCGGTCTTGATCGCGTCGTCGTGGCGGGTGATGGCCCCGGGCAGTTCGAGGGCACCGCGACCGGCGCGTGGGGTGCGCCTTTGCGGCTCAAGGCAAAGATCTCGGCAACGGGCCTTGATGCCGAAGCGGAAGGCTCCGCCGAGCCATGGGCGCCGGAGGCGCAGGCAAGTCTCGGCCTGAAAGTTCGCAGCGCCGATTTCGGGCCGCTGCTCGATCTCAAGCCGGCGAATACGCTGGCGCAGAACATCGGCCTGTCTTCGCGCGTGCAGCTCACCGGCAACAGGCTGACCTTCGACGACCTCGACAGCAGCGCCGGCGGTTCGCGCCTGCGTGGCAGCGTGGCGGTGACGCTCGGCGAGGAGAAGGAGATCGAGGGTGAAATCGGCGCCGACCAGCTCGCGCTGGCGCCGGCGTTTGCCCTGGCGCTTGGCGCCGCCGGACACGATGCCGCCGAGCCGCTCGGCACCGGGCTCGCGAAGGGATGGCGCGGCAGAATCGCGTTTCAGGCGCTGCGCGGCCTCTTGCCGGGCGGAAGCGAATTGCAGCCGGTGAGCGGGATGATCAAGAGCGACGGCCAGTCGCTGAGCTTCGATGCCATCAAAGGCAAGATCGGCGGCGGCGAAGTCAGCGCCAGCATGGATGTGAAGCCAGGCGCGAGCGGCATTGCGTTGAACGCGAGCGTTCAGTTCTCCGGTGTCGACGGCACGGCGCTGCGCTATCGTAACCTCACGATGCCCGCCGGCCGCGCGTCGATGCAGATGACGCTGACGAGCCAGGGCCGCAGCGCCTCGGCGCTGGCGGGCGCGCTGTCCGGCAGCGGAACGCTGACGCTGGAGGCGGCCAGGATTTCAGGCCTCGATCCGCGCGCCTTCGAAGTGGCGGTCCGTGCCAATGACAGCGGGCAGGCAAAGGACGATGTCCGATTGAAGCAGATCGTCGAGTCCGCTCTGCCGGCCGGCGCGCTTGCGGTTCCTTCCGCGCAAATCCCGTTCACCGTCAGGGACGGCCGGCTTCGCGTGGGCTCCACGACGCTGGACGGCAATGGGGTGCGGGCCACCGTCTCCGGCGGATACGATATCGCGGCCGATCAGGCCGATATCCGCGCTGCCCTTTCCTTGACGATGACGACCGGGCGTCCGGAGATTCAACTGCTTGCCGTGGGCACGCCCGACGCGCTCAGCCGCAGCGTCGACGTTGCCCCTTTGTCTTCGTGGCTGGCGGTGCGCGCGATCGATCACGAAACCCGAAGGCTCGATGCGATCGAACGCGGCGAGCCGCCGCCGCCGGCGCCGCCGCCAATCGTGCTGCCCGCGGATGGACAACCGCCGATTCCGGAGGCGGCGCTGCCGCCCGCGCCGGTGACCCCAAAAGGCCGCGACCCACGGCGGCCGCCGGCGAAGAAGGCGACGGCGCCGCGTCCGCCCGTCGTCAATGCGCCGCCCGCGCCCGTCGCAGGCCAGCCGCAGGTCGCGCCGTTGCCGCCGCCGATCGACGTCAGGCCCGCGCCGGGCGCCGCCGCCAGGCCGAAGCCGCGTCCGCCGCTGGCGCTGACGCCGCAGGTTGCTAACCCACCGCCCCGCTCGAACTAGCCGAGCACGATCTCCCGCCCGATTCCGATCGCCTGCAAGAATGCGTCGTCGTGGCTGACGGCGATCAGCGCGCCGTCGAATCCTTGCAGCGCATCTTCCAGTTCCTCGATCGAGGCGAGATCGAGATGGTTGGTCGGCTCGTCCAGCAGCAGGAGGAAGGGCGGCTGCGGGCGTGCGAAGACGCAGGCGAGGCCCGCGCGCAGCCGCTCGCCGCCTGAGAGCGTGGCCGCGATCTGCAGCGCCGCCCGGTTACGGAACGCAAACCGCGCCAGCGCGGCGTGGGCCGCATTGGCCGAGAGCTCCGGATTGAGGCGACTCAGATTGTCGAGAATGCTTGAGCCGGGATCGAGCAGGCCGATATGCTGATCGAGCACGGCAATGCGGTCGGTGAGGCGGCGGATGTCGCCGCTCATAGGTCTCAGCTCGCCGGTGATCAGGCGGAACAACGTGGTCTTGCCAGAACCGTTGGCGCCGCGGATGGCGATCCGCTCGGGTCCGCGAACGTCGAATGACAGCGGTCCAAACAGTTGGCGCTCTCCGAAGGCCATCACCACGTCCCTCAACGCAATGAGTTCGCGCCCGCCGGCCAGATGGCTGCGCGGCAGATCGATCGAAAGCGGCGTCAGGATCTCGACTTGCGCCCTGGCGATTTCCAGCACCTCGGTGCGCTCGCCGAGCAGGCGGCCGGCGAGCTGACTTTCGCGCGCGGCGCTGTTCTCGGCGCGTTGCTTCTCGCGGTCCATGAACATCTTGTCCTCGATGCCCTTGGCGCGCCAGGCGCGGCCGGCCTTGTCGCGGCGCGCCTTCTTTTCCCGCGCCTTCTGCAGCGCGCGTTCGGTCTCGCGCAGGGCGTCCGAGGCGCGGTCGAGGTCATCGGCGGCGCGGGCGCGGGCAGCCTCGCGCGCTTCGGCAAAGGCCGACCACGCACCGCCGAATATGCTGATGCCGATCGCCGTCAGTTCGACGATGCGGTCGACGCGATCCAGCAGCGCGCGGTCGTGACTGGCGACGAGGATGCCGCCCTGCCAGCGTTCAAGCAACTGCGCCACCGCCTGGCGGCCACAGCTGTCGAGATTGTTGGTGGGCTCGTCCAGCAGCAGCAGATCCGGCGCCGCGATCAGGAGGCGCGCCAGCGCGAGCCGCGTTCGCTCGCCGCCGCTCAAGGAGGCGATCGGGCGATGCGGCGGCAACGACGGCAGCCCGGCTTCGGCGAGCGCGGCCTGTATCCTCGCTTCCAGCGTCCAATCCGCTTCCGCCGCATCATCAAGCGATCCTTCGCCGCGTTCGAGCCGGCGCAGGCGGGCAAGATCGCCGGCGACGCCGAGCGCCTCGTCGACCGTCAGCCGTTCATCGGTCAGTTGCGCGAGCATGCCGATCGAGCCGATGCGTTGCAGCGATCCGCCTGCTGGTTCGATCTCGCCCGCGATCAGGCGAAGCAATGTGGATTTGCCGCAGCCGTTGCGGCCGACAAGGCCGGTGCGCTCGCGCCCGATCGCGAGCGTCAATCCATTGAACAGCGGGCGTCCGTCAGGCGTGGCGAGGGAGATGGAATCCAGAACGAGAAAGGCAGGCATGGAGAGCTTCCGAAAATGGACTGAGGTCGCGGGGCGCGGTCAGCTTTGCGATGTCCATTTCTCTCTCCAGGGCTTCTCAGCGACTTCGTCGGGTTCCGCCCGCCGCTTGCGCGGGAACTGCCACGACCGTCAATTAGATACGTATTGCCGTCATTCGTCCAGCCTGCCGCAACGCGCAACGCTTCCGCGTGATCGGCGGGAATACTTGCCGCCCGGCGGGGTCTGTACCTGCGGCTGGACCATGGATTCGCTCACGCTGGAAAACCGGAGGTTCGTATAATGAAATCGGCAATCAAGCTCGCAACGCTGGCATTGTTTTCAATGGCGCTGATTGCATCGCCGCCGTCCGTGCCGGCCTTCGCCGCGGGAGGCGACCCGCCTTCGGCCAACCCGCCGCCGCCGCCGGACACCAGACCCGCTCCCAGGTCGAGCTCCAAATCCAAGAAGAAGCCCGCCAAACAGTCGAGCGCCGACGATGCTGACTTCCGGCAGGGATACCGTGCCGCGTATGCGACGATCTACGAGCGCAACGAATATGCTGCCGCCATCGAGCAGCTCAAGGCGCTCGGCCGCGACGACAACGCCGGCGTCGCCAACCTGATCGGCTATTCCTACCGCAAGCTCGGCGACTACAGGCTGTCGCAGGTCTGGTACGAGCGCGCGCTGAAGGCGGACCCGAACCACGTGCTGACCTGGCAGTATTACGGCCTGTGGCAGATCGAGCAGGGTAATCGCGACCAGGCGTCGTATCATCTCGGCCGTATCGCCGCGATCTGCGGCACGGGCTGCGAGGAGTATCGGTCGTTGGCCGCGGCGCTCGAAAAGCCGCCCGGCACCGGACTCGTTTATTAAGCGTTGCGATGAAACAGGGCGGGCGCGCTTGCGGCGCGCTCGCCCTGATCGAAGCCCATAGCGTTTTCGAGCGAAAACGCGTCAAAACAAGACTCTCGAGCTTCGGTTTTGATTCAATCAGAACCGATAATGCTCTAGGCCTGCGGCCGCGGCGCGTCCGGCGCGGCGGCCGCCGGCATGGCGCGGGTGCGGAAATAGTCCAGCACGAAGAGACGGATCGCCGAGGACAGATTACCCTGCTGGCGATTGCTGTCGATCTCGCCGACCAACTCGGACAAGGTCATGTTCCGCAGGCCCGAGATTTCCTTCATGCCGTTCCAGAAAGCCTCTTCGAGGCTGACGCTGGTCTTGTGGCCGGCGACCACGATCGAGCGCTTGACGACGGGTGACTTCATGACGCGTCTCCGTCATCGAGCTTGTGCTGGTCCAGAAGATCGCCGGCGCGATCCTTGCGATGTTGATCGAGAGCACGTTCGGCCTTGGTGCGGCCGAACCGCGCGCGGTTGGCATCGGCTTGCTTCGCCGATTGTTCCCGTTCGCTGCGTTTCTTGAATCGCTTCAGGTTGATCACGTCTGCCATGTTCGCCTCCATCATCCGGCGACTCGAAGGCATGATAATTCATTGGCTGGAAAAACGTCGTCGTGTCGTGCGCTGGAAAATTGAATGGTCATTCGGAATCCCCGTGTAGCGTTCTCTGATAGCATCAAAAAATATGTTTCGCTCTGCGAAAACCGAATAATTACTGCTCCTACCATGCGTCAACGCAACGGCGATAGATGATCAACCTCATTCTTTGGGTATGATCCATAATTATAATCACTCACCCGTAGTTTCCCGGGGGCGCCGCGGCGGCGATCAGCCCGGGTGTGTCATTTTGTCCGGCTGCACCAGACGTTCGAATTCGGCGGCGTTCACAAACCCGAGGCGTACAGCCTCTTCCTTCAATGTTGTTCCGCGCGCGTGCGCCGATTTGGCGACCTTCGCGGCGTTGTCGTATCCGATCTTGGGAGCCAGCGCGGTGACCAGCATCAGCGAGCGCTCCATCAAATCGCGGATTCGCTTTTCGTCGGCGCGTATGCCCACCACGCAATGTTCGGTGAACGAACGCGCCGCGTCCGACAGCAGTTGAATGGAATGTATCATACAATATGCCAGTACCGGCTTGTAAACATTCAACTCGAAATGTCCCTGGCTCCCGGCAACGGTGACGGCTGTCTGGTTGCCGAACACCTGACAGCAGACCATGGTCATCGCTTCGCACTGGGTCGGGTTGACCTTGCCGGGCATGATCGACGAGCCCGGCTCGTTTTCCGGCAGGATCAATTCACCGAGACCGGAACGCGGGCCCGAGCCCAGCAGCCGAATGTCATTGGCGATCTTGAACAGGCCGGTCGCCACCGAATTGATCGCACCATGCACCATCACATAGGCGTCGTTGGAAGCCAGCGCCTCGAATTTGTTGGGCGCGCTGGTGAAGGGCAGCCTTGCGATTTTCGCGACGTGCCTGGCAAACAGTTTTGCAAATCGCGGTTTCGAGTTGAGGCCGGTGCCGACAGCAGTTCCGCCCTGCGCCAGCGGGAACAAATCTTTCACCGCGATGCGCAGCCGCGCGATCCCGCTCTCGACCTGCGCGGCGTAGCCCGAGAATTCCTGCCCCAGCGTCAACGGCGTTGCGTCCTGGGTGTGGGTTCGCCCGATCTTGACGATCTTTGCGAACGCCTTTTCCTTCTTGCGCAATTCGCGATGCAGCTCAGTGAGAGCCGGAATCAGGTCGGCGATGATGCGTCCCGCGGCGGCGATATGCATCGCGGTCGGAAATGAATCGTTCGACGACTGACTCATGTTGACGTGATCGTTGGGGTGAACCGGTTTCTTGGCGCCGAGTTCGCCACCCAGCATCTGGTTGGCGCGGTTGGCGATCACCTCGTTGAGGTTCATGTTGGTCTGGGTGCCGGAGCCGGTCTGCCAGACGACCAGCGGAAAGTGATCGTCGAGCTTGCCTTCGATCACCTCGCGCGCGGCGCGGATGATGGCGCCGGCGCGGCGCGCGTCGAGCAATCCGAGTTCACGATTGGTTTGGGCGGCGGCGAGTTTGACGATGCCGAGCGCATGGACGATCGCGATCGGCATGCGATCCTGGCCGATCTTGAAATTCTGTCGCGAGCGTTCGGTTTGCGCGCCCCAATAGCGGTCGGCGGGAACGTCGATCGGTCCGAAGCTGTCGGTCTCACTGCGGGTGGATTTGTTTCCGGATGTTTCTGTGCGGGCCATGCGTACTGTCCGTTGCGCCGTGAAGTGGCGGAACGTTTACACTACAGCGTAGCCGATTTTCTCGCGCTCAGATTATTTCTTGCGGAAGCGATCCAACCTAACCACTTCCGCGCCTTCGCTCGTCTTCGCCGGCTCGTCCTTGCCTTCCGCGGCGGGCTCCGGCGCGGCGACGGGCAGGGCAGACGGAGCCGGAACCGCCGGCAGCTTCGCTGCCGGTGCCTCGGCAGCCGTCTCTGACGGCTCGAATTGCAGCCCGAACTGCACCGAAGGATCGAGGAAGCTCTTGATCGCCGCGAAGGGCACCACCAGCCGCTCGGGGATGCCGCCGAACGACAGGCCGACCTCGAAACGATCCTCCGTCACCACCAGGTCCCAGAACTGATGCTGCAGGATGATCGTCATCTCTTCCGGATACTGCGCCAAGAGCCGCGGCGACAGCTTCACGCCGTCGGCGGTGGACAGGAAGGTGATGAAGAAATGATGCTCGCCCGGCAGGCCGTGTTCGGCGGCATCGGTCAGCACGCGGCGCAGCACCCCGCGTAGCGCGTCGCGCGCCAGCACGTCATAACGGATATGATCGGTCGCCATGGTCGTCCTGTTACGTTGAATGGCCGCCGGTCCCCCGACTCGCCCCTTTACCCCATGCTACCCCGGCGCGAGCCGCAGGTCAGCAGGCCTGACGGAGCGAATTTGCGGCAGAACAGCGTCGTCGGCCGGAAATAAAAAGAATAAAGTGGAGGCTTCTGTTGCCAGGTGCCTCCGAACCCCGCCTAGCGGAGCTTAACCCACTAGGACTTTAGACTTGGTCTTTCAAACTGCGTTACGCAGCCTGAGCAACCGGAGCATAGTTGTCGTTTGCAACTATTGCATAGCCCGATAACGGCGGAACCATACCGGGAAAAAACTCGCCCTTTACGCCCTCGTCGATCCTGGTTCGCCCCCGCCGAAACCCATCCTGAAGGGTGGGCTTGGGTGGAGGCGCCGGGTACTGCCCCCGGGTCCGAATGGTTTATTGCGACGGTCATTTATTTCCATAGCCGGCGAACCGGCACCCCTAATATAGGGTGCAAGTTTGGAGAAAAATAGGGCCGAAGGCGCTGAACGGGAGGGGAACGCCGGGGCCTGGACTTTCGGTTTGATGTCGCTCAGTTGCGGTTTCGCCACGAATTCGATCATTCCCGAAATGCGGCGGGTGCGGGCTACGTCCCGGCGCTGCACGAATTTTCGCCAGCCGGCGGTGTGGATCGCGCGGCTGATCGCCCATCGCTCGGGGGCTATGGTGCTCCAATCGCAATGGTTGCGATCTGCGGCCCCATTAGTGCGCCTGATTGCAAGCTTTGATACTTCATTTGCCATCCGGCTTGGAAGCATTTTGGGTTTTGCTGGCGTTGCCGGAGGAAACTCGCTACGCAGTTTCCGGGACAAGCATACCTGTTATCCAAGCAACGGGCTCGAAGCCCGCTTTGGGGGAGGAGTATCCATGAACGCTACGCCGGGCCAAGCGCCGGTCAAATCTGTCATGCCAAAGTGGGTTCGTGGCCCGCAGGATTTCGTCGGGGGAATAGCTCTGATGGCTATCGCCTTGTTCGCCCTTTGGGCGTCGAGCGACCTGCAGGGCATGCGCGGATTCTCGTTCGGCGCCGGCACCGCGCCGCGGATGTTCGGATTTCTGCTGCTGGGCCTCGGCGCTGCTGTCACCGCCGTCGGCGTCTTGAGCGAAGGCACGCACCTTGCGAAATACCACTGGCGCGGTCCTCTGTTTGTGTCGCTGGCGATCCTGTCGTTTGCCTTCACGATCCGGCCGATGGGAATGATCTTCGCTGCCATGACAAGCTTCATGATCTCGGCATGCGGGACTCCGGAGACACGGTGGATGGAAACGCTGATCGTCGGTGCCTGCCTGACGGCGTTTTGCGCCCTTTTGTTTCCCTACGCGCTCGGTCTGCCCTTGCAGATGCTGCCGACTTTCTTGATCCGGTGAGGGCGTGATGGGAGATATCTTTTCAAATCTTGGACTCGGCTTCGGCGTCGTTTTCCAACTCGTGCAGTGGACACCCGCGTTTCTCGGCGGCGCATCGATTCCGATCCCCGTCAACATTCTGCTGTGTCTGATCGGCGCGCTGGTCGGTACGCTGGTGGGCGTGCTGCCGGGCATCGGCACCATCGCCACCGTGGCCATGCTGCTTCCGATCACCTTCGGCCTGCCGCCGGTGGGCGCGCTGATCATGCTGGCCGGCATCTACTACGGTGCGCAGTATGGCGGCTCGACCACGTCGATCCTGGTCAACATTCCCGGTGAGGCCGGGTCCGTGGTCACCGCGCTCGACGGCTTCCAGATGGCCAAACAGGGCCGCGCCGGTCCGGCACTGGCGATCGCTGCGATCGGCTCGTTTTTCGCCGGCTGCGTCGCGACCGTTCTGATCGCCGTGCTGGGCGCGCCGCTCACCAAACTCGCGCTGGCGTTCGGGCCTGCCGAATATTTCTCGCTGATGGTGCTCGGCCTGATCTTCGCGGTCGTGCTCGCAAAGGGCTCGGTGCTGAAGGCGATCGCGATGATCGTGTTGGGACTGCTGCTGTCGATGGTGGGATCCGACATCGAAACCGGCGCCTCGCGCATGGCCTTCAACATTCCCGAACTGGCCGACGGTCTCGGCTTCGCCACGGTGGCGATGGGGCTGTTCGGTTTTGCGGAGATCATCCGCAATCTCGATGCCGGCGGCGAAAGCGATCGCGAACTGGTTCAGCAAAAGGTCACGGGCCTGATGCCGACCAGGAAGGACATGATCGATTCCACACCGGCGATCCTGCGCGGCACCGTGCTCGGCTCAATCCTCGGCATTCTGCCGGGCGGTGGCGCCGTGATCGCATCCTTCGCGGCCTACACGCTCGAGAAGAAGATATCGAAGAACCCACAGCGGTTTGGCCGCGGGGCGATCGAAGGCGTTGCGGCGCCGGAGAGCGCCAACAATGCCGCCGCCCAGACCTCCTTCATTCCGCTGCTGACGCTCGGCATTCCGCCGAACGCGGTGATGGCGCTGATGGTCGGCGCGATGACCATTCACGGTATCGTGCCCGGTCCTCAGGTGATGCAGAAGCAGCCGGAACTCGTCTGGGGCATGATCGCCTCGATGTGGGTCGGCAACCTGATGCTGCTCGTCATCAATCTGCCGTTGGTCGGCATCTGGGTGCGGCTGCTGCGGGTGCCGTATCGCCTGATGTTCCCGTCCATCGTGATCTTCTGCGCCATCGGCATCTACTCGGTGAACAACGCCCCGGTCGACGTCATCCTCGCCGGTGCGTTCGGGCTGGTCGGCTATTGGCTGATCAAGCACGATTTCGAGCCGGCGCCGTTGCTGCTCGGCATGGTGCTCGGGCCGCTGATGGAAGAGAACCTGCGACGGGCGCTTCTGATCTCGCGCGGTGACTGGTCAGTGTTCCTGACCCGCCCGTTGTCGGCGGTGCTGATGGCGATCGCCGCTGCCCTGCTTGTGCTTGCGATACTGCCTTCGCTGCGCAAGAAGCGCGACGAGGTGTTCGTCGAGTCGGAGAACTAACCTGCGGCGAACTAACCTGCGGCGGTCCGCCGCAGGCCGAAGTCTGTTCGCCCCCGGGCGAAATGCTAAAGAGCAAAGGCCGGCTTGGGAGAGCCGGCATTTGTCAATGGGTCGGGGATTTCAACATGAACTGGTATGGACGCTCGCTTGCGAGCGGTTGCCTGGCTGCGCTTGCCGGGCTGGCATTGCTTTCTGCGCCGGCGCAGGCTCAATCCTATCCGACGCGCAGTATCACCATGATCGTGCCGTTCGCGGCGGGCGGTCCGACCGATGTCATCTCGCGCATCGTCACCGCCCATATGGCGCAGACGCTCGGTCAAACCATCATCATCGAGAACGTCGTCGGCGCCGGCGGCACCACCGCCACCACGCGCGCGGCGCGCGCCGCCAATGACGGCTATACGCTGATCACGGGCCATATGGGTACGCATGCGGCCTCCGTGCCGCTTTATCCCAAGCTCGCCTATCACCCGGAGAAGGATTTCGAGCCGGTCGGACTGCTCGCCGGCACGCCGATCCTGATCCTGGCGCGCAAGGATCTGGCGCCAAAGGACCTCAAGGAATTCATCGCCTACGTGAAAGCCAACGCCGAAAAGGTCAATGCAGCGCATGCCGGCGTCGGCTCGGTCTCGCATGTCTCGTGCCAACTCCTCGAATCGATCCTCGCCGTCAAGCCGATCAGCGTTCCCTTCAATGGAACGGGGCCGGCGATGAATGCTCTGGTGGGCGGGCAGGTCGATTACATGTGCGACCAGATCGTCAACGCCGTGCCGCAGATCAAGGGCGGCACGATCAAGGCCTATGCCGTGGCGACGCCCCAGCGCAATCCGTCCTTGCCCGATGTTCCGACCACCACCGAGGCCGGCTTGCCGGCGTTTCAGGCCCAGGCCTGGAACGCGATCTTCGCGCCGAAGGGAACGCCTGCGGATGTCGTCGCCAAATTGAACGCCGCGGTCGTCAAGGCGCTGGATGACGAGGGCGTGCGCAAGCGCCTGCTCGATCTCGGCAGCGTCATCCCGGCTGCCGCCGATCGCACCCCGGCTGCGCTCGGAACCCTGGTGAAGAGTGAAATCGCGAAGTGGACGCCGGTGCTCAAGCCGGTGAATTAATCCCAATAATCAAGCTGATAGGCGAGGGGCGGGACGCGGGTTCCGCCCCTTGTCGTTTGCGCAGGGGATGATCATTTTTCGGGGTATAATCGGCATGCGAAGCCGAATCGGCGTGTCGATCGGATGTCCCGGCCGCTAAATTCGCCGTCCCGAAAGGCCCGAAGCACCAGCCATGAACCAGTACCACGACCTGCTCGAACGGATCCTCTCTGACGGCGCGGAAAAGCACGACCGCACCGGCACCGGCACGCTGTCGATCTTCGGTCACCAGATGCGGTTCAACCTGTCGGCCGGGTTTCCGATGCTGACCACCAAGCGGTTGCCGCTGAAGGCGATCGTGCACGAATTGCTTTGGTTTCTCGCCGGCGACACCAACATCAAATATCTCAAGGACAATGGCGTTTCGATCTGGGATGAATGGGCCGACGCCAATGGCGATCTGGGTCCGGTCTACGGATCGCAGTGGCGCTCCTGGCCGGCGCCGGACGGGCGCAGCATCGACCAGATTTCCAACGTCATCGACATGATCAAGCGCAATCCGGATTCGCGGCGGCTGATCGTCAGCGCGTGGAATCCGGCCGACGTCGACAAGATGGCGCTGCCGCCCTGTCACTGCCTGTTTCAGTTCTATGTCGCCAACGGCAAGCTGTCCTGCCAGCTCTATCAGCGCTCGGCCGACGTGTTCCTCGGCGTGCCCTTTAACATCGCGTCCTATTCGTTGCTGACCATGATGGTGGCGCAGGTGACGGGATTGAAGCCCGGCGATTTCGTGCATTCGTTCGGCGACGCGCATCTCTACTCCAACCATCTCGAACAGGCGCGGCTGCAACTGACGCGGCCGACGCGCCAATTGCCGGTCATGAAGATCAATCCGGACGTCAAGGATATCTTCGCGTTCCGTTACGAGGACTTTGCGCTCGAAGGCTACGATCCGCACCCGCACATCAAGGCCGAAGTTGCTGTATGAGCGGTGTGAGCATCTGATGTCCCTCAGGATCCGCCGCGCGCGGCCAGGCGAAGCGGGACTCGTCCTGTCCTTTGTTCGCGAACTTGCCGAATACGAAAAGCTGCTTCACGAAATGGAGGCGACGGAGGCCGACATCGATGCGGCGCTGTTCGGCGCCAGTTCGCGGTTGTTCTGCGAGATCGCCGAATGGGACGGGATGCCTGCCGGCTTCGCGGTCTGGTTCGTCAATTTCTCGACCTTCAGCGGCCGCTCCGGAATCTATCTGGAAGACCTGTTCGTTCGCCCGGCGCTGCGCGGCAAGGGTTTGGGCAAGGCGCTCCTGGTGCATCTCGCAAAGGAATGCGTGGCAAACGGCTGGTCGCGATTGCAGTGGTCGGTGCTCGACTGGAACACGCCGTCGATCGAATTCTACAAATCGCTCGGCGCCGAACTGATGGACGAGTGGACGATTTGCCGGGTCGGCGGTCCGGCACTGACGGCGCTGGCGCAAGGGGCGCGGTAATGGAAATCGTTCTCATCGTTGCGGTCGCGGAGAACGGCGTGATCGGGGCAAATGGCGCCATTCCGTGGCGGCTGAAATCCGACATGGCACGTTTCAAGGCGCTGACGACGGGAAAGCCCGTGGTCATGGGGCGCAAGACCTTCGTCTCGATCGGCCGGCCGCTTCCCGGACGGACCAATATCGTCGTCACCCGCGACTTGGGCTTTCGCGCCAACGGCGTGGTGGTTACCCATTCCTTCACCGACGCCAAGGCGATCGCCACCGGTGATGCGCTGCGGCGTTTCGCCACTGAGATCGCCGTGATCGGCGGCGCGGAAATCTATGCCCAATGGATGGACAGCGCCGATCGCCTGGAGTTTACCGAGGTGCATGCCCGGCCCGACGGCGACACGCGTTTTCCGGCCGTCGATCTGACCGCTTGGGAAGAGGTGGCGCGCGTGCGGAATCCGGCCGGTCCGGACGACAGTGCCGATTTCTCCTATGTGACATTTCGTCGGCGTAAGCCGCATTAACCTCGCTAACCAATGTTTGCATTGACAATTATGGCATCAGGCATAGCTGCTTCGAGCCGGAAGCTTGCGTTGTAAGGGACCTAGCGGTCCCCTATAAAGCCGGGCGGATATGCGAGGCTTAAGGCATCCTGCCCAACAGGCGGACCCGGGCCACCCGCAGAGGAGAGTTTATATGCCGTGGAAGAATCAAGGCGGGGGCCCATGGGGCCAGGGTCCCAAGGGACCATGGGGCGGCGGCCCGCAATCGGTCGGGCCAAGGCCCCCCGATCTGGAGGACCTTCTGCGGCGCGGCCAGGACAAGCTGCAGCAGCTTCTGCCGGGCGGACATTTCAGCGGCATGGGCATCGCGCTGGTGCTGGTCGGTGCGCTGGCGATCTGGGGATTGTCCGGATTCTTCCGGGTGCAGTCGGAAGAACTCGGAGTCGTGCTGCGCTTCGGCAAGCACGTGCGCACCGTTGACCCCGGCCTGAACTATCATCTGCCTTATCCGATCGAAAGCGTGCTGCTGCCGAAGGCGCTGCGCGTCTCCACCATCTCGATCGGCATGACGCTGATCGACGATCCGGCGCGGCGCGGCCGCACCATGCGGGACGTGCCGGAAGAAAGTCTGATGCTGACGGGCGACGAAAACATCGTCGACGTCGATTTCACGGTGCTGTGGCGGATCAAGCCCAACGGCGTCGGCAATTTCCTGTTCAACATCCAGAATCCCGAAGGAACCGTGAAGGCGGTGGCCGAAAGCGCGATGCGCGAGGTGATCGGGCGTTCGCAGATCCAGCCGATCCTCACCGGCGCCCGCAACACGACCGAGCAGGCCGTCCAGGAACTGATGCAGAAGACGCTGGATAACTACGGCTCCGGCGTTCAGATCACGCAAGTGCAGATGCAGAAGGTCGACCCGCCCACGCAGGTGATCGACGCGTTCCGCGACGTGCAGGCTGCGCGCGCCGACTTCGAGCGGCTGCAGAACGAGGCGCAGACCTATGCCAACCGCGTCGTTCCCGACGCGCGCGGACGCGCCGCGCAGATCCTGCAGGTTGCCGAAGGTTACAAGGAACAGGCGGTCGCCGAGGCCAAGGGCCAAAGCTCGCGCTTCCAGAAGGTCTACGATGAATACAAGAAGGCGCCCGACGTGACGCGGCAGCGAATTTATCTCGAGACGATGGAGAAGATTCTCGGCGGGGCCGAGAAGCTGGTCTATGACGGCGGCAACTCCGCACAGAGCATCGTGCCGTATCTGCCGCTCAGCGAATTGACGCCGCGCCGTCCGGCGCCGGCGGCTGGCCAGCAGCAGGGCGGAGGCACGCGATGAGGTCGCCAGTTGCAGGTATTGTCACCCTAGTCCTGCTGTTCTTCGTGATGATCGTGGGCTACAGCTCGATCTTCACGGTGTCGCAGACCGAACAGGCGCTCGTGGTCCGGCTCGGCCGGCCGGTCGACGTCGTGTCCGAGCCGGGCCTTAACTTCAAGGCGCCGTTCATCGACACCGTCATCAGCATCGACAAGCGCATCCTCGATCTGGAAAATCCGTCGCAGGAAGTCATCGCTTCGGATCAGAAGCGGCTCGTCGTTGACGCCTTCGCCCGCTACCGGATCAAGAACCCGTTGCGCTTCTATCAGAGCATCGGCTCGATCCAGGCCGCCAACATCCAGCTCACCACGCTGTTGAACGCGGCGCTGCGCCGCGTGCTGGGCGAGGTTACCTTCATCAATGTGGTGCGCGACGAACGCGAGAACCTGATGGCGCGTATCCGCGACCATCTCGACAAGGAGGCCGATCAGTACGGCATTCAGGTGGTCGACGTGCGTATCCGCCGCGCCGATCTGCCGGAACAGAACAGCCTGGCGGTCTACAAGCGCATGCAGACCGAACGTGAGCGCGAGGCCCAGGAATTCCGCGCCCAGGGCGGCCAGAAGTCGCAAGAGATCCGCTCCAAGGCCGATCGGGAAGCGACCGTCATCATTGCGGAGGCCAATTCGACCGCCGAGCAGACCCGCGGCGTCGGCGACGCCGAACGCAACCGCCTGTTCGCCGAGGCCTATGGCAGGGATCCGGAATTCTTCGCCTTCTATCGTTCGATGTCGGCCTATGAGACCGGGCTCCGCTCCAACGACACCCGCTTCCTGTTGCGGCCGGATTCCGAGTTCTTCCGCTTCTTTGCCAATCCGTCCGGCCACCCGCCGGCGGCTGCGGCACCGAAGCCTTAACCGGCCGGCCGGGATCCACGTGTTACGGCGAAGCGGGCCCGCTTCGCCGGCAAAAAAGCAAAAGGCGTTTGAATAGCGGGGGGTTGTTATCCGATGAGGTCCATAGCGTTCACCGACTTCCTCATCGGTGTGGGCATCCTCTTTGTGCTCGAAGGCCTGATGTTCGCCGCCAGCCCGGCCTGGATGCGCCGGGCGATGAAAAGCGCGCTGGCGACGCCGGACAATATCCTGCGGATCGTCGGCATCGTCTCGGCGGTCGTGGGTCTGGTCCTGATCTGGTTCGTGCGGCGGTAGTTTTAGCCACCGTCATTCCGGGCCACGCGAAGCTTGAATCCCGGATGCGCGATCGCGCATCGGGGAATCCCGAGATTCCCCGGTGTGCAACTGCACATCCGGGGCTAGCATCCCTCGATACGCCCCGCAACGATGGCAATAAACGGCCGCAAGTCGCTGTGGCGTCAACGCAATCGTGAGCCGCCCGGGGCTGGTTTTTCGCCGGAATATCAGGCGCAGATGCTTGCGCCGCGGACCCGTTCGGGCGCACTGTGGACCCGAATTCGACCCTTTGGAGACAAGCCGACATGACCGGTGCCAGACCCGCCTTGAGCCGCCGCCTGCGCCTGATGGGGATTGCGATCTCGCTCAGTGCCGCCAGCTTGCTGGCCCCGGTGCCGGCCAGCGCGCGCGGGCCGGACGGCATCGCCGACATCGCCGAGAAGGTGATCGACTCGGTCGTCAATATCTCGACCTCGCAGAGCGTGGAGGCCAAGAGCGGCGGCAGGGACGCCATGCCGCAATTGCCGCCGGGCTCGCCGTTCGAGGAGTTCTTCGACGACTTCTTCAAGAACCGGCGTGGCGGTTCGAAGGGCGGCGACAAGAGCGGCGAAATGCAGCCGCCGCGCAAGACCAATTCGCTCGGCTCGGGCTTCATCATCGATGCCTCGGGCGTCGTCGTCACCAACAATCACGTCATCGCGGATGCCGACGAGATCAACGTGATCATGAATGACGGCACCAAGATCAGGGCCGAACTGGTCGGGGTCGACAAGAAGACCGACATTGCGGTGTTGAAGTTCAAGCCGGTGAAGCCGCTGGTCGCGGTGAAGTTCGGCGATTCCGACAAGCTGCGGCTCGGCGAATGGGTGATCGCGATCGGCAACCCGTTCAGCCTCGGCGGCTCGGTCACGGCCGGTATTGTATCGGCGCGCAATCGCGACATTAGCCAGGGACCGTACGACAACTACATCCAGACCGACGCCTCCATCAACCGCGGCAATTCCGGTGGACCGCTGTTCAACCTCGAAGGCGAGGTGGTCGGCGTCAACACGCTGATCATCTCGCCGACCGGCGGTTCGATCGGCCTTGGCTTCGCGGTGCCGTCGAAGACGGTGGCGGGCGTGGTCGATCAGCTCCGGCAGTTCGGCGAACTGCGCCGCGGCTGGCTCGGCGTGCGGATCCAGCAGGTCACCGACGAGATCGCTGAAAGCCTCAACATCAAGCCTGCGCGCGGCGCGCTGGTTGCCGGCATCGACGACAAGGGGCCGGCCAAGCCCGCCGGCATCGAACCCGGCGACGTCGTCGTCAAGTTCGACGGCAAGGACGTCAAGGACCCGAAGGATCTCTCGCGCGTCGTCGCCGACACCGCGGTCGGCAAGGAAGTCGACGTGGTGATCATCCGCAAGGGCAAAGAGGAAACTCGCAAGGTCACGCTCGGCCGCCTCGAGGATACCGAAAAGGTGCAGCAGGCCGCCGCCAAGACCAAGGAAGACCCCGCCGAGAAGCCGGTGACGCAAAAGGCGCTCGGCCTCGATCTCGCTGCGCTGAGCAAGGACCTGCGCACGAAGTACAAGATCAAGGACAGCGTCAAGGGCGTGATCGTCACCGGTGTCGATGGCAACTCCGACGCCGCTGAAAAGCGGCTCTCCGCCGGCGACGTCATCGTCGAGGTGGCGCAGGAAGCCGTCTCCAGCGCGGCCGACATCAAGAAGCGCGTCGATCAGCTCAAGAAGGACGGCAAGAAGTCGGTGCTGCTGCTGGTCTCGAACGGCGAGGGCGAATTGCGCTTCGTGGCGCTGAGCGTGCAGTAGGGCGATCCCGTCATGGCCGGAGGCTGGCTGCACCGAACGACGATGTCGTCCCTGCGTTCGCAGGGACGACTCCGGAACTCTTATCCCCCCACAAACTCCTCGCGCCGATAGCCCTGCGCATACAACAACGCGGTGAGGTCGCCGTAGTCGATCCGCGCGGCGGCGGCGGCGGCGACCGCGGGCTTGGCGTGATAGGCGACGCCGAGCCCGGCCGCCTCGATCATGCCGAGATCGTTGGCACCGTCGCCGGTTACCAGCGTGTCGACTTCGTCGAGGTCGAAGGATTCGCGAAGCTCGATCAGCGTTGCCAGCTTGGCGGCGCGGCCGAGGATCGGCTCGGCCACCTCGCCGGTGAACTTGCCGTCGCGAACCCTGAGCTCGTTGGCGCGGTTTTCCTGGAAGCCGATTTTGGCGGCGACCGCATGGGTGAATAGCGTGAAGCCGCCCGAGATCAGGCAGGTCCAGGCGCCGTTCGCGCGCATGGTGGAAACCAGTTCGCGGCCTCCCGGCGTCGGCGTAATGCGTTTTGCCAGCACCTCGTCGACCACGGTGACCGGCAGATCCTTCAGCAGCGCCACGCGCTCGCGCAGCGCCGGCTCGAATTCGATTTCGCCGCGCATGGCCCGTTCGGTGATTCCGGCGACATGCGCCTTCAGTCCGGCGAAATCGGCCAACTCGTCGATGCATTCCTGGCCGATCATAGTGGAATCCATGTCCGCCAGAAAAAGCTTCTTGCGCCGTGCCGCGACAGGCTGCACGACAATGTCGATCGGCAGGTCGCCGCGCGCTTTTTGCAGGCGGGTTTCGATCGCCTTGATGTCGTCCGGGCTCTTGACCTGGTAGTCGAAGGGAATGTCGACTGCGACCTCGTCGAACAGCCATTGCGCCGTTCCCGGCGAGGGGAGAACGGCCAGCGCGCCGTCGACGATGGTGGTGTCGAGCGCGGGATTGGCCGGGTTGCAGATCAGGGTGGCGACGAGGGACATGCAGGCGAATTCGTTTGGTTTGAGCAAGGCCGTGCTTATCGCAGGGCCGACCGCCAGCGGCAAGTCGGCCCTGGCGCTTGAGCTTGCACAAAAGACCGGCGGCGTCGTCATCAACACCGATTCCATGCAGGTCTATCGCGATCTCCGCATCATCACGGCGCGGCCGACGGTGGAGGAGGAGGCGCGCGTGCCGCACCGGCTCTATGGTCATGTCGATGCGTCCGTCAATTTCTCGGCCGGCGCCTGGGTGATGGATGCCGGAAAAGTGTTGTCGGAGGTGCGCGCGGAACGACGCCTGCCGATCTTCATCGGCGGGTCCGGCCTGTACTTCAAGGCGTTGACGCGCGGTCTCTCCGCGGTGCCGCCGATCCCGGCCGAGATCCGCGATGCCGTTCGCGCGCGGCTGGAACGCGACGGCGTCGAAGCGCTGCATGCTGAGCTGGCGCGGCGCGATCCCGTCTCGGCCGAACGCCTGCAGCCGCGCGACCGCACGCGAATTGCCCGCGCGCTGGAGGTCGTCGAAGCCACCGGCCGTACGCTGCCCGACTGGCACCAGGAAGGCCTGCCGCCGCTGCTGCCTCGGAGCGAATTCACCGCCTTGTTCCTCGCGCCCGAACGCGATCAGCTTTACGCACGGATCGATGCGCGGTTCGGCGCGATGCTGGACGCCGGCGCGCTGGAGGAAGTCGCCGCACTCGCCGCGCGAAAGCTCGATCCCCTGCTGCCGGCGATGAAGGCCCATGGCGTGCCGGCGCTGATCCGCTACCTCGGCGGCGAGATCACGCGCGAACAGGCCGCCGAAATCGGCCGCGCCGACACCCGCCATTACGCCAAGCGGCAATTCACCTGGTTCCGGCATCAGCTGCCGGAGTTCGAGTGGGTGAAGCCGGAAGCGGCGAGGGGGTGGGTGCAAGCACAGATCGCGTAGCCCGGCATGGCTGTACGCACAAAATTCCCACTCGCCGAACGGCCGGAACGCCGCTAAGCTGCAAAAATCGCGTTAAAGGCGTCCTTCCCTTGACTTCCGGGGACCGGGCGGTATAACCGCGCAACCTTTGGGAAGCCTGAGACATCGAATGCGCAACATTATTACCAAACTCCTTATCGTAGTCGTACCCAAGCGCACCGCCGGGGGTGGCTGAGGCCATCCAAATTCGGGCGGTGTGCATGGGGCCTCTGGGGCCCTTTTTTATTTCCTAAAACTCGAAACCGAAGAAAGCCGCTGGCAACAGCGCATCCGGAGCAAGCCATGACCGACAAGAGCCACGATCCGAACCAGATGACCGGCGCCGCGATGATCGTGCGCACGCTCATCGATCATGGCGTCCAGCACCTGTTCGGCTATCCCGGCGGCGCGGTGCTTCCGATCTATGACGAGATTTTCCAGCAGAGCGAGGTCGAACACATCCTGGTGCGGCACGAGCAGGGTGCCGGCCATGCGGCCGAGGGCTATGCGCGCTCGACCGGCAAGCCCGGCGTGGTGCTGGTGACGTCGGGTCCCGGCGCCACCAACATGGTGACGCCGCTGACGGATGCGCTGATGGATTCGATTCCCTTGGTCTGCATCACCGGGCAAGTTCCTACTCATTTGATCGGCAATGATGCGTTCCAGGAATGCGATACCGTCGGCATCACCCGTCCCTGCACCAAGCACAACTGGCTGGTGCGCGACGTCAACGATCTCGCCAAGGTGCTGCACGAGGCGTTCTATGTCGCGACGACCGGCCGCCCCGGTCCGGTCGTGGTCGACGTGCCGAAGGACGTGCAGTTCGCGGTCGGCACCTATCATCCGCCGCGCAGGGACGACGTGCATGTCTCCTACACGCCGCGGGTGAAGGGCGATGCCGCGCAGATTCGCAAAGCGGTGGCGCTATTGGCTTCCGCCAAGCGGCCGGTGATCTATTCCGGCGGCGGCGTCATCAATTCAGGACCCGAGGCGTCGAAGCTCTTGCGCGAGCTGGTCGAGGTCACCGGATTCCCGATCACCTCGACGCTGATGGGCCTCGGCGCCTATCCCGCGACCGGCAAGAACTGGCTGGGCATGCTGGGCATGCACGGAACCTACGAGGCCAACATGACGATGCATGATTGCGACGTCATGCTGTGCGTCGGCGCGCGCTTCGACGACCGCATCACCGGCCGCACTGACGCGTTCTCGCCGGGCTCGAAGAAGATCCACATCGATATCGATCCGTCCTCGATCAACAAGAACATCCGCGTCGATGTGCCGATCATCGGCGATGCCGGCAATGTGCTCGGCGACCTGCTGCAGGTGTTCAAGGCGGAAGCGAAAAGGCCCGACATCAAGAGCTGGTGGCAGGAAATTGCCACCTGGCGCGCGCGCAATTCGCTCGCCTACAAGAAGAACAACGACGTCATCCTGCCGCAATACGCCATCCAGAAGCTGTTCGAGGCGACGCGTGGCCACGACACCTACATCACGACCGAGGTCGGACAGCACCAGATGTGGGCGGCACAGTTCTTCGGGTTCGAAGAGCCGCACCGCTGGATGACGTCGGGCGGTCTCGGCACCATGGGCTACGGCCTGCCGGCCGCGCTCGGCGTGCAGGTCGCGCATCGCGACAGCCTCGTGATCGATATCGCGGGCGACGCCTCGGTGCAGATGACGATGCAGGAGATGTCGACGGCGGTTCAGTTTGAATTGCCGATCAAGATCTTCATCCTGAACAACCAGTATATGGGCATGGTGCGGCAGTGGCAGCAGCTGCTGCACGGCAACCGGCTGTCGCATTCTTACTCCGAGGCGCTGCCGGATTTCGTCAAGCTCGCGGACGCGTTCGGCTGCGTCGGCCTGCAGGCGGTCAAGCCGGGCGATCTCGATGGCGCGCTCAAGGAAATGATCAGCGTCAAACGCCCGGTGCTGTTCGATTGCCGCGTCGCCGCGCTGGAAAACTGCTTCCCGATGATTCCGTCCGGCAAGGCGCATAACGAAATGCTGCTGCCGGTGGAAGCCACCGACGAAGCCACCGCCGCGGCGTTTGCCGGCGGCAAGGCGCTGGTGTGAGGACGCCAGACACATATTCCGCTGTCATCGCCCGGCTTGACCGGGCGATCCAGTACGCCGCGGTTTCTCGGTCGTGCTCGGGCGTCTCTGGAATACTGGATCCCCGCTTTCGCGGGGATGACGAGCATGCGAGAGGATCGAGAAGTGTTTGATCTTGCCGAGCTCGAACGCGCGCATGAGATTGTGGGGCAAGCCGTGCCGCCGACGCCGGCGCATTCCTGGCCGCTGCTTGGCCAGCGGCTGGGGACGCACGTCGTGGTCAAGCACGAGAACCACACGCCGACCGGCGCCTTCAAGGTGCGCGGCGGGCTGGTCTATCTCGACCGGCTGAAGCGCGAGCGGCCGAACACGCCCGGAATCATTTCCGCCACGCGCGGCAATCACGGGCAGAGTCTTGCCTTCGCGGCCGGACGTCACGGCGTTCCGGCCGTGATTTATGTGCCGCGCGGCAATTCAGTGGAGAAGAACCGCGCCATGCGCGCGTTCGGCGCCGAGCTGGTCGAGCATGGCGAGGACTTTCAGGCGGCAGCCGAAGAAGCCCAGCGCCGGGCCCAGTTCGCCGGTCTCCACATGGTGCCGTCGTTTCATCCCGACCTGGTGCTCGGCGTTGCGACCTATGCGCTCGAATTGCTGCGCGCGGCCCCTGATCTCGACGTGCTCTATGTGCCGATCGGGCAGGGCTCGGGGATCAGCGGCTGCATTATGGCGCGCGATCTGCTCGGCCGCAGCACCGAAATCGTCGGCGTGCAGTCGACCGAAGCGCCGTCCTACGCGCTGTCGTTTGCGGCCGGCACGGTCGTAACCACCGAAACCAGCAATACGCTGGCCGACGGCATGGCCACTCGCGTTCCCGTGGCTGAAGCGCTTGCGGTCATCCGCAACGGCGCCTCGCGTATCGTGCAGGTCACGGACGACGAAGTCGCTGCCGCTGTCCGCGCGTACTGGACCGATACGCACAATCTTGCCGAAGGCGCAGGCGCCGCGGCGCTCGCAGCCGCGCTGCAGGAAAAGAACAAGCTGGCCGGCAAGCGCGTCGGCCTGATCCTGAGCGGGGGCAATATCGATTTTGATCTGTTCCGCCGATGGGTCGGGACAGACGTCACCGCGACCGCCCAACGGGCGATGGCGTGACGAGAAGACATGTAAGGGGACGACAATGAACCAGCCCGCATCCGCCTACTTCCTGGAAGAGCGCCACGATCCCAACGAGACGCACACGCTCTCGGTCCTGGTGCAGAACGAGCCGGGCGTGCTCGCGCGCGTGATCGGGCTGTTTTCCGGCCGCGGCTACAACATCGAGAGCCTCACGGTCTCTGAAACCGAGAGCCAGAAACATCTCTCGCGCATCACCATCGTCACGACGGGTACGCCGATGGTGATCGAGCAGATCAAGCACCAGCTCGATCGCATGGTGCCGGTCTATCGCGTCGTCGACATGACCATCACCGGCCGCTCCATCGAGCGGGAACTCGCCATGGTGAAAGTGCGCGGCGGCGGCGACAACCGGGTCGAGGCGCTGCGGCTGGCGGATGCGTTCCGCGCCCGCGTGATCGACGCCACGACAGAGAGTTTTGTGTTCGAGATCACAGGCAATTCTTCCAAGATCAATCAGTTTATCGACCTGATGCGCCCGCTCGGCCTTGTCGAAGTGTCGCGCACCGGCGTTGCCGCGATCGGGCGCGGGCCTGAGGGGATGTGAACCATGCTGGCGCGGGACTGGTATTACAATCAAAGGCGGCAGCTCGGGCTCGATTCCGCGGTCGCCTCGATCTATGACCGGCATGACGACAGCGATCTCCGCGCCCGCGCGGCGCTGACCATGCTCGCCGTGCAGAAGGGCTGGCGGGTGGCCGATATCGGCTGCGGCAACGGCGTGCTGGCCTGCGAAGCCGCGCTGATGGGCGCCGAAGTCGACGCGATCGATATTTCGCCGGCGATGCTGGCGCTCGCCAACATCCAGGCCCGCGACCGCAAGGTGGCGATCCGCACCCAGCCGGCGGGCATGCTCAGCTTCGCCTACCAGCCGAATTCCTACGACCTGATCGTCAGCGAGTTCACGCTGCATCATTTGCCGGATTTCTGGAAGGCGGTGGCGCTGGCAAGAATCTATGCGGCGCTGAAGCCCGGCGCCAATTTCTACCTGCGCGACATCGTGTTCGTCAGCACGCCCGACGGCACCGAGCGCGATGTCGAGCAGTGGGCTGAGTTCACCATCAAGAACCACGATTTCCAGCGCGAAGGCGTGGTCACCCATATGCGCGACGAATACTCGACCTTCGGCTGGGTGATCGAGCGCATGCTGACCGATGTCGGCTTCACGCTGCAATCGGTCGACTATCACGCGCCCCTCCACGGCACCTACCTCCTGCGCAAACCAAAGCCGGACCAACAGAGCTAGAAAAAAATGAAACCGGCCGATGTCTGCATCGCCGTCCTGGTAGCGGTGATCTGGGGGCTTGCCTTTGTCGCGAGCCGGATCGCGCTCAACGAGTTTTCGCCGGAACTGATGACGACGCTGCGCTTTTCGATCGCCGCCTTGCCCTGCCTGTTCGTGGCGCGGCCGAAAGTTTCATGGAGCGTGCTGGCCTCGATCAGCTTCACGCTGTTCCTCGGCCAGTTCCTCGCCCAGGCCTTTGCCATCGCCCATGGCGTTCCCGTCGGCCTTTCCAGCGTGATCGTGCAGAGCCAGGCGCTGTTCACCATCGGCTTTGCCGCGCTGCTGTTCCGCGAGCGGCCGAGCGCGTGGCAGACGGTGGGCATCGGCGTTGCCACGGTCGGCCTGCTGATGATCTGCGGCACCGTCGGTTACGATTTCAGCATCAGCGCCTTCGCCATATTGATGATCTCGCCGCTCAGCTTCGCGGCCGGCAATCTTCTGCTCCGGCGCGCGCCTGATGTGCCGATGTTCGACCTGTTCGCGTGGCTGTGTCTGGTCGCGGCGGTCCCGTTGCTTGCACTGACTTTGGTCAGCAACGGCCCGCAGCCGACCTGGCATGCACTGACCCATATGTCGCTGACCGGCCTGATGTGCATGATCGGTCTCGGCGGCGTTTCCACCAGCATCGCCTACTGGCTGTGGGGGAGGCTGCTGCGGGACTACCCGGCGGCGCAGGTGGTGCCGTTCGCGCTGCTGGTGCCGTTCGTCGGCTCGGCTGCGTCGAGCTTGGTGTTCGGCGAAACCTTCGGGCCGCTGCGGCTCGCCGGGATGGTCACGGTGGTGGGCGGCATTGCCGTCATGCTGCTGTCGAAGCGGCCCGAGGCCTTAGAAAAACAAGTTCTGCCAAAGATCGCGTGAGGCCCCCATGTCGCATTCGCTCCTGATCGCCTTCGTCATGTTCGCCACCGTGATGTTCTTTACGCCGGGACCGAACAACATCATGCTGCTGTCGTCGGGCCTGACCTACGGCTTCCGTCCCACCATCCCCCACATCATGGGGATCACCGTCGGCTTCGCCTTCATGATCGGCGCGGTTGGACTCGGTCTCGGCACCATCTTCATCGCCTATCCGGTGCTGCAGACCATCCTGAAATATGCTGGCGTGGCCTATCTGGTCTATCTCGCCGCCCATATCGCGATGTCCGAGCCGCCGTCGGCGGATCAGGACAACAGTCGCGGGCCGATGACGTTCTGGGGCGCGGCCATGTTCCAATGGGTCAACGCCAAGGGCTGGGTCATGGTGATCGGCACCATCACCGCCTATGCGGCGATCGCCGCCTATCCCTGGAACATCGCGATCCAGGTCGGCTTGAGCCTGCTCCTGGGCATCCTGTCCTGCACCGCCTGGGCCCTGTTCGGCACCGCGCTGCGGCCGGTCCTGACCTCCCGGCGGGCGGTGCGGGCTTTCAACATCGTCATGGCGGTGCTGCTGCTGGCCTCGCTCTATCCGGTCTTCATGGACGCATGATGCCGCACCGCGCCATGCATAAACGGGTTTCCCCTGAAGCGGAAAATGCTCTAGACAACGCCGGAAATTCGCGGGCGACCGGCGGTCCTATTCCCCCAAATGCCTGATTAACCGGCCGATTTGGCCATCGATTAAGGAAACGACCATGCGTGTTTATTACGATCGTGACGCCGACCTGAACCTGATCAAGGGCAAGAAGGTCGTCATCGTTGGCTACGGCAGCCAGGGCCACGCCCATGCGCTGAACCTGAAGGATTCCGGCGTCAAGGAAGTGGCGATTGCGCTGCGCAAGGGCTCGGCCTCGGCCAAGAAGGCGGAAGCCGCCGGCTTCAAGGTGATGGAAGTCGCCGAAGCCGCCAAATGGGCCGACCTCGTGATGATGCTCACCCCGGACGAACTGCAGGGCGACATCTACCGCGAGCACCTGCACGACAACATGAAGAAGGGCGCAGCCCTCGTTTTCGCGCACGGCCTCAACGTCCATTTCAACCTGCTGGACCCGCGCGTCGACCTCGACGTGCTGATGATCGCCCCGAAGGGCCCCGGCCACACCGTCCGCTCGGAATACCAGCGCGGCGGCGGCGTGCCCTGCCTGATCGCCATCGCCAAGGACGTCTCCGGCAACGCCCATGACCTCGGCCTGAGCTATGCCTCGGCCATCGGCGGCGGCCGGGCCGGCATCATCGAGACCACCTTCAAGGAAGAGTGCGAGACCGACCTGTTCGGCGAGCAGGTGGTGCTCTGCGGCGGCCTGGTCGAGCTGATCAAGGGCGGGTACGAGACGCTGGTGGAAGCCGGCTACGCCCCCGAGATGGCCTATTTCGAGTGCCTGCACGAGGTGAAGCTGATCGTCGACCTGATCTATGAAGGCGGCATCGCCAACATGAACTACTCGATCTCCAACACCGCCGAGTACGGCGAATACGTCACCGGCCCGCGCATCATCACCGACGAGACCAAGAAGGAGATGCGCAAGGTGCTCGCCGACATCCAGGGCGGCAAGTTCGCCCGCGACTGGATGCTGGAGAACAAGGTCAACCAGACCTCGTTCAAGGCCACCCGCGCCAAGCTCGCCGAGCACCCGATCGAGGAAGTCGGCGCCAAGCTCCGCGACATGATGCCGTGGATCAAGAAGGGCGCGCTTGTGGACAAGACCAAGAACTGAGGCTGGTTCGTAGAGTGGGCAAAGCGCAAGCGTGCCCACCATTCAGACCACTCAGTGGATAGATGGTGGGCACGGCGCTGACGCGCCTTTGCCCACCCTGTACCCTACAAAGCTACCTCGCGCTGCAACACCAAATCTTAAGCCTTGATCGGCATTATCCGGCGAGATCGCGAACGCGGTCTCGCCGTTTCTTCGAAGAATTGATGGCTCAACTATATTCTTCAACGCGCCGCGCCGAGTGCGCCGCCCGGGCCAAAACGAAGAGCTGACGCTTCATGCACATTCTTGGTGCGAAGCAATTCAACAATTACATTAGCGACAGAAAAGCCAGCGTTTACCGAGTCAAAGCGCGGTTGCTTAATCTGCATTCTCGTTCGCGAAACGAGATCGGCAGTCGTTGAAGAGCCGGACCGGCTATTGGTTTCCGCGGCTCCGAACATCTCATGTGCTGGATCAGCAGCGAACCGGGGCTCGACCCCGCATCGCCTGGCAGCAATGCGCGTTCCATCGTCGGAACGTGCCCGTACTCTCTTGCATTGCGTGGCTTTTATTGGGCCGGGAAGTCGACGCCGCGAAGCGTCACGACCGCCACCGCGCACGGCGTCTCCACCCCGTCGGCCAGCGATGCCACGTCAACACGAGCCACGCCGATCGTGCTTCCAACCTGAAGCGCGCGGGCGCGTGCGATCAGCGAGGTGCCTTTCGCCGGGGCGAGGAAGCTGACCTGCAGGTTGATCGTCACCGCGAACCGGCCGGGCGGCATCGCGGTGGTGACCGCCCCGCCGCCGGCATGGTCCGCCAGCCCGGCAATGACGCCGCCATGAAAGAAACCGTTCGCCTGCAAGAGATCGTCGGTCTTGGCGAGAGACACCGCGACATAGCCGGGCTCCGCGCTCTCGACCCTGGTGCCGACGGCGCTGGTATAGCCGGGGGCGTAGGTGACCCGTTCGACCAGTGCGCGGATCGCATCGTGCGTGGTCATCGTGGCTCCCTCCCGGCTGTTGGACCGGCGTCAATGCTCGGACCGGCGAGAGGTCTAGGCAATGCCGATTGCTTCGATATCGAGCCATAGATATTCTCTATGGATGGACTTCAAGCAGATCAGGTATTTCGTTGCTGTCGCCGAAGCGGGCAGTTTCAGCGCCGGCGCGCGCCGCGCCTTCGTCACGCAGCCGACGCTGTCGGCCGCGATCGCCGCCCTCGAAGCCGAGCTGGGGTTCGCTCTTCTGGAGCGACATGCGCGCGGCGTGCGGCTCACGCCGCGGGGCGAGGAGGTGCTGGAGACCTCGCGGTCGATTCTGCGCCAGGCCGAACGGCTCAAGGCGGCGTCCGGCGGCAAGCCGCCAGGCAGGCCGCTGCGGCTTGGAATTCTGCCGACGATTGCTCCGGCCTTCGTGGCGCAATGCATTGCGCGGTTGCGGGCGGTCGAGCCGGGACGGTCGTGGCGAACCGAGGATGCACCGCTTGCCAAGCTGCAGCAGCGGCTTGCCAACGGCCGCTACGATGTCGTCCTGACGGCTTTGGGATCGGCGGCGCGCGGCCATCGGCAATCGGAGCTGGCGGCAGACCGGCAGGCGCTGGCCGTTTCCGCCCGCACGTTTCCCCGCGGGCCGGTCTCCCCGGAGATATTGGCGGGTCAGCCGCTGATCGTGCGCGTGCACTGCGAGCAATTGCAGTCGGCATCGCGGATTCTCGACGCGTGGAAGGTGCGGCCGCAAGTCGTCGCACAAACCGACAGCGATGCGCGCGCGCTCGCGATGGTGGCGGCCGGCCTCGGGTTCTGCCTGATGCCGGACAGTTTCGAACACCCCGAGGTGCGGATGCTTCGCCCCGAGGGTGTCGATTTGCCCCGGCGGCTGGGTTTTGAATGGGTCAAAGGCGGCGGCGATGGCTGGCTGGATCGCGCGCTGGAATGAGCGGTTCGGGTCCCTGCCGCGGGGGCAGCTACCGGTCACACGCCGTGAGACCCGGATGATGCGCCTCGACCCCAGCGCAGCGCCGTGACCACGGCGCGCGCAGGCAAGGCTCAATTCGGCCGCACCGGTTCCTTCTCGATCTTGTTGTGAAGCTGCCAGAAGCGGACGGTGCGCTGGGCCGTCTCCATCGACAGTTTCCGGTAATCGCGCTCCGCGATCTCCAGCGTCTGCTCGTTGACCGAAGGCATTACCGGCCGGTTGCGCAGGATCGACTCGACCGTCGGCCAGTTCAGGCGGGCCGACCGGCAGGGAATGAGGAGGAGGTCGGCGCGGGGGCCTTCCATCAGCCGGGCCATCATTTCGACTGGCATCTCATTGAGAAGCGCGATCGCAACCGTGACCTCGTCGAACTTTTTCGTTTCGGCGAAATTATAGACCGCCGCGTCGTCCAGCTCGTTCAGCCCCTTCATCAGCTTCACGAGTTCCTCGGCGACGCCGAAGCTCCGCCCAGCGGGCGGCGCCTCGCGGGCGATCTCGTTCAAGACCCGTTTGATCTCTTCCTGGACCGTCGGCGGCGCGATGGCCAGAAGCCGGGTGCGAACCGTATCCTTGGCGCGGCGCAACAGGTCGCCCATGAACTTGGCCGGGAAATCGGCGCGAAGGCCGAGGATTTCGACCAGTTCGTCGTCCGCGCCGGCGCGGGCGACGATAGTGGAATAGCCCTGGTCGGAAAACTTGGCGCCGGCGTTGTTGGCGAGTTTTCGGATCACCTGGCCTTCGCCGCGATCGACGATAACGTCGGTCACGGCCGCGGGAAGCTCGGCCCGGCCGGAAATGGCGAGCAGGTGATCCTGCCCCTTGCTGCTGGCGATCTCGACCAGCACGTCGGTCCCGAGCCGGCTGGAATTGGCAAGCACGCTGCCGGCGACCTCGATCTCGTCGTCCCAGGCCAGATGCTGGATGACTTCGAACGGGGCGTAGTCGAGCGGCGCCAGCCGCTTGGAGAGTTCGGCCTTGGCCCGCGTTTCGACGCGCGCGATCAGCAGGCAGAGCACGTCGTCGAAGACCTTGACCTGGTCGTCGCTGAGGCGTTCCCCGTCATTGAGGAAGAGATCGGTGACCTGCCGCAGGGTTTCCACGCGGCGGGCAGATGAACCGCCTCGGACGGCATCTTCAAGTTCGGCAATGATCGAGTGCGCCGGCTGTTGCACCATTGTGGGCAGCCTGTCTGGTTGTTGAAGGGTTGGCGCGCACAATGACGGGCCGAGCCTTACGCTCGCGTTAAAGGCCGAAACCGGAAGAAATACAGATCGGCGGCACGGGAAGCAGGTAATCGCTTGCCGCGGTCGTCGTGGACACACCGGCGTCGAAGCGCGCCTTGCATTGCAGGCGCCGCGTTCCGAATTGCTTTACCAATGCGATTGGGATGTATGCGGCGATTTCACGCGATAAATCGCCGATGTCGAACGGCATCATGCATGCGCCACCGCTTCCGGTATCCCGGTCCGGCTGCTATCCTCTCCAAACCGTTCCCGGGAAAACTCGAATAGCAACTTGCCGAACAAGACGCCGTCAAGGCTGGCCGCCCCCGCGGAGGAAGCTCAAGAAGCCGGCGCTTAAGCATTCCTTCACGACGAAATTCATTAAACCCCTGAGGGCTTGGTACCATGAGATCTGTTGTCATTACCGGCGCGTCCACCGGCATCGGCTGGGCTAGCGCGAAATTGCTGCTCGATCGCGGTTTCCGCGTGTTCGGCAGCGTGCGCAAGCGGGCCGATGCCGACCGCCTCAAGGGCGAGTTCGGGGCAAGCTTCACGCCATTGATCTTCGACGTCACCGATGAGGCCGCCGTGCTGGCCGCCGCGCGCGAGGTCCGGGGCGCCCTCGACGGCGAAACGCTCGCCGGCCTCGTCAACAATGCCGGCATCGCGGTCTCAGGTCCCGTGCTCGAACTCGCCGCCGACGAATTCCGCCGCCAGATGGAGGTCAACTTCATCGGACCTGTTATCGCAACCCAGGCTTTCGGGCCGCTGCTCGGCTCCGATCCGGCCCTGAAGGGACCTAGGGGCCGGATCGTGATGATCTCCTCGGTCGCCGGCAGGAACGGCAATCCGATGACCTCGGCCTATTCCGCCTCCAAGCATGCGATCGAGGGGCTGTCGGAGAGCCTGCGCCGCGAACTGATGCTGTTCGGGATCGACGTCATCATCATTGCGCCGGGCGCGGTAAAGACGCCGATCTGGAGCAAGGCCGAGGAGGTCGACATCTCCGCCTACAAGAATTCGCCGTATCTTCCGGCGCTGGAGAAAATCCGCGCCTTCATGCTGGGCCTTGGTGCCACCGGATTGCCGGCCGAGACGATTGCCGAGAAGGTGTTCGAGGCATTGACGCTGCCGAACCCCAAGGTGCGCTATACGATCGTGCCGGATCCGATGCAGCGGTTGATGGCAGCGGTGCTGCCCAAGCGCACCCTCGACCGGATCATCGCCAAGCGCCTCGGCCTGATGCCGCAGGGATGAGCATGATGGTGCGAACGGCAATCGGCCTGGCGGCCGTCCTTGCGCTCGTGTCGGTCGCCCAAGCCGGCGATCAGGGCGACCCCGAACAATCCTGCGACGGCAACACGTTCCAGATGGTGGAATGTCTCAAGGCCAGGACCGCGCAATGGGACAAGCGATTGAACGCCGCCTACCAGAAGGCGGTGCAGGATGCAGGTAGCGCGCAGCGCGATCAGTTGCGCGCGGCGCAGCGGCTGTGGATCCAGTACCGCGACGCCAATTGCCTCTATTACGGGATGGGCGAGGGCACCATCGCGCGGCTCGATGCCGGCGAATGCATGCGCAGCATGACGGAAGCGCGCGCCAAAGAACTCGAAGGCCTCGGCCAGCAGTGACGACGGGAAAGAAAAGAGCGGAGCTGACGCAAATCGCCGACGCCGCGCTTCGTAGCCAGCCGGGGTGCGAAACGGCGTCGGTCCCTGCCGTGCGGGGCTTGCCAAACATTCGCGAGGGCCGGAACTGGGAAATCCCCAACGTCATTCTCGGCGACAGCCTGATCAGCGACGTCGACCGCGCCGTCATGTCAGTGCACCGCCGGCTTGGACGGAAATATCATTTGGTTGCGGGCGATTAGGATCCTCCCGTCCGCACCGTGGCCTGCGCGCGCGGCGCCATTGCGATCATCCGCAGCGCGAACACGGCCACCAGCGGAATCAGAAACAGCGCATAGAGCGGCATGTCGGGAATCCGTTTGCCGAACGACACCATGAACTGAAACAGCAGATAATAGCCGCCGGCGAGATGCAGCCGGCGCCAGGCGCGTGCGCCGATCGCAGCCGCAGTGCGGTCGAACGAGGTGGCGGTCATGGCAACGATGACGGCATAGCCGATGCCGCCGAAAATGTAGGATGCGATCGAGGTCGCCGCCGCGTAGCCTGCGGGATCCATCACGGCGAAGGCGGCAATAGCTACCGCGTGGATAGCGTGCGAGGCCGCAAAGCTGACGCCGAGATAGCGGCGGTTGCGGCGCAGCCATCGCGTCCACGCGTTGGGCCACATCAGCGCCAGCGCGGCGGCCGAGAAGGCGAGGCAGAACAACACCAGCGAGGTCCGTGCGGTGAAGCGGATCACCATGCGCACGCCGTCGACCTCGAAGCCCCGCATGCCGGCGATCCAGATGCTTAAAGCCAGCAGGGTCAGCGAGAGCAGGGCGAACAGCCGCCAGCCATCGAACCAGTTTTGACGTGTCGGCATGTTTTGCTCCCCAGATTGTGCCGTCATTGCGAGGAGCGAAAGCGACGAAGCAATCCATACTTTCTTCGCGGTGAGATGGATTGTTTCCGCCTTCGCTCTGCAAGCTACGGCGGACAAGTCGCTTCGACTCGCAATGACGCGGATGGTAATGTAATCACCAGTTACATGTGCTGTGCGGGTCAGGTCAATCCGTGTAATCGGTGCTTACATTCACAAGGCGGTGATGGTAGGAGAGGGCATGCGTGCTGCCGCCAAATCCTCCGCCGCCAAACCGCGCCGCCGCGTTTCGCGAGCGCCCGCGCCAAAACCGTATCATCACGGCGATCTCCGGCGCGTCCTGATCGACGCCGCGCTGCAACTGGTCGGCGAGGGCGGGGCGGAGACGGTCAGCGTCCGCGAGGCGGCCCGCCGTGCCGGGGTGTCGCCCGGGGCGCCGTTTCGGCATTTTCCGAGCCGCGACGCCCTGATGCAGGCGGTGTCGGAGGAAGCGCAGCGGCGGTTCCGCGCCGAGATCGAGGCGGCGCTTGCCGCCGCGCCCGGCGATCCGCTCGGCCGCTTTCGCTGCCTCGGGCTCGCCTACCTGCGCTGGGCGATGCGCAACCCGACCCATTTCGAAATCATCTCCAGCCGCCGCTTGTTCGATCACGACAAGGCGGCTGGCATCAGCAGCGACAACGCCGAGCTGATCGAGCTGAGTGAACGCACGCTGGCGGAAGCCCTTGCGGCAGGCCAGCTCCGCACCGTGGACCTCAAACAGGTCCAGATCGCCGGCCGGGCGCTGGTCTATGGCTTTGCCCGGATGAACATTGACGGCCATTTTCCGCGCTGGGGGGTGGACGCCGCCGAGGCCGAACAGGCCGCCGAAGCGATCCTCGATCTTTTCATCGAGGGCATCGCCAAAAGGACCTGAACAAGAACCTGAACACGGCCGGCATTTCCGGAGAGTCCGCTGCCCAGGATCTCGAGATTCCGGCTTCGTACTTCGCGCCCAGGAATATCAGCGTCAAATTTACCCTGCGGCGTTCGCCGGCGGCAAATTCATTGCGCGTTCATGACGATTCCACTACGTTTTTATGACACGACACAGGTTCCGGCTGGTCGTGCGTCTCCTGGTCGTCACCAGCCAAGACTTTGCATTGCGCCGGGTCATGTTGCGTTTCCACCGATGGCGCCCGCGCCAAATCCAGGGCCCTCCGCCGCCACCCTCGTCGCCGGCCTTGCCGCCATCGGCTTCTGGCGGCTTTCGGCTGTCGCTGCACCGCACATGGCAGCGCTGGCGATCCTGCTGCAGACCGAAACCGATTTCGGCGGCCGGATGGGCTTCGCGCTGGCATGGGGCATCCTGAACTTTTTCTTCATCACGCTGCTGCGGCGCCCGGCGCTGTCGGGCGCGCTGTCGCTGACGCTGGTCGTGGTGCTGGTCCTGTTGTCGCGGCTCAAGCACGACGTCGTGCAGATGACCGCGAACTTCGTCGACCTGATGGTGATCGACCGCGACACCGCGGCCTACCTGTTCACGATCTTTCCCAATCTGCGCTGGAGCGTGGTCGGCGCCGCGCTCGTCATCCTGCCGCTGATGTACGCGCTGTGGTGGCTCGATCCGTTCCGCATCCGCCGCTTGCCGGCGCTGGCCGGCAAGCTCGCCTGCCTTGCGGCGCTTGCCGGTTATTCCATCACCTGGCCGGATGAAGCCTGGCGCGGCTATTACGACGACGGCTATTTCTCCAAATTCGCCCGCTCGGGCGTGACGGCGGTTTCCGACTTCGCCCATTATGGCTTCATGGAATCGGAGGCCGTGACCGCCGAGCGGCTCAAGATGCCGCTGGTCGATTCCTGTCATGTCGCCGGCCGCCGGCCGCACATCATCATGATCCATGACGAGTCGAGCTTCGATATCCGTCAGGCCAGTGGCGTCAGGGTGCCGCCTGACTATGGCAGCCACTTCAAGTCCTTTGACGGCCGCGAGCGCAAGTTCATGGCCGAAAGCAGCGGCGGCGCAAGCTGGATGGCCGAGTACAACGTGCTGGCCGGCCTGTCGTCGCGATCGTTCGGCCGGTTCTCCTATTTCGTCACCCGCATCGCGTCGGGGCGGGTCGAGCGCGGACTGCCGCTGGCGCTGCGCCGTTGCGGTTACAGCACCCTCTCGCTCTATCCGGCCTACGGCGCCTTCATGGGCGCGCGGGGTTTCCAGACCTCCACGGGCATCCAGCACTTCTACGATGCGCGCGATCTCGGCGCCAAGGGCATCGAGCCGGACAGCTTCTTCTACGACAAGGCCGTCAAGCTGATCGCGGAGCAGCCGGCCAATACGCCGCTGTTCACCTTCGTCTATCTCGCCGCCAACCATTTCCCCTGGGAAACCAGGTTCCGCCCCGACCTGCTGCCGTCCTGGCGCAAGCCCGGCAACGCGCCGGTGGTCGACGAATATCTGCGCCGCCAGACCATGAGCGCCGGCGACTATGCGGGCTTCATCGCCAGCCTGAAGAAGAAGTTCCCGGCGCAGCCGTTCCTGATCGTCCGTTACGGCGACCATCAGCCGGAGTTCTCGTCGAACCTCCTGGATCCCGGTCTGGATGAAGCCAGGGTCGCCCGCAAGTTCGACACCTACGACCCGCGCTACTTCACCACCTATTACGCGATCGACGCCATCAATTTCGAGCCGGTGAAGAGTTCCGCCGTGATGGACACGATCGACGCGCCCTATCTGCCGCTGGTGATCCAGGAAGCCGCCGGTATTCCGCTTGATCCGTCGTTCGAGGAGCAAAAGAACATCATGCTCCGCTGCAAGGGTGTATTCTACGCCTGCAAGGACGGCGCCGAGGCGCGCAGGTTCAACCGGTTGTTGATCGAGGCAGGTTTCATCAAGGGGCTCTAGGGCATGACGGCCGTTGCGGGACCCGAAATGAGCGAAAGCCTCCGTGCGGAATCGCGCGGTATCAGGTTTTTTGCGCTCGCCGGCCTGATCGTTGCCGTGCATCTGGCCGCGCTGGCGGTTCTCTTGACCACCGAATACGGGCCGTTTGCGATTACGCTGTCCGTGCTGGCGTGGGTGTTCGTGAACTGCTTCCTGCTGGTCGTGCTGCAGCGGCCCGCCATCTGCGCAGCGCTGGCGCTGGCTTTCATCGCGATCCTGATCGCGCTGTCGCACTTCAAGTTCGGCATCCTGCAGTTAACGCTGACATTCCTCGACTTCCTGATCATCGACCGCGATACGTTCTCGTTTCTGCTCTCGGTGTTCCCGCGCCTGCAGATGCAGTTGATCGCGGCAGGCCTCGTTGCGGCTCCGCTGTTGTGGCTGATCTGGCGTTTCGATCCGTTCCGCGTGCGCCGCCGCTTTGCGCTGACGGGCGTGGCCGCGACGGCCGCGCTGATCGCGGCGATGGCGGTCGCATCGCCCGAGCAGGCATGGGAGCCGTTCCAGGGCGTCAATCATATTTCCAATCTGGCGCGCTCGGGCGTGGTGGCGGTATCCCGGCTGGCTTCGACCGGATGGATCGAGGCCGATCCGCCGGCGGACCGTCCGCTTCTGACCCGAGAAGCGCGCGCCGCTGGCCGAACGACGCTGCCTCCGGCCGAGGCCTGCGACGCCACGGCCAAGCGGCCCCACATCATCATGCTGCTCGATGAGTCGAGCTTCGACGTCACCTCGGCGCCTGGCATCAAGGTGCCGGCCGGATACGCCGATTATTTCAAGTCGAGCGACGGCAAGCAGCGCACCATGATCGCGGAGTCGACCGGCGGGCCGACCTGGTACACCGAATTCAACGTGCTGACCGGCCTCTCGGCGCGCTCGTTCGGCGATCTGAAATTCTACGTCACGCGGATCGCCGCCGGCCGCGTGACGCGCGGACTGCCGCGGGCCCTGCAGCGCTGCGGCTACAAGACCGTCTCGCTCTATCCGACCTATGGCGACTTCCTCAGCGCGCGCGCGTTCCAGAAGGGCACCGGCGTCGGAGAGTTCATTGACATGGCCGGGATGGGCGTGAACGAGGACATGCAGCCCGACACATTCTATTACGATCAGGCGCTGAAGGTGTTCGCGCGTGAGCAGCCGCAGCGGTCGCCGGTCTTCATGTTCGTCTACCTCACCGCCAATCATTTTCCCTGGTGGAGCGTCTACCGGCCCGACCTGACGCCTGCGGGCTGGAAGCCGCCCGGTAACACCGACGAGGTCGACGAGTACATCCGCCGCCAGGCCATGACGGCCAACGACTATCGCGAATTCACCGAGCGGCTGAAGCGCGACTATCCGGACGAGTCTTTCCTGGTGCTGCGTTTCGGCGATCACCAGCCGGCGATTTCGCAAAAGCTGCTGGAGCCCGGGATCGATCGGGGACTGCTGGCGAAACGCCTGATGGCCGCCGACCCGCGCTATTTCTCGACCTATTATGCGATCGACGGCATCAACTACTCACCCTACAACCTGTCGTCCGCGCTCGAAACCCTCGACGCAGCCTACATCCCGCTCGTGCTCCAGGAAGCCGCCGGCCTCCCGCTCGATCCGTCGTTTGCCGAGCAGAAGAGCATCATGCTCCGCTGCAAGGGCACCTTCTACGCCTGCAGGAAGGGCGCGGAAGCACGCCGGTTCAACCGCCTGCTGATCGACGCCGGGATGATCAAGGGATTGTAACTCTTGCCGTCATGGCCGGGCTTGACCCGGCCATCCACGTCCTTTGCCTGCGGCCTATCCCCGTCATTGCGAGCGAAGCGAAGCAATCCATCGCGCCGCAAGCGGAGGCATGGATTGCTTCGTCGCTTCGCTCCTCGCAATGACGGTGCCAGCTACTTCTTCCCCACCGTCTCCCACAGCCACTGCGCCACCACATCCGGCGAGCTCGTGGCGTCATTGCCGGCCGCGCGCAGATTGGCCTCGCGCATTGTGGCGATGTCGATCTTTCCGAGCAGCGGCGCCAGCGCCTTGCGCAAGCCATCGTCATTGGCGCGCTTCGGCGCCAGCAGCACGATCGCGTCGTAGGGCGGGATCGCGCGCCTGGTGTCGCCCAGCGTCACCAGGTCGTATTTCGCGATCAGCCCGTCGCTGGTGTAGCCGGCGATGACGTCGACTTCGCCGGAGGCGACCGCCGCATACATGAAGTCCGGCTGCATCTGCCGCTGGGCGCGGAACGACAGGCCGTAGGCCTTGCGCAGCGCGGTCCATTCGGGGCGCGAGAAGAATTCATAGTCGCCGGCGATCGACATGTTCGCCGCGCGCGTGGCGAGGTCGGCGATGGTGCGGATGCCGAGCTGCTCGGCGCGCTTGCGCGGCATCACCAGCGCATAGGCGTTCTCGAAGCCGAGTTCGCCCAGTAGCGTGATGTTCTGCTTCGCCAGTATGGTTTTCAGTTCGGCCAGCAGCTCCTGGCGCGGCCGCATGTCGGTGCGCTGGAACTGGTTGGCCCACAGCGTGCCGGAATAGTCGACATAGACGTCGATATCGTTGGCCGCCAGCGCCCCGAAGATCACGTTGGAGCCAAGGCCTTCGCGCGTCGTCGCAGGAAGCGAGGCTGCCTTCAGCCGCTGCACCATCAATGCCGACAGCACATATTGTTCGGTGAAGGTTTTTGCGCCGACGACGTAGTTCGTCTGCGAGCGCATCATGGTGGGCACCAGCGTGGCCGCGACCAGCGCCGCGATGCCGGTACCGCCGAGCGCCGCGCGCAGGCGGCTGCGGTAGCGCAATCCGCTTTCGATCAGCGCCAGCAGTTGATCGACCAGTAGCGCCAGCACCGCGGCGGCGAGGCAACCGAACAGCACGAACACCCAGTTCTGGGTCTGCAGCCCTGCAAAGATGTAATTGCCGAGGCTGGTCTGGCCGATCGGCGTCGACAGCGTCGCGGTACCGATCACCCAGACCGCCGCAGTGCGGATGCCCGCCATCATCACCGGAAGCGCCAGCGGCAGTTCGACCGTGAACAGCGATTGCTGCGGCGTCATGCCGACGCCCTGCGCCGCTTCCAGGATGGCGGCATCGACGCCCTGCAGGCCGGTGATGGTGTTGCGCAGCACCGGCAGCATCGAATAGAGCGCCAGCGCCAGCACCGCGGGCAGGAATCCGAACGCGGAGAAGCCAAAGCCGAACCATGACAGCGAGAGCGCCGCGAGCGCCAGCAGCAGCGGATAGAACAGCGCCAGCAGCGCCAGTCCCGGCACCGTCTGCACGATGCTGGCGAGCCCGAGCAGCGCGCCGCGCGCTACTCGACGATTGCGTACCGCAATCGCGAGGGGCAGGCTGACCAGAAGTCCCAGCGCCAGCGCGGTGACGCTGACACGGACGTGATTGCCGAGATAATCGGGCAGGTGGCCCAGCGCCTCGCCCCAGCGCGGATCGGCGAAGAGGCTCATGCCGCACCCTCCCGCGGCAGCAGGGCGCCGAGCCGTTCGGCCTGCCGGCGCGGCGTGCGCAGCAGTTCGCCGACGTACGCGTCACAGCTTTCCGAAAGCTCTGACGGCGTGCCCTGCGCCAGCAGCCGGCCGCCTCCCATCACCGCGATCCGGTCGGCGAGCAGGATGGCTTCGGTCATGTCATGGGTGATCATGACCGTGGTCAAGCCGAGCGTGCGATGCAGCTCGCGAAAATCGTCGCCGAGCGCGTCGCGGGTTAAGGGATCGAGCGCGCCGAACGGCTCGTCCATCAGCACGATGCGCGGTTTTGCGGCGAGCGCCCGCGCCACGCCGACGCGCTGGCGCTGACCCCCGGAAAGTTCGTGCGGCAGGCGGTCGCGGTATTGCGCCCGGTCGAGCCTGACAAGGTCGAGCAGCTCATCTACCCGCGCGGAAATCCCGGCGGGCGGCGTGCCCGTCAGCTTCGGCGTAATGCCGATATTGTCCGCGACGGTCAGATGCGGAAACAGCCCGCCGCTCTGGAACACATAGCCGATCCGCCGCCGCAGCAGGATCGGATCGACCTGACGCACGTCCTCGCCTTCGACCGTGATCGAGCCGGTGTCCGCCTCGATCAGCCGGTTGGCGAGCCGCAACAGCGTGGTCTTGCCCGAACCGGAGCCGCCGACGATGGCCAGAAACTCGCCCTCGGCGACCTCGACCGAGACGTCGTCGACTGCGACCACGCGGCCGCCGTCAAAGGTCTTGCCGACATGCGAATAGGCGATCAGGGGAGTTGGCATGCGATCTCGACTCCTTGTCCCCTCCAGGGGAGGGTAAGAGATCAACTACCACGTCGGGATGCCGCGTTGAACTTATCCTTGGTAACCGCTAAGGCATCACTCCAAACTTTTGGGGAGAAACATGGCGGATACCGCACAGCCGGCGGCGGTCGCACTCGACGATGCGACGGTGGCGTTTCGCGTGGCCGGGGATCGCGTCTACACAGCCGTGGAGCGGGCCAGCCTGTCCGTCGCCCATGGCGAGTTCGTCGCCATTGTCGGCCCGACCGGGTGCGGGAAATCGACGCTGCTCAACGTGGCGGCCGGCCTCCTGAAGCCCGCAGCCGGGTCGGTGAAGATCTTCGGCCAGCCGCTGACGGGGTTGAACCGGGATGCCGGCTATCTGTTTCAGGCCGATGCGCTGTTTCCCTGGAAGACCGCGATCGACAATGTCGCCATAGGCCTCGACATCAAGGGCGCGCCGCGCGAGCAGGCGCTGCTGCGCGCGCAGGGCTGGCTCACTTCGGTCGGCCTCGGTGCGTTCGCCAACCGCTATCCGCACATGCTGTCCGGCGGGCAGCGCAAGCGCGTCGGCCTCGCGCAGGTTTTGATCCGTGATCCAAAAATCCTTTTGATGGACGAGCCGTTCGGCCCGCTTGACGCGCAGACCCGGCAGATCATGGGCAATCTGCTGCTGGAACTGTGGAACGCCGACCGCAAGGCGGTGCTGTTCGTCACCCACGATCTCGAAGAGGCGATCGCGCTCGCTGATCGTGTCGTGATCATGTCGGCAGGTCCCTCGGCGCGCATCATCGGCGACTGGCGCGTGCCGCTGCCGCGCCCGCGCGACATCTCTGAAGTGCGGATGGAAAAGCAATTCCACGAACTGCACCGCGAAATCTGGAGCGTGCTGAAGGACGAAGTGATGAAGGGCTATGCGCAGTCGACGCTAAGTGCGGAGGTCGGCTGATGTCGCGCCTGACACTGCTGTTCTGGCAATTGATGGTGGCCGTGGTGGCACTCTCGCTGTGGCAGTTCCTCGCCACCGTGCCGGTGTTCGGCCGCATCCTGCTGCCGCCGTTCTTCTTCTCCAACCCGGTCGATGTCGCCAGCCAGATCGTAAAATGGTTCTCCTCGGGCGTGATCTGGAAGCATCTGATGATTACGCTGTGGGAGTCGGTGCTGGCTTTCGTGATCGGCTCGGTCGGCGGCGTGCTGGTCGGCTTCTGGTTCGCGCGCCAGCCGCGCGTCGCCGCGGTGTTCGATCCCTACGTCAAGATGGTCAACGCGCTGCCGCGCGTGGTGCTGGCGCCGATCTTTACGCTGTGGCTCGGCCTCGGCATCTGGTCCAAGGTCGCGCTCGGCGTGACGCTGGTGTTCTTCATCGTGTTCTTCAACGTCTATCAGGGCGTCAAGGAGGTCAGCCAAACCGTGCTGGACAACGGCCGCATGCTCGGCATGAGCGAGCGGCAATTGACGCGGCATGTCTACTGGCCGTCGGCGCTGTCGTGGATGTTTTCCTCGCTGCACACCTCGGTCGGCTTCGCCGTGGTCGGTGCTGTCGTCGGCGAATATCTGGGATCGGCGGCCGGTCTCGGCTACCTGATCCAGCAGGCCGAAGGCGTGTTCGACGTCGCCGCCGTGTTCGCCGGCATGTTCGTGCTGTCAGCTTTCGTCATCCTGATCGACGTGGCGGTGACGCTGGTCGAGCGCAGGCTTCTGGTCTGGCGGCCGGTCGCGGCGGCGGAGAGGGTGTAGGTCTCTCCGTCATTGCCGAAATCGGGTGGGCAAAGCGCAGCGTGCCCACCATCAAGATTGTGATGCGGATGGATGGTGGGCACGGCGCGAAGAGCGCGCCTCTGCCCATCCTACGGCTCTGCCGAAGGCCGCACTAGGTGGCGACATCGGATGCTATGCGAAATTGCGGAGCCAGTTTCACGTCGGCGGTAATCGAGTTGGAAATGAAGCAGTTTGCCTTCACCTCGGCCATGATCGTTCGGGCGGCCTCGATATCGGCCTCGCTGCTCAAGACCACGATTGGCCGGACGCTGACCTCAACAATCCGGTATTTGCCATCGACGTTTGCCAGCAGGCCTTCTGCAGCGCTTTCATAGGCCACAAACGCAAGCCTCTTGCCTTGTGCGAACGACACAAACGTCAGCATCATGCAAGCATTCAGCGCGGCGACCAACATTTCTTCGGGAGCCCAGACGCCCGCCTCTCCCTTGAATTCAGGAGGACTGCCGATCTCGATGTCGGGCTTGCCGGGTGCCGACGTTCGGCCGCGGCGAGCGCTGTCCCAGACCAGGTTGTTCCTGTACTGAAAGGACTTGTATGTTTTCCCTGTTGCCACGTGATCCTCCATGATGACCTTATCGGAGTTCTACGGCTCCAGCCGTCATTGCGAGGAGCGAAGCGACGAAGCAATCCATCTCTCGACTTGCGGCCCTATGGATTGCTTCGCTTCGCTCGCAATGACGGAGGAAGCAGCCAGCCCTCAATTCAGCATCTTGGTATCGTCAGGCGCCTGCGGCGGCGTCTTGATCGCGATGGCCTTGAGGGTGCGGCCGTCCGGCTTGGTGCCGCCATGCGCGGTGCCCTTCGGGATCACGACGAGATCGCCCGGCTTCACCTTCACTTCCTTGTCGTCCAGCCAGATCGTGCCGGTGCCGCCGAGGATGTACTGGATCTCGTTGGTGTTGGGATGCATGTGCTTGCCGACATTGCCGTCCTGGATCGAGATGGTCATGCCGTCGGCGGCAACGAACAATCTGGAGCGCATGCCGGTGCCCGAGGGCATGCCGAGCGCATCGCCCTCGAGTTCGCCGGTGTGGATGACCTGTGCCGTGATGTTCTCGGCGGCGATCGCCGGACGGAGTAGGTGGGTGACGCTGCAGCCGGCGGCAAAGGCGACGGCGAGCGATAGCGTGGTGGCCAGGCGATTCACGGGCAGTCCCCCCTGTGCAGATTGTTGAGGGGGCGATGCTATGCCGCCTGTTCGGGCCTGACCAGCGGGCGGAAAGTCGCCTTCTCAACGTCCGCGCGCTGCTCTATCTTGCCGGCCAACGAATGGAGGAACCCATGAAGAAACTGTTCGGCCGACTGGCCGCTTCGCTGCTGGCACTGGTGCTGACCTCGGGATTTGCCGCAGCGCAAAGCAAGGTCACGGTAGCGATCGGGGGCGGCTCCTGCCTGTGCTACCTGCCCACCGTGCTGGCCAGGCAGCTCGGCGAATACGAAAAGGCGGGGCTATCGGTCGAGCTGGTCGACCTCAAGGGCGGTTCGGACGCGCTCAAGGCTGTGCTCGGCGGCAGCGCCGACGTGGTGTCGGGCTATTTCGACCATTGCGTCAATCTGGCCGCCAAGAAGCAGGAATTGCAGTCCTTCGTGATCTATGACCGCTATCCAGGCTTGGTACTGGTGGTGTCGCCCGCACACACCAGCGAGATCAAGTCGATCAAGGATCTGGCGGGCAAGAAGGTCGGCGTCAGCGCGCCGGGCTCCTCGACCGATTTCTTCCTGAAGTATCTATTGAAGAAGAACGGCCTCGACCCGACCAGCGCCGCGGTGATCGGCGTTGGCCTCGGGGCGACCGCCGTGGCGGCGATGCAGCAGGGCCAGATCGACGCTGCGGTGATGCTCGATCCCTCCGTCACCGTTTTGCAGGGCAGCCATCCCGATTTGAAGATACTGGCCGACACCCGCAGCGAGAAGGACACGCTCGCCGTGTTCGGCGGGGAATATCCCGGCGGCGCGCTCTATACGACCACGGCGTGGATCAAGTCGCATGACAAGGAAGTGCAGGCGCTGACCACGGCGATCGTCAACACGCTCACCTGGATTCACGCGCATTCGCCGGAAGAGATCATGGCGAAGATGCCCGACGAAATCGTCGGCAAGAACAAGGAGCTTTATCTGGCGGCGCTGAAGAATACGATCCCGATGTATTCGCTGACCGGCAAGATGGATCCCAAGGGCGCGGATGCCGTGCTCGCGGTGTTCAGCGAGAGTTCGCCGGAGGTCGCCAAGGCCAATATCGACGTGACCAAGACCTACACCAACAAATATGTCGAGCAGGTCAAGAAGACGACCGGCGCGAATCCGAAGTGAAGTCCGAATAGGATGGGCGTGAGATCGAGCGAAGTCAGGCGATGAGTGGCACGAAGCCTCCGGTCATTCATCGCGTCAGCGTGCTCGACCTCGTTGTCGAAGCGTGGACGTGGCCGTTTGCCGAAACGCGGCGCGCGGAGATCGCGGCGCATTTCGCCGACAAGCAGCGCGAAAAGCCCGCCATGTGGAACGGCCGCGTCCTGCTCGGGCGCAACCCGGTGTTTTCAGGCGACCGCTTCAGCGCCAGCTATTTCGAAACCGATTTCGCAAGTTTTCTGGCCTGGCGCGACTGGGGCTTTCCGGACATTGGCGTATTCAACGGTTTTGGCATGGGTGCGCTTCGCTGTGCCGACGGCGCTTTCGTGCTCGGCGAAATGGGCCAGCACACGTCCAATGCCGGGCGCATCTATTTCCCATCAGGTACGCCTGATCTCGACGACATCAGGGATGGTGCGGTCGATATTTCAGGCAGTGTCGAGCGCGAGCTCGAGGAGGAGACCGGACTTGCCCCGGGCGAATACGAAAGCGAGCCGCATTGGCACTGCATCTACACAGGGCGTGCTGTCGCGATGATCCGCATGCTGCGGGTCGATATGGCCGGTGAAGCCGTGCGCGACCGGATCGTGGCCAATCTCGCCTCGCAGCGCCAGCCGGAACTATCAGCGATTCACCTCGTGCGCGGCGTGCACGATCTCACCTCGGCAATGCCGCGTTTTGTGACGGCGTTCATCGAGGCGCAGCTCGCTTCCGAACCCTGACGCAAGCAATACGCTTGACATCTGGTCGCGCTACCAATGTGATAGGCGGCAACAACAACAAGAAAAACGCAGTGCACAAGAAATAATCCAGGGAGGATACCATGCCGGGGCGCAAAGCTGCACGCCTTCTCGTCGGGCTGTCTGCCGCAATCGCGGTGCTGGGGATGGCGGTGACCGCCGAAGCCCAGGAAAAGAAAATCAAGATCGGCGTGATCTACGACCTCACCGGCCCGCTCGCAGGCGGCGGTTCGGAGCTGCAATATATCGGCGCCAAGATCATGCTCGACCAGTACGCCAAGACCGGCGTCGAGGGCTACAAGGTCGAGGCGGTCTACGCCGACGCCCAGAGCAAGCCTGATGTGGCGATCAACGAGGCGGTGCGGCTGATCGAGCAGGAAAAGGTCAACATGCTGCTCGGCTTCTTCTCGTCGGCGCAATGCGTGCCGGTGGCCGCCCGCGTCGAGCAGCTGAAGAACTTCATGTGGATCACCACCTGCATTTCCTCCGCGGTGCTCGACAACAAGAACTTCAAATACGTGTTCCGTCCGCAGGCCTCGGGCGACCAGTTCGGCCTGATGACGATGGATTTCATCGCACAGAATTCGAAGGCCAAGCTCGGCAAGGATCCGAAGGATCTGCGCGTCGCCATCATCCACGAGGACGGCGCCTACGGCGTCGACGTGGCGAAAGGCAACGAGGCCGGCGCCAAGAAGGCCGGCTTCAATGTCGTGATGAAGGAAGGCTATTCCGCTACCGCGCCCGATCTTTCGGCCCTCGTCACCAAGCTGAAGCGTGCGCGGCCTGACGTGATCTTCCACACCGGCTACAACCCGGACATCACTCTGTTCGGGCGTCAGGCGCGCGAGCAGGGCCTGAAATTCGCAGCACTCGTCGGCCACGGCGCGGGCTATGGCGTGTACGAGAAACTGAAGGAAGGTTTGGGCGCCGACGTTAATTACGTCTTCAACACCGATCCGATCTCGATCTGGCTCGCCAACCAGAAATCGATGGATCCGAAACTGCCGCCTGTCATCAAGATGGTCGGCGAGGAATTCGACAAGGCGAAGCCCGGCGTCGCGATCCGCTCCGCGCATGTCGGCATGGCCGCGTCGAACACCTACGTCTTCCTGACCGACGTGCTGCCGCGCGCCATCAAGAAATATGGCGGCGTCGATCCTGATGCGCTGCGCAAGGCTGCCCTCGAAGTCGACATTCCCGAAGGCGGCACCATGCTCGGCTTCGGCGTCAAGTTCCACGGCGAGGGCAGCCAGATGGCCGGCCAGAACGAGCGCTCGTTCCCGGTGGTCATCCAGTACATCGACGACAAATCCTATGTGGTGTGGCCGAAGAGCCAGGCGCAGCGCGAGGCCGTGCTGCCCCTGCCGAAGGGGACCACGTTCAGCAACCAGTAACGCGGAGTCTCTGGCGTGCTGATGGTAGAAGGGTTGGTGAAGCGCTTCGGCGGCTTCACCGCTGTCAACAACGTGTCGTTCAGGGTCGAGCAGGGCGAGATTCTCGGCCTGATCGGCCCGAACGGCTCCGGCAAGAGCACGATCTTCAACATGCTGTCGGGCACGCTGGTGCCGACGGCGGGATCGATCCTGTTCGACGGCGCGGAGATCGCGGGCGTGGCCCCGCACCGCATCATCAACAGCGGCATCGGCCGCACCTTCCAGATCCCGCGGCCGTTTCACCGTCTCAGCATGTTCGAGAACGTGGCGCTGGCCGGCTATTACGGCCAGGGCCGCCACAGCCGCGCCAGGGCCGATGAAGCCGCCGAACACGCGCTCGGCATGGTCGGCCTGCCGACGGATCGCCATGCCAGCGTCGACGGGCTCGGCGCGGCCGGCCTGAAAAAACTCGAGCTGGCCAAGGCGCTCGCCACGGGGCCGAAACTGCTGCTCGCCGACGAAAGCCTCGGCGGGCTCGACGAGACCGAGATGGATCAGGCGGCCGACATGCTGCGCAAGATCCGCGACGAACTCGGCATCACCATCATCTGGGTCGAGCACATCATGGGCGTGTTGATGCGGGTGGTCGACCGCGTCATGGTGCTCGATCACGGCGAGAAGATTTCGGAAGGTTTGCCGAGCGCGGTGGCCGGCGATCCCCGGGTGATCGAGGTCTATCTCGGGACGGACGCGGATTCGAGCCAGGCCGCGGCGGCGGAAGCGCGCCGCAAGGCGGGGGTCTGACGCATGCTCGAATTGAAATCGGTCGACGCGGGCTACGGCACCTTCCAGGCATTGTTCGGCATCAATCTCGAGGTCAAGGCGGGCGAGGCGGTCGGCGTCATCGGCCCCAACGGCGCCGGCAAGACCACGCTGATGCGCGTGATCTCCGGGCTGATCCGGCCCACCAGGGGCGCGATCTCGATGGAAGGCCACGACGTGCTGGCGACGCCGGCGCACCGCATCGTCGATCTCGGCATTGCGCACGTGCCGGAGAACCGCCGGCTGTTTCCACGGCTCACCGTCGACGACAATCTGAAGATGGGTGCCTACATGCCGGGCGCGCGCGCCAAATATGCGCAGCGTCTGGAATTCGTGTTCGACCTGTTCCCGCGCATGAAGGAACGGCGCAGCCAGATGGCCGGCACCATGTCGGGTGGCGAGCAGCAGATGTGCGCGATCGGCCGCGCGTTGATGTCGGATCCGAAATTGCTCCTGCTCGACGAGCCGTCGGCGGGGCTGGCGCCGGTCGTGGTGCAGCAGGTGTTCGAGCTGGTGAAGCGTATCCGCGCCAGCGGGCTCACGGTCCTGATCGTCGAGCAGAACGTGCAGCAGGTGCTGAAGGTGGTCGACCGCGCCTATCTCCTGGAGGCCGGCACCATCCGCGCGTCCGGCACGTCGGAAGAGATGATGTCGACCGATACCATCAAGCAGGCTTATCTCGGGGTCTAGGGCAGGGCGAGCATGCAGGCATTCCTCGACATCTTCGACATCTATCTGCTGGAAGCCGTGGTCAACGGCATCCTGCTCGGCGGCGTGCTGGCGCTGCTCGCGCTCGGGCTCAATTTGATCTTCGGCGTCATCGACGTCACCTGGATCTGCTACGCCGAACTGGTCATGATCGGCATGTACGGCATGTACTACATGGTCCAGGTGTTCGGCCTGCCGTACTGGGTTGCGGCGCCGTTCGCGATCCTGCTGGTCGCGGCCCTGGGCGCTGCGCTGCATTACATCGTCATCGCGCCGCTGCTGACCGCGCCGCCGATCAACCAGTTGCTCGCGACCGGCGGCGTACTGTTCATCCTGCAGAGCTTTGCCACGGTTGCCTTCGGCATCGATTTCCGCAATCTCGGCATCCGCCTGCCGGTGCTGGCAATCGGCGAGATGCATTTCAGCTATTCGCGGTTGCTTGCCTTCGCCGCCGCCCTGGTCGGCATGCTGGCGATCTACTTCTTCATGAAGCGCACCTACACCGGCACCGCGATCCGCGCCGTCGCGCAGGACCGCCAGATCATGTCGCTGATGGGGGTCGACACCAAGCGCATCTATCTCATCACCTCGGCGCTGGGCGGCGCGCTCGCCGGCCTCGCCGCCTGTCTTCTGGTGCTGCAATACGACGTGCACCCTTTCGTCGGGCTGTCGTTCGGGCCGATCACCTTCCTGATCTGCGTGCTTGGGGGCTTAGGCAATTTCGTCGGCGGCTTCATCGCGGCGTTCGTGTTCGCCCAGATCATTTCGCTGGGCGGGCTGTTTTCCGACCTCGAATGGGGGTACGTGCTGGCCTTCGCCTTCTTCATCGTCATGATGTTCATCCGGCCCGCGGGCCTTTTTGCGAGGCGCTCGTGAATTCCCGCTACATCGCCTGGGCCATTGGACTAGCAGCATTGGTCGCGCTGCCCTTCGTCTATCGCGAGCCCTATCACCTGCACATTCTGGTGCTGATCCTGATCTGGTCGTTCGCCTACACCGCGTGGTCGATCATGGGCCGCTTCGGCCTGGTGTCGCTCGGCCATGGCGGCTTCATGGGCGTCGGTGCCTATGTCACCGCGCTATTGTGGAACCATCTCGGCGTCTCGCCGTGGATCGGCATTCCCATCAGCATGGTGGCGGCGGGGATACTGGCGCTGGTCGTCGCCTATCCCTGTTTCCGCTTCCGCATCACCGGGCATTACTTCGTGCTGGTGACGCTGGCATTATCAGGCATCGTGCTGCAGGTCATCACCGCCACCCGCGACTACACCGGCGGCTCGCTCGGCTATACGCCGAACCGCGCCCGCAGCGGCTCAGGCCTGATGGCGCTGCAGTTCGACGACAAGATCACGTGGTATTTGATCGCGCTCGGCGTCTGGGTGCTGGGTCTGTTGATCTGGCGCTGGGTCGATCGCAGCATGAGCCGCTACGCCATGGAGGCGATCTCGGAGGACGAGGACGCCGCCGGTGCGGCCGGCGTCAACGTCACGGCCGAAAAGCTCAAGATCACGCTGATCTCGGCGCTGATGACCGCGCTCGCCGGCGCGCTCTACTGCCAGTACCAGATGTTCATTTCGCCCGACACCGTCAGCGGCATCGCGGTGTCGCTGCAGATGGTGTTCGCCGTCATCGTTGGCGGCCTCTACGTCTCGCTCGGGCCGACCGTCGGCGCCATCATCACCATCTTGCTCGCCGAAGTGCTGCGCATCGGCTTCGGCACCAAGGCGGTAGGCTGGGACAACCTGGTCTACGGCGTGCTGCTGGTCATCTTCATCATATTCCTTCCCAAGGGCATTCTTGGTAGCGTCCTCGACCGACTGAAGACGCAACCCAAGCCCTCCGGGACGAAATGAGCAGGAAATCCTCGCAGCCGCTTGCCGATGAACTGAAGCCCTATGTCGCCCCGTTCCGCTACGACGGGTCGGGCGGGTTTCACCTGAAATCGCACAAGACCAACGAGAAGGGCGACCTCGACAAGGAAAAGGCGACCAGCATCATCGAGGCGAACCGCAAGCGATTGTCCGATTTCCAGGAAAAGCTGTACGCGCAGGACCGCTGGTCGCTGCTCTTGATCTTCCAGGGCATGGACGCCGCCGGCAAGGACAGTGCGATCAAGAGCGTGTTCGAGGGCGTCAACCCGCAGGGCTGCGAGGTCACGTCGTTCAAGCAGCCGTCGACCAGAGAACTCGACCACGATTTCATGTGGCGCTGCATGATCGCGCTGCCGGAGCGCGGCCGGATCGGCATCTTCAACCGCTCCCACTACGAAGAGTGCATCGTGGTACGGGTGCACAAGGAACTGCTTGCCAAGGAGAAGATCCCGAAGCCGCTCGTCACCAGGAACATCTGGCGCGAGCGCTTCGAGGACATTACCGCGATCGAGCGCTACCTCGCACGCAACGGCATCGTAATCCTGAAATTCTTCCTCAACGTTTCCAGGAAGGAGCAGCGCGAGCGCTTTCTTGAGCGGCTGGAGCAGCCTGCCAAGAACTGGAAGTTCTCGCTTGCCGATGTCGCGGAGCGCGCCTTGTGGCCGCGATATATGGCGGCGTATCAGGACCTGATCCGCCACACTTCGACGAAGCATGCGCCCTGGCACATCGTGCCGGCCGATCACAAATGGTTCGCCCGCGTGGTGATCGGCTCGGCCATCGTCAGCGCGCTCGACAGACTCGACCTGCATTTCCCGAAAGTCGACAAGGCCGACCGCAGCGAGTTCAAGCAGGTCCGCGAGGCGCTGCTGGCGGAGGAGAAGGGCGGGAAGAAGGCGAAGTGACCGGTGCGTAGCCCGCATGAGCGGAGCGATATGCGGGAGCGTCACGTCGGTCTGGCTCCGGCCCCGGATATCGCTCCGCTCATTCGGGCTGCAAGACCGCCCGCGATTAGGTCACCCATCCTGACCATCTTTTGGCATTGCGGCCGGCCATAATTCTCGTCTAGAACAGGCCCGGAACGCCGTCCCGGCAACGAACCGTCAATGGTTTTGGCTGAGGATTTGGCCGTCCAAAGGGTCTGGCAATGCTGATTCGCAGCAAAAAGTATGGAGTTTGGGGTGGAGCGGCCAAGGCTGCCCCCGCGATTCCGGCTGCGTCCGCGCCCACCCTCCTTCTTGGCGGGCTGCTTCTTATCGGCCCCTGAGGGCCGTCTGGGCGGTTTGCGCCTGGGCACTCAGGGGTTCGCGCGAGATCACCAGACCCTTCAGCGCTCGCAAAACGGCGCTACCACCCAAAAGGAACTACAGAAATGACCACCGCCAACAAGTCCGAGAAGGACCGCGTCATCGTATTCGACACCACCCTGCGCGACGGCGAGCAGTGCCCGGGCGCGACCATGACGTTCGAGGAAAAGCTCGAGATCGCCGAAATGCTCGACGACATGGGCGTCGACGTCATCGAGGCCGGCTTTCCGATCACCTCCGAAGGCGACTTCCAGGCGGTCAGCGAGATCGCCCGCCGCTCCAAGAACGCCGTCATCGCCGGCCTGTCGCGTGCCCACCCCAAGGACATCGACCGCTGCGCCGAAGCGGTGAAGTTTGCCAAGCGCGGCCGGGTCCACACCGTGATCGCGACCTCGCCGCTGCACATGCGCGTCAAGCTGAACATGACGCCGGAGCAGGTGGTGGAGCTCTCCATCGCCAACGTCACCCGCGCCCGCAACCAGATCGACGACGTTGAATGGTCGGCCGAGGACGGCACCCGCAGCGAGATGGATTTCCTCTGCCGCATCGTGGAAGCCGTCATCAAGGCCGGCGCCACCACGGTCAACATCCCCGACACCGTCGGCTACACCGTGCCGGAGGAATACACCAGGTTCATGCGCACGCTGATCGAGCGGGTGCCGAATTCCGACAAGGCGATATTCTCCGTGCACTGCCATAACGACCTCGGCATGGCGGTGGCGAATTCACTGGCCGGCATCGCCGGCGGCGCGCGGCAGATCGAATGCACCGTCAACGGCATCGGCGAGCGGGCCGGCAATGCCGCGCTGGAAGAAGTCGTGATGGCGATCAACGTCCGCAACGACGTGTTTCCGTGGTGGAACAAGATCGACACCACCATGCTGACACGGGCCTCGAAACTGGTATCGGCGGCGACCTCGTTCCCGGTGCAGTACAACAAGGCGATCGTCGGCCGTAACGCGTTCGCCCATGAAAGCGGCATCCATCAGGACGGCGTGCTGAAGGACGCATCGACCTACGAGATCATGCGCCCGGAAATGGTCGGCCTGAAGAAGTCGTCGCTGGTGCTCGGCAAGCATTCCGGCCGGCATGCCTTCGTGCACAAGCTGGAGGAGATGGGCTACAAGCTCGGCGCCAACCAGCTGGAAGACGCCTTCGTGCGGATGAAGGCGCTGGCAGATCGCAAGAAGGACATCTACGACGAGGACATCGAGGCGCTGGTCGATCAGGAGATCGCGGCCTCGCATGACCGCATCAAGCTGGTTTCGCTGACCGTCATCGCCGGCACCCATGGGCCGCAGCGCGCCACCATGAAGCTCGACGTCGAAGGCCAGATCAGAATCGAGGAAGCCGAAGGCAACGGCCCGGTCGATGCGGTGTTCAACTGCATCAAGGCGCTGGTGCCGCACGAGGCCAAGCTGGAGCTCTACCAGGTCCACGCCGTCACCGAAGGCACCGACGCGCAAGCCGAAGTGTCGGTGCGGCTCGCCCACGAGGGCCGCTCGATGACGTCGAAGGGGGCCGATCCGGATACGCTGGTGGCATCCGCCAAGGCCTATCTCGGCGCGCTCAACAAGATCGTCATGAAGCACCAGCGCGACATGCCGGCGCAGGCGGCGAGCTAAGGCCCTTTGCTCGTCAGCGGGCTAACGAAACGCGGCGCTCCGAAGCGCCGCGTTTTTTCATTGGCCCTCCGCCGTCATTGCGAGCGAAGCGAAGCAATCCATCGATCGGCAAGGAAGTCTGGATTGTTTCGTTGCGTTGCTCCCATGCGCAAACGCTTCGCGTTTGTCGCAGGCAATGACGGCTGCGGCAGCGACCGCTTAAACGGAATTTACCCGACTCTTCGACGCGCCGCCCATGCGCCGCGACAAGGTCTGCGCCGTCGCGCCCAGCGTCTCCTCCACCGTCGCGATCGACTTGCGGTCGATCTTGTCGATCCTCTCCGCATAGGGCACCGTCAGGGCAGCAATCGCATGGCCCTGCGAATCCACGATCGGAAAGCTGACGGCGTAAAGGCCGCGCACCTGAACGCTGGGAATGGATTCGAAGCCGAGCGCCCGGACCGTATCCAGCGTCGGGCCGATCTGCGGATCAGCCTGCTCCGGCCGTCGGGCCAGCGATTCCGCGATGCGAATTTGCCGCGTCTCATCGTCCTGAAAGGCCAGCAGGACCCGCCCTGACGCCGAAACCAGCACGCCCAGTTCGGCGCCGACGCGAACGCTGAATCCCATCCCGCTGGGGGCGTCGACCTTTGCGACCACGATCTGCCGCCCTGACTGTAGACGGTGAGATGGCAGGCCTGATCGAGGTCGCCCGACAGCTTCAACAGGCTGGAAACCCGAGCGGACAGAATGTCGCATTTTGCGATGCAGCAAAACCATCAGCATGGCCCCTGCTAACGGGCAATGGCATTTCGGCTGGCTTGTCTATATTGGTCCAACTGGCATGCAAAGCTTCGGAACCCGCATTCACGCGCTCCGAAGGAATAATGGGAGGATACATGGGCAAGCTGATTTTGGCCGCGGCGTCGATCGCGGCACTGACTCTGGTCGGACCTGCAGCGGCGCAATCGCCGATCGTGATCAAGTTCAGCCACGTGGTGGCGACCAACACGCCAAAGGGGCTGGCGGCGGAGAAGTTCAAGGAGCTGGCCGAGAAATATACCGGCGGCAAGGTCAAGGTCGAAGTCTATCCGAACTCGCAGCTCTACAAGGACAAGGAAGAGCTGGAAGCGCTGCAGCTCGGCGCGGTGCAGATGCTGGCGCCGTCGAACTCGAAGTTCGGCCCGATCGGGGTCAAGGAATTCGAAGTGTTCGATCTGCCCTACATCCTCCCCGATCTGAAGACGCTGCGCAAAGTCACCGATGGCCCGCTCGGCGCCAGGCTTTTGAAGCTGCTCGATTCCAAGGGCATGACCGGCCTTGCCTACTGGGACAACGGCTTCAAGCAGATGAGCGCCAACAAGAAGCTGGTGACGCCCGCCGACTACAAGGGCCTGAAATTCCGGATCCAGTCTTCCAAGGTGCTGGAAGCCCAGTTCCGTTCGCTCGGCGTGATTCCGCAGGTGATGGCGTTCTCCGAAGTCTATCAAGCGCTGCAGACCGGCGTCGTCGACGGCCAGGAGAACACCTGGTCCAACATCTACACCCAGAAGATGCATGAGGTGCAGAAGTACATCACCGAAACCAATCACGGCTACATCGGCTACGTCGTGGTCACCAACAAGAAGTTCTGGGATGGCATGCCGGCGGATATCCGCGCGCAATGCGAAAAGGCCATGAAGGAAGCGACCGAATATGGCAACGGCCAGTCGGCGAAGGAGAACGAGGACGCGCTCGCCGAAATCAAGAAGACCGGCAAGAGCGAGATCATTAAGCTGACGCCGGAGCAGGACGCAGCGATGCGCAAGGCGATGGAGCCGGTCTACAAGGACGTTGCAAGCCGCGTCGGCCAGCCTCTGATCGACGAATTCCTCAAGGAGACGAGGGGCGCGACTAACTAGATATTGCTGTTGAGGGCTTCCGTGCTTCGGCACGGAAGCCCTTTTCTTGTTCGAAATATGCTATGAGCGAGTGGGGACTGCGGGCCGCAAAGGACGCCGCGGGAATAGCGCAGGGTCAGGCCGTGACAAAAAGGCCGATCCTACAGGGGGAAGTCGATGCTGCTTCGCATCCTCGATCGGCTTGAGGAGATATTGATCGCGACGCTGATGGCGTTGGCGACGACGATCATCTTCATCGCGGTGATGCACCGCTATCTCATCGGCATTCCATTCCTGTATCCCATCCTGTTTCCGATCAACCTGTCCTGGGCGCAGGAACTTTGCATCTACATGTTTGTGTGGGTCGCCAAGTTCGGCGCCGCCTATGGCGTGCGCACCGGCATCCACGTCGGCGTCGACGTGGTGGTCAACCAGCTCAAATCGCCCTGGCGCAATGCGGTCGTGCTGTTCGGGCTGTTCTGCGGCGCGTTTTTCACCGCCGTGATCGGCACCATGGGCGCGAAATTCGTGATCGGACTGATGTATACCGACCAGGTCTCGCCCGACCTCGAGATCCCGAGCTGGTTCGTCTATCTCTGCATTCCGCTCGGCTCCTATCTGATGTGCTTCCGGTTCCTGCAGGTCGCGTACGGTTATTGGCGTACCGGCGAGCTGCCGCACCATGACCACGCCCATGTCGAGGGAGTCGATATCGAAGAGCCCGGTATCGGCGCGGCGGAGGTCACCCGATGAGCAGTCTGATCATCTTCTCCCTGCTGATCGCGCTGATGCTGACGGGCATGCCGATCTCGATCGCGCTTGGCATGACGGTTCTGACCTTCATCTACACCATGACGAACGTCCCGACTGAATCGGTGGCGCTGAAGCTGTTCACCGGCATCGACAATTTCGAGATCATGGCGATCCCGTTCTTTATCCTTGCCGGCAATTTCCTGACCCATGGCGGCGTCGCGCGCCGCATGATCAATTTTGCGACCTCGATGGTCGGGCACTGGTACGGCGGGCTGGGGCTGGCGGGCGTGATGGCCTGCGCGCTGTTTGCCGCGGTGTCAGGCTCGTCGCCGGCAACGGTGATCGCGATCGGCTCGATCATGATGCCTGCGATGGTCAAGCAGGGATTCCCGAAGCGCTTCGGCGCCGGCGTCATCACCACGTCGGGCGCGCTCGGCATCCTGATCCCGCCCTCGATCGTGATGGTGATCTATTGCGTGGCGACCGGCGGCAGCGTTGCGCTCGATCCGGCCGGTCACCGCGTCTCGTCGGCCTCTGTCGGCCAGATGTTCATGGCTGGCGTCATCCCCGGCGTCATGCTGGCGTCGCTGCTGGGACTGACGACCTTCTACCGCGCCTGGAAGAACGACTATCCGAGGCTGCCGCGCGCAAGCTGGACCGAACGCTTCCTCGCGTTCCGCAAATGCATGTGGGGATTGCTGCTGATCCTGATCGTACTCGGCGGCATCTATGCGGGCCTGTTCACGCCGACGGAGGCGGCTGCCATCAGCGCGGTCTATGCCTTCGTCATTGCGGTGTTCGTCTATCGCGACATGTCGCTCAAGGACGTGCCGCGGGTGCTGCTCGGCTCCGCCAACATGAGCGCGATGATCCTGTATATCATCACCAATGCGGTGCTGTTCTCCTTCCTGATGGCGAATGAGAATATTCCGCAACAGATCGCGGCGTGGATCACCTCGGTCGGTGTCGACTGGATCATCTTCCTCCTGATCGTCAACGTGCTGCTCTTGATCGCGGGCAACGTGATGGAGGCGTCCTCGATCGTGCTGATCATGGGGCCGATCCTGTTTCCGGTGGCGGTCAAACTCGGCATCCATCCGGTGCATCTCGGCATCCTGATGGTCGTCAACATGGAAGTCGGCATGTGCCATCCGCCGGTCGGGCTGAACCTCTACGTGGCCTCCGGCATCGCCAAGATGGGCATCACCGAGCTGACGGTCGCGGTGTGGCCGTGGCTTTTGACCATGCTGATCTTCCTCGGCATCGTTACCTACGTGCCGGAGATCTCGCTGTGGCTGCCGCGTGCGCTGGGGATGCTGTAGCTGGTTGGGCATTGCGGTGGATCAAACGGCGTCACATTACATCTTGGTAAGGGAAGCCTCCCTTGCCAATCCTTAAGTTGAACGCCGACTGACGCGAGCCCATCTTCAGGCAACCTTTCACAGGAGGTTCGCATGAGGAAGTTCGCCATCGCTGCGGTCGCGGTTCTTGCCATCGCCGGTTCGACCGCCGTCTATGCCCAGCACCGCCATTGGGGCCACCACGGGTTTTCGCGGATGAATGCGGAGGACCGGGCGGCCTATGCCGACGCCCGGATTGCGGCCGTCCATGCCGGCCTCAAACTGACGGCGGACCAGGAAAAGCTGTGGCCGCCGGTCGAGGCCGCGGTCAAGGAGTTCGCCAAGCTCAGGATCGATCGCGCCAACGCGCGGATGAACCCGCCGAAGGACGATTCCGGCCAGCAGAAGCCGGACGATCCGGTAGCGCGGCTGCGTGACCGGGCCGAGAATATGGCCGCCACGGCGGCCGCCATGAAGAAGATCGCGGAGGCCGCCGACCCGCTCTACAAGACGCTTGATGACGGCCAGAAGCGCCGGCTCACCGTCCTGACCCATATGGACCGCGGGTTCGGGGGCAGGGAAGGCTGGCGCCACCACCGGTTCGAGCGCGAAATGGGCATGGACCGCGACTCTGACTGGCACCACGGCTACGGCCGAAATCGCGATGATCGGGACGATGGACCGGCCCGGGGCGGTCCCGAACGGCTCTGACGCGCACCCCAATCGGGTGCCCGTTCCCAACATCGGCGGAAGCCGCTGAAATCCAGCGGCTTTTTGCCATTCCGGCCGCCAGCCAAAGCCCGGGAAAACTCGTCTCGGCTTGCTGGACATCCCGGGGTCGCTTTGCTAAACGACGCCCTCTTGCGAGGGCTTTCCGGACCAAGTTCCGGGCGCATAGCTCAGTTGGTAGAGCAGCTGACTCTTAATCAGCGGGTCCCAGGTTCGAGCCCTGGTGCGCCCACCAAGCCTTTCAAGATCTTAGCCGCTTTCACCGTTTGAGAAGCGCCGACTAAAACGAGCGTACCGCCAGTTCGAATTCCTCCCTCCGCCAGATCGCTCTACCAGTGTCTTCTCCGCAGCATTTACTTGGCAATTTAGCCCAATATCCGTAGCCATTTCCAATTTGAGCTCCGCACCACAACGGGGCAGAATCGACTTATTGTTCTCCGCAAGGCCCGTTTCTCTCCAAACGTATGATCGCAGGAAGCCCGACGAGTGATTGCCGGCTTTGCCCTTGCGAAGTCAGTCGGGCTCGGAGAATTACGTTAAGGACGGGTTCATCCGAACCCAAACTTCTCATGCAATAGCGGCCATAGCCGGTCCGGCTTGAACGGGGTCGCTGTGAAGCGGATGCCGGTCGCGTTGGCGATGGCATTGCCGAGTGCGGCGGCGACCGGATTGTACGGGCTTTCGCTCATCGATTTGGCGCCCATCGGCCCCAGCGTGTCCGACGTGTCGGCAAAGAACACTTCGGTGCGGGGAATGTCGGCAAAGGACGGCAGATGATAGTCGCGGAATTTGGGATTGATGACCCGGCCGTTGTCGTCGATCACCATTTCCTCGTAGAGCGCAGCGCCGAGCGATTGAGCAACCCCGCCCTCGACCTGGCCGCGGCACTGCATCGGATTGGCGACACGGCCGGCATCGGCGGCTTGCACGCTCTTCAGGATCTTGAGTTCGCCGGTGTATTTATTCACGGCGACGCGGAAGCCCTGTACATTGAAGGCGACGGAGCGTGGCGTACCTGACGAATTGCCGTTGGCACGGAGGACCTTGCCGAGCGAGTGCGCGGACGCGGCGAGCAAGGCAAAGGGCGTGCGGCGTCCGGCACAGACCGTGGCATGGTTGTCGAGGGTGCATGCGTCCGGGTTTTCGCCCAGCAATGACGCCGCGAATTGCTTCAGTTGACCGGCCAGCGCCTCGGCCGCGGCCTGTGTCGCGCGGCCGGCGACGAACGTCCCGGCGCTCCCATAGGCGCCGGTGTCGTGGCCGCCATGCGCGGTGTCGGATTGCTTGAGACGGATGCGATCGACGGTTGTCGCCAGCGCGGACGCGGCGATCTGGCGATGCACGGTGCTGGTGCCGTTGCCGAATTCGGCGGTGCCGACCGTGAGGTCGAAGCCGCCATCCTCGCGCAGTGAAATGCTGCAATCGGCGAAGTGACCGGCTAGCGGCACGGTGTCGATCATGGTCAGCGCGATGCCGTCCCCGGTCAACCAGTCCGCGGAGAGCGAAGGCGTCGGCGCCTCGGCGGCCATCGCGCGCTCGACCAGATCGAGGCATTGATCGAGGCCATAGCTGCCGTAGAGCACGTCGTGATATTCGGATTCCGGCGGCGACGACATGGGATCGCCGAGTTTGACGACATTGCGGCGGCGCATTTCGAACGGACTGATGCCAAGCTGTTTTGCCAGTTCGTCGATTGCGGCTTCGACGGCGATCAGGGTTTGCGGCAGGCCGTAACCGCGAAACGCGCCTGCCGGCACGGTGTTGGTATAGGCGGCGATGCCGTCGACCTTCTTGTTCGGGCAGTTATAGACGCCGAGGCATTCGTTGACCGAATGAAACAGCACCGGGCCGGCGTGGTTGCCGTAGGCTCCGGTGTTCGAGAGGACGTCGAGCTGCAGCGCCGTGAGTTTGCCGTCCTTGTCGGCGCCTGCTTTAACGGTGACCTGCATCGGATGCCGCGTCGAGGTCGCGATGAATTGTTCTTCCCGCGTCAGTTCCAATTTGACCGGGCGGCCGGTCTTGAGCGCTGCGAGCGCAAGAATATCCTCGACGAACATTTCCTGCTTGCCGCCGAATCCGCCCCCGACGCGCTCACAGAATACCCGCACCTTGTCCGGCGGGAGATGAAAGAGGTCGGCCAGCGTACGCCGCGTCAGGAATGGCACCTGCGTGCTGGAGCGGACATTGAGGATTCCATCGGCATCGATCCAGGCAAGGCCGCCATGGGTTTCCAGCGCCGCATGCTGGACCCGCTGGGTCGAAAAAGTACCTTCATAGCTGACGGCGGCCTGCGCCAGTGCGCTCGCGACATCGCCAAATTCGCCATGGCTTTCCGCCACGATATTGCGGCCTGCGTTCGCGACGCGGTTTGCCGGCGTCTTGTCGCCGTGAATCACAGGGGCGCCGGTCGTGATGGCGGCCGTGGGATCGACCACCGCCGGCAAGATTTCGTATCCGACGTCGAGCAGCCGGCAGCCTTCCTCCGCGGCGGCTTCGGTCTCGGCGACTACGGCGGCGACCTTCTGCCCGATGAAGCGGACGACATTGTCGAGCACACGGGTGTCGTCCGGGTCCATCCAGTCCCACTCGTGCCGCGCGGTCGAGAACAGCCTGTCTGGCGCGTCTTCAAACGTCAGGACCGTATGCACGCCGGGAACACCGAGCGATGCCCGCTTGTCGATCGAGATGATCTTCGCGTGCGGATGCGGCGAACGCAGCATCTTGATGTGCAGCACACCTTCCGGCGCGACATCAAACGTATAGCGCGCCGCGCCGCGCACTACCTGCGGTCCGGCGGGGGCAGGGAGGCTGCGGCCGAATGCGGTGCCCGCGGCAGCGTCTTCGATGTTGTTCTTGCCGTTCAGCGCATCCTCGATCGAGCGATAGCCGGTGCAACGACAGATATTGCCTTTCAGCGAGGCGCCGAGGTCCTGCCGTTGCGCCTGGTTCAGCGATGCGCAGGTCAGGATCATGCCTGATGTGCAGAAGCCGCATTGAAACCCCTGCGCATCGAGAAACGCCTGTTGCATCGGATGAGTGCCGCTGTCAGAGGCAAAGCCTTCGATCGTCGTCACGGCGTGACCGTCGGCGCGGAAGGCCGGGATCAGGCAGCTATGCACTGGCTCGCCATCGATCAGCACGGTGCAGGCGCCGCAGTCGCCGGCGTCGCAACCTTTCTTGACACCGAAATGGCCGAGTTCGCGCAGGAACGTGCGCAGGCATTGGCCGGGCTGTGGCGCTTCGGAAAATTCCTTGCCGTTGACCTGGAATGTCATGCTGACGCCGCGCCCCGCAATTCGACGCGGATCTCTTCCGCGAGCCGCAGCGTCATGTGCTTGCGCCATACTGGCGTCCCGTGAACGTCGGTGTGGTAGAGGTCGTCGGCAATGCGCTGCAAAATCGTTTCGCGCAATTCTTTGCTATTTGGGATTCCTGCGAAGGACAATCGAACCGGCCGCTTGGTCGATGCCGTTATCGTCAACGCCAATCCGCCGTCACTGGTAACGCTGCCGATCAGCAGCGCCGCCGAGCGGCCGACCGGCGTCAGCGAAATCTGGCGGAACGCCGAACGCCGCCTCAAGGCCGCGAGCGGGATATCGACTTGCCGCAACAGATCACCCGGCGCGAGTACGTTGCGCTGGTCGCCGATGACGAAATCGGCGACCGCAATTTTCCGCTCGCCGCCACCGGCCTGCCAGATCGTGCAGACTCCGTCGAGCGCCGAGGAGAGAGAGATCATCGGCCCAGCCGGTAGCGACATGCAGATGTTGCCGCCGACGGTCGCCGTCTTCCATATCTTGAAGGAGGCGAGGAACGCACGACAGCACTGGTTGATCAGCGGCGAGGCGATCCATTCTGGCGGGCAGGCCAGCGCATCGAGCTGCGCGACCGTGCAAGTCGCAGATATCGAAAGTTCGGTCTCCGTGACGGTCAGCGCCGGCCATTTCAGGTCGGTGAGATCGATCAGCCGGGCCAAATGAACCTGCGGCTCCGAGAACAGCCAGGTCCCGCCCGCGAGCCAAGCATCGCCTGCCGTCCAAACGGGCAATTGGTCCCGCGTCGTCGGATGCGCAACCGCGGTAATGGTGTTCAGGTCCATGGATAGGCTAACGCTTTCAAGTAGATGCATCTAAGACTATGAAGTCTTGCAAGACCAGCGCCAATTGCCAATGTCGTTGGGATGGTCTTTGCATTGCGTAAAGGGGAGGGTGTTCCAAGACGCCTTTCGCAAATCAGGTGGGATCATGGACCAAACGCAGGCGATCTGGATCAAGGATCCGCTTTCTATTTTCGCCGACGGCGCCGAACGCGGCATTGTGATCCGCGGCGGCAAAATCGTCGAGCTGGTGGCGCGCGGCCGAGAACCTGCGACCGCCAACGCCACCGTATACGACGCAGGCGACCACGTCGTGCTGCCCGGCTTGATCAACACCCATCATCATTTCTACCAGACGCTGACCCGGGCGCTGCCGGGTGCGCTCGATCTCGAACTGTTTCCGTGGCTGCAAGCGCTGTATCCGGTCTGGGCGCGGCTGACGCCGGAATCGCTCGATCTCGGCGTCACCGTGGCGATGTCGGAACTGCTGCTGTCGGGCTGCACCACCACGACCGACCATCACTACGTCTTCCCGGCCGGGCTCGAGGACGCCGTCGACGTCGAGGTCGCCGCCGCTCAGCGTCTCGGCATCCGCGTGCTGCTGACGCGCGGCTCGATGGATCGGTCGCAGAAGGATGGCGGGCTGCCGCCCGACAGCGTGGTGCAGGACGAGGACACGATTTTGGCCGACAGCGAACGCGTGGTGACCAGGCATCATCAGCGCGGCGAGGACGCGATGGTGCAGATAGCGCTCGCGCCATGCTCGCCATTTTCAGTGACGACCTCGCTGATGCGCGCGACCGCCGCACTTGCTGACAAGCTCGACGTCCGCCTGCATACGCATCTGGCCGAAACCGAGGACGAGAACAAGTTCTGCGAGCAGATACATGGCTGCCGCCCGCTGGATTATCTCGAGCAATGCGGCTGGCTCAATGCGCGGACCTGGCTGGCCCACGGCATCTTTTTCAATTCCGACGAGATGAAGCGGCTCGGCAAGGCCAAGACCGCCATCAGCCATTGCGCCTGCAGCAACCAGATCCTGGCGTCGGGCTGCTGCCCGGTCTGCGAGATGGAGGAGGCGGGGGTCTCGATCGGGCTCGGCGTCGATGGCTCGGCGTCGAACGATGAATCCAACCTGATGCAGGAAGTACGCGCGGCATTCCTGCTGCAGCGGGCGTGCTACGGCGTTTCCCGCGTCAGCCACAAGGACGCGCTGCGCTGGGCGACCAAAGGATCTGCCGCCTGTATCGGACGGCCTGAGTTGGGCGAGATCGCCGCCGGCAAGGCCGCCGACCTCGCGCTGTTTAAGCTCGACGAGCTACGCTTCTCCGGCCACGGCGATCCGCTGGCGGCACTGGTGCTATGCGGCGCGCATCGTGCCGACCGGGTAATGGTCGGCGGCAAATGGGTTGTGACGGGCGGCGCGATCCCAGGTCTCGACCTGTCAGACCTGATCCGCCGCCACAGCGCCGCCGCGCGCGCGATGCATGAGGGGTAAGGATTCCCCGATGTGCCATTGCACATCTGAGGCCTGCCCCAAGAGGCGCATCCGGGAATGACGAGCAGAGATTTGCGATGGTCGATTTCTAACTAGATCTTGCGTTTTCAGATGGAGCGAGGCCCCATCCCTACTTTGCATGGGGTTGTTTTCGCAATTTTGCTGTCCGTCGAAGCGATCCGACCTCTCCCCGCAAAAGGGCGGAGAGAGGTAAGAGCGACGTGCCGTCCTACTTCCCGGGAATCTTCTCGTCGATGCCCTTCACATAAAAATTCATGCCGAGCACCTGGCCGTCGTCGAGATGGGTGCCGCCCTTGCATTCGACTTCCTTGCCGTCCTGGCCGACGATCGGACATTTGAACGGCTGCAGCTTGCCCTCGGTGATGGCGGCTTCGGTCTCCATCGCCAGCTTCTTCACGTCGTCGGGCATGTTGGTGTAGGGCGCCATCACGACGAGCTTGCTCTTCAGGCCGCCCCAGAAATCTTCCGACTTCCAGGTGCCGTCGAGCTCAGCCTTGACGCGCTGGATGTAGTAGGGGCCCCAATTGTTCATGGTCGAGGTGAGCTGCGCCTTCGGTCCGAACTTGATCATTTCGGAATCCTGGCCGAACGCCAGCTTGCCGCGCTCGGCGGCGACCTGCATCGCGGCCGGGCTATCGGTGTGCTGCATGATGATGTCGGCGCCCTGGTCGATCAGCGCCTTGGCGGCGTCAGCTTCCTTGCCGGGATCGAACCAGGTGTTGGCCCAGATGATCTTGACCTTGATATTGGGATTGATCGTCTGCGCGCCGAGCATGGTGGCGTTGATGCCGGAGATCACTTCGGGAATCGGGAACGAGGCGATATAGCCGAGCACGCCCGATTTCGACATCTTGGCGGCGATGATGCCCTGGATGTAGCGGCCCTCATAGAACCGCCCCGAATAGGTCGACAAATTCTTGTCACGCTTGTAGCCGGTAGCGTGCTCGAAATGCACGTTTGGATACTTCTTGGCGACCTTCAGCGTTGGCTCCATATAGCCGAACGACGTCGTGAAAATCAGCTTGTTGCCGGCGCGCGCGAGCTGCTCGATCGAACGCTCGGAGTCCGGGCCTTCGCTGACGTTCTCGAGATAGGTGGTCTCGATCTTGTCGCCGAACTCCTTGATCACGGCCTGGCGCCCGATGTCATGCTGATAGGTCCAGCCGAGGTCGCCGATCGGACCGAGATAGATGAAGCCGACCTTCAGCTTATCGGCAGCAGAGGCCCCGAAGAGGCTTGCCCCGGTGGCGAGGATCGCTGTCGTTGCGGCGATGAGAATCTTTCGCATGGATTTCTCCGTTTTGTTGACGGGTGAAGCATCTCTCCCGATGCGCAGCGCCCCGTCGCGCGCGCTTCGGGCACGTTTACCGGTCGGGCACGAAGACGGTCCCGAGCGCCGCAGGCGCGGTCGAGCCGCCGGTTCGTGCACGTGAAATCAGGACTAGGACAATGACGGTCGCGAGATAGGGCAACGCCGACATCAATTGCGATGGCACGCCGACGCCCCAGCCCTGCGCATGCAGCTGCAGGATAGTCACCGCGCCGAACAGATAGGCGCCGATGACGAGGCGCCCCGGCAGCCATGACGCGAACACGACCAGCGCCAGCGCGATCCATCCGCGCCCGGCCGTCATGCCTGGAATGAAGAACGGCGTGTAGGCGAGCGGCAGATAGGCGCCGGCCAGACCAGCGCAAGCGCCGCCGAACATCACCGCGAACATCCGGATCCTGAGCACGGGATAGCCGAGCGCATGCGCGGAAGCGTGGTTGTCGCCGGCCGCCCGCAGGATCAGTCCGGCCCGCGTCTTGTACAGGAAGAACCAGACGCCAATGACCAGCGCCAGCGAGAGGTACACGAAGGCGTCCTCACCGAACAAAATACGCCCGATCAGCGGGATATCGGTGAGGCCGGGAACATACAGATGCGGTGCCAGCGAAATCTTTTCGCCAACGAAGCGGGAGCCGATCAGGCCGGAAAGGCCGATGCCGAGAATGGTCAGCGCGAGACCCGTCGCGACCTGGTTGACCGCAAGCCCCAGCGTCATCAGCGCGAAGATCAGCGACATCAAAACGCCGGCGACGATACCGCACAGCGCGCCGACAATGATCGAGCCGGACAGCCAGGCGCCGCCGAAGCCGCAGGCCGCGCCCACGATCATCATGCCCTCAACGCCGAGGTTGAGCACGCCGGCGCGTTCGGTCACGAGCTCGCCCGTCGCAGCCAGCAGCAGCGGCGTGGAGGCCGCCAGCACCGCAAGGATGATGGCCTCAATGAGCCCCACTGGACACCTTTGGTGACGCGAAAATGAGCTTGAACCTGTACAGAATGAGGGAGTCGCAGGCGAGCACGAAAAACAGAAGAATGCCCTGGAAAACCTTGGTGACGTCCAACGGGATTTTCATCGCGATCTGCGCCTGTTCGCCGCCGATGAAGGTGAGTGCGAGAAAAAGCCCTGCAATTAGTATTCCAACCGGGTTCAGCCGTCCCAGGAACGCGACGATGATCGCGGTGAAACCGTAGCCGGGCGAGATGCCGGGCTGCAGATGTCCGACCGGACCTGCGACCTCGATGATCCCGGCCATTCCCGCCAGCGCGCCGGAGATCGCGAAAGTCAGCAGGATCAATTGGTTGGAGTTGAAGCCACCGAAGCGCGCGGCGCGCGGAGCGGCGCCGACAACGCGGATTTCAAAGCCCTTGATGGTCATGCCGAGCAGCACAGCGCCCGCCGCGACCGCCACCAACGCAATGATGCCGCCAAGGTGCAGCCGGCCGCCCTCGATCAGCACCGGCACGGTCGCGACCGGATCGAATTCGGCGGTGGTCGGAAAGTTGAAGCCTTTGGGATCGCGCCAGGGACCGCGCACGAGATAGTCGAGGAAGAGATCGGCCACGTACACCAGCATCAGGCTGGTCAGGATTTCGCTGGCGCCGAACCTGACCTTGCAGATCGCCGGAATCAGGGCATAGAGCGCGCCGCCCATGGCACCCAGCAGCAGCATCGCCGGCAAGACCCAGGGGCCGGCGTCAGTGCCTTGCGTCTTCACCGCGAGCCAGCTGCCGGCGACGGCGCCGATCAGGAACTGTCCTTCGGCGCCGATGTTCCAGGCGTTGGCGAGGTAGCAGAACGACAGGCCGATCGCGATCATCACCAAGGGTGTCGCCTTCACCGCAATCTCCTGCAGCGAATAGCTGTCGGTGAGGGGATCGACGAAGTAGACACCGAGCGCGGTGATCGGGTTTTTGCCGAGGATCGCAAACAGGATGCTCATGGTCACCAGCGTCATGCCGATCGCGATCAGCGGTGAAATCAGCGCGATCATGTTCGATCGCTCGGCGCGCTTTTCAAGCACCAACTGCATGCGCCGCTTCCTTCTGCTCCAGGGTGCTTCCGCCCATCAACAGGCCGAGCTTCTCGCGGCTTGCTTCGCTGGTCGCCATAGGCTCCGACAGATGGCCGTGGAACATCACGGCGATGCGGTCGGTGATTTCGGCGAGTTCGTCGAGGTCCTGGCTCGTGACCAGCACTGCGGCGCCGCTGGCGGCGAGATCGAGCAGGGCCTGCCGGATCACGGCGGCCGCACCCGCGTCCACGCCCCAGGTCGGCTGGCTGACGACCAGCACGGCCGGGTTGCGAAGGATTTCGCGGCCGACGATGAACTTCTGCAGATTGCCGCCGGAGAGGCTGGCGGCTTCCGGATCGCGCTTGGCCTTGCGCACGTCGAAGGTTTCGGTGGTGCGGTCGACGGTCTTCAGGGTCGCAGCGGTATTGATGAAGCCGCGCCGGACCATGCCGCTGGCGGCATGACCGGTCAGCAGCGCGTTCTCGGAAAGCCTCATCCGCGGTGCGGTACCGTGGCCGAGTCTTTCCTCGGGAACGAACGCCGCGCCAAGCTTGCGCCGCTGGGTAATCGAAAGGTGCCCTGCGGCTTGCCCGTCGATAACGATTGTGCCGGGGTCCTGCGCCAGCCGCTCGCCCGACAGAGCGGCGAAAAGTTCGTCCTGGCCGTTGCCGGCGACGCCGGCGATGCCCAGGATTTCGCCCCCCTTGAGCTCGAAGGAAATGTGTTGAAGCCGCACGCCGTGGGGATCGTCCGGCGCAAGGCTGAGGTCGTTGACGACCAGCCGCGGCACCGTGGTTTGCCTGTTGGCGGCAGCTTTCACTTGCCTGATCTCGCCGCCGACCATCATGCGCGCGAGTGAGGCCGCAGTCTCCGCCTTGGGATTACAGGTCGAGATTTTCTTGCCGCCGCGCAGGATGGTGGCGGTGTCGCAGAGGCGTTTCACCTCTTCCAGCTTGTGGCTGATGTAGAGGATCGCTCGCCCCTCAGCCTTGAGGCGATCGAGCACGGTGAAGAGCTGGTCGGCCTCCTGCGGGGTCAGCACCGCGGTCGGCTCGTCGAGGATCAGGAATTTTGGATTTTGCATCAGCGCGCGCACGATCTCGATGCGCTGGCGTTCGCCCACCGACAATTGCCAGACCTCGCGCCTGGGATCGAGCGGAAGCCCGTAAACACGGGATACTTCTTCAAGGCGCGCCGACATGTCCTTGAAGGATTCCTTGCCGTCGAGTCCGAGGGCTACGTTTTCCGCCACGGTGAGATTGTCGAACAGCGAGAAGTGCTGGAACACCATGCCGATGCCACGGCTGCGTGCTTCCGATGGTCCGGAGAGGACCATCTTCTCGCCCTGCCAGCGCATTTCGCCTTCGCTCGGCTGGATCAATCCGTAGATGATTTTGACGAGGGTTGATTTGCCTGCGCCGTTTTCGCCGAGCAGCGCGTGGATCTGCTGCGGCCAGATATCGATGTCGATCGCCTCATTGGCGAGGAACGTGCCATAGCGCTTGGTCAGGCCAACCGTCTGGAGCAGCGGCATGGCACCGGTGTGCAGCGCGGCAGGCGTCGAATCCAACATGCGTTGTCACGGTCAAGAGGAACGGATGCCTCAATACTGAGCTAGTTTAGGCGCGTGCGAAAGTAGGGGAAAGCGTCAGCCTTTGCTTAGAGCTACTTATCCCAAACCCCGGCATGCACCGCCGCGGCCTCGTCCTCGAGCAGCGGTCCGAGCACCTCGGTCGATCGCTGGCCGCGGCCAAAAACTTCCCGGCACGGCAGATCAAGCGTCGGATTTTCCGGGTGATTGCCGGTCAATTGCCGTAAGCGGTGTTCGCTCAAGCCGTAGACCAGACGACCGATGCCGGCCCAGTAGATCGCGCCCGCGCACATCGCGCAGGGTTCGGCGGACGAATAGAGCGTGGCGTTGCGCAGGATATTTGCATCGATCGCGGTGCAGGCCTGCGTCGCCAGCAGGCGCTCGGCATGTGCGGTGCTGTCATGGGAGGGCATATAGCCGTTCTCGACCTCGATCAGCACCTTGCGGTTTTGATCGACCAGAATGGCGCCGAAGGGATGGTTGCCGTGCGTCATGGCGCGACGGGCGACATCGAACGATTGTCGCAGGAAATATGCGTCGAGCTCTGACCCGCTGAGCGCAGAAATATCGACCATCAAAGCCTTACCATTAGTGCCCCGCCATATGCCGCCCGATCTCGGTGAGATCGGCCTCGCTGGCGCGCGCCTCGTGGACGAATTCGCCGTGGAACATCACGACCAGGCGATCGGACAGTTCGAGCAGTTCGTCAAGATCTTCGCTGACCAGCAGCACCGCGGCGCCACGGTTGCGCGCTGCCATGATCTCGGCGTGGATCTGGGCGACCGCGGCGAAATCGAGCCCGAAGCAGGGATTGGCGGCAATCAGCACCTCGACCTCGCCGCCGAGTTCCCGCGCCAATACTGCCCGCTGCACATTGCCGCCCGAGAGTGCCGAGATTGGCGTGTCCGGCGTGCGGGTCTTGATCTTGTAAAGCCCGATCTTGCGCTCGGCGTCTTTCCGGAACGCCGACCGGTTGAGCCACCAGCCGCCACTCGCAAATGGCGCCCGGTCGAATTCCCGGAACGCGATATTGTCGGCGACGCTCATGCCGCCGACGCAGGCGTTCTTCAGTGGCTCCTCTGGGAGCAGGAACATCTTGTGCCGGCGCATCTCCTCGCGGTTCGCCAGATAGAGGTCGCCGCGGACATGGATGTCGCCGCTTTCGGCTTCGCGCTGGCCGGCAAGCACTTCGACCAGTTGCCGCTGGCCGTTGCCGGAGACGCCGGCAATCCCGACGATTTCGCCGCCGCGCACGGTGAGCGATACGCCGTGGACGGCGATGGCACAGGCATCGTCGCGCGCGGTGAGCTTGGTCAGCTGAAGTCTCGGTTCACCGACCTCGCCAACCCGCGGCGGCTGCACCGTCAACTGCTCGGCGCCGATCATGGTGCGGGCCATATCGTCAGGTGTGAGTTCGGCGACCTTGCCGTGCCCGGCCAGCTTGCCCCGGCGCAGGATGGTCACATCGTCGGCAAAGGCCATCACCTCACGGAATTTGTGCGTGATCATCAGAATGGTGAGGTCGCCCGCCACGACCATGGCACGCAGCATGCCCAGCACCTCGTCGGCCTCACCCGGTGTCAGCACGGAGGTCGGCTCGTCGAGGATGAGAAAGCGCCGCTTCAGATAAAGCTGCTTGAGGATCTCGCATTTCTGCCGTTCGCCGGCGGAAATGTCGGAAACCCTGGCGTCGAGCGGAACCTTGAACGGCATCCGCGCCAGAAACGCATCAAGCTCCTTTTTTTCCTTGGTCCAATTGACCACGGCCGGCACGTCGTCGCGCGCCAGCACCAGATTTTCGGCGACCGTCATCGCCGGCACCAGCGTGAAGTGCTGGTAGACCATGCCGAGCCCGAGCGCATGTGCTTCCTTGGGATTGGCGATCGTCTGTTCGCGACCGCCGACCAGTACGTCGCCTTCGGTCGCGCGGTAATAGCCCATGATGCATTTCACCAGCGTGCTCTTGCCGGCGCCGTTCTCGCCGAGCAATGCATGAAAAGAGCCCGGCCGCACCTTGAGTTCGACATTGTCGAGCGCTGTAAAATCGCCGAACCGCATGGTCATGGCGACGGCGTCGACGCCAAGCGCGCCACTCGGTAGCGGCGTTTCGCCGATGATCATGACAGGGCCCCGATCAGCGCCGATGACGTCGCGACCGCGCCGAACACGCCGCCCTGCATCTTGATCATTTTCAGCGCGTGGTCGTGGTTGCTCTTGTCGGTCGCGGCACAGCAATCCTCGATCAGGACGCATTCGAAGCCGCGATCGTTGGCTTCCCGCATCGTGGTATGGACGCAGACGTCGGTGGTGATACCGGTCAGCACGATGTTCTGGATGCCGCGCAGCCGCAGCATCAGCTCGAGGTCGGTGGCGCAAAACGATCCCTTGCCGGGCTTGTCGATGATGGGCTCACCGGGGAGCGGCGCCAGATCCGGAATGATCTCCCAGCCTGGTTCGCCGCGCACCAGCACGCGGCCGCACGGGCCGGGGTCACCGATGCCGGCGCCGATCTGCCGCGAGCGCCACTGCTTGTTGGCGGGCAGGTCGGTGAGGTCGGGGCGATGTCCTTCGCGGGTGTGAATGATGTGAAAGCCTCGAGCCCGCATCGTTGCCAGCAGCCGCTTGATCGGTTCGATCGGCGCGCGGGTCAGCGAAAGGTCATATCCCATTTTGTCGACATAGCCGCCGACACCGCAGAAGTCGGTCTGCATGTCGATGATGATCAGCGCGGTGTTTTCCGGACGCAGGTCGCCATTATAAGGCCACGCATAGGGTTCGGATGAGATATAGCGCTCGGGCATGACTCGCTCTCGCTTATCGGGTGATGGACAGTTCTGCCGGCGCGCCGGTCAGCGTGCGCTTCGGCGAGCAGGTGATGATCATGATCGCCAGCGTCAGGATGTAGGGCGCGGCGTTGAACAGATGATAGCCGGAGGTGACGCCGACCGACTGCAGTGCGGGTCCCAGTGCCGCCGCTCCGCCAAAGGCCAGCGACGCCCACAGGCACAGCATCGGGTCCCACCGCGCGAAGATCACCAGCGCCACGGCGGTGATGCCCTGTCCGCTGGAAAGACCCTCGTTCCAGCTGCCGGGATAGAACAAGGACAGAAACGAACCGCCGATGCCGGCGAGAAAGCCGCCGACCATGGTGGCGCGCAGCCGAATCCACAGCACGGAATAGCCCATGGCGCGCGCGGCATCAGAGCTTTCGCCGGCAGTTCGGATCAACAGGCCCCAGCGCGTGGTTCGAAACGCCCAAAACAGAATCGGCGCGATTGCCACCCCGATCAGGAACAGCACATTGATCCGGAGCGCCGCACGCACCTGCGGAATGTCGCTCCACCAGCCAAAATCAATCGCCGGCAGGCGCGCGGCGGTCGGCTCGATCAGCGGCTTACCGAGATAGAACGCCAGACCTGTCCCGAACAGCATCAGCGCAATACCGACGGCGATGTCGTTCACCCGTGGCAGCGAGCAAATGCCGGCATGGAGCGCGCCGAGCAGCGCGCCCGTGATGCCGGCCGCGAGCACCCCAAGCCAGGGCGAGCCCGAGAGATAGGAGATGCCATAGGCGCTCATCGCGCCCATGATCAGCGTGCCTTCGAGGCCGAGATTGATGCGCCCCGAGCGCTCGGTAATGCATTCGCCCAGGCTGACGAACAGGAACGGCGTCGAGACGCGGATAGCGCCGCCAAATACGGCGAGTGGAACGGTCCAGAGCCCGATTGATCCGTCGGCCATGTCAGGATTTTCCTTTCAGAAAACCGACGCGGCCGTACAGCGCATCGCTCGCCAGCACGAAGACGAAGATGATGCCTTGCAGCACCAGCACGGAGGCATCCGGCAATCCGAGCCGGCGCTGCAGCAGGCCGCCGCTGGCGCTGATGCCACCGAGCAGGATGGCGACCGGAATGATGGCCAGCGGATTCTGCCGCGCCAGGAAGGCGACGAGGATGCCGGTAAAACCATAGCCGGCTGCGAGATTGGCGTTGGTGCGGCCTTGCACCGCGGCGACTTCGATCATGCCGGCGAGACCGGCGGCGCCGCCCGCGAGAAAGCAGATCGTCATGATCAGCTTGCCGACGCCTAATCCGACGATCCTGGCCGCGCGGATGTTGCCGCCGGCCACGCGCGCAGCGAAGCCGAACACGGTGTGATAGATCAGGATATAGGACGCAAGGGCCGCGACCATGCCGAACACCAACCCCCAATGCACGTCGGTGCCGGGAATGCTGCCGATCATGTTGGCTGCGCCGATTTCGCGGGTCGAGGGCTTGTTGAGACTGGAAGGATCGCGCATCGCGCCCTCGACCAGATGATTGAGGATCGCAAGCCCGATATAGACCAGGAGCAAGCTCGAGATTGTCTCGTTGACACCGCGGTATTGCCGGAGCGCGCCCGCAAGCGTGATCCAGAGCCCGCCGCCCACGACGCCGGCGCAAACCATCGCAATTTGTACCACCAACGGCGATGCCCACGGCATGGCCAGAGCGATCGAGGTCGCGGACAAGGCTCCGATCAGCAGCGCGCCTTCGCCGCCGATAATGACCATGCCGAGCTGCGCGGGCAGGGCCGTGCACAGCGCCGTCAGGATCAATGGTGCCGCGCGTGTCAACGTGTTCTGCCAGGAGAACCAGGTGCCGAACGCGCCCTGATACATGTAGAAATACAGATCGAGCGGGTTCTTGCCGAACAAGGCCACGAATATGCCGAATACGGCGAGCGCGCCGACCAGCGCCGCGCCCGGGATCAGGATGTATTCGATGGTTGTGCCGTAGCGTTGGAGAAAACCGGGGTCAGCGGCCGGAGAGACTGCGACCGCCTCGACCGGATCCGCAGCCTCAGTTGTCATGAAGTGGCTCCGATCACGCCCTCGACCAGATAGTCCATCTTCTCCAGCTCAGGATCCTTCTGGCCACGTTCGGTGCCGGCCGTGATCACGGCCTTGCCCTTGTTGTCCATGATGGGGCCCTTGAAGATGGTGTAACTGCCTTCGGTAAGCTTGGCCTTGATGTCGTCGGCGTGTTTGCGTGCTTCCGCCGAGACCGCCTCGCCATAGGGCGAGCATTTCACGATCTCTTCCTTCAGGCCGCCACGATAGAAGTTCGGAATCGCTTCGCCGGCGGCGATCATCTTGACGAACTTCGGATACAGCGCTTCCCAATTCCACTCAGCGCCGGTCAGATAGGCCTTCGGCGCCAGCGGCGACTGGTTGACGTGATAGCCGCAAACCATTGCGCCGCGGCGCGCCGCGTTCTCCACCATCGTCTTCGGGCCGTCGACATGACAGGTGAGAACATCGACGCCCTGGTCGATCAGGCTGTTGGTGGCTTCAGCTTCCTTGACCGGCATCGACCAGTCGCCGGTGAAGATCACCTGCGTGGTCGCCTTCGGGTTGGCGAGCCTGGCGCCCAGCGTGAAAGCGTTGATATTGCGCAGCACCTGCGGGATCGGTTTGGCCGCGACGAAGCCGAGCTTGCCGGTCTTCGAGGAGTAACCGGCGACGATACCGGAGATATACTGCGCCTCGTCGATATAGCCGAAATAGCTGCCGGCGTTCGTCGGATCCTTGTCGCTCCACAAGCCACCGCAATGTTCGAAGCGAAGCTTCGGAAACTTCTTCGCCATCTTGATCATGTGCGGGTTGTAGTAACCGAACGATGTCGGGAACAGCAGCGACGCGCCGTCGAGATTGATCATCGACTCGATCGTCTTTTCGACGGCGTCGGTTTCCGGCACTTTCTCTTCCTCAACGACCTTGAGGCCGGGCATTTTCTTCAGCGCCGCCGCGCCTTGCGCGTGCGCCTGGTTGTAACCGTAGTCGTCACGCGAACCGACATAGATGAAGCCGATGGTGGTGTTGGCCGCTGCGGCAGGACGTACGCCGAGGGCTGATCCGAGCGTCAGTGCGGCGCTTCCCTGCAGGAGATGCCGCCGAGAAATCTTTCCAAGATCCATGGATTGCTCCTTTGGCGGACATGCCGCCGCTGAATTCGCAGCCGCGCCGATACAGCGAAGCTCGGAACTCCATGTCGCAATCTTTGTGCCAGAGCCCTTCGTGTAATCGTAACTAATCTAATATATTGAATTATCTTATGTATTCGAAAAGGCGATCTTGGTCGCAAACTTGTGCAGCGCGAATATTGCTTAAAAAATAATCAACATTCTCTTGTTGTATGCAAGGGAGTTAAGCAACTCTTAAACCCGGCTTGAAGGAAAATCGGCGGCTGGATCGCCTGCAACCCGGCTCGGAGACGATGCCGACCTGATCGTTTGAACGCCGGTGCCCGCATCCTTCATTCGCGCGAATGGGCTCAGGCGGAATGCAGGCCTGAGTCACTCGGCTGCCTTGGCATTCTTCGGCCCGAACAGTCGAGTGGGCATTGGAAAGCCACACGATGTGCCGTCGGTCACCTTGACCTGGTCTTCCCACGGCAGGCGGAATGTGCCGGCCACCATGTCCTGCATGAAGGTATAGGGACAATCCATCGCGCCGCCCTTCACCGCAACGTAACCGCGGTGCCAGAGTTGATAGATATTGTTTTCGACGCCCCAGTGAATCCGTGCTTCGCGCACGAGATCAGGACGGACCTCGGCGGTGATGATCTCGTCGGCACGCCCTGTCGTACCATGGGCAATGATGCTGCCGTCGAAATTCACAATCATGCCTTCGCCCATGGAATCGAATGAGCCATCCGATCCGCACATGCAGACATTGGCCGTGACCATCAGATTCTGGAAAGCATTGGCCTGATTGGTGAAGCGCCAGCTTTCGCGTATAGGCGCGGTGTAGCCGGCTGTGCGGATCATTATCTCCGCGCCCTTGTAAGCGCACTCACGCGCCATCTCCGGGAACATGCCATCGTGACAGATGATCAGCGCGATCTTCGCACCCTTCGGTCCCTCGATCACGGGGATGCCGATATCGCCGGGCTCCCATGGTTCAACTGGAATCCACGGATGGAATTTTCGATAGTACAGCTTGATCTCCCCGTGATCGTCGATGATCAGCCCCGAATTGTAAGGGTTGCCGTCGGGATTGAACTCCATGATGGAGAAGCAACCCCAGATCTTGTTGTCGACGCAAGCCTTCCGGAACGCCGCCACCTCGGGGCCGTCGAGACGGCACATGATTTCCGGATTGGTGTCCATCGACAGGCCGTGCAGGGAATACTCAGGAAACACCACCAGATCCATGGTACCCAGGTTGCGCCGCGCCTTGCCAACCATGTACACGATGCGCTCGGTCTGACGCGCCAGGTCTGTCTTGGTGACCACGACAGGCAATTGCAATTGAACGAGCCCGATGACGACGCCATCAGGCGATTTGTTGAGACCGCCAAGTCCGTTCATGTCCTGGTCCCCTTAGCAGTTTGATCGCTTGCACGAAGCACCAAAGCGAAACAAAGCCGATTTCGGTGGACGACAACAGATTATTTTTCAGGCGACTGGCGAACTCGCGGGCCCCCAGCCACGGTGCCAAAGCGGACATGCGACAATTGCGCCGGAAACGACCGAGCCCGCGGCAAAAACGACCGTGAACAAACCGTGCCGGAAGCACCTTCGATGACAAGAAAAATCAACAACCTAGAAGAAATGCTCGCCGAATCCGGCAATCATGCTCCTTTCCGCAGCACGAAATCGTACGCCATCGTGAAGTAGGGGACATCCAGTATGTGTCCGTCCGGTGCTTTGCCTGCTTCATGGCGGACGAAATCCGCGATCAGTGAATCCTTGACTCCGAAGACAGCGTCGGAGTCGAGATATCGGTCGCCATTGACGAAGACGTGAGTTCGAGCGTTCTGACCGCATGCATCGCACTGGGGGTCGGGCGGTGATCGGGATCCACGAAGCGCATCAGCCGGATGTCGCTCTGCCACATTCCAGTTCCGCACCCTTGCGGGACGAGTAGCGTCAACCCCGATCGATTAGCCGCCGTTTGTGTCCTGTCCGATTTTCCGGACTGGATCTGGCGATCTATTCCATTTTTCAGCTACCGGCGCGGGCGATGACCGCGGAGCGGTGAAATATCATTAACAGATTCAATTGGATTGCTCTGGGATCGGTCCCTCTTTCGGCTGGCATGCGAAATGCACCTCTTGAATCAAATAGACCGTCGCAAGTCAGTCTGACGGCAGGAAGATGCGCAAAAGCATCTCCACAAGGGGAGAGAAACATTGGACCAGGATCGCGATCCCACTGAAACACGTGAATGGCTGGATGCGCTCGACTCCGTCGAGGCCTTTGAAGGCGTCGGCCGGGTCGATGAACTATTGGAGGGCGTTATTCAGGCCGCCCGGCGCAAGGGTGCAAAGCTGTCCTTTGCGGCCAACACGGCCTATGTGAACACCATCGCGCCGCATGATGAGCCGGCCCATCCGGGCGACCGGGTCCTCGAGCACAAGATTCGTTCGATTATCCGCTGGAACGCCGCGGCCATCGTGCTGCGCGCCAACAAGACCTCTTCCGAACTCGGCGGGCACATCGCCAGCTTCCAGTCCGCTGCGACGCTTTACGATACCGGGTTCATGCATTTTTGGCACGCACCGACGGAAGCGCATGGCGGCGACCTGATTTATTACCAGGGTCATTGCGCGCCCGGCATCTACGCCCGCGCCTTTCTCGAGGGCCGGCTCGGCGAGGAACAGCTTCTCAATTTCCGTCAGGAAGTCGACGGCAAGGGTCTGTCGTCCTATCCGCACCCTTGGTTGTTGCCGGATTTCTGGCAATTCCCCACCGTGTCGATGGGGCTTGGCCCGTTGATGGCGATCTACCAGGCGCGGTTTCTCAAATACCTCGATTGCCGTGGCCTTGCGGATACCAAGCCGCGCAAGGTGTGGGCTTTCATGGGCGATGGCGAGATGGACGAGCCGGAGTCGCTCGGCGCGATATCGCTGGGCGGTCGCGAGCATCTCGACAATCTGGTGTTTGTAATCAATTGCAATTTGCAGCGTCTCGACGGACCGGTGCGCGGCAACGGCAAGATCGTGCAGGAACTGGAAGCCGATTTCCGCGGCGCCGGCTGGAACGTCATCAAGGTGCTGTGGGGCTCGGGCTGGGATCAGTTGCTGGCCGCCGACGTCACGGGCATTCTCAGAAAGCGCATGGAGGAGTGCGTCGACGGTGAATACCAGGACTACAAATCGAAAAACGGCGCTTACGTCCGCGAACACTTCTTCGGAAAATATCCCGAACTGAAAAGCATGGTCGCTCATATGAGCGACGACGAAATCTGGGGAATGACCCGTGGAGGTCACGATCCCTTGAAGGTTTACGCCGCTTACAAGGCTGCGTCCGAGCACAAGGGGCAGCCGACGGTCATTCTGGCAAAGACGGTCAAGGGCTATGGCATGGGCGAATCCGGCGAAGGCCAGATGATCTCGCATCAAGCCAAAAAGATGAACGAGGAGGCCCTTCGCCAATTCCGGGACAGGTTCCAGATTCCGGTCTCCGACGAAGCGCTGAAGGACGTGCCGTTCGTCCGTCTGCCCGTCGATTCGCCCGAAATGAAATACCTCGCCGAGCGACGTGCGGCGCTTGGCGGACACTTGCCCGCGCGCCGTCGCAAATCCACGCCGATTGCGATTCCGCCGTTGTCGGCATTTGCCCCGCAACTGAAGTCGACGGAAGGCCGCGAGATTTCCACCACGATGGCCTTTGTGCGCATTCTCAATACGCTGCTGCGTGACAAGGAGATCGGAAAACGCATCGTTCCCATTGTTCCGGATGAGAGCCGCACATTCGGCATGGAGGGCATGTTCCGTCAGTTCGGAATCTTCTCACAGGTGGGACAGCTCTATCGGCCTCAGGATGCCGATCAGATGATGTTCTATCGCGAGGACAAGACGGGTCAGATTCTTCAGGAGGGAATCAACGAGGCCGGCGCCATGGCCTCCTGGATCGCCGCCGCGACGTCCTATTCGACGTCGAATACGCCAGTGATCCCGTTCTACATCTATTATTCGATGTTCGGCTTTCAGCGCGTCGGCGATCTGGCCTGGGCGGCCGGAGACACGCGCGCTCGCGGCTTCCTGATCGGCGGCACGTCAGGCCGAACCACGCTGAACGGCGAGGGGCTTCAGCACGAGGATGGCCACAGCCACCTCATCGCGGCAACCATTCCGAACTGTGTTTGCTATGACCCGACCTATTCCTATGAACTCGCCGTCATCGTTCAGGATGGGTTGCGCCGCATGTATGGCGAGAATGAAGATGTCTTCTATTACATTACGACATTGAACGAGAATTATCCGCATGGAGATATGCCTGAAGGTGCCGAGGAAGGCATCCGCAAGGGCATGTACAAGTTAAGGTCCACGGAGACGAAGAAGAAGGCGGCGCGCGTTCAGTTGCTTGGCTCGGGGGCCATTCTCCGGGAAGTGGAAGCAGGCGCTGCGTTGCTGGCGGACGACTTCGGTATCGCCTCCGACATCTGGAGCGTAACCAGTTTCATGGAGCTGCGCCGCGACGGTCTCGACGTCGATCGCTGGAACATGCTGCACCCGACCGCGACGCCCAAGCGCTCTCATGTCGAGACCTGTCTCGTCAAGGCCAGCGGTCCCGTCATTGCGTCAACCGACTACATGAAGCTGCTCGCCGACCAGATCCGGCCGTTTGTTCCAGGTCGCTATCGGGTGCTGGGGACCGATGGCTTTGGCCGATCCGACTACAGGCGAAAACTGCGCAGCTTCTTCGAGGTCGACCGCTTCCATGTCGTCGTCGCCGCGCTGAAGGCGCTGTCCGAGGAAGGAACTGTCCCGGCCTCGGTCGTTGCCGACGCGCTCCGCAAATACGGCATCGATTCCGACAAGCCAAATCCGGCAACGGTCTGAGACCGGTCACACTCGCTTCGTTCATCAGAAAAATGCCGCAGGCCAAAGCGTCGCGCATGGGAGTCCAGGGGAGGTTGATTTGACCAACATTGTTGATGTGACGGTACCGGATATCGGCGACTTCAAGGACGTGCCGATCATCGAGATTGCGGTCAAGCCCGGCGACGTCGTCAAGATCGACGATCCGCTGCTGACTCTGGAATCTGACAAGGCATCGATGGAAGTGCCGTCGCCATCTGCAGGCACAGTCAAGGAAGTGCTGGTGAAGGTCGGCGACCGCGTCGGCAAGGACAAGCTGATCGTCCGTCTTGAAGGCGGTGACGTGCCTTCGGCGGCGCAAGCTGCTCCCGCCGTGATGCATCAGCAGGAAGCGGCCGAACCACCTCCAGGTGCCGCACCCGCACCACAGAAGTCCGGTGGTCCGGCAATCGCGGATTTTTCGGGCGCGCATGCGAGCCCGGCGATCCGTCGTCTGGCGCGCGAACTCGATATCGATCTCAACGCGATCAAGGGAACGGGCGAGAAGGGCCGTGTCACCAAGGAAGACCTGAAAGCCTCGCTCGGCGGCGGAGCCAAGGGCTCGTCCGCCGGCGCGCCTGCGGGCGGCATGGGTATCCCCGAAATTCCCGCCGTCGACTTCTCGAAGTTCGGCCCGGTCGAGATCAGGCCGATGGTGCGCATCAAGCGCATCTCGGGACCGTTCCTGCATCGGGCGTGGCTTAACATTCCACACGTCACCCACAACGACGATGCGGATATTTCGGAGATCGAGAAGTATCGCAAGGAACTCGACGATGCCGGCAAGGCCGACAAGAAGAAACCTTACCGCGTCTCGCTTCTGCCGTTCCTGATGAAGGCATCGGTCAATGCATTGAAGGCGTTTCCCGACTTCAACAGCTCGCTCACCCCGGAGAAGGACGCTCTCGTCTACAAGAAGTTCTACAACATCGGCATCGCGGTCGATACGCCGGAAGGCCTGGTCGTCCCGGTCGTGAAGGATGTTGATCGTAAGGGCATTATCGAGATCTGCCGCGAACTCGGCGACATCTCGGCCAAGGCGCGCGACGGCAAACTGACGCCGGCGGAAATGCAGGGCGCGACGTTCACGATTTCATCGCTTGGCGGTATCGGGGGTAGCGCCTTCACGCCAATCGTCAATGCGCCTGAGGTCGCAATTCTCGGTGTCGTACGCTCCAAAATGGCGCCGGTGTGGAATGGCGAAAGCTTCGTGCCGCGGCTGATGTTGCCGCTCTGCCTTTCCTACGATCATCGCGTGATCGATGGCGCCGCGGCCGCCCGCTTCGCCCGGCATCTCGCGACAGTTCTCGAAGATGTGCGGCGACTCGTCCTCTGACGGACAGGAACGGGAGAGAGACGATGACTGATACGATCAAGGTGCCCGATATCGGTGACTTCAAGGATGTCCCCGTCATCGAGGTGCACGTGAAGCCGGGACAGATTATTGCGGCTGAAGACACGCTCATTACGCTTGAATCCGACAAGGCGACGCTGGACGTTCCGGCGCCTGCGGCCGGGACCATCGGTGAAGTCAGGATCAAGATCGGCGACAAGGTGAGCGCTGGCACGGTGATTGCGACGTTCGCCGGTGCGGCGGCCACAAGCGCAGCCCCGGCGGCTGCTTCGCCGGCGGCCTCGACTCCGCCTTCGCCGGCAAAGGGCGATCTCCATGCCGAGGTGCTTGTGATCGGCGCGGGCCCGGGCGGCTATTCGGCGGCGTTCCGGGCCGCCGATCTCGGCAAGAAGGTGGTGCTGGTCGACAAGGGCCCGACGCTCGGTGGGGTCTGCCTGAACGTCGGCTGCATTCCATCGAAAGCCCTTCTGCATGCAGCCAAGGTAATCGACGAAACCAGGGAGATGGGCGATCACGGTGTTTCCTTCGCGGCGCCTTCGGTTGACATCGACAAACTGCGCGGCTGGAAAGACGGCATCATCAGGAAGCTGACGGGCGGGCTGTCGGGCCTAGCCAAACAGCGCAAGGTCACGGTGGTCACCGGCGTTGCGAAGTTTGCTTCGCCCAAGTCGGTGCAGGTTCAGACGAGTGAGGGTGGCAAGATAATTTCGTTCGACCAGGCGATCATTGCCTGCGGCTCCGAACCGGTGACGCTGCCTTTCATCCCGCACGACGACCCACGCGTGATCGATTCAACCGGCGCGCTTGAACTCAACGGGCTGCCGGAGCGGCTGCTGGTACTCGGGGGCGGCATTATCGGGCTCGAAATGGCGACGGTCTATCATGCGCTCGGCGTCAAGGTCACGGTCGTTGAATTGATGGATCAGATCATCCCCGGCGCCGACAAGGATATCGTGACACCCCTGATGAAGCGGATCGGCAAGCGTTATGAGAAGATCCTGCTGAAGACCAAAGTGACAGCGGTTAAAGCAGGTGCGGAAGGCCTTGATGTTACTTTTGAAGGGCCAGCCGGCACTTCGAATGATATGTTCGATCGTCTGCTCGTCGCCGTCGGCCGTCGTCCGAACGGCAAGATGATTGGCGCGGAGGCTGCCGGCGTCGCGGTCGACGAACGCGGCTTTATCGCGGTCGACAAGCAGATGCGCACCAACGTTTCGCATATTTTTGCCATCGGCGACGTGGTGGGCCAGCCGATGCTTGCCCACAAGGCGGTGCACGAAGCCAAGGTCGCGGCCGAGGTAGCGGCAGGCCACAAGAGCGTCTTCGATGCGAAAGTGATTCCGTCGGTTGCCTATACCGATCCCGAAGTGGCCTGGGTTGGCCTCACCGAGATCGAAGCCAAGGCCAAAGGTATCAAGTACGGCAAGGGTGCTTTCCCCTGGGCGGCGAGCGGACGCTCGCTGTCGCTCGGCCGGGATGAAGGCATCACCAAGGTCCTGTTCGACGAGGAACACGAACGGATTATCGGCTGCGGCATCGTTGGGCCTTCGGCAGGCGATCTGATCGCCGAGGCCGCGCTCGCGATCGAAATGGGCGCCGATGCCGCCGACATCGGCCTCACCATTCATCCTCATCCGACGCTGTCTGAAACAATCGGGATGGCCGCGGAGGCCTTCGAGGGAACCATCACGGATCTTTACATGCCAAGGAAGAAATAGCGCCTCGCCGGCAGGTGTGAGCGCCAGAAGACAGAGAACTGTCCGAAATTCAAAGAGGGGAAATAGCAGTGTCAGATCATCTGGACGAAAGCGCGCTCGAGTATCACCGGCATCCGTCGGCAGGGAAGATTTCCGTCGTTCCGACCAAGAGTATGACCACCCAGCATGATCTTGCGTTGGCGTATTCACCCGGCGTGGCGGTGCCGTGCATGGCGATCGCCGCAAATCCCGATCAGGCACGTAGTCTTACGTCGCGAGGTAACCTCGTCGCCGTCATTACGAATGGCACGGCTGTTCTCGGTCTCGGCAATATCGGCGCGCTGGCGAGCAAGCCCGTGATGGAAGGCAAGGCTTGCCTGTTCAAGAAGTTCGCCGATATCGACGTATTCGACATCGAGCTTGACGAAGTCGACCCTGACAAGATTGTCGATATCGTCGCGGCCATGGAGCCCACATTCGGCGGCATCAATCTGGAAGACATCAAGGCGCCCGAGTGCTTCTACATCGAAAGGAAGCTCCGCGCGCGCATGAAGATTCCGGTCTTCCACGATGACCAGCACGGTACCGCAATCGTTGCCGGAGCGGCTGTCATCAACGGACTCGAGATCGTCGGAAAGAAAATCGAAGACATCAAGATCGTGGCGTCGGGCGCGGGCGCTGCCGCGATTGCCTGCCTTGATCTGCTGGTCGGGCTTGGCGCGCGGCGCGAGAACATCTTCGCCTCGGACTCCCAAGGCGTCGTCTATGCCGGCCGCGTCGAATATATGGACGATCAGAAGGCGAAATACGCCCAGCCAACGTCAGCGCGAACGCTGGGCGAGATTATTCCCGACGCCGATCTTTTTCTCGGTCTGTCCGCCGGCGGCGTCCTGAAGCCGGAAATGCTCGCTAAAATGGCGGATCGCCCCCTTATTCTTGCGCTCGCCAATCCGGATCCTGAGATCTCGCCGGAACTCGCCAAGGCGACGCGCCCGGACGCTATCATCGCCACCGGCCGCTCCGACTATCCCAACCAGGTCAATAATGTTCTGTGTTTTCCATTCATTTTTCGCGGTGCGCTCGACGTCGGAGCCACCACCATCAACGAGGAAATGAAGTTCGCTGCTGTCCATGCCATTGCAGCACTCGCGCGCGCTGAGCAATCGGACATCGTCGCCTCCGCCTATGGGCAACAGGAAACCCGTTTTGGACCCGACTTCCTGATTCCCCGTCCGTTCGATCCGCGTCTGATCAGCGTGGTCGCTCCAGCCGTCGCTGAAGCTGCCATGAAGAGCGGGGTCGCGACCCGTCCGATCAAGGACATGCCGGCCTATCGCCGGTCGATGGAGCGATTTGTCTACAAGTCCGGCAATACCATGAGGCCGGTGTTCGAAGCTGCTGCCCAAACGAGCCAGCGTGTGATTTTCGCCGAAGGCGAGGAGTCGCGTGTCCTGCGGGCCGTACAGATTGCCGTCGACGAGAAGCTGGCCCGGCCGGTTCTCGTCGGGCGCAGCGACGTGGTGAACGCGAAGATCAAGGACATTGGGCTCAGGCTCGAGCAGGGGCGGGACTTCGATCTGATCGATCCCCGTGACGAGCCGCTGATCAGGTCGGCAGTCGAGGACCACTATCAATTGACGCGCCGCAAGGGTGGTTCGCGTGAGCGGATTGACCGGGCGATGCGTTCCAACAACTCGCTGCTGGCGGCCACGATGCTTCGGCTGGGGCGGGCGGATGGCATGTTGTGCGGCACTCACGGCGATTATTCCGAGCATCTGGAATGCGTGTCGAAGGCGATCGGCTTTGGCGCGGGCAGGCGTATCTTCGCGGCCATGAACTTGTTGATGCTTCCTCAACATACCGTCTTCATCTGCGACACCTACATCAATGCCGATCCGACAGCGGAGGAGTTGGCGGATATCACGATCCTGGCGACCGACGAAATGTGCCGGTTCGGAATTAAGCCACGCGTGGCTCTTCTCTCTCATTCCAGCTTCGGCAGTTCCGATGCGGCCTCGGCGAGGAAAATGCGTGCGACGCTCGATCTGGTTCTCGACGCGAAACCAGACCTTGAAATCGAAGGCGAAATGCGCGGCGACATGGCTCTGTCCAAGCGGATTCTGGACGCCGCGTTTGCGGACTCCCGCCTGCATACCGAGGCCAATCTCCTGATCATGCCCAATCTCGATGCGGCCAACATCACCTATAACGTATTGAAGACCGTGTCTGGCGAAGGTGTGACGGTGGGGCCCATCCTGCTCGGCGCTGCCAAGCCGGTGCATATCCTTACGCCCACGAGTACCGTGCGAGGCATCGTGAACATGACGGCGCTCGCGTCCGTTGATGCGTCGATAAAGAGCTGATTCAAAATTGAGGGAGATCGTTATGACGAGTTACGCCGGCACTACCAGCGATGTTTCAACCAGCGGTGTTTCGCAAAAAAAGCCCTGGTACAAAGTTCTCTATGTCCAGGTGCTGATCGCGATCCTGCTCGGCGCGATTTTCGGCTGGCTTGAGCCGACATATGCGACGAATGACTGGATCAAGGCGCTCGGCGATGGCTTCATCAAACTGATCAAGATGGTGATCGCGCCGATCATCTTCTGCACGGTCGTATCTGGCATTGCGCATATCCAGGATGCCAAGAAGGTCGGCCGCATCGGCATCAAGGCCCTGGTCTACTTCGAGATCGTCTCGACATTTGCGCTTGTGATCGGACTGCTCGTCGGAAATCTGGTGCGTCCCGGCGCCGGCTTTGGCGGCGGCATGGCTGATGCGGCGAAAGTCGCCGGCTTCGCCAAGCAGGCCGAGGCCCAGAAGAGCGTTGATTTCTTCCTGCACATCATTCCCGACACGGTGGTCGGCGCCTTCGCCCAGGGGGAGATCCTGCAGGTGCTGCTGTTCTCGATTCTGTTTGGCTTTGCCCTGATGGGACTTGGCGAGCGCGGCCATACGATCCGTGCCTTTATCGATGATGCAGCGCACGCGGTGTTCGGCGTCATCGCCATCGTGATGAAGGCAGCGCCAATCGGTGCGTTCGGCGCCATGGCCTTTACCATCGGCAAGTTCGGGACCGGTGCGATCCTGAACCTGATCGGGCTGATCGCGACCTTCTATGTCACGGCGGCACTGTTCGTGTTCGTGGTGCTCGGTATCATCGCAAAGATGGTCGGGTTCTCGATCTTCAAGTTCCTCGTCTATATCAAGGACGAGCTGCTGATCGTGCTCGGCACGTCATCTTCGGAAAGCGCGCTTCCGTCGCTGATGGAGAAACTCGAACGGCTCGGCTGTTCCAAGTCGGTGGTGGGGTTGGTGGTGCCGACCGGTTATTCGTTCAATCTCGACGGCACCAATATCTATATGACGCTCGCAACCCTGTTCATTGCGCAGGCGCTCGGTTTCGATCTCACCATGGGCCAGCAGATCACCATCCTGTTGGTCGCCATGCTGACCTCGAAGGGCGCCTCCGGCATTACGGGCGCGGGCTTCATCACTCTGGCGGCGACGCTGGCCGTGGTCGATCCGCGCCTGGTGCCCGGCATGGCCATCGTTCTCGGGATCGACAAGTTCATGAGCGAATGCCGTGCTCTCACAAATCTGTGCGGCAATGGTGTCGCGTGCGTGGTTGTGGCTTGGTGGGAAGGTGAGCTCGATCGCACTGCGCTAAACAAGAACCTCGGTAAACAGATCGATCCAGCTGATCTGGAGACCGCGCTCACCACGGGCTAGTGCCCGGCGACGTACCCGCAACCGGTGTCAGCTCCAGATCCTGTCCCGTCAAGGCGATTGATGGTGCTGCCCGGTTGCCGGCTCCGAGGATGGAAACAATGGCGATGTCCAGCGAGAGCGATCTGCACCATATTGTCGTCGTAGGCGGAGGGGCCGGGGGACTGGAGCTCGTAACGCGTCTTGGCGACCGTCTGGCGGCCAAGGGCAAGGCGAGGGTCACGCTGGTCGAGCGTTCCCGCACCCATCTCTGGAAGCCTTTGCTTCATGAAATCGCCGCCGGCAGCATGGATGCGGCGCAGCATGAGGTCAACTATCTCGCGCACGCCCACTGGCACAATTTTCGGTTTCGTTTTGGCGAGATGATCGGGCTCGACCGCAAAAACCGCGAAATTCATCTGGCGGCCACGTTTGATGACGAGGGCGAGGAGATCACACCGAAACGATCCTTCACATACGATACGCTTGTCATCGCGGTGGGCAGCGTTTCGAATGATTTCGGCACGCCCGGCGTCAGAAGGCATGCCATCATGCTCGAGACCCCGGAACACGCGGCGCGCTTCAATCGAAAAATTGTCAATGCGTGCTTTCGCGCGCATACGCAAGGGCAGCCCGTCCAGCCCGGCCAGCTCCATGTGACGATCATCGGTGCAGGTGCCACCGGTACAGAGCTTTCGGCTGAGTTGCACCAGACCACGCGAGCGGTGGTCGCCTATGGTCTTGATAAGATCAATCCGTCCAGGGATATTCGTATTACGCTTGTGGAAGGCGCCGATCGGATCTTGCCAGCGCTTCCCGAGAGTGTGTCACATTCGACCGCGCTGCTCTTGAAAGGACTGGATGTCGATGTTCGCACTGGCGCCAAGGTGAATGAAGTATCCAGTGAAGGTGTCCGTCTGGAGTCCGGGGAACTCATTCCCTCGAAATTCGTTGTTTGGGCCGCGGGAGTCAGGGGCCCTGATTTTCTCAGCGATCTCGATGGGCTCGAGGTCTCGCGCAGCAACCAGCTTGTCGTGTTGCCAACGCTTCAGGCCACCTTGGATCCCGACATTTTCGCGATCGGAGACTGCGCAAGCTGCCTGAATTCTGCTTCTGGCCAGCCCGTTCCGCCCCGTGCCCAGGCGGCTCACCAACAGGCGTCCCATGTCTTCAAGCAGATCAACCGCCGGCTCGAAAACAAACCGCTACAACCGTACTTCTACCGGGATTTTGGCTCGCTGGTATCGCTAGGCAAGTATGCCACCATCGGTAGTCTCATGGGCTTCAGGAACGGGAAGAATCTTCAGATCGAGGGTTACTTTGCGTGGTTAATGTATCGATCGCTCTACAAGATACACCAGGTCGCCCTGCATGGTAGGGTCAAGGTAGTTCTGGACACACTCGGCCGGCTCATGTCGCGCCGCACCGTGCCGCAGATCAAGCTTCATTGAGGCGTCAATGACAAATTCCGTGCGTCATTTGCCGAGCGTTGTGTAGAGTCGCAGCGGCGGTGAGGGGCGGCTGGACATCATACGCGGAATCCGTGATCGACATTGTCGGGATCGCATGGAGCAGAATGCCAATAAAATCGAGCCACCTTCCCGGATCGCCTGGGCGGCAGGTATTGTGGGCGCGTTATTGCTCATGGCGGTCGCCGTCATCCTTGCCGGGGATGTTGCATTTCGCCTGAGGTCGGAGCGGACCATTGAGCGGGAACGAATTGAGCTTGACCGCTACGCAACATTGCTGGCAACGGAACTGCACAGGTTCGATTATCTTCCCGAGTTGCTGCAAAATCATCCCGTGGTCATGGATATCCTGAAGACGCCGGACGATCCAAAGCATGTCGATCGCGCCAACCGTTACCTGCAGGCCGTCAATGATGCCGCGGGAACGACGACGCTCTATCTTCTGGACCTTAGCGGGAAAGCGACCGCATCAAGCAACTGGAACGAGCCGGCCAGCTTTGTCGGCGTCGATCTGTCGTACAGGCCGTACTTCGTTCACTCTCTGCGTGACGGGTCGGGCCGCTTCTATGGCATCGGTACGACCAGCGGGACGCCGGGCTATTATTTTGCCACCGCACTTCCGCGCGGGAAGACCCCGCTTGGCATCGGTGTCGTCAAAGTCAACCTGGAAGGACTGCAGGTACGTCCGTCACCTGCCCTCGGCGACGTGATGATCGTCGATGAAAACAGCGTGATCGTTTTGGCGTCGCGGCCGGCCTGGCAATACCGCACCATGACCCAGCTCACGCCCGCCGTTCTGGCAACGCTGCGCGACGCGCGCCAGTACGAAAATGTCGAACTTGCGCCCATCGGAATCAAGATGGAGGAAGCACTTAAAGGAGAAGGCGCAATCGTATCGTTGCCCGGCGAGCAGCCCGGCAAGGATCGACCGCGCTTTCTGATGCAGGAAAAGAAGCTCGACGGGTCCGATTGGAGGATCGTGATCCTTTCCGATCTCTCGGATATTAAACTTTATCAGTACTGGGCTCAGGTCGCCGCGGTGCTCCTCGCGACGTCAATCGTATTCTTCGTTCTTTTCATGTTGCAGCGGCGGCGAACCATCCGCTTTCAGCTCGCCGGCAAGGCGGCACTTGCGCGCGCCAATGTCGAGCTGGAGCATCAGGTTGCGCAGCGTACCCAGGCACTGGTCGATACCAACCAGCAGCTGCGCGATACCCAGGATGAACTCGTTCATTCCGCCAAACTGGCCGCGATCGGGCAGCTTGCGGCGGGCGTTACGCACGAACTCAATCAACCCCTGGCGGCAATCCGCACGCTTTCGGAAAATGCAGAAGTCCTGATTGAACGATCTCAAATTGATATTGCGCGCGGCAACATGCGTGACATCACCGATCTGGTCGACAGGCTGAGCGGGATCACCGGTCAATTGAAGCAGTTTGCCAGAAAAAGCGCGGTCAACCTGCAGCGTGTTCCGGTCGATCGCAGTATCCGGAACAGCATGCAGATTGTCGCGCATAGAATTAAGAAAGCTGAAGTGGCGATTGATGTCGACCCAATCGACGAGAATCTGTGCGTTCGTGTCGACGCGCCGCGCCTCGAACAGGTGCTCATCAATCTATTGTCGAATGCCATCGACGCAACCGCGGGAGTGGATAAGCCTGCTGTCAGGATCGCTGCATCCCGTGTTGGCGACATGGTTCTGATTTCCGTTCAGGACAACGGAGTTGGATTGTCGGAGACGGTTATCTCGCATCTTTTCGAGCCGTTTTTCACGACAAAGGAAGCGGGATCAGGACTGGGGCTTGGATTGGCAATTTCGGCGGGTATAATAAATCAATTTGGTGGAACACTTACGGCTTCGGGTGAAGAGCAACGTGGAGCGGTATTCTTGATCAAATTGCCTGTGTATCGGGATGAACTCGATGTCCGCGATGTATGAGGGCCTTCGGGTCATGTTCGTCGAGGACGATCCCGCTGTGCGCGCCGCAACGGCACAGACACTCGATCTCGCCGGGTTTGAAATTGAGCAGCATGCTTCCGCCGAGTCAGCTCTGAAGAACCTGAAGGAATACTTCCCTGGCGTCCTGTTGGTTGATTTTCAGTTGACCGGGATGAACGGAATTGCGTTGCTTGAGCGCGCGGTGAGGATCGATCGAAGCCTGCCAGTCATCATCGTCACGGGGCACGGGGATATTTCGATCGCCGTCAAGGCAATGCATGCCGGAGCATACGATTTTCTCGAAAAGCCTGTCTCCAACGATCTTCTCGTCGGCGTCGTCACGCGAGCGATGGAAAAGCGAAGGCTGACATTTGAGGTCAGCGATCTTCGTAGGCGCCTCGAGCAGAAGACCGGCATCGATAGCATGCTTATCGGTGACTCTGTGGCCATGGTCGCGTTGCGCAACAGCATCCTCAAGCTATCCGATGTCACGCCAGACGTCTTGATTCACGGAGAAACCGGCTCGGGCAAGGAACTGGTCGCCCGCGCTTTGCACGAATGCTCTCCGTTGCGCGACGGTCCGTTCGTCGCGATCAACTGCGGCGCTATTCCCGAATCGATGTTTGAAAGCGAGCTTTTCGGCCACGAGAAGGGCGCCTTTACCGGAGCGCAAGCTCTCCGCATTGGAAAAATCGAGCATGCCTCGGGCGGAACGCTGTTCCTTGATGAAGTCGAAGCCATGCCCATGGCATTGCAGGTCAAATTGTTGCGTGTCCTGCAATTCCGCCAACTGGAACGCCTCGGCTCCAACAAGCTGATCGACGTCCCGGTTCGTGTTGTCGCCGCGACGAAGCTCGATCTGAAAGCGGCGTGCGACATGGGGCGGTTCAGAAACGATCTCTACTTCCGATTCAACGTGGTTACCCTTGCCATTCCACCGCTTCGGGAACGGCGCGAGGATATTCCACAACTGTTCGAGCATCACGTCCTGCTTGGCGCTGCCCGCTACAAACGCGAAGCGCCCATTGTCACGGATCGATTGATGCGCGATCTGGTGTCGTTCGACTGGCCCGGAAATGTTCGCGAACTCGGGAATGTCGCGGATCGTTTCGTTCTGGGTTTGCTCGGCGGACGGTTTAATTCCGATGCAGCCAGTGAAAGCGCGAACAGGTCGCTCAAGGACGTCGTCGGCGATTTCGAACGAGGTCTGATTATTGAGACCTTGCGCAGGCATCATGGCGACGTTCTCGCAGTCAGCGAGAGTCTTGGCATACCCAAGAAGACTCTCTACGACAAAATGCGGCGTTATGCGCTTTCGGGGGAAGAATTCAGGTAATTTATCATTTAGTTAGACTTGAAATTCGTCGCCAGCCGAGGGGTCGGCGACATCTGCGCGGCAGGCACTTGCGTTGCCCTGCGTGGTCACGAATGTGTTGCGACCGTCGCTATCGATTTCGGTGCAGGCGCTGACGTCAGGACGCGCGCTTCACGTAGCTGCCCGGTGCGTCTTCGATGGTCGATCCATGTTCTCCCGGCTGACGGGCCGGAACCAGATCGCCAGCGTGATTGAGCAGCCAATCCCGCCAATGCACCCACCACGAGCCCGGAGCATGCTGTGCTTCTGCCAGCCATTCTTCGGGAGTGCTGCGAAGCGCCGGATTGGTCCAGTATCCGTATTTCTTCGATGTCGCCGGATTGACAACGCCGCCAACGTGCCCCGAACCGGCGAGCACGAAGGTGGTATCGCCGCCATAGATTCGGGTTGCGGCATAAGTCGATCGCCATGGCGCGATGTGATCCTCGCGCGTCGACAGGATATATGTGGGGGTCCGGATTTGTCGGAGATCGACAGGCACACCGTCAACGACGATGCCGCCGGCCTGGACCAGGCGGTTGTCGCGATACATGTCACGCAAATACGACATGTGAAGCCCGCCGGGCATCCGCGTTGAGTCGGCATTCCAGAAGAGCAGGTCGAACGGCACCGGTTCCTGCCCCAGAAAGTAGCTCTTGATGGCGACCGACCAGACCAGATCGTTGGCGCGTAACATGCTGAACGTCTCAGCCATCACGCTGGCATCGAGATAACCATTCTTCGCCGTCTCGTGTTCGAGCTCTTCGAGATGGGCATCACTCGTGAACACGGCCATATCGCCGGGGTCTGAAAAATCGACCAGTGTCGTGAGATAGGTCACTGAGGCAATGCGTGTATCGTTGCGTGCCGCCATCACCGCCACCGTCGTGGCGAGCAGGGTACCGCCGATGCAATAGCCTGCGGTGTTGACCGATGTTTCGCCGGTCAGGGCGGTGATCTGCTCGATCGCGGTGAGTGGCCCCATCTTCATATAGTCGCCGAAGGTTTTGTCGGCGTGCCGCTTGTCAGGATTAACCCAAGAGATGATGAAGACCGTATATCCCTCGCTGATCAGCCATCGCACGAAGGAGTTCTTTTCACTCAGATCGAGGATGTAAAACTTGTTGATCCACGATGGCACGATGAGAATGGGCCGCTGCCGGACCGCTTCGGTCGACGGCGCGTATTGGATCAGCTGCATGACGTCGTTCTGGTAGACCACCTTGCCAGGTGTCGTTGCCAGGTTGCGGCCGACATCGAAGGCGGAACGGTCGGTGAGCTCGGGGTTCAGGCGGCCGTTGCCCCGGACAAAGTCATCCACCACATGCTGCGCGCCCTTGGTGAGATTGACGCCCTTTGCATCGATGGTCGCACGTATAACTTCGGGGTTAAGCATGGGAAAGTTTGTCGGAGAGAGCGCGTCCGCCATCTGCCGCAGGTTGAATTCGATCCGCCGCCGGGTTTTGTCGTCGAGGCCATCCAGTACCTTGATCAGGTCGCGGGCATGTGAGACCGCCGAAAGATAGCTTTGCTTGATGGTGTCGAACGCCGGACTGTCGGTCCACTCGGGATCCTTGAAACGCTTGTCGTCGTGGGCCGGGGCGGCCACCGGCTTCGCCGGCTGGCCCAGTGCCCTCAACGAAAAATTCTCGAGAAGATTGATCTGGTCTGTCCAATAGCCAGTCTGCATCTGGATCAGAGCGTTGGGCTGTTTGGCGATGGCAAGAACAAGCTTTGCGTAATCCTGCATCATCTCGGCTTGGACGGAGTGATCGCCGTGCAGTGCGTTCACGGGACTTTCAAACAGTTCCATTGGCTTGGTCGGGTTCGCTGTAACATTCGGCTTTTTGTCGGTCATGGAATTCGTCCTCCAATAAGATGTGGAAATACGCGCGTTCTTCTTTCGGCGCGATCAATGGTAGCCTTCCGCGTCGGTCACTTTGCCTCTGAACACCCAGTAGGAATGCGCCGTGTAGCCGAGGATGAGCGGCAGCAGGACCGTGACCCCGATCAGCAGGAAGCCCTGCGATTTCTCCGGCGCCGCCGCGTCGTGAATCGTCAAGATGTGCGGAACGATATACGGCCAGACGCTGATCCCGAGCCCGGCAAAGGAAAAGATGAATATAGCGATCGCCGACAGAAACGGCGTGTTCTCGCGGCGAAGGACCAGCGATCGCATCATGTTCAACCAGCAAAAACCTGTGGCCAGCGGTATCGGCGCAAGAAACAGAAAGTTTGGAAATGCGAACCAGCGCTCAGCAACGCGCGGATGCGCCAGCGGCGTCCAGATACTGACCATCGCAAGATAAGCCGCGAGCACGATGCCGAGCGTGAAGGCCAGCGCGAAGCAGCGTTCGCGCAGCCTGCCGTCGGTCTTCAGAATGAGCCAACAGGCCCCGAGCAATGCATAGCCCGCGACCAGGCCGATGCCGCATATCACGTTGAAGACCGTCAGAAAGGCGAAGCTGCTTTCCTGCGACGACACGATGGTTTCGGGAAAGCCGGTGATAAATGCACCGAGAGCCATACCCTGTGCCAGTGTTGCGACCACGGAGCCAAGCCAGAATCCCAAATCCCAGAATCGGCGTGACTGGCGCGCGTTTGGCCTGAACTCAAAGGCGACGCCGCGAAACACGAGGCCGAACAGCATCAGCATCATTGGAACGTAGAGCGCGGGCAACAGTATGGAGTAGGCGGCCGGAAAAGCTGCGAGCAGGCCGCCGCCGCCCAGCACGAGCCAGGTCTCATTGCCATCCCAGATGGGCGCGATGCTTGCGATCATCTTGTCGCGATCGGGTTCGTTGCGAGTGATCGCGAACAGGATTCCGATCCCGAGATCGAAACCGTCAAGGACCACATACATCAGGACGGCTAGGGCGATGATGCCGCCCCAGATCATTGGCAGGTCTATCGTCAGATCGTGTAGCACGATGATCCCCTGACTAGTGAGCCGCAATCTGCGGATACTGTTGCTCAACGTCATGCGGACCGCGGGCGATAAGTCGCGCCAGATAGAACAGGAAGGCGACCATCAGAATTCCGTAAACCAGAGCGAACAATCCGAGCGACGTTGCAACGACATCACGTCCGACCAGGGACGTGCTGTCCCGTGTTCGGAGGAGGCCATGGACGGTCCACGGCTGTCGTCCGACCTCGGTCACGACCCAGCCCGCCAGAATTGCGGCGAACCCCGCAGGTGTTCCAAGGACGCAAAGGCGGTGAAATAGCTTTGAACTCTGAAGTCTGCCGCGCAGCCGGAGGTAGAGGCCTGCAGATGCAAGCAGCACCATGAAGACGCCGAGGCCAAGCATGAGCCGAAATGAGTAGAATACGACTGCGACCGGCGGGCGGTCTTCCGGAGCAACCTGATCAAGTCCGGCAACTTCGCCATCGAGGTCGTGCTTCAGGATGAAGCTCCCCAATCGTGGAATGCCGATCTCGAAATGATTCGTCGCCCTCTCCTGGTCCGGAATAGCGAACAGCATGAGCGGCATGCCGCGCATCGTCGTCCAGTTTCCTTCCATCGCTGCGACCTTCATCGGCTGATGCTTGAGCGTGTTCAAACCATGCAGGTCGCCAATGAAGATCTGGCTCGGAGCGGCCACGAGAACCATCCACATGGCCAGGGAAAGACCGCGAAGCGCAAAGTCGATATGACGTTTGCGCAGCAGATACCACGCCGATACGCCGGACACGAACATCGCCGACGACAGGAACGTGGCCGTCGCCATATGCGCCAGCCGGTAGGGAAACGACGGATTGAAAATCATCGTCCACCAATCCATGACGATGAATTTTCCGTTCGACAGGGCATAGCCTGCAGGCGTGTGCATCCAGCTATTTGCGGAGAGGATCCAGAACATGGAAACGAGGGTGCCGAGGCTTACCATCGCGGTCGCGAACAGGTGAGGATACTTGCCGACGCGATTGATGCCGAAAATCATGACGCCGAGGAAGCCAGCTTCAAGGAAGAAGGCGCTAAGAACCTCATAGCCCATCAATGGGCCGATGACGTTGCCGGTCATGGCCGAGAAGCGGCCCCAGTTGGTGCCGATTTCATAGGACAGCACCAGCCCGGTGACGACGCCCAGGCCGAAGGCGAGTGCGAACAATTTCAGCCAAAAGCGATAGAGTTGCTCATAGATGCGGTTTCCGGTCGCAATCCAGTGCACCTCGAGAACCAAAAGAAACGCGGCCAGCCCGATCGTCAACGACGGAAACAGGATATGAAATGCAACCGTGAAGGCGAATTGCAGCCGGGAAAGCACAAGAGCGTCGAAATCCACTCTGAGTCTCCGCAGGTCATTGGAGCAAGACCAGGGGGCGACCGGCGGAGCCCAACTCCACCGGTCGAAGCCGCTCATGTCATGTATTGGCCGCCGTTGGCCGACAGCGTCGAACCCGTGATGAACCCGGCTTCATCTGAGGCTAGAAAAACAACACAGCGGGCGATTTCCTCGGGCTGACCAAGCCGCCGCACCGGGATCTGCGGCAGAATAGATTTCTCGAGTACCTCCTGCGGCACGGCCATCACCATTTCGGTCGCGATATAACCGGGGCAGATCACATTCACCGTGACGCCCTTGTTCGCGTTCTCCTGGGCCAATGCTTTGGTGAAGCCGATATCGCCGGCCTTTGCCGCGGAGTAGTTGGTCTGGCCCATCTGGCCCTTCTGGCCGTTGATCGAGGAAATATTGACGATCCGGCCGAAGCCACGCTCGCGCATGCCCTCGATCAGAGGGCGCGTCATGTTGAACAGCGAGTTCAGGTTGGTGTTGATGACCGCATACCATTGCTCGGCCGTCATCTTGTGCAGCATGCCGTCGCGGGTGATGCCGGCATTGTTGACAAGGACGTCGACGGGGCCGAGGTCTTTTGCCACCTGCGCGAGACCGGCAGAGCAGGCCTCGAAGCTCGATACGTCCCATTTGTAGACCGGAATGCCGGTGTCGGCCTTGAACTTCGCCGCGGCTTCGTCGTTGCCGGCGTAGTTGGCTGCGACGCTATAGCCGGCAGCCTTTAACGCCTTGCTGATGGCTGCGCCAATTCCGCGTGACCCGCCGGTAACAACTGCGATACGTGCCATGTCGGCATCTCCTCCTGTTTGCGTTTCGTGCCATGCGCCGGATTCTTCCGATCCTGACGTTCGTCTTCGATGCGGCGGATCGCTTCAATCCGCCGCATATGGAATTGCGAAGGGTTGCTGTTGCCGGCTGGCTGTCGGTCAGCGCTCAACCGTGAGCGCGATCCCCATGCCGCCGCCGATGCAGAGCGTTGCAAGACCCTTCTTCGCCCCGCGGCGTGCCATTTCATGAAGCAGCGTGACCAGAACGCGATTTCCGGAAGCGCCGATCGGATGGCCAAGTGATATGGCGCCGCCGTTGACGTTCACGCGCGCGATGTCCCAACCCATGTCCTTGTTGACCGCGCATGCCTGCGCGGCAAAGGCCTCGTTGGCCTCGATCAAATCAAGATCATCGACTTTCCATCCGGCCTTCTGCAGCGCGAGCCGGCTGGCGGGGATCGGACCTGTCCCCATGATCTTGGGATCGACACCTGCCGTCGCCCAGGAAGCGATGCGGGCGAGCGGCGCCAATCCGCGTCGCTTGGCTTCGTCGGCGCTCATCAGGATGGTTACCGAGGCACCGTCGTTAAGACCGGACGCATTGCCGGCGGTGACCGAGCCGGTCTTGCTGAATGCAGGGCGAAGCTTCGCCAGACTGTCGGCGGTGGTCGAGGCTTTCGGATGCTCGTCGGTGTCGACGATGATGTCGCCCTTGCGGGAATGAACGGTGACCGGAACGATCTCGTCCTTGAATTTTCCGGATGCCTGGGCCGCCGCCGCCTTCTGTTGTGACGCGACGGCAAAGGCATCCTGATCGGCGCGGGAAATCTGAAAAAGCTCGGCGACATTCTCCGCGGTCGTACCCATGTGATAGCCGTTGAAGGCATCCCAAAGGCCGTCCTTGATCATGGTATCGGTGAATTCCACGGCTCCCATTTTGGTCCCGTTGCGCAGATGCGCGGAATGCGCGGACAAGCTCATGTTCTCCTGACCGCCCGCAACGACGATCGTTGCGTCCCCGGCCTTGATGGCCTGGTAACCGAGCGCTACGGCACGCAGGCCGGAGCCGCAGACCTGATTGATCGTGAGCGCCGCCGTTTCCATGGGGATGCCGGCGCGCATCGACGCCTGGCGAGCGGTGTTTTGGCCTTGGCCCGCGGTGAGTACGTGGCCCAGCACGACATCCGAAACGTCGGCTGCTTCGATTGCGGCTCGGTCCAGCGCCGCGCGGATGACGGTCGCCCCCAACTCATGAGCGGCAATGCTGGACAGCGCTCCCCCGAACGATCCGATAGCCGTGCGTGCGGCCGAAACGATAACAACGTCTGTCATTGATAAGCCTCCCCATGAAGTTCGTTTTTGCATCGCTATTGGTCGCGAGCGTTTGCATGAGCTTTTTGCAAGCTTTTTGCACGAAGCATGCCAGAGTGGTTGCCGGGTGGTATGTGCCGCAACGCATTGAATTTGCTTTGATGAACGACGGCCTGAAGCCGTTCGCCAATTGGGGCGAGTGCGATTTTCCGGCCTGTCGGCTGAAGGCAGGCTGGAAAAATTGCCGCGCGAAATCCCGGAATGCGCGATGGGTTTTCAGCTATAGGCAGAACCTAAAGATTGCTTGTCGCCGTTCGTGCGCGGGTCTACGAATGGCCGGTCCAGTACAGGTTTCCCATGGTCGTTCTCGTCGATACGGTTTCCCCGACGCCGGTGCGCCCGCGTCATCCTGAAAAGGTGAACCGGCCGGATGCGCTGTCGCCGCCGAAGCCGAACTGGATCAGGGTGCGCGCGCCGAACACGCGCGGCTATGCGGACACGAGAAAGATCGTCAAGGAGAACGGCCTCGTCACGGTGTGCGAGGAGGCTGGCTGCCCGAACATCGGCGAGTGCTGGGACAAGAAGCACGCCACCTTCATGATCATGGGGGACACCTGCACGCGCGCCTGCGCGTTCTGCAACGTCAAGACCGGCATGCCCGGTGCGCTCGACGTTTTGGAGCCGGAGCATGTCGCGGAGGCCACCTTCAAGCTCGGGCTCACCCATGTCGTGGTGACCTCGGTCGATCGCGACGATCTCGCCGATGGCGGCGCTGAGCATTTTGCGCAGACCATCCGCGCCATCCGCGCGCGTTGCCCGACCACGACCATCGAGATCCTCACCCCGGACTTCCTGCGCAAGGAAGGCGCGCTGGAGGTGGTCGCAGCCGCCAAGCCCGACGTGTTCAACCACAATCTGGAAACCGTGCCGTCGCGCTATCTCACCGTGCGGCCAGGCGCGCGCTATTTCCATTCGATCCGGCTGTTGCAGCGGGTCAAGGAGATCGATCCGACCATCTTCACCAAGTCAGGCATCATGGTGGGCCTCGGCGAGGAGCGGCACGAGGTGCTGCAGGTGATGGACGATCTGCGCTCGGCCGAGGTCGATTTTCTCACCATCGGGCAATATCTGCAGCCGACCCGCAAGCATCATGCGGTCATGCGCTACGTGACCCCGGATGAATTCGGAGGGTATGAGAAGGTCGCCTACACCAAAGGGTTTCTGACGGTGTCGGCGAGTCCCTTGACCCGCTCGTCGCACCACGCCGGCGAGGACTTTGCGAAGTTGCGGGCGGCACGACGCAAGATGGACACGCATCTCAAATTGCCGGGTTGTACGAAGTAGAGAAAAATCACCGCGTCGCTTCAAAGTATGAAATAACCCGGAGTTACACTCAGTTGGCAATCTAAGACCTGCTTGGCTATGTGAACGTCAGGCCGCCGCCCGGTGCGGGGGAGTGTTCTGAACCGAACGGCGAAGTGATATGTGATCCCGGATAGAGAACAGGGATCGTCTAACAGGCGTGCAGGTCAAGCGCGCTGAAAGCTTCCGTAGACACCCTTGTGGAAGACGAGCGGGCTGCAGGCGATCTCCTCGCCGGACAAGACCTCGCCGAGGATGATGTCGTGGTCGCCGGCCTTGTGGACCGTGGCGACCCGGCAGGACATCTGGCCGGCGGCGCCTTGCAACAGCGGCAGTCCCTCCGGGCTCAGCGCAACGGCAAGATCCGCAAACCGGTTTTTTTGCTGCTTCCCGGTGAAGCGAGCGGACAAATCTGATTGATGCTGGCCGAGAATGTTGACGGAGAACAGCCCGCGTTTTCGTATCGCCGTCCCCGTCGCGCTGCCTTCGCTGGTGCAGAACAGAAGCATGCAAGGCGCGAGCGACACCGAGGTCAGCGAATTGATGGTCGCGCCGTACAGTTCACCCTCCCACTCGGTCGCGACGACCGCAACTCCGGTCGCGAACGCGCCCATGACGGAGCGGAAGCGCCTGGGATCGATGGCGGCGTCGCGAACGATGGGGCCTTGCGTGCAAGACGAGGACATCTGCATGTTCATGTCACCATAGTCCCTCAAGATCCGCGGGCCGGAGTAGCCGTGACGCTGCTCCGCTGCGGAATCATCGGTCACTTCCGTAGCATGTGATAGCTGAGCTCGCCGGGGTCGGTGAGGTCGGGCACCTTCCAGCCGTCGAGGTCATATTCGGCCATGCAGTCTTCGGCAAAGCCCTTGAACCGGTCGGCATTGCCGGACGCCTGCGCGCCGAACAGGCAGTAGCGGCGGATCTCCTCGGTAGAGCCGCCGTAGTTGATCTCGTAGAGTTCGTGCCGGCCGCCGAATTCGCTGCCGATGCAATCCCATAGCAGCTTGAGCAGTTTCACGCGCTCCTCGGCCTTGTAGCCGTTGGAGCCGCGCAAATAGCGATCGAGATAAGGACGGATCTCGTCGTTCTTGAAGTCGCTGGCATGGCTGTTGAGATAGATCAGCCCGGAGGCGACCGTTTGCTCAATCAGGTACTTGACCTTGGTGTAGGCCATGGTGGCGATGATCTGATAGGCGTTGCCAGGATCCATGTTCGGCAGCATGTAGTCGCCGATCCACGGTTTGGGATTTCTGACCATCGCATCCGACAGGCTCCAGAACAGATTGCGCCAGGCGATGACTTCGCCGACATTGGCCTGTACGCCGCGATAATCCTTGGTGCCGGCGGCTTCCGTCGCCTTCAACAGCAGCCCGCTGATGAAGTCGAGCTTGACCGCAAGCCGCGTGCAGCCGTGCACGACGAAGCGCGGCAGGAAGCCGGTGCGCGGGAAGAAATTGTTCGCCTTCTCGATGTCCCCGTAGACGAAGACGTTCTCCCAGGGCACCAGCACCTTGTCCATGATGAACACGGCGTCGTTCTCGTCGAGCCGGCTCGAGATCGGATAGTCGAACGGACTTCCCATCACGCTCGCGCTCATCTCGTAGGACGTGCGGCAGATGAACTTCACGCCGGGTGCGTTGGTCGGCACCATGAACACGACCGCGAACTTCTTGTCCTGCAGCGGAATGAGTCCGTGATGCGCAACGAACGTGTAGTTGGTCAGCACCGATCCTGTCGCGACGACCTTGGCGCCTGACACGATGATGCCGGCGTCGGTCTCCTTCTCGATATGGCAGCAGACGTCGGCGACTTCGTTCGGCGGCCGGTCGCGATCGACCGGCGGATGGATGATGGCATGGTTGATGAAGGGGACGCGTTCCTGGCTGAACTTGTACCAGCGCTTGGCGTTGTCTTGGTACGGCTCGTAGAAGTCGGAATTCGCGCCGAGCGTGGCGAGGAACGCGGCCTTGTAGTCCGGCGCGCGACCCATCCAGCCGTAGGTGATCCTGGCCCATTCGGCGATCGCGTCACGACCGGCGATCATCTCATCCATGTTCTTCGGCGCCTTGAAGAAGGCGTGCGTCATGCCGCCATTGCCGGTATCGGTCGGCAACAGCAGCTTGTCCTTGCGCTTGTCGTCGTGCAGCGCGTCGTAGAGCCGGGCGACCATGCGCGCGGTGTTGCGGAAGGCAGGGTGCTTGGTGACGTCCTTCACCCGCTCGCCGTAGATGAAGACGGTGCGATCGTCGCGCAGCGAGTCGAGATATTCCGCGCCGGTTTGGGGGCGGCTGACTTTGACGTTACCGGTGTGCTCCGGCGGAATTGCTGTTGCCGTGTTTCCCGGCGCCTTACCTGCCATCCCTGACCTCCATCGTTGTTCGATTATCGAACTCTTGTCCGTATTCCGAACTTTAGATGACGATACGGCCGCTCCTGCCTGTTGGCAAGGGGAGGGCTAAAGTCAGACGGTCATCGAGGAGATTTGCTCGGCGATGCGGTTGAGCTCGGGCAGAAACTGCTCCCGCATTTCGTTGCGCGTCGTTCGCGTCGAGTGCGTCGACAAATTGATGGCGCCGATCACCTGTCCGCTGCGATCGAGCACTGGCACGGCCAATGCGCGCAGTCCGCGCTCGAGCTCCTCGTCGACGATGGAAAATCGCTGCGCGCGGTCGGCGCGGATGCGATCGAACAGCGCCTGCACATCCGTGATGGTCTGCGGCGTGTAGGCCTCGATCCGCTGTGACATCAGTCGCCGCCAGATCTCGGCCTCGTCGAGATAGCCGAACATGATCCGCCCGAGCGCAGTATGCAACGCGGGCAGCCGGCTGCCGACCGATAGCGCGGCCGACATGATGCGGCGGGCCGGCACGCGCGCGACGTAGACGATGTCGTTGCCTTGCAGGATCGCGGCGGAGCAGGATTCGCCGAGCCGTTCGCTGAGCTCGCGCATCAAGGGCATCGCGCGATCGATCCAGCTCTGTGTCGAGAGGTAAGCAAAGCCGAGATCGAGGATTCGCGGCGACAGCGAAAACGTCCGGCCGTCTTGCTCGACATATCCGAGCTGGGTGAGGGTGCGCAGCACGCGGCGCGCCGTGGCTCGCGACAGGTCGGCAACCTGGGCCGCCTCCGACAGGGTCATGGTTGGCCGCTGCTTGCCGAACGCGCCAAGCACCGCGAGCCCCTTGGCGAGTGTCGTCATGAATTCCTTGTCTTCGGGATCGCCGTTACGTTGCTGGGAAGGTTGCGTCATGACGCGGCCTGTTGACTCCATCTGGGCTCTGGCAGAGACTGGTCGACATACGAACTCTTGTTCGAATATCGAACGCCGGCCCGTGTGTCAATCGATCCACGATGGGAATCCGGCGCATCCAGAGGGGAGGACGCGCAGATGACCTGCCACAATACCAGCTCGACTCACCGTCACGCGATCGACCGCCGTACTCTCCTGAAATACTCGGCCGCTACAGGCGCCGCACTGTCGGTTGGATTGAACTCGCCGGCGATCGCGCAGACGCGCGCGATCAAGCTCGGCTATGTCTCACCGCTCACGGGCCCGCTCGCAGCTTTCGCGGAAGCGGACAACTTCATCCTCGCCAATTTCAAGGAAACGACCAAGGCCGGAGTGAAGATCGGTAATGCAACTGTACCGGTCGAGGTCGTGGTGAAGGACAGCCAGTCCAATCCAAACCGCGCCGCCGAGGTCGCGAAGGACCTCATTGTCCAGGACAAGATCGATCTGATGCTGGTGGCCTCAACGCCGGAGACCACGAACCCGGTCTCGACTCAATGCGAGATCGAGGAGGTGCCGTGCATCTCGACCGTAGCGCCGTGGCAACCCTGGTTCATCGGCCGTCAGGCCAATCCGGGCGGCGGGCCACCCGCGTGGAAAGGCTTCAACTACACCTATCATTTCTTCTGGGGCCTGGAGGACGTCATCGCCGTCTTCACCAACATGTGGAGCCAGATCGCGACCAACAAATCTGTCGGCGGGTTGTTTCCGAACGACGGTGACGGCAACGCCTGGGGCGACAAGGTCGTCGGCTTCCCGCCGGTCCTGGACAAGGGCGGCTACAAGCTCACCGACCCCGGCCGTTACCAGAACCTCACCGACAATTTCTCCGCCCAGATCGGCGCGTTCAAATCGGCGAATTGCGAGATCATCACCGGCGTGGTGCTGCCGCCGGATTTCACCACCTTCTGGAAGCAGGCGCTTCAGCAGGGCTTTAGGCCGAAAGTCGCGTCCATCGGTAAGGCGATCCTCTTCCCCGTCGCCGTCGAGGCGCTGGGCAAGGACGGGCACAACCTGTCCTCCGAAGTCTGGTGGTCGCCGAGCCATCCCTTCAAGTCGTCGCTCACGGGCATGAGCGCAAGGGATCTCGCTGCTGCCTACGAGAGCGCGACCAGGAAGCAATGGACGCAACCGATCGGCTTCGCCCATGCGCTGTTCGAAGTGGCCGTCGATGTGCTCAAGCGCGCCCCGGATCGCGACGCCAAGGCGATCGCCACGACAATTGCCGCGACCAACCTCGATACCGTCGTCGGCAAGGTGCAATGGGGCGGGGCCAACCTGCCGCCCTTCGCCGCCAAGAACGTCGCCAAGACGCCGCTGGTCGGCGGTCAGTGGCGTCTCAAGGACGGCAAGTATGATATCGTCATCACTGATAACAGGACGGCACCGGCGATCCCCGTCGGCGGCCAGATGGAGGCCATCGCCTGATCGCGCACGTTGATGCATCATGCTGCTCGAGGTAGCGGGACTTAAGAAAAGCTTTGGCTCGATCATCGTCGCCGACGATCTCGGCCTCGCGATCGCGCCAGGCGAGGCGGTCGGCATCATCGGGCCGAACGGCGCGGGCAAGACCACGCTGTTCAACCTGATCGCCGGCAGCATCTCGGCGAGTGCGGGCAGCATCCGCTTCGACGGCCGCGATCTTTCGGGCGTGCCTCCGCAAGGCCGCTGCCGGGCCGGCATCGGCCGCACCCACCAGATCCCGCAGCCCTTCGAAAAACTCACCGTGTTCGAGAACCTGTTGGTCGGCGCGGTGTACGGCGGCCGTAAGGCGGAGCACGAGGCCACGCAGTCGTGCGGCGAGATTCTGGAACGGCTCGGTCTGTTGAAACGCGCCAATACGCTTGCGGGGTCGCTGACCCTGCTCGAACGCAAGCGGCTGGAGATGGCCCGCGTTCTGGCAACCGAGCCAAAGCTTCTGTTGCTTGACGAGATCGCCGGCGGCCTGACCGAGGGCGAATGCGCCGAGCTCGTCGCCACCATTCGCGACATCCGCGAGAGCGGCGTCGCGATCCTGTGGATCGAGCATGTCGTGCATGCCCTGCTCGCCGTGATCGATCGCCTGATCGTGCTCAATTTCGGCCGCAAGATCGCGGAGGGATCGCCGAAAGAGGTGATGCAACGGCCCGACGTGCATCAGATCTATATCGGCATTGAGGCCTGACCATGCCGTTCCTGGAGACCCGCAACCTCACGGCCTTCTACGGCGACTTCCAGGCGCTGTACGGCATCGACACCAGTCTCGACAAGGGCGAAACCATCGCCATCATCGGCGCCAACGGGGCAGGGAAGTCGACCTTTCTGAAGGCCATCGCCGGCCTCATTCACGGCACCCCCGACAGCGTGCAGCTTGAGGGAATGCCGATCGGCGCGCGGGGTGCGGCCGATATTGTCAAGCTCGGCATTGCGCTCGTGCCCGAGGGGCGGCGGCTGTTTCCCTCGCTTACCGTGGAAGAGAACCTCCTGATCGGAGGCTACGGCCGCAAGATCGCGGGGCCATGGACGCTCGATCGCGTGTATGCGCTGTTTCCGATCCTGAGGGAGCGGCGGTCCATGGCCACGCCGGCCTTGTCGGGCGGGCAGCAGCAGATGGCCGCGATCGGTCGCGCTTTGATGTCCAACCCGCGCATTCTCCTATGCGACGAGATCAGCCTGGGCCTCGCGCCGATCATCATCGCCGACATCTACGCCGCGCTGCCGCAGATCAAGGCGGAGGGCACCAGCGTCGTGCTCGTCGAGCAGGACATCGTGCAGGCGATGAAAGTTGCCGACCGCGTCTACTGCTTTCAGGAAGGGCGCCTGTCGCTGACCGGTCGCCCGCGCGAGCTGACGCGCGAGCAGATCCACCGCGCTTACTTTGGCTCCTGACATGACCGGCTGGCTGGATGCACTGATCCAAGGCGTGTTGCTCGGTGGGCTCTACGCGCTGTTCGCGGCGGGGCTGTCGCTGATGTTCGGCGTGATGCGGCTGGTCAACCTCGCACATGGCGACATCATCGTGCTCGCCGCGTTTGCGATTCTCGTCGTGGCCGGCAAGCTCGGCCTCGATCCCTTCGTTGCCGTGGCACTGGCGGCTCCGATCCTGTTCGTCATCGGCTTCGCGCTTCAGCACGTGCTGTTGAACCGGACACTCGGACGCGACCTGCTGCCGCCGCTGCTCGTCACTTTCGGCCTGTCCATTATCATCCAGAACGGATTGTTACAGATATTCTCTGCCGACAGCCAGCGCCTGCGCTCTGGCGCGATCGAGACGGCTTCGATCCCGCTTGGTGGCGGCATTGCGATTGGCGTCGTGCCGCTGTTGACGCTGTTGTCCGCGATCGCCGTGATCGTCGTCCTCAACATGATTTTCTACCGGACCCCGATTGGCCGCGCCTTCCGTGCGACCTCGGACGATCTCGAAGTGGCAGAGCTCATGGGCATCGATATCAGCCGAATTTTTGCCACCGCCATGGGGCTTGCCTTCGTCGTGATCGCGATCGCGGCGCTCTATCTCGGACTGCGGGCAAATTTCGATCCGACCATCGGTCCCGCCCGGCTGCTCTATGCATTCGAGGCTGTGATCATCGGCGGCCTCGGCAGCTTCTGGGGTACGCTCGCTGGTGGCGTCGTGCTTGGCCTGGCGCAAACCATCGGCGCGCGGATCGATCCGGAATGGCAGATCCTGGCGGGCCATCTCGCCTTTCTGGTGGTGCTGGCGCTGCGGCCGCGCGGCCTTTTTCCGCGCGCGCAGGATTGATCGGATCGATGATGGGAGAGGCCGCAGCAAAGCCAACGCAGACCTTCCGCACCGGGACCGCAGGCCGCGCGCCGGGCGCCATCGCGGCGATCGCCTGCGTCATGTTGCTGGCGCTGGCGCTGCTCCCCGTCGTAGCCGGCCGAAATCTGATCCAGGACATGATCTTCCTGTTCTACATGCTTGCGCTGGCGCAATGCTGGAACCTGCTCGCGGGCTACGCCGGCCTGATCTCGGTCGGCCAGCAGGCTTTCGTCGGGCTTGGCGGCTACCTTTTGTTTGCGCTCACGCTGCTTGGCGGCATCGATCCATTGCTCGCAATTCCGCTGGCGGGCCTTGTCTCCGCATTGTTCGCGTTGCCGACAGCGTTCATCGTGTTTCGGCTTCGCGGTGCATATTTTGCGATCGGTACCTGGGTTGTGGCCGAGGTCTATCGCCTGGTCTTCGCCCAGTTCAAGCCGCTCGGCGGCGGCACCGGAATGTCGCTGACGCCGTCGATCACCTCGTCCGTTCCGGGCATCGAATGGGTGAAGGCGTTGCTCAATGTCCGCACGCCGGCCGCGCGCGACCTCATCTCCTATTGGGCGGCGCTGGCGCTGATGGTCGGCACACTCGGCTTTGTCTATCTCGTCCTTCGCTCGCGCCGCGGCCTCGCGCTCGGTGCGATCCGCGACCACGAGGGCGCCGCGGCAGGCCTCGGCGTCGACATCTATCGCGTCAAGCTCGCCGTCTATGTCGCAACCGCCGCCATGACCGGTATGATCGGCGCGCTGATCTATTTGCAGAAGGCGCGCATCTCGCCGGACGCGGCCTTTTCGGTCACTGACTGGACTGCCTATGTAGTCTTCATTGTCGTGATCGGCGGCATTGGCACGATCGAAGGCCCGGTCGTCGGTGCCGTCATCTTCTATCTCTTGCAGCGCTATCTCGCCGATTTCGGCGCATCCTATCTCATTCTGCTCGGTACGCTCGGAATTGTTGTCATGCTGTTTGCGCCAAAGGGCTTATGGGGCCTTATCACGGAGCGCTACGACCTTGCGCTCTTTCCAACGAGGCGGCGGCTTGTTATCCCGCCGCGGGCGGAAATCGCGCGCCGTGTCGACTTCCCAAAGTAGCTTGGCGTCGGCCGTGGCATAGACACGTACATATCCGCTAACCCCACCCAAAAAAACAACACCGGGAACTGCGGTGACCGCTGCGGAAAGAACAGGGCTGCATTGGCTCCGGTCACCACCGGCAACGGGCGGCACCTGCATCGAGATTTTTCCGTTTGCAAGATCCAGCGCGAATAGGCCGCCGCCGGAAGCGGGATCCAGACTCATGGTGCGTGAAGAAATCGCAGGTCGGAGTTATCGACATACACGCGCTCCTGGCGAGAGATCAAGTAGGCTTGTCTTCGAATGTCTCGTCCACAAACCAGTTCGATACGTAGCATGCAAACATTGGTGACCCGCAACTAACGTCTTGCGGACTCGTCAGCTCTAGTCAAAAACATCAGTGAAATACGGTGTCGGTGTTGGAAACGATCAGATGATCAGTATCAGCCGGCGCCAGATCGCTGACATTGTCATCACCCAAAAACTTATCAAGCGTCGCCTGGATTCTCTCCTTTGCAAAATCGGGGCCCCGGTCGCTCATCCACGTGTGCTGAAACTTTGTTGCGACAACATCAATACCGTCCGCCTTCGCTTGTTGGGGGGTCGGCAGTACGCCAGCGTCGGTTGGAAACCTCGGGTCTCTGGAGCGAAATGAAAGGATCTTTAGCGTCTTACTTAGCACGAAGGGAACGCGTAGATTGTCAAGCGTGACCACTTTGGAAACCAGGTCGGCGTGCTGCTTGGCGAAGTACATGGCAATATCGCCACCATTGGAGTGGCCGACCAGCGTTAAGTGGCTGTAGTCCGCATTCGGCCAAATTTTTCTTAATTTCTCGAGAACGAACAGAATATTGGCTTCGCCTTTTTTGTACACCCCGATCCGGCCGACGTAGGGCAGGCCGACCTTGGTCATCAACGGCGGGTCAGTCGGCAGATCCTGCTGAATGCTGGCCACCAGATATCCCCTCGCCGCGAACACGTGGCAAGAAACGAATACTCGGTATTCTTGACGGTATTGCCATTGCTGATGATCGCAACCGGGAGCTTCCAAAAGCCGTCATTCGCTTTAATCTCGTAATCCCAGCGCATGGCAACGTCGACAGCAACCGGCCGCTGGCGCGCGCTGTCGAACAGGTTGAGAGTTTCATGCTGGACGCCCCATTTGCTGATCGCATAGTAAGCCGTGCCAGATAAGGCGCACAGACACACCAAGACGGCGATCCCTCGCTTCATAGTTTCCGTCCCAATCGCTTTGTTCAACAGGTGGTGTGGAAACGCGGGTCGGATAATGGTGTCCTCACTGAACGAGAATCAAATTTAAGAAAGTTATTGCTATGCAGCATGCTTAGTCCTGCGCCGATAGCAATAATCGATTACAATTTCACGGCAGTCATTGGGCAGCATCTCTTGTTCAGGCGTGAGGGAGTTAAGTCTTGAAAGTCCTCATACCCGTCGACGGTTCGCCCGCATCGATCCGAGCCCTCAAGCTCGCCATCGATCAATTGCCGAAAGCCAGCTTTGTCATTGTAAACGTCCAGAACCCTGCGGCTCTTGGCTTGGGTGGGGGTGGCGGGATCATGCCGCTGGAGTGGATCGAGCAGCAAGAAGAAGAGGCGACCCGGAAAGCATTGCAACGGGCTGTTGCCGTCTGCAGCGAGGCGGGAGTTACTTGCGTTACTCGTTCGGAGCGAGGCGCGATTGCGGAAACGATCGATCGCGTGGCCCGTGGGGAGCACGTGGCGCAGATTTTTATGGGGACCAGAGGACTGGGCGGGGTTCGCGGTCTGGTGCTCGGTTCGGTAGCTACACAGCTACTGCATCTGGCCGAAGTGCCGGTAACGCTTGTGAAATAGCGGGTTCGCGCGACAACACGACCCCGTCAGACGTCAGTCCGTATCAATCCATGGCGTTCCCCAGGTCAGGTTTCCTGCAATCAGGTTGAGGCCTTTGGTCACCGAAAGCGACCGGCTTTCTGCAGCCGGATGAGGAGACACCCGACCATGAAGGCTGCAAGGAGTGCCAAGGCGCCCGACATCTCTTTCGCGTCCATTCCCGACACGCTCGCGCGCCTACAGGTAGATGCCGAGACAGGGCTCACGGTTGTCGAAGCGGAATCCCGCAGGAAGCAGTATGGCGCCAACGAGGTCGCCGTTCGGAAGACACATCCGGTGCTCGCATTTCTTGCAAAATTCTGGGGGCTGTCAGCGTGGATGCTGGAACTGATTATGGTCCTGTCTGCGGTGCTCGGAAAATATTCCGATCTCGCCGTGGTAAGCGCGCTTCTGGTCGTCAATGCCATACTCGGCTTTGCGCAGGAGCGCCGCGCCGCGGGCGTTGTGGAGACGTTGCGGCAGCGGTTGCGGGTAAGCGCGCGGGTGCGGCGCGATTCGACCTGGCAGGTCATTCCCGCCCGAGAGTTGGTCCCCGGCGATATTGTGCGCGTGCGCCCGGGCGACATCGTTCCCGCCGACATAAAGCTTCTCACAGGATCATTGCGCGTTGATCAGTCTGCCCTGACAGGCGAATCGCAAGACGTGGAACGGGCGTCGGCCGAAGTGCTGTCGTCGGGGTCGATCGTGCGGCGGGGCGAAGGTAACGGCGTGGTCATGCTGACCGGGGCGAAAACCTACTTCGGCCGCACGACCGAACTCGTGCAGGAAGCGCGGCCGAAACTCCACATCGAAGCGGTGGTGGCGAAGGTCGTTCGCTGGCTCTTTGTCATCGTTGGTGCGCTGCTCGCCGTGGTGTTCGTGCTGTCGCTGATCCGCGGCGTATCCCTCATCGAGATGGTTCCGCTCATGCTCATCCTGTTGATGAGCGCGGTGCCGGTCGCGCTGCCGGTCATGTTCACGGTCAGCATGGCGGTCGGGTCGAAGGAATTGGCCAAGCGCGGCGTACTTGTGACGCGCCTAAGCGCTGCGGAGGACGCTGCGACCATGAACGTGCTTTGCGTCGACAAAACCGGCACGATCACCATGAACCAGCTCACCGTCACCGGCGTGATTCCGCTGGAGCAGGCAACCGAATCCGACGTGTTGTTTGCCGGTGCGCTGGCATCGCAGGCGGCCAACCAAGACCCGATTGACCTCGCCCTGCTGGCCGCAGCGCAAGATCGGCACATCTTCAACGACAAAGTGCCCGCGGTCACGCCTGTTTCGTTCGTGCCGTTCGACGCGAAAAGCCGGCGCACCGAAGCCGTGGTCGAGCAGGACGGGCAGCGACTGCGCGTCATGAAGGGCGCCGTTCGAGCCATCGCCCTCGCCTGCGGGCTGGAGCCGGCTGCCATCAAGGCGCTGGAGGAGCGCGTCGGCGAGGCCGCACGCAAAGGCTACCGGAGTCTCGCGGTCGCGCGCGGCCCCGAAAACGGTGTACCAGGCTTGGTGGGATTGGTGACGCTGTACGATCCGCCACGGCCGGACGCTCATCAACTAATCGCTTCACTGGGTGATCTCGGCGTTGCGGTGAAGATGCTCACCGGCGACGCGCTTGCCGTTGCGCGCGAAATTGCGCGCGGCGTTGGATTGCCCAACATTCGACGCGTGGCCGACCTGAAAGCCGCAAGCGGCCGAGCAGGCAACGAGGCGGTCGACCTGCTGGCCGGCGTGGACGGGTTTGCCGAGGTATTTCCGGAAGACAAGTACATCGTGGTCGAGCATCTACAGGCAGCCGGGCATGTGACGGGGATGACGGGTGACGGCGTCAATGACGCCCCGGCGCTGCGCCAGGCCGAAGTGGGTATCGCCGTCAGCACCGCGACCGACGTCGCCAAGGGCGCCGCCAGCGTGGTGCTAACCGAACCGGGACTGACCAACATCGTAACTCTGATCGAGCAGGGCCGGACCATTTATCAGCGTATACTGACCTGGATCATCAACAAGATCAGCCGGACGATCCTGAAGGCGGCTTACGTTGCAATCGCATTCGTTTTCACCGGCAAGTTCGTCGTTTCTGCCTTTGCGATGCTGCTTCTTGTCTTCATGACCGACTTCGCAAAGATTGCCCTCGCTACTGACGAAGTGCGATGGTCCAGGAGGCCGGAGACCTGGGACATCGGGGGTTTCGTCTTGGTGTCGGTTGTCCTGGGCGTCGCCCTGGTCACCGAGGCGCTTCTCCTGTTATGGATTGGCTGGTCGAGCTTTCAATTGGTGACCAACGACAGTGCCCTCTACACCTTCAGCTTCCTGATGCTGTTGTACTTCGCCGTATTCTCTGTGGTGTCGGCACGGGAACGACGCTGGTTCTGGGCGACGATGCCGAGCAAAACCCTGCTTACAGCCCTCGCGCTCGACGCGTTCATCGGTACCGCCTTGACATTCGTAGGTCTCCCGGACCTTGCCCCTTTGCCATCGTGGCAGACACTGGTGATCCTAGGTTACGCGATGGTTGCATGCCTGGTCGTCAACGACGGCATCAAGGTAGCGCTGATCAAGTGGCGCGTTCCCCTGGCCGCGGCCTAAGAAGCACCCAGCACAAGATCCAAACGATGCACCAATCGAAGAACCCTCGTGGAGAGGAATTAACTGATCGCCTCGAATATGAGGTCGACGGGCGCGGCTGCATTATCGAAAGTGTTGAGCGCGTCCGCGCCTTAAGACATCAAGCCGCTATTGCGATCCGGTTTTGCCACCAACTGAAACGACGGTCCAGTAACTGACGACGCGCTCGATGTCATTCGTTTCGTTTGGTCATGCGCTAACCACGACCGGTCTTCCCGGGTGAACGGACATTCTTAGGGTCAATCAGCATCCCCCAAACGTGTTCAACGGCGCCCTTGGTGATCGTGACTGCGGAAAAGCTGATTGCTGTCGACGACTTTGGTAGTCTTTATCACAAGTGTTTGAATTTGACCTCGATCAACACCCATCCGTCTTATTCTCTCAGATTGGCAAAATAAGATTGGAGGTTTCATGCGCGAGACACTGATTTATGGCGTGGCGTCTGCGGCGATCTACCCGGCCTCGACGCACTTGAGGAGCGCTACACGCGCGGCGAATAAACCGCGACGAATATCTGCAAAAGAAGCAGAACATTTTCGCCTGATCTCACGCGGAGCGCTCGGCACTGCCGGTTCGTTGTTGATTGGGAAAGGGAGTTTCCGATGAGCTACTATTTCAGCAAGACGCTGTCGGTCGGCTTTGATGAGGCTGTTCGCCGCAGTATTGAAGGCCTCAAGCAGGAAGGCTTCGGGATCATCACCGAGATTGATCTGAAGGAGACCTTCAAGAAGAAAATTAATGTCGACTTCCGTAACTACCGCATCCTCGGCGCGTGCAATCCCATGCTGGCCCATGAGGCACTAAAGCTGGAAGACAAAGTTGGGACAATGCTTCCTTGCAATGTCGTGGTGCAGGATGTTGGAGGCGGAAGGACCGAGGTGGCAGCAATCGATCCCGTTGCATCTATGCAAGCCATCGACAATGCAGGGCTGAAGCGGGCGGCAGAGCAGGTCGGTGCCAAGCTAAAGAAGTTCATCGAGACGCTTTGAGACCGCGGAGGCCGCGCGGCGAGGGATACCGCCGCATGATTGAGCTCTGCCCCCGTCGGGCGGGCCGGCACTCCCGATGAAGTCGCCAACGTCGGCGCCCTGCTCATGGGTCCGGACGTGCGTTCAGCGACTTCCTTATGGATGGTGGCGTTACGGCCTCCTACTGGTTCGGCGAACTCTCCCCGAAGTAGCCGGCGTCGTTCATCGTGCATGGCGGCTGTGATCAAGTTGAGCGGCACGACCACTTGAGCCACTCAAGCGGGGCGTTCGTGGTTGCTTTCTAGATTTCGACGATTAGGAGCGGCAAACGCTTGGGCTAGCCAGCCGGCGGCTTGCGAACCCGGCAGCAGGAGTGCGCCCGGTTTGTGGCTCGAGAAGAGACGATGCGGACGCGCGAACCGCAGGAACTTGACTTGAACATGACCGACAGCGACGCTGCCGTCGTTGTTGCGGCAGAGCCGATCCCAGGCGGGCGGTCCTGCGGCGGATGACTGAAGCCGGGCAAATCTACTTCGAGCGATACCGGTGTATCGTGGACGAGGCGCGGCTCGCCCTCGAGCAGTGTGACGAGATGCTGGAACAGCCGAGCCGCCTGTCGCGCGCTTCGATATCCCGACATCAGCTTTGTACGTTGATGCAAATCAACCCAATCAGGCGATATTGCGATAAAAATTTAATTGGCAGGACGACTTCCATGCCACATCGCTTCAATGTGACGTTACAAGGATTACACGTTTGTCGCCGTCGATCGTTGGCGTTGCGTTCTTCCTGAAGGGGCTCAGCCTCCGGGGCCTCTGCGGCATCAGGCAGCGCAAATCGCCGATTATCAGTTCGCGGACGCGCGACACGCGAGATTGCACGGAGGAATGGTTGCCTTGAATTTGGAATCGCTCGTCAATCTTGCAGGTGAGGCGGCGGTGCTCGCGACGGGCGGGCTGCTGATCGGAATGGCCTTTGGCGGATTTGCTCAGGTGAGCAAGTTCTGTTTGCGCTCTGCCGTGATTGAATTCTCAAAGGGTCTGCTCGGTTCGAAAGTTGCCGTCTGGCTGCTGACGTTCTCTGCCGCCGTTGTGTCAACGCAGGCTGTCATCGGTTTCGGGTCGCTCGACGTCACGGGCGCCCGCCAACTCGCAGCGCGCGGCAGTCTTTCCGGCAGCCTCATCGGCGGGGTAATGTTCGGCGCCGGAATGATCCTGGCCCGCGGCTGTGCGAGCCGCCTTCTGGTCTTGTCGGCGACCGGGAATCTCCGCGCATTGCTCTCTGGACTCGTGCTCACGATCGTGGCCCAAGCCTCGTTGAGAGGTGCGTTGTCGCCTGCGAGGGAAATGCTTTCGGAACTGTGGACCGTGCAGGGCGGCCCGTCGCGCAATCTGCTGTCCTTGGTCGACGGCGTCCCGCAGTTCGGGTTGTGGCTCGGCGTAGCGTGGCTTGCTTGTGCGCTGTGGCTCGCCCGGCGCGCCCGCATCGGCTATCTGATTGAAGCGAGTGCCGTCGGCGTCGGTCTGGCGGTCGGAGCGGGCTGGCTGTTTACGTATAGTGTATCGCAAGTTTCGTTTGCTCCGGTCCAAGTCAAGAGCATCAGCTTCACCGGGCCATCCGCCGATACGTTGATGGGCCTGATAAACTCGCCGTCATTGACGTTGGGGTTCGACACAGGCCTCGTTCCTGGCGTGTTTGCGGGCTCACTGCTTGCAGCGTTGATAACAAGAGAGTGGAAAGTACAGGGATTTCATGATGGCCCAAGCATGTGGCGCTACTTGATTGGCGCGGCGCTGATGGGCTTTGGCGGCATGCTGGCCGGAGGCTGTGCCGTGGGCGCCGGGGTGACGGGAGGAGCGATCTTTGCCTTGACGGCCTGGATGGCTCTCGCCGCGATGTGGATCGGGGCTGTCATCACCCATCTCGTCGTTGACGGGGCGGTCGCCGGTTCGGTACTCGCCGAACCTTTGGTTGATCAGTCCAGCGGCCGCTGAGCAGGTCGATTGTCAATCCAACGGTCGCTTCTTACTCCGCAATCCAGATAGGCCACGCTGAAGGATCTCACTGACCGAGCCGTCGACCAAAAGGGTAATGCCCAATCGCGCGCCAAGCACCATGCCGCCCACGGCGAAAGGCCATGACAGTGCCAGCATTGAGCCGGCGGTGATGCCCTGACCGATGGTGCAGCCCCCGGCGAGGATGCCGCCGATTCCCATCAGGGCTGCGCCGACAAGGTGCCGCCGCATCTCGTGATCGTCGTCGAACGCTTCCCATCGCAATTCGGCGGAGCGCCACGCTGCCAGGCATGACCCGGCAATGACCCCAAACACGCTGCCAACGCCGAAATCGGCGAAATTCGAAACGTTCAGCACGCCCGCATAAAGCGCCTTGCCGATGGTCGAGACGAAAGTCAGGCTTTGCGGGCGTGACGGCACGTCAAATTCATCTCCGAACGAACCCGTGACAATCCAACCCGCGACGGTGAGGACGCCGAGCGCAACGCCGGCCGACAGCAGTCGAGGCGCGCGCCGTAAGCGAGCATCACCGAACGCCAGCAGGCAAAGACCGGTACCTGCGGCGACGGCGAGGATGGCGCGCACATCGAAACCGAGTGCGTGCGACGACAGCGATGCCATGTCGGAACTGACGCCGTCGGGCATGGCGATGGACAGGCGTTCCAGTACGTCGATGCGAAAGTTGGCTAGGACGCCGCGCAGCGTCGCATAGGCGGTGGCGCCAAGAACGAGGATCACGATCAGGCTGCGAAGGTCGCCGGCCCCGAGTCGAACCAGCGAACCGAATCCGCAGGTGCCGACCAGCGCCATGCCGGCCCCGAACATAAGGCTGCCGATTAGGATCGCCGTTAGCGGCAAGGCTGGTGACGTGTAGGTCGTGAGTCCGGGGTTGAAAATGCCGCCGATGATCAGCGTCTGCGTCCCGAGGATCGCGATGCCGAGCGCTAACCCGAAAATCCGCAAGCGGCGGCTGTCGCCGCCCATCAGCGCATCCTCGATGGCGCCGAACGAGCAAAGCTTGGCGTGGCGGACGGCGAACCCGGCGGCTGCACCAATGGCAAAGCCGCTGAGCCCTGGCACCCAGGCGGCCAGGCTTTGCATGGGGTCTCCCTGATCCAGTCAGCCCCTTATGGCCGACTATTTCTTCTTCTTCACCGGTACGGGCGCACAAAAGATATTATAGACGACAGAAATCACCTGGCGCACATCTTCGTTGGCAAGGCTGTAGTAGATCGTCTTGCCGTCGCGGCGGGTATCGACCATGCCGTCATAACGAAGCCGCGCAAGCTGCTGGGATACGGCGGACTGCCGCAGAGACAGAATGTTCTCCAGTTCCGTGACCGATCGCTCGCGTTCTGCTAGCAGGCACAACAGCAACAGGCGATTTTCGTGGGACAGCGCCTTGAGGAAATTGCTGGCCTTGCGTGCCTTGCGCATCAACTGGTCGAGTTCGGGAGAATACTCCGCGCCATCGCGCAGTTCGGTTTCGAGTTCGGTTGAAAGGATCGAGGGCATTGCGGTCAGCTTCTTTCACATTGCGAAACCAGAACGGTCAGATTCGATTGGCACTCAGGTCCGGCGGGGTAATTCTCGTGGCAAGTGCGGCCGGTAATCCCCAGAATGTATCGTCATTGACATAGCCGGTGATGCGCCCGATCTCACGGCCGTTGTTAACGACAACAAAAGTCGGCGTGTAATGCACCGGGGAGGCGAGCGTAATGCCACGCGCCGCCTGGCTCTCCGCGTTGATACGCCGCAACGGAAGCAGTTTGGCTTCAGCGGTCTTGTCATAGACCGGCCCGATCTCGCGGTCCCACCTCTGGCACCAGACACAGCCAGCACGCTCAAACATCAGAAGCTCGGAGGCTTGCACACGTGCCGGCCAGACCAGCGTCGCCGCGAGCACGGCCAGAAGCAATGTTTTTTGCAGTATTTGTCGAACCATGTGGTACATATACACGAATTCGCATATTTCTACCAGAGCCGGAAGAGCCGTGGTTTCTGATATCTCGCTGATGGGGGCGCTGGGAGCGGGGCTGCTATCGTTCCTCTCGCCTTGCGTGTTGCCGCTGGTCCCGCCTTATCTCCGGCATAAGCCTCGAGGACCTCAGGCAGGATGATACCCCGCGCGGCTTCCATCCAAATTGGCATGTGGTGGTACTGTCCTGCGCCTTCGTGCTTGGCTTCTCGACCGTGTTCGTGGCCCTCGGTGCGTCGGCGTCGCTGATAGGCAAAGCCGTGAGTTCGCATTTCGAGACGCTCGGTATCATTGCCGGCGTTTTGATCGTGGTCCTCGGGCTGCATTTCCTCGGCCTGTTCAGGATTAGTCTGTTGTTTCGCGAAGCCCGCTTTCAGCGCGTCAGCAAGCCGGCGGGTTTTCTCGGTGCTTACCTGGTTGGCCTCGCATTCGCATTCGGGTGGACGCCTTGCGCGGGCCCGGTGCTGGCCGCGATTCTCATCGTGGCGGGGGTCGAGGAATCAGCGGCGAGCGGCGCGCTGTTGCTCGGCGCCTATGCGTTTGGCATCGGCTGCCCATTTTTGCTGGCATCGCTGTTCTCGGGCCAGTTCATCAGATTGATGGCGCGAATACGCCACCACATGGGTGCCGTGGAGAAAGTTATCGGGTCCGCGCTTGTCCTGACCGGCGTTATGTTTTTGGCCGGCGGCATGCCGCGCATCGCCGGCTGGTTGTTGCAGGCATTTCCAGCGTTCGGATATTGGATGAAACGGGAGGTACTCTTGCTGTCGAGACGATGTGCCATCGCGGCCATGGGCCTGGGCCTGCTCGGGCTTCATGCCACGCCGGCGGCTGCCAAGGCGAAGCTTGGTGAGGACGGGCTGTATCAAATGGACTGGTACCTGGAAAGCTTCCTCGATCTGTCCGAGGATCTCGCTGCTGCGACGGCAAAGAGCAAGCGCTTCGCCGTCATGTGGGGCCTCAAGGGGTGTCCCGCCTGCAAGCGGATGCACGAAGTGCATCTGATGGACCCCGCGGTTGAGGCTTACATCCGCGACAATTTCGAGGTCCTGCATCTCAATCACGTCGGCGCACGCACGGTGACTGATTTCGACGGACGAAAGCTCGGCGAGAAAGCATTGGGCGAGGCCTACGGAATACGCTTCACACCGACGATCCAGTTCTTTCCCGAGCAGACGACAGGGCTTGCAGCCCTCAGCGGGCAGGCGAGAGAAGTCGCCCGCATGCCGGGGTTGCTCGATCCGGCGGCGTTTCTGGCAATGTTTCGCTATGTACGCGAGAAAGGCTACGAGACGGCGCCTTTCCCCGACTGGCTCAAGAAGCAGGTGTGAGGCAACCGGCATGGCTCTGCGGAATACCGCTTTTTATCCGCAGAGCTTCCGGCAGGCTTATTTGTTGATCGGTGATTCCGGGTCGAACAGAAACGCGACCAGATCCATGATCTGCTTTTCGCTCAATACCTTGTTTGCACCGAACCGCGGCATGTTCGAGCACGCCAGCACGGCTTGCGAGTCGTAGATCTTGATAAAGGCGTTCTTCGCCTCCGCCGGATCGAACTTGCGGTCCTTGCCGTAGGACGTCAGGCTCGGACCAAGCGTACCAAAGCTGACCTCGGCCTTTTCCATCTGGTGGCAGGCATAGCAATTGCCGCCGTTTTCGGTCTTTGCGTCGTCGGAGAACTGTCCGCCGCGGCCGTTGTTGGCGATCTTCTGGCCTTGCTTCCAGTCGCCGAGCAGTTTGCCATCGGCCGGAAAGACTACTTTGGCCAATTCGCGTTTGACGATCTTGTCGGCTTCCGCGGACGGTACGTCGTTGCGATGGAGGTTGCAGGTCTTCAGCGTGTCATCGGGTTCGATTCGTGCCTGCCATTCCGGCGGAGCCTTTCCGAACGTCGCCTTCAAATAGGCATCCACCAGGGCGGGATCAGCCTTCTTCGTTGCGGTCTGCGCATATGCGGCAAATGGCTGAGTTGCGATGACGCCAGCGGAGAGGATCAGCGCGGCAAATTTTGATGTTGTTCTCATGATGCGCCCCTCAGCGTTTGATCGACGGGACAGTGATCTCGCCGCCCGTCGCCTGCGTTTGCAGGAAAACGGTGAGCGCCGTGATGCTGTCGGATCCATATTCCGGGATTGGCCAGCGCTGCTGGCGATAGCAGTCCCACAGCCGATGCTGCATGGTGCGCAGCGCGCCTTGCGAGACGCGGTAGGTGGGCCATGTCCCCATGGTTTCCTGTGGCTGCTTGCCGGGTTTCGACAGGTTGGGCAATCCTTGCAGCCGGATGCGCTTGCCTTCGTCGGCGTGGCAGGTGGCGCAGGAGAAATCCATCACGCCGCCGCGCCGGTAGAACAGCGCCTCGCCGACCGCGGCCATCTCCTGTTCCTTCGGATGCTTGAGCGGCACGTCGATCTTCATGCCGCTGGATTTGTTGGCAATGAAGGCGACGAGGTCTTCCATGTCGGAGGCTTTGCCGGGACCGGAAAAGCGGCGGGCGATCACGTCCTTTGTGTCCAGTCCCTGGATGTTCTGCATGCACCACAGCAGGCGCTGCTCGAGGTCCATGACTTTTCCGGAATCAGCGAAGAAGCGGGGCATCCGGGCGAACGCACCCTCGAGCTTGCCGGCGCCGAGACCGAGATCGCATCCCTCTAGAGAGACGTTCTTGGTACCTCGCTTTTCGCTCCACAGGATCTCTCCGCGGTCCACAGCAAGGAAGCCGGGGTTGGAGAGCGGATCGGAAATCATCGCCCGATAGCGTTCGATCTCCTTTTCGCTGGCGTCCTGCGCGCAAACCGGGAAGTTCAATGAAGAGAACAAGATAGCGGCCAAAGCCAACGCCATTGTAGTCCGTCTCACGTGTCATCCCTCCCATCCGCAGGACCGTCTTTGCGGCCCTTGAGTACCCCGGAGAAGCCCGGGGGTGGCTTTACATTCACAAAAAACAATATATTGATATTTGCAGATGATGATATGTTAAACGGCAAGACGTCAAGAGCTACCATCGACAAAAGGGATGCGAAGAAATCCCGCGGGAGGAGACAGAATGGTTTTGAAATCGGTTGAAAAAACCCGTCGTGAGACGCTGGCCTACGCGGCAATCGCCGGGCTTGCAGCGTTACTCGCGCCGAGAATGTCGATGGCGGACGAACAGGCCGTCGCCGCAGAAATCAACAAGCTGTACGGTGACAAGAAGTTCGAGAGCGGCAAGATCAAGCTCGACGTGCCGGAAATCGCCGAAAACGGCCTCGTGGTCCCGGTCACCGTCGATGTCGAAAGTCCGATGACCGAGTCGGATTATGTGAAGGCGGTCCACGTATTTGCCGACGGCAATCCGCTTCCCGGGATCGTCAGCTACAAATTCACGCCGGCCTGCGGAAAGGCCTCCGCCTCGACGCGTATGCGCCTCGCGCAAACCCAGAACGTTGTCTGCCTTGCGGAGATGTCGAATGGCAAACTGCACATGGCGAAGGCCAGCGTGAAGGTGACCATCGGCGGCTGCGGGGGCTGATCGGAGCGAACGTTCGACAAGAAAGCGTCCGACAAGAAAACAACAGGCGAGGAACATTCATATGGCTACTACACCCACCCCCCGCGTTCGCCTTCCGGCGCAGGCAAAGCCTGGCGAACTGATTGAAATCAAGACGCTCATTTCGCACGAGATGGAATCGGGGCAGCGCAAGGATGCCGGCGGAAAGGTCGTTCCGCGCAAGATCATCAACAAGTTCACTGCGGCCTTCAACGGCAAGGTGGTGTTCGAAGCTGACTGGAATCCGGCGATCTCCGCCAATCCCTACCAGTCCTTTTTCTACAAGGCGGTCGATAGCGGCGAGTTCACCTTCACTTGGAAAGACGATGACGGCTCCGATTACGTCGCCAAGAACAAGCTGACCGTTGCCTGAAAACTCACATTGCAGGCCGCGACGGCCTCGCGTGACCTGAAATATCCCAAGAGTTCCTCCTTCCTTTGAGAAGGGGATCGAAAGGCAGATCGATGATCTCAAGGCGGGAATTCCTGCAGGCGACGGCGGCTGCGTCGGCGCTGACGGTTGGAGGCGGTCTCGGTCGGCTGGGGCACGTTGCCGCCCAGCAACGCCTGACCCAAGCCGACATCATGCGCTTCGATCCGCTAGGCACGGTTACCATACTGCACGTTACGGACATCCATGCGCAACTGATGCCGCTTCATTTTCGCGAGCCGTCGATCAATCTCGGCACCGGCGAAGCCAAGGGGCTCCCGCCGCATATCTCGGATGCCGAGTTCCGGAAGTATTTCAATATCGCTACGGGCTCGGCGGACGCGTTCGCGCTGACCTCGGATGATTTCGTTTCGCTCGCCCGTAACTATGGGCGCATGGGTGGCATGGATCGCATCGCCACGCTGGTTGGGGCGGTGCGCGCCGAACGCGGCGACGACAAGGTGCTGTTGCTGGATGGCGGTGACACTTGGCAGGGAAGCTGGACCTCCCTGCAGACCAAAGCCCAGGACATGGTGGATATCATGTCGGCACTGAAGGTCGACGCGATGGTCGGCCACTGGGAATTCACCTACGGGGCGGAGCGCGTCAAGGAGATCACGGACAAGGCGCCGTTCGCGTTTCTGGCGCAGAACGTCCGCGACAATGAATGGCAGGAGCCGGTCTTCGAGCCGCGGAAAATATTCGAGCGAGGCGGCGCCAAGATCGCCGTGATTGGCCAGGCGTTGCCGCGCACAGCGGTGGCCAATCCGCGCTGGATGTTTCCGAAATGGGAATTCGGCATACGCGAAGAAGATATCCAGAAGCAGGTCGATGAATCGCGCGCAGACGGCGCATCCATTGTCGTGCTGCTGTCTCACAACGGCTTCGATGTCGACCGAAAGCTCGCGGGCCGCGTCAAGGGCATCGACGTCATTTTGACGGCCCACACCCATGACGCGATGCCGGGATTGATCCGTGTCGGCGATACGGTGCTGGTGGCGTCTGGCTCGCACGGCAAGTTCGTCTCGCGCCTCGACATTGAGGTGAAGGACAAGAAGGTCGCGGGAGTCCGGTTCAAGCTGATGCCGGTGTTTGCCGATGCCATCAAGCCGGACCCGGCAATGACCACGCTGGTCGAAAAGGTGAGGGCGCCGTTTGCAAAGGATCTTGCGCGCACGCTCGGCAAGACGGATTCGCTGCTTTACCGCCGCGGTAATTTCAACGGAACGTTCGATGATTTGATCTGCAACGCCATGCTGTCCGAGCGGGACGCCGAGATCGCGTTGTCACCCGGCTTCCGATGGGGCGGTACGCTAATTCCCGGAGACGCGATTACCTGGGAGGATGTAACCAACGCAACCGCGATCACCTACCCGAATTGCTATCGCAACCAGATGACCGGTACGCAGTTGAAGGAGGTCCTCGAGGACATCGCCGACAACATCTTCCACCCCGATCCGTATTTCCAGGGCGGTGGCGACATGGTGCGGATCGGCGGCATGGGTTACGCGATCGATATCTCTAAGCCGATGGGGTCGCGCATCTCCGAACTAACGCACCTCAAGTCCGGCAAGCCGATCGACGCGGCCAGGACTTACACGGTGTCGGGCTGGGCAAGCATCAACCAGAATACGCAAGGCCCGCCGATCTGGGACGTTGTCGCCGCCCATGTTTCCAGGCTTGGCGCCGTGACAGTCGAGCCGAATACCGCGGTGAAGGTCACCGGGGCCTGACAAGGGCGATAACGGTGATGATGAGCGGACATTACATTCACACGTTGGGATGAGCAGGAAGGTTGCTGCATGAGGGACAAGTCAGCCGCAGATTTTCTCGATCGTCGCCGGTTCCTTGGCACGGCAGGCTTGGCCGGAGCAGGGGCTGTGCTCGCTGCGATGCCCGCGGTCGCAGGTGAGGCCGCCAAGCCAGATCCCCTGATCACCGAGGTGCAGGATTGGTCGCGCTACCTCGGCGATGGCGTGGACAAGCGGCCCTATGGATCTCCCTCTAAGTTCGAGAAGCATGTGGTCCGCCGCGACGTCCCGTGGCTGACGGCGTCGGCTGAGTCTTCGGTGAATTTCACGCCGCTCCACCAACTGGACGGAATAATCACGCCCTCGGGACTTTGCTTCGAGCGCCACCACAGCGGTGTCGCCGAAATCAATCCCGCCGACCACCGGCTGATGATCAACGGCCTCGTCGAGAAGCCGCTGGTGTTCACGATGGAAGACATCAGGCGCATGCCGCGCGTGAACCGGATTTATTTCCTCGAATGCGCGGCGAATTCCGGCATGGAGTGGCGCGGCGCCCAGCTCAACGGCTGCCAGTTCACCCACGGAATGATTCACAACGTCATGTATACGGGCGTGCCGCTCAAAGTGCTGCTTGACGAGGCCGGCCTCAAGCCGAGCGCGAAATGGCTGATGCTGGAAGGCGCGGATGCCGCCGGCATGAACCGTTCGCTGCCGATCGAGAAAGCGTTGAACGACGTCATTCTGGCCTTCGCGATGAACGGTGAGGCGTTGCGTCCCGAGCAGGGCTATCCCCTGCGTGCGGTGATCCCGGGCTGGGAAGGCAATCTTTGGGTAAAATGGCTGCGCCGCATCGAGGCCGGCGACCAGCCATGGCAGACCCGCGAGGAGACGTCGAAATATACCGATCTCCTGGCCGATGGTCGCTCGCGAAAGCATACCTTCATCATGGACGCAAAGTCCGTCGTGACGAATCCGTCGCCGCAGGCGCCGCTGAAGCACAAAGGACGCAACGTCCTCAGCGGCGTTGCGTGGTCGGGGCGCGGCAGCGTCAAGCGTGTCGATGTCTCGATGGACGGTGGGCGAAACTGGCAGACCGCCCGAATGGATGGTCCGGTGCTCGATAAGTCGATGGCGCGCTTCTACGTCGACTTCGATTGGAACGGTCAGGAGCTGATGATCCAGTCACGGGCGATGGATTCGGCCGGCTATGTGCAACCATCGAAGGAAGAGCTGCGCAAGGTGAGGGGCGTCAATTCGATCTATCACAACAATGGCATCCAGACATGGCTGGTACGTTCGGGCGGGGAGACTGAAAATGTCGAGATTGGCTAACGCCCTTGTCCTCGCCATTCTCTGCATTTTCGCAGGCGACGCTCTGATCGCGGAAGGCTCGGCGCAACAGGTTGCTGCGCGGGAGCCGGCCAAAGCTTCCGCCAAGCTTGGTCTTGGGCGTCCGGCGCTGCCGGAAGAGATCAAGGCCTGGGATACCGACGTCCGGCCGGACGGCGCGGGCCTTCCCGCGGGAAAAGGCACCGCGAAGCAGGGCGATGAAATCTTTCAGGCGCAGTGCGCGTCCTGTCATGGCGAATTCGGCCAGGGTGTCGGACGATGGCCCGTGCTTGCCGGCGGCGCCGGCACCCTGAAGGCCGATCGGCCCGACAAGACGGTTGGATCGTTCTGGCCGGATCTGTCGACGGTGTTCGACTACATCCAGCGCGCGATGCCCTACGGCAGTGCGCGGTCGCTTTCGAATGACGAGATATATGCGCTGACGGCCTACATCCTGACGATGAACGACATCATCAAGGATGAGAATTTCGAACTGAACGAGAAAAATTTTACCTCGATCAAGATGCCGAATGCCGCGGCGTTCTATGATGACGATCGTGAGACCGCGGAGAAGCAGTTCTGGAACAAGGAGCCGTGCATGAAAGATTGCCGGCCTGCGTCACCCAAAGTGATCGGTCGGGCGATGTCGGTAGATGTGACGCCTGACAGTAAGGCCGGGCCGAAGGTCGATTGACATACGCGTTTATGGCTGTCGCACCGATGATTGGCAGGCAATCGTTCTCCGATTATCGGCAAACACCGCCTCGTTCCAATGATGCCTGAATTCTGCATAAAGGATCCCAAGGCAAAGATTCCGGGACAAAGATGATATTTGCGGGCGTCAAGAACGAGCAGGAGATCAGGGATCTGACGGCAATAAAGGGTTGGGCATGCCATCGACGATATTCAATCCACAAGGCATCGAAAAAGCCGCTGCGGAGGTGGCGGGCATGCTTCGTACTCTCGCCAACGAGCGGAGATTGGTGATCCTCTGTAAGCTAGTCGCGGGGGGCGAGGCCAATGTGAACTCGCTTGCGGAGACCGTCGGCCTTTCTCCGTCAGCTCTCTCTCAACATTTGGCGAAGATGCGTGAGGACGGATTGGTGACTTACCGCCGCGAGAGCCAGACGCTCTGGTATCGCATTGCCGACTCTAGGATCGAAGATCTCTTGGCTACCTTGCAAAAGCTCTACTGCAAACCACGCAATCCACTCTGAACCACGGAGTATAATCATGCCGCTTCCGAAAATTGGGCCTGCAAAGGCCCGGCAGTTTCTGGATGACGGTGTAGTTCTTGTGGATTGGGATGTCAGTGTGGGGCGGGGATTCCCTAGTCGGTCGGCATAATCCGATTGATCCCACAGGTGTGTAGTCTCCCTCTTGCCAATTGAAGGGAGGCTTTCATGTTGATTGATCTGTCACGAGTTAGGGTTTCGGGTCCGCTTTCGGCATTCGCGACCGGGTTTGCCGACCACATGACAAGACAAGGCTATAGCCAACAGCAGGCCCGCATTCAGTTATTGCTGCTAAACCGCCTGAGCAATTGGCTTGTGAGCAAGGGGCTGGATGTAGGGGAACTACGAGCAAAGGAAGTAGAGCAGTTTCAGCTCAGCCGTCATGAAGCGGGTGACAAAATTCTTCGCTCATCAGAGCGATGCAGCCGATCCTCAGTTACCTGCGCGGTCTTGGGATCGCACCGGCGGCTTTGTCGCCTCGGGTCAGTGGAGTGCTTGAAGCGGCCCTGGCGCGATACCGAGGTTACTTGATACTTGAACGTGGCATCAGGAATGCGTCAGCGTCCCGGTATATTGAACTGATGCGCCCCTTCTTTCAAACCAAGGTCTTGCCGGACGGCCTTACTCTAGACCTTCGAAGCCTGACGGCGGCTGACGTCATTTCTTTTGTGGTGACAAACTGCCCTCGCCTGCGCCCTGGGACGGCCGGGCTGACGGTGTAGGCCCTTCGATCACTACTCGGTTTTCTTTACGTCGACGGCGCTATCGATCGGTCACTGGTGTCTGCGGTACCGACCGTTCCCGGTCGGCGATTAACCGGATTGCCGAAGGGATTGGCCGCTGACCAAGTGCAGCGCCTTCTGGCGTCCTGCGACACCAGCACCCGAAGTGGCTGTCGTGACTTCGCGGTCCTGACCATGCTTGTTCGCCTGGGCTTGCGGGCAGGCGAAGTCGCCAAACCGCAACTTGAGCATATCGATTGGCGAGGCGGCGAGATCGTGATTGCCCACAGCAAAGGCAATCGCTCCGAACGACTGCCATTACCTGCAGATGTCGACGAAGCAATCGCGGCTTACTTGCATCACGGCCGTCCCGCAAGCGCGCAAGGCCGAATGGTGTTTGCACGGATCACAGCTCCGCATCACGCTCTCACCACTGGCGTGCTAACGCAGATTGTTCGCCACGCGGGCGAACGGTGCGGCTTTGAACGGATCCATGCTCACCGGCTGCGTCACACCGCAGCGACTCTGATGCTACGCGGCGGTGCATCGCTGCCCGAGATCGGACAACTCCTGCGCCACCGCAACGCCATTACGCCATCGATCTATGCCAAGGTCGATCGCGATGCTCTGCGGTCGATCGCTCGCCCCTGGCCGGGTGTCGTCGCATGAATGCTCTCCGCAAGGCTCTCGCAGACTACTTTGTGATTCGCCGCGCCCTCGGCTTTAAGCTCTATCGAGCCGAGAAGCTCCTCGGTCAGTTTCTCACCTTCGTCGAGGATCGCGGCGAAGATCATCTGACAACCGAGGCGGCGCTCGCTTGGGCGAAACTCCCTAAGCGCGGTCGAACCTGGGCGTTTGCCCGGCTTTCCGTTGTTCGCCGCTTCGCTAAACACCTGCGCGGGATCGACCTCGCGACCGAGGTGCCCCCGGCACACTTGCTGGTGCAGCAAAAAGGCCGAGCCACCCCCTACCTATATTCGGAGTCGGATATCGCGGCCCTCATCGCCGCAGCCGGGACGCTGCGGACACCGCACCGAGTGGCGACATTTCGGACATTGATCGCTTTGCTTGCAGTGACCGGAATGCGGGTTGGCGAAGCGATCGGCCTCGACCGCGACGATTTTGACTCCGTCATTGGACTACTCACCATTCGGAACGCGAAGTTCGCCAAGTCTCGCCAATTGCCGCTGCATCCGAGCACCGCGGCTGCATTGGTTGATTATCTGCATCGAGACGACCGTCCGAAAAACTCGTCGAATACGCCGGCACTGCTGGTCACTACGGTTGGCACCAGGTTCCGCTACATGGGCGTCCAGCCCGTCTTTCGTCAAATTGTGGATGTCGCCGGCCTCAAGCCGCGCTCTGCCTCATGCCGTCCAAGGCTGCATGACCTGCGGCATGGATTTGCCGTCAATACCATCCTTGACGGATATCGAGATGGCCGAGAGCCGGGGAACCGGATCGCGTTGTTGTCGACCTACCTCGGCCACGTCGATCCTGTCAGCACATACTGGTATCTCTCAGCTGCGCCGGAGTTGCTGACGCTGGTTGGTGATCGTTTGGAGCGGCACCTCGGAGGTGCCGCATGACCGCACTTGCCCCAACCCTGCAAGCGTTCTTCACGGAACGCCTCATCCGCCAGCGCCAAGCTAGTCCCCATACACTTGCGGCCTACCGGGACACGCTGCGGCTGCTGCTGGTCTTCGCGTCCGCGAGGAAAGACGTCGAACCATCGAAGCTAGACATCGACGATCTTGATCCGCCGCTCATCGGCGCCTTCCTCGACCATCTTGAGAAGCAGCGGGAGAATAGCGCGCGCACTCGCAACGCTCGACTTGCCGCCGTCCGTTCGCTGTTCCGGTACGCAGCGCTTCGACATCCCGAGCATGCCGCCGTAATCGAACGCGTGCTTGCCATTCCACGCAAGCGTTTCGACCGGAGGATCGTCACTTTCCTGATCGAACCGGAACTCGATGCGCTGTTCCGCGCACCCGACCGCTCGACCTGGACCGGGCGGCGCGACCATACCTTGCTTACGCTCGCGGCCCAAACGGGCCTGCGTGCGTCAGAATTGATCGGCCTTCGCATCAGCGATGTTCATCTCGGCACTGGCGCCCATGTCAGTTGCATGGGGAAAGGACGGAAGTTGCGGATCACACCGATTACCTCGGGTATGGTCGCCCTCCTGCGTGTTTGGATCGCCGAGCGCGCTGGTCAGCCCACGGAGCCACTTTTCGTCACCCAGTCGGGGACGTCACTCAGCCGTGACGCCGTCGAACATCGGCTCGCCAAATACGTTCAGATCGCCACCCGCGCCCGTCCGTCGTTGGGACAGAAAACCATCAGCATGCATGTGTTGCGTCATAGCGCCGCGATGCGACTGCTGCGGGCAGGAATTGAAACCTCGATGATAGCACTTTGGCTCGGCCATGAGCAGGTCGAAACCACCCACATCTACCTACACGCTGATATGGGAATCAAGGAACGCGCACTGGCCGCGACAGCTCCAAAGGTCGCCACTCCCGGTCGTTTTCGACCGAACGACAAGCTTCTCGCATTTTTGGAGGCACTGTGATTATGCCGACTCCAACGCAGCGATCGCCGCCGCCAGAGCCCGTTTTGAGCCAATGGTCGGCATAATCCAGAAGTCGGCATAGTAGAGATTGCACACGGTCGTCCCTCAGTATCCCCGTCTATCGCCACATTCCGCGCATGCGGGCACCGATATCAACCTTGGGTCCTTGGCCGGCGGTGCGTGGGGCCGTACCGGCCGGCACAATTGGCCAAGCCGTCCGCTCGAACAGGCCGAGCAGCTTTTCGGGGATGAAGCGCGTCCTGGAGGCATAGAGGTGACGATCGCCCTGCGCGTGCTGACCGTGGACGAAGAAGCGCTGCGGTACGACCAGATGGAGGTCATCCTTTGCGCGTGTCATGGCGACGTAGAGCAGGCGCCGTTCCTCCTCGATCTCAGCCGAGGTGCCGGCGCCGAGGTCGGACGGCATGCAGCCATCGACGACGTTGAGCAGATAGACCGATTTCCACTCCTGGCCCTTGGCGGAGTGGATCGTGGACAGGATCAGGTAATCCTCGTCGAGCAGCGGCACGCCGGCCTGATCGCTGGTTGCGTCGGGCGGATCCAGCGTCAGCTCGGTCAGGAAGCGTTCGCGCGAAGGATATCCGGCGGCGATCTGCTCGAGTTGGAGCAAGTCGGCCCGCCGCGTCTCGGCATCTTCGTGGATGCGGTCGAGATGTGGTTCGTACCACAGGCGTGCACGTTCCAGATCGATAGGCCATTCCGAATATCGGAGATTGCCTAAGGTCTCGACGAAGCCTTTCCAATCCTGGCCAGCGCGCGGTGGCGTCGGTAAGCCCGCAAGCGCTGCGATGGGGTCGGCAGCCTCCGCCATGTGATCGAGGACGCGCTGCGCGGTTGCGGAGCCGATGCCAGGCAGCAGATGCAGCAGACGGAATCCCGCGACACGATCGCGCGGATTTTCGACGAACCGCAGCACTGCCAGCATGTCCTTGATGTGGGCGGCATCGAGGAACTTCAGTCCGCCGAACTTTACGAACGGGATGTTCCGGCGCGTCAGTTCAATTTCAAGCGGGCCGCTGTGGCTGGATGTCCGGAACAGCACGGCCTGCTCCTTTAGGAGCGTGCCGGATTCGCGGTTTTCCAGGATGCGTTCGACGATGAAGCGCGCCTGGTCGGCTTCGTCGCGAACCGAGACGAGTTGCGGCTTCGCTGCGGAGGTGCGCTCGGTCCAGAGGTTCTTGGTGAAGCGTTCCTTCGCAAGACCGATGACGCCGTTGGCAGCAGCGAGGATCGTCTGCGTCGACCGATAGTTGCGGTCGAGTGTAATGATGCTCGCAGGCGGCGAGAACTGGTCAGGAAAGTCGAGGATGTTGCGCACGGTCGCGGCGCGGAACGAGTAGATCGATTGGGCGTCGTCGCCGACCACCGTCAAGCCCCGGCCGCCGGGCTTAAGCGCCAGCAGGATCGAGGACTGCAGGCGGTTTGTGTCCTGATATTCATCGACGAGGACGTGATCGAAGCGGCCGCCGATGTCATCGGCCAGGCCGGCGTCGCCGACCATTTGTGCCCAGTAGAGGAGGAGGTCGTCGTAGTCGAGCACGTTCTGCTTCTGCTTGGCCTCAACATAGGCCGCGAACAGTTCCTTGAGCTCCGCCGCCCACCCGGAACACCATGGATACGACGTGCCGATAACCTGCTCGATTGGCATCTCCGCGTTGACGCAACGCGAGTAGATCGACAGACACGTCCCTTTGGTCGGGAAACGGCTTTCGGTTTTGGAGAAGCCTTTCTCGTGCCGGACCAGGTTCATGAGATCCGCAGAGTCTTCGCGGTCGTGAATCGTAAAGGCGGGGTCCAGGCCGATCTGTTCGGCGTACTCGCGCAGCAGCCGGGCACCGATGCCGTGGTAAGTTCCAGCCCAGGTCAGTGCGTCCGTCATGACGCCGGCGTTGTCGCCCATGACCTTGCGCGCGATGCGTTCGACCCGCCTGGTCATCTCGGATGCCGCGCGCCGCGAAAACGTCATCAGTAGAATTCGGCGCGGGTCGGCGCCGTCGACGATCAGATGGGCGACCCGATGGGCGAGGGTATTGGTCTTTCCAGATCCCGCTCCTGCGATCACCAGCAGCGGCGGCGCCGCAAATCCGCCCGCAGCTCCATGCTCGACCGCTCGCCGCTGTTCGGGATTGAGGGTTTGGAGGTAGGCTGATGCCGTCTGCACCTTGGGTGTCCATTCGTTGTCCGAGCAAACGACGGTCGATGATTCCTGCTGGGATCGCAACCTCGACCTCCGCTCGGGGGTGGCGCGACTGCCAGCACAGCTGGAGCAAGGTGGCCGACGGACGCTGGCCGGTCTTGGCGCACTTTCGGCATCGCAGGCGGCTTGCGAGATCGTGCACGAAGGTGGTCGGCGGGTGCGTGAGGGATGCCAGATCGACATCGCTCGGGGTCTTGCACCGTGGACACTGGATTTCCAGCCAGGGAAATCCGCCGTGGATGGCCTGGTCAATTGTGGGGGATGGGTCGATCGGCTCGCCATCGCTCCACATGCGCTCGTTCCAGCTTTCGCAGTAATCTATCGGCCTTCTGGATCTGAGCAGCGCCCTTGGCACGCATCTCCACTGACTGCGCAGCCAGAATGCGGGTCATCGCGCGCGCTTTGCCAAGCTCCTTCGTTAGAGCCTTGCGGTGGCTTCCGGACAGCGGCGTGGGGTGGTGCTTTGGCGCCATCCGGACATCCAAGGGTCAAGGTGTAGGCTAGGTCATATCGAATCCCGGCCAACACCCATCGTCTTCATGGCAACCTGTTCTTTGCCGACACGTGTCGTCCAACAGCCGCTGCGCTACGTCCTTCCAGATTGCGTTTCGGCCATACAGGCGGACGGCATCTGCCGTCTGGATTTCCACGGTACGCTCGCATCGTCGGCAGGAGACGCGCAGCACGTGGCGCTGGATCTCCGACAGATGCCGTTGCCGTAGTTGAAGGCCATTCGCGCCAGCCCGAGGGTCCTTGAGGAGCGAATCCCAGTATTCGGCGGGGAGTTCCGCGTCCGGGGCCGCCGCGGAGCTCGGTATCTTCTGGACCGCCTCCGCGGCCAGTTTGTCCATCTGTTTCGGGGTTGGCATGCGCCAGCTCGCTGGTCGGTGGGTCATTTGCTCTACTAGAACATAAAGAGAACAAACGAGTCGAGTCCGCATCGCAGATTTTGTTGGGCGGTGCCGTCGGAACCACGCTCCCCTCACTGGTCTTGAATCCGGCATCACCTCCCGGAGTTCTGCGTACATGGCACCGCGCGCCAACTGGAAAGGCTTCCTGCGTCTATCCCTCGTCACCTGTCCGGTCGCGCTGTACCCGGCCACCTCCGAGAGCGAGAAGATTTCGTTCAATCAGCTGAACCGGAAGACCGGCCACCGCATCAAGTACCTGAAGGGGGACGCTGATACCGGCGAGGAAGTCCCCAACGAGGACATCGTCAAGGGCTACGCGCTCGACAAAGACACCTTCATCGAGGTCTCGAAGGAGGAACTCGAAAACGTTGCACTGGAATCCACCCGCACGATTGAGATCGACGAGTTCGTCGACCGCACTGAGATCGACCCTCGCTATCTAATTCGCCCCTACTACCTGCGGCCCGACGGCAAGGTCGGCCATGACGCGTTCGCGGTGATCCGCGAGACCATCCGCGAGATGGACAAGGTCGCGATCGGACGTGTCGTTCTCACCAACCGCGAGCACATCATCGCGCTTGAACCGCTCGGCAAGGGGCTAGTCGGTACGCTCCTGCGCTACCCGTACGAGGTGCGGTCGGAGCAGGAGTATTTCGAGGAAATCCAGGACGTCAAAATTACCAAGGACATGCTCGACCTCGCCAAGCACATTGTGAACCAGAAGGCCGGCCGGTTCGAACCCGAGAAGTTCGAGGACCAGTACGAAACGGCCTTGATCGACCTCATCAACCAGAAGCGCGCAGGCAAGCCAATCACTCCGAAGGAGCGTCCCGCCGCCGGCAACGTCGTCGACCTGATGGAGGCGCTGCGCCGGAGCGTCGGCAAGGAGCAGCCCTCGAAGGCCACGAAGAAGCCGAGGAAAGCGGCCGCCGGACAGAGGGAGATGCTGCTGGCGATCTCCGGTAAGAAGCCGGCGAAGGCGAACGCCGCAAAGAAGACGACGTCGAAGCCGCAGCGGAAGTCGGCATAGAACGGCTCTGCCGCAGCCGCGATGAGTCCGCGGCGTCAGCCGAGAGGTCGGCTTTGTCTGAAATGGAAGCCGTTCGGGGTGAACCTGCGGGCCACGGCGCGCGCCTTGTCCTCGCATGTCTCCAGCGCGATCTTCTGGGCAAGCATGACGTCTCCGATCGGCAGCGCGCCGATCGGCATGAAACACAACCCCTCCTGCAGGCGACCTCGTTCGTCGATCTCGCACACGTTCACCGAGGCCCCTGCGTGGATCCTGTACCGTTTTCCGCTGTCGCTTCCGAAGACCTCGAAGTAGCCTCTCCTGGTGAACTGCTCCCGCTGCGCGGGCGATAGCCATCTCCGCAAGAGCAGCAGCGAACGTCCCTCTGGCGTGCTTTCGGCGCCGTGCCTTAGGAAGAGGGTTCGCGTCGCTCTCATGCGGGAGCGGGCGCCCAGCGGCCACGGTCGAAAGCCGAACATGGCCGGCTAACCGCCGACTAACCTGGGAAAGAAGAGGGTCTCTTCCGCGGTGGGGTCGAACGATCGGATCTGCGAGGTCTGACCGGAACCCGTCCGGACCGCGGCGGTGAAGCCGGCCTTCGTCAGCTCATAGAACCTCTGCTCCGCCTTCGCCACTTCCTGTGCGTCCTGCGGGTTGAAAGGGTGACGGCTGTCGCCGGTGCGGTCCATCACGATCTGGATCGCCATTCGGATTGCTGTGATAGCCAAGGACCTCGATCCAGTATCGGCCCTAAGTCGTGTTCTTTCAAGAGAAGAACATTTCCATTGCAACACGTTGGTCGCCTGCTGATCGCGGCGGGTGCCCGTGCACAATAGCGACTAGGTGGCTGCGACGCTGTCTTCCTTTTCGGATCCACCCATACGGCTCCCTCTTGGATCAGACGATAGCGAAGATGCGAACCGGTTCTGTAAAGATCGTCGCAGACGGCTGGCAGGGAAGATGAGACGGCGACAATCATGCGTCCGCGATGCTGCTAGACAATAGCTTACTCCGAGCCCACGATGGGCACCGCTTCTGAAAGAGGCACGACAGATGAGCATCCATAGTGCTATTGGCGCAACTGTCGCATTGGGGCTTGTGCTGGTCTCATTGTCAAACGTCGCGCTCGCGCAAAGCCGCACGCAGAAGAAGCCCAACGTCGGAGGAAAGCCGCTTATGCAAATAAAACCGAGCGCGCCGATTGGCTGCAAGCTCGTCGGAACGGTCAAAGGCACAAAGCTCTGGGCCGGTGACTGCTTGGCGGCGCCTGAACTGAGAACGACCACGCCGGAAGATAAAGCGACGACGCCGTCGCCCGAGACGGAAACTGCTCCGAAGGAGCAGCAATAAGGGAAGCTCGGCCAGTTGCGTCGAGGAAATCATGAAGCAGTTTGAAATATACCGGCACTGACACTGACCGTCGCCAACCAGAGCCGAAGCATCCGCGCGCGTCGCATTTAACCCAGGTCCGCCAGTCCCTTGGGCAACTTGGGCTTCGAGCTTGGCTTTCTCGGCTGCGATATTTTCCTCGAACGTGTGGGAGACAGATCGGCGACGCTGCATGATACAACCTCGTGCTTACGGGTCCTAACCGTAGGGTTTGCACTTCCAATCCTATTATACAGATGCCCGGCGGTCGGTTCCGAAGTGAACAATCCAAATCGGGCCACTGCGATTTCCAAACTAGGCCACTGAGCCCGGAAACAGGCAAGTCCCAGATTGGCAATCAGAACTTTTCAGGAAGGACGCGGCCGTTTGTGCGGCGCCCAAAAAGAGCTTTGCAATACTATCCTTCAAGAAGAGGACATCGCCAACCGGGGCCTGTCAGGTCCGAAAAGTCCAACAGGCGACATTAAAACGCGATGGAAATCCGCGATTGCCGTCAACGCTTGGGGCTGCTGGTCAGGTAACGACGGCAAACGGCAGACAAACTACCGCGTCGACTTATTTTGAAGAGCACGAGCAAAAAAGTCGCGGGCTATCGCATCTAAGGCTGCTGAGATGTGCTCGCTAGCCTCCGGCGTGGTGACAGATGTTCCTTCGAGTCGTTCGGCCTCGCGAATGTAACTCAAGGATAATTCGCGCAAGCGCTGGAATTCAGAGTCATCAGGTAACGGTGCGATTTCAGCCAAAAGGTGTTGCGCACGCGCGCGTGCGCGTTCGCTTCGCGAGCCATCCATGACAGCCTCCGAGGGACTTACATTTGTGAGTTTCTGATCAGTTCCTCTGCCGAACAATAAATTCGAAGGAGAGGAAGGCCTTTGAGATCGGCTCGCCGATCAAGAAAGCCAAACGCGCGCCGCAATGTTGGGTTCCCCACATAGCGCCGATTTTTTAACATCTATCAGCCAACGTGCACCTCTCATTAGTCGGCAGCACTTTACTTGGCAGGACCCAACAGCCTCTCGTAATGGCGCTTCACTGTCCCGTAGCACTCACATGCGCCGTCTTGCAGCGCTTCCGCATCGAGGATCTGGATTTTCCCGCGGGCGTACTTGATCAGACCGGCAGACTGCAGGGTATGCGCGACAACAGTCACACTCGTTCGCTGGACCCCGAGCATTTCCGCTAAATATTCTTGCGTGAAATGTAGAGTATCGGTGCCCGCCAGGTCTCTCGCGCGCAGTAACCAACGGCAAAGACGTGCCTGAACATGGTTTGACGCAAAACAAGCCGCCGACTGTTGCGCCTGAGCATATACGGTCTGCTCATGACGGATCAGCAGGGACAGCAGTTTGGGACTTTGCAATGCAACCGACTTCAATCCGTCGATGCTGCAAACGACGATGTCGCCGGATAGCTGGACAATTCCGAGGCTGAGAGAAATGTGTCCGTCCAGCGCTGCCGAGGCCCCAACGACGCCATCCGAGCCAACCATGGCAGCCTCGACCATGTCCCCCGACTCGAGCGTCACGACCAAAGACACCACCGCACTCGTCGGAAAGTAGACGTGCTTGATTTCCTGTTCTGCTTCGAACAAGACCGAATGCTGCGTGAATGGCGTGAGCTTGAGATAGGGCTCAAGTCGGTTGAAGTCGTCTTGGCCCAGTTGGCTGAGCAAAAGGTTCTTCATTGCGCGCTCTCGAGGACAGGCGGGAGCGCAAAGAACTCTCAGCTATCGGTTGCCTTACTGATTACCCGATAGTGCGAGCAGAGTAGGAGCCGTACCGTACTTAGCTAGCTTTAATTTCGCTATGTAGGGTACCAGACAGACGGCATTCCAGGGCATATTTCAAAATCAGATCAGCGACCCATGCCAAATGTGCCGCGTCATGAAGCGAAACCGTTCAAAACCACACTCATTTGAAGATCGCCTCGCTGAAGCAGCAGCCAAGTTCGAGGCGCAGGCACGCAGCTTGCGGCCGGGAAAAGAACGCGCCGAATTATTCAGGAAGATCCGCCAGATAGATACGGCGGCGCACCTGATTGAGTGGTTGAAATCCCCCGGGCTGAGACCGCCAAAGCAAAACAGGTCGCAAGGGAGGATCACGTGATCACTGATGCCTTCGATCGCCGAACTATAGCGAATATGGAAGTGGCCCTTGAGCGGGCGTGTTTAATTCTACCAACTTGCAGCGAGAAACACCGGGCCCGTCGAATCATCGCAGGCAAAATAATTGAATGTGCCAATCGCGGTGAGACCAGCCTGAGCAGGCTTACTGAGGCCGGATACGCCGCTGCGATGCAACTCAGTTCTTCAGTGCAGTCCGTCAGGAAGAAAGAGGCCGCCGACCAGGAGTTTTCCATGGCGAGACTGATCCATTAGCTCGCGTGCGGACGATCGGCACGACATCCGTATAGCACGAAGATGGAAGCAGCCTAGCCGCAATAGGGCGGGCACTCCGGGCAGGTATCGCCAATCGAGTCCAGGACGTCCTCGACGGCGGCAACAGCCTCATTCGGTGATACGCTAGAGGGCGGATCCTGGCACGCGACGACTAGCGCCCGCTCGCGAGAATGCGGGTCGGCACGGTCCTGCATCCAGCCGAGCTCCTCGCACTCACGGATGGCGCCCGCCTCCTGCAGCACCGAGATTGCCCAGCCGCGCAGTGTCCGGACGGCCGGCCGCCGTTCGTATAACATTAGCATCGAGATCACTCCTGTCGGACGAATCCTTTAGCCCGTCCCCCGTTCCGGGCTGCTAACACAGGGCAGGGATTCCGAATTGCCGGGTCAGCGGCTTTTCCACGTGTTCCGTCGTCCGACTGCACAACGGCGCCAGGCGGCGAGGCGTCTTCTTTGCTTGCCGGATCGGTGGCTTGGTGAGGAAAGACGGCCTGGGCTCTTCATCGGAAGGCTTTGCATGCATCGTCGCTGGTGAATTAGCCGGAGAGACAAACGCGATTTGTCCATCTACCGGCGTCCATTCGTCGCCGCACACGATCTGCTCATTCCCGCTCCATCATGTCGGCGATCGCCTTGATGCGGCTTCTGGCGTATTTCGGAAGGCCGGCGCTCAGCGAATCGCCGCTGTTGAAGGAGCTGTTGCCCATGAGCAGTTGCGCGGGCACGAGGTTTCGCAGAATGGGTGTTTTGCTGTGTTCCTTTTGCTTGTTCAGCACGTCGTTCCTGACCGCAATCAGAATGTAGACCGTCGCGATGGCGGCTTCCCGCTCGGTCGGATGCTGTTGCAGAACCGCAAGCAGCTTGCCGAACTGGATGACCTGGTTCACCCAAAAGATGTTCTGCTCGAGCCCGCCGGTGACTGTGGAGTCGAGCCCTGTCAGGCTCGGCAACTCGGCAAGGTGCGGCTGCGTGACCAACATGATCTCACTCTGGAACTCGATGAAATCCGGAATTGGCGTTTTGCTCTCCTCGCGCAGCTTGTTGGCAAGTTGAATGCCCGCCGGAATTTTTCCCTCGAACATGTAGCGGGACTGCACGCAGATCGCCTTCGCGTCCTCGCACCAGCGGCGATTCGGCGGATGGTTGTGCGCGGCGCCCGCGTCTTTATTGGGAACAGCATCGCCCGCCGTGATCGGCTGATGCTTGACTGCCGGATCGATCTGCTCGAGGAACGCGACATTCGCATACCGCGACAGATCCAATGCCGCTGCCGGTCTTGGAAGACGAAACCGCGCCTCCGCCTGGTAGACCGAGAGCTTCAGCTTCGTTTGTTGGTTGAGTGTGGGTTCAATGAAGCTCGGGAAGAGCGAGAGGAAGCGCCGCTGAGCCGGACGTGAGCGCGCCCAATCGTCGAAAGGAATGAGCCCGGTCGCGGAATCGGCGAGCTTGTCGTTGCGTTGGTCGGCGAAGATGACCGTGCGCGGCTTGATCTGTGCGGTCGGAACACTGGCGACTGCGGGCACGTCCTCCAGCTGGAATTCTTGCGCGGCAGCGCCCGTGCAAGTGGCCACGCAGGCGGCGATGAGGACAGCGGTACGGTGGAGTCTCATGGCGTCAATGCTCAATTCAGCCGCCGCCAGAAATAATCGGGATCGACTCGGAGCGGCGGTCGCGGGAGGCGGTCCTCGTCATCGGGATATCCGCGCGAGGAGGGATATTCGCGCGGACCAAGACGCCAGGTCGGGAATGGCAAGGGCGACCGGTTATCGCCGTAAAGGCGGTTGGACCACTGCTGGAATGGCCCGTCCTCTTCGTCATGACCGCCACGATAGGCGTAGCGTTCTGCACGCGAGACGATCCGAAACTGCGTATCATCGATTCTGCCCGACGGATCCCTCTTGAGATACTCGGTGAAAGCGCGGCCGGAGCCGGCCGGTGCTGGATCGCCGGTATAGGGATCGATCGACAGAGCAACGAGCTGATGCATGGCTTCGCGCGAAGGGCCGTTCAATGCCATCCTAGGCGCGTGCAGCTCCCAGGCTGCCTGCATGATCGGCTCGAACATCGGCAGCGCCACGTTCCCTCCGGTCTGGCCGCGCCCAAGGGTGCGGCGCGTGCCATCGTTGTTGTCGTAGCCGACCCAGATGGCGATGGTGACGTCATTTGTGAAACCGACGAACCAGGCATCGGCCGAATTATCCGTGGTGCCAGTCTTGCCGCCGACATAGGGCGAGAGATGCTTCACCACGCGCGCGGTTCCGCGCGCAAGCACGCCCTGCAGCATTGATTTTAACTGGTAAAACGATGCGCGGTCGGCGAAGCCGATCCAGTCCACCGCACGCGGATCGTGCTGGTAGATTGGGCGGCCGTCCTGTTCGATCGTTTCGATCGCATGGGGCTGGGGCCGTGCGCCTTCGTTGGCGATCGCTGCATAGAACGCCGCAAGGTCGATGAGTCTGACGGTCTGGGCGCCGAGTACGAACGGGTAGTAGCGCATGCATTCCTTGTAGAGCTGCGCTTCCATCGCGAGCTCGCAGACCCGGTCGAGGCCTCGCTCGGCGCTGTCGTCGAGACCGGTCGCTAGCAGTTGCGCGGTGGCGAGATTCCGGGAGTTTTCCAGCGCACGCCGCAGGGTAATGGCGCCCGAAGCGCCGCCGTCGTAGTTCTTCGGCGACCAGAAATCGCGCTGGCGGGCGGAGCCCGTCGCCCCGATCGGTGCCAGCGTAATAGGTTCGTCCATCACCAGCGTGTTGGGCTGCAATCCCTTCCGAAGGGCGGCGAGGTAGGTCAGCGGCTTCAAGGTGGAGCCGGGTTGCCGCAGGCTCTGGACGACCCGGTTGAGCTGGCTTGCCGGATACGAAAAGCCGCCCGCCATCGCGAGAATGCGGCCGGTTTCGTTCTCGAGTACAAGCGCCGCTCCCTGCACGGTCGGTCGAATGCGCAGATCGGCACGCGCCGCTTGCTTACCATTGGCTTTGCGCACCTGCACGTAGACCACGTCGTACGGCTTGAGACCGCGCCGGATCGCGGCGCTCCAGGTGTTCAGCGGCAGGATTCTTCCGTCGGTCAGACCGACGTTGATGGCATGGCCGCTCTTGCCACGCGCATTCTCCAGGACGACCGCCGATTCCCAGTGAACGTCATAGAGAGGTAGCCGCGTCGTCTTCAACGCCACGAGCCAAGCCGGTTCGGTGGCCCTGAGGTCAGCCGCACTCAGACGGACAGCATTGGAAATGTTCGCCTCGGGTCCCTCAAATTTGTAACGACTGTTGTTCAGCTCGTACCGCGCGAGGCCCTCCTGCAATGTTGCTTCGACTATGCGCTGCAAGGCCGAGTTGACGGTCGAGTGCACCGTGTAGGAGGATTGGGTGAGAGTATCGAGGCCGGCGACCACCTTTGACTCGCGGGCAATGTGATCGACGAAGTGAAAGCCGAAGTCCCGTCGCGCTGGCCGGTACTCGACAAGCTGCGGCAATACTGCTTGCGCCGCGGCGGCGTCGATCATGGCGTCGTCCTGCATGCGACCCAGCACGTAGGCAAGGCGCTCGCGCGCGCGCTCAGGGTGATGGTCGGGATTGAAGTAGTTCGGTCCCTTGGCGAGCCCGGCGAGTAGTGCGCCCTCGACTGCGGAAAGCGCCTTGGCCGGTTTACCGAAATAGCTGCGCGCCGCCATCTCGATGCCCCAGGCTCCGCGACCGAGATAAATCGAGTTGAGATAGAGCTCGAGGATTTCCGCCTTGGTCAGGGCGCGCTCCATCCGCGAGGCGACGATCATTTCGCGCAGTTTTCTTTCGTAAGTGATGTCGTTGCCCACCAGCAGGTTCTTGGCGACCTGCTGCGTAATGGTCGAGCCGCCCTGCGGCCGGCTCGACTGCGTGAAGTTGCCGATGAAGGCGCGGACCAGTCCGCGCTCGTCAATGCCGGCGTGTTGGAAGAAACGCTTGTCTTCGGCGGCGACGAATGCATTGCGCACCGCTTCTGGGATATCCGCAAGCTTGACCCAGATGCGGCGATTGTTCGGCGCGTAAATCTCAGCAAGGCGCTCGCTCTTGTTGTCGAGGACTACGCTCATGCCAGGAAGCCTGAGATGCTTAAGCTGCACGGCGTCGGGCAGATCCTTGACCGCGCTGTTGTAGAAAGCGATGACCTGACCAAGATCGACCGGAGATCCTTCCACTTTTTCGACCTTGCAGAACTGCCTGTAGGCGACGTGGAGGTGGGCCAGATTTAGGCCTTTGAGCGCCTTGATCTCGCTGCTCAGCGCCTCCTTGTCATCCATGGCAGTGGCAATCAGATCGTCCAGGTTGATGTCCTCGATGTCGAAAGCCTTGCGCATGTGGGCGCAGCCAGCACTCAAAAGCTGCGCCACCTCGAAGCGGTCGCGCACCGCATCGAACTCCGTCTTCACCCCATCCGGCCGGGTAGTGACCTGGCTGAAGGCAAGCGCCGTGGCGAAGATCTTGATGAGAATCGAGTCCATGACCTGCCGACGGTCGAAAAAGCCGCCCCCGTAAGGTCCCGTTTTGTAGAACAACATTAAACAAGGCTGTATTGAGGAAAAAGTTCCCGAGGCGCCGTCGCCCGCTTCTCCGGGCCTTCAGCACCGCTCTGACCTGGCCGGTCCGCGGAACTAACGCTGCGGCCAGTGCGTTTTAGAAACACCCCATTGGCAGTGCGCTCATGAATGCCCCTCTTCCAGTCGTGCTTGCCGCGGCGCTTCTCAGCGCCGCCATCGCCACGATGCCTGTGGATGCTGCTCCTCGAAAAAAGAAGACCCGGGCTCTTGCCGCGGTCCCCCCGCAGCCAGCGTCGCTCAGCCGCCCACGGACAGATTTTTGGCCTGCGACGTCCGGGTGCGAGACTATCTTCGCGAAGGCGGAGCGGTGGCACGGGTGACCAAGATCGAAGTGGACGATGCCCGGCTGCAGCTGAACATTCATCATGAGTACGGAGAGGCGGGAAAGTCGTCTCGAAAATACCTCCGCGGGGACACTGAAGAAGAAATGCGCAAAAATCTGCGCGGAATATTGGATGAGTTCGCTGCGGCTGCGAAGGCGGCAACGGATGGACGCGCTTGGTATGTGATCGCTGCTCGCAAGGTCATGCCGGACCTCCGCGACGGTTCGGGCGAGACCACGAGTCCGTGGACGGCCATCGTCCTTGCGGATTTCGAGGGGAAATGCAGACCTATCACGTTCTATCAGTCCGTCGACCGGAACAAGCTCAATTCTGAACTGAGCAAGAAACTGGATGAGTGAAGGTTTGCGCTTGAAGTGATTTGCAGTCGTGGCGACGGCGCCTGGACGTCATGAGGTGCGGTGAGGATGCTTAACTGCCGTCGCGGGTGAGTTTGCAGTATCGACGGCCAGGCTCGGCTTTCATCGCCTTTAGGCAGGTTTGGGCAGCCGTTCTGAAGCGCTTTGGGAAGCAATAAGGCAGTTGCTGCCCAGATTTTTTCTTAACCCATTGAAATCACTCACTTCTATCCCATCCCTAGGGAGCGACATCTGTCAATTGATTTTTCTGGTTTTCAATGAGTTAGGCGCTCAGTTTGGCTAACTGTCGCGAACCGTTAGCCAGTGAATGTTCTGCAAATGCTCTCTCGCGACAGCCGACAACTTTCGGACACTCGGGATTAACGGTGCGCATCTAATCTCAGCGGATGCCCGGCAACATTTACAAATTTCGCCGAACAAAATGGGCCGATCCAAATCGGTTCAAGGTCGCCGACTTCAAGCCGAAACGCCATGGTTCGCGCTACTTTTCTGGTCTGGTGGTTCTCTGCTT
>NZ_JAFCLU010000019.1 GCF_018130385.1 Bradyrhizobium sp. AUGA SZCCT0283 | reverse complement strand
TCGACGCCTTCACACCCGAAGAATGCGCCAACTACCTTAAAAACTCAGGTTATCGAAGCTAATGCCATCACGCTTTAGCAGCGTGCCTAATCGCGAGATTCCACGGTATGGGCCCCGGCTCGCGCTTCGCTTGGCCGGGACGACAATGGGGACTGTTTCTCACCCTTTGCCTCGTTCCACAGCGCGTCCATCTCTTCCAGCGTTGCGTCCTCGGGTGAGCGTCCTTTTGCCGCGAGCGCACGTTCGATATAGGCGAAGCGGCGCTCGAACTTGGCATTGGTGCCGCGCAAGGCGGCTTCCGGATCGGCGCCGACATGGCGGGCCAGGTTGACCAGCGCGAACAAGAGGTCGCCGGTTTCTTCAGCGAGTTCGTCCGCATCGCTGCCGTCCAGCGCCGCTTCGATCTCGTCAGCCTCCTCGCGGATCTTGCTGAGCACCGCGCGGGGATCGTTCCAGTCGAATCCGACGGTGGACGCTTTGCGCTGCAATTCCATCGCCCGCGTCAGCGCCGGCTGGCCCGCCTTGACGCCCGATAGCAGCGACTTGTGCGCGGTCTCTTCCGGCGGCCGCCGCGCCGCACGCTCGGCCTTTTCCTCGGCCTTGATGCGCTCCCAGGCGCTCTTGACGCCGGCGGGGGCGATATTGCCGTCCTTGTCGGCGAACACATGCGGATGACGGCGGATCATCTTTCGTGTGATCGCTTCGACCACGTCGCCGAAGGCGAAGGCGTTTTGCTCTTCCGCCATGCGGGCGTGATAGACGACCTGCAGCAGGAGATCGCCGAGTTCCTCGCGAAGGTCATCGAAATCGCCGCGTGTGATCGCGTCGGCAACCTCATAGGCCTCCTCGATGGTGTAGGGCGCGATCGTCGCAAAGTTCTGCTCGAGGTCCCACGGGCAACCGGTTACGGGCGTGCGCAGCGCCGCCATGATTTCAATGAGGCGGGAAATATCGCGGGAAGGGGTCATGGGATTTCCGTTACCGGGGAGGACGAGAGCTTTATGCCGCAAGCGGTGGGCCGATCCCAGCGGAACGAACCGAAATAGGGTAATTTCCACCGGTTGGCCTCAAGGCGGGGGAATGCTAATGGCCCGTCATGAGCGATCAATCATCGTCCGAAACCGCGCTGGTGCTGTTTTCTGGCGGGCAGGATTCCACCACCTGCCTGGCCTGGGCGTTGCAGCGCTTTGCCTGCGTCGAAATGATCGGCTTCAGCTACGGCCAGCGCCACGCCATCGAGCTTGAATGCCGTGATCGACTGCTGTCGGGCATCAAATCGCTGCGGCCGGATTGGGCGGCAAAACTCGGCGAGAGCCACACGCTGGAAATCCCGACACTGGCCGAAATTTCCGATACCGCGCTCACGCGGGATGTCGCCATTGCCATGGGCGCGGACGGCCTGCCCAACACCTTCGTGCCTGGCCGCAACCTGGTGTTTCTTACCTTCGCGGCAGCGCTGGCGTATCGACGTGGCATCCGCCACATCATCGGCGGCATGTGCGAGACCGATTATTCCGGCTATCCCGACTGCCGCGACGAGACCATCAAGGCGCTGCAGTCCGCCCTCAATCTCGGCATGGCGAAGAACTTTGAACTGCATACGCCGCTGATGTGGCTCGACAAGGCCTCGACCTGGAAGCTCGCGCATGAACTGGGCGGGGCAGGGCTGGTCGACCTGATCCGTGAACACTCCCACACCTGTTACCTTGGCGAGCGCGGCGCGCAACACGATTGGGGCTATGGCTGCGGGGAGTGTCCGGCCTGCGCATTGCGGGCCAAGGGCTGGCGGGAATATGCGGCGCTGGCCTAGCGGCCGAAATCCCCTGGCGTTAGCTCAATCGGCGCACCGTGCGGTGTGCGGTCGGCGGCATGGTCCCAAGCGTCGCGGTAGCGGTGCAGCAGATCCGACGTCGCGACACCCTTGGCGGCGACCAGCGTTTCCAGCGTGGCGAGCCAGTGCCGGTAGTAAGTCTCGCCGGTGTCGGGATCGCCTTCGGCCTGCGCGCGCTTGATCTGTGCCCCCAGCGTCTCCGCCCATTCCTTCCAGGTGAAGACACCGGCCTCGTGCAGCACCAGCGCCATGGCGAAGGCACGTGCTTCCCAGGGCTCGCGAAACACCGGCCCGTCCTCGTCGCGGGGCACGCCGGGGACGGCGACGGCCGCGCGCATCGCCTGTTGCGGCGTCAGATTCATCACACGCGCTCCAGATAGGATTCCCAGGCGTCGACGGAGACGCTGAGCGTCGGGTCGGCGTCCTTGCCCCACAATTCCGGCCCGTCGAAACGCACGGTGTAGAGCCATTGCGGGTCTTCACCCTTGCCGAGCGAGTTGGTGTCGGGGAAGACGTGACAGCCGTGATTGAGCTCGATGGTGCCGAGATGGCTGCGGACATATTGCGGCAGCCGTGTATGCGTCACCGGGTGGATGTCCTTCATCCGCACGGTCTCGCCGACTGCGAACATCGCAGGCGCCTTCGCCTCGCGTTCGGTCGGGGCGCCGCGCCGGATCGCCGGTGTGACCTCGTTTGGAGCGATCGGCGTGACGCCGGGTTTTGGCGGCGACAGCACCTTGCCGGCCTCGATCTCCTCGCGCGTCACCAGCCCGCGCTCGATCATCAGCGTTTCCAGCCCGGCCAACCAAATCTGGAAATAGCTCTTGCTGAGATAATCCTCGGGCGGTCGGTTCTCGCGCGCAAAGCGCGACATGTCGATGTTCCAGCCGCCCGGACGCGCCATTGCGACCGTCAGCGCAAAGGCGCGGCGCTCCCAGTCGTCGTGAAACACCGGCTCGTTCGGCTCGGGCACGACCGGGCCAAAGCCCTTGGCGCCGCCCATGTCGTGCGCGCCGTCCATCACGCGGTCTCGCCGGGCTGTTTCGGCAGGCCGGTGCCGATCATGCTGTCGCGGGTGACGAGTTCGGCGAGCTGCTCGGCGCTCCAGCCCTCGGTGCCCTCAGGCCGCATCGGCAGCACGAGGTAGCGGATCTCGGCCGTGGAGTCCCATACCCGGATTTTGGTGGTGTCCGGCAGCGTCACGCCGAAATCTTTCAGCACGCCGCGCGGATCGGAGACGGCGCGCGAGCGGTAGGGCGCCGATTTGTACCAGACCGGCGGCAATCCCAGCACGGGGTGCGGATAGCAGGAGCACAGCGTGCATACGACCATGTTGTGCTGCTCGGGCGTGTTCTCGACCACCACCATGTGCTCGCCCTGGCGGCCGGAATAGTCGAGTTCGGCGATCGCCGCGGTCGCGTCCTTCATCAGACGTGCGTGATAGGCCGGATCGCTCCAGGCCTTCGCGACCACGCGGATGCCGTTGCGCGGTCCGATCTTCTTCTCGTAGAGATCGATCAGGACGTCGAGGGCGGCCGGATCGACATAGCCTTTCTCGGTCAGGATCGATTCCAGCGCGCGCACGCGCAGCTCGGTCTCCGACAGCTCGGAATGGTCGTGATCGTGGGGGTGGTGATGGCCGTGGTGATCGTGATCATGGTCGCTCATGGCGTCAGGATAGGCGCAAAATCCGGGCTATGTCGAGGCGGAGACTCTGCTAGCATTTGCCGATGGGGATCAGGGCAGGGTGCACAGCAATAGCGGTCGCGGCGGCCATTTTAGCCTGGCTTCCGGCCGGCGAGGCGCGCGCGGCCAACGGCGCCTATGCGGTCGATGCCGCCGACATTTCCGAAGTCGGATCATGCAAGATCGAGAGCTGGCTGTCGGCCGCGTCCAACACGGATTTTTCGGCCGTGGCCAACCCGTCCTGCGTGGTCAACCCGTTCAAGCCGGTCGAACTCAGCATGCTCACCAACCGCGCGCGCAGCGACGGCGAGTGGAGCACCACGATCCAGCCGAAGGCCAAGATGAACATCGCGCCGACCGGCATAGGAAAGCTCGGTTTTTCCTTTTACGCCGGCGGCTCCTTCGATGCCCTGACCGGCGAGAACCTCACGGCCTTTGCAGTCGTGCCGGCGACGTTCCGGTTCAACGAAAACATGCGCCTCAATTTCAACGGTGGCTGGCTGTGGGACCGCAGCGTCGATCGCCATTATCTCGCGTATGGGATCGGGTTCGACTGGAAGTTCACGGAAACCTTGCAGTGGACCATCGAAGCCTTTGGGCAGGCGGGCCAATCGGATACGCCCAGCGTGGTCCAGCCGCGGTTTCAGACCGGCGTGCGTTACCGGCCCAACGAGATTTTCTCGGTCGACCTGATCTACGGCCGCAACATCACGGGCGAGAACGCCAACTGGATCACGCTCGGCACCACGATCCGTTTCCCTGTGCCCGGCGGCAAGCCTGAGCACCACCGCTCGGGCCATCTGTAAGCTGCTCTCAAACTCGTTGCGGCGCTTCCCAAGACGGCAGATTTCTGAGCTAAGCTTTCGGAAAATCAAAGGGCAGGAGGCCGTGCGTTGGCTGATTTTGTGAAGATCGAGAAGGGCCTGGGACCGGATGGCCGCATCGCGGTCGTGCGTTTCGACCGCGGCGACGGCATCAATGCGATGTCGCCGGAGGCGCTGCGCCAACTCACCGACGCCGCGCGCAGCTTTGAGGATGATGGCGCGACCTCGGTCGTGGTGCTGACCGGTGGCGCCAAATCGTTCAGCGCGGGTTTCGACCTGAAGGATCCGGAAGGCCGGTCCCGCACGTCCATGGATCTCGGTGCGCTGCGCCGGCACCTGAAGCTCGGACCGCGGCTGACGCGGGCCTGGCAGGACATGGAACAGATCACCATCGGCGCGATCGAAGGCTTTTGCGTCGGCGGCGGCGTGGCCCTGGCGGTCGCGCTGGATTTCCGCATCATGGCCAAAGACGCCCATATGCGCGTGCCCGAGATCGGGCTCGGCATGAACATGAGCTGGCAGAGCGTGCCGCGCATGCTGCACCTGATGGGACCGGCCCGCACCAAGCAGGCGCTGATCCTGGCCGACCAGCGCATCTCGGCGGCCGAGGCCTACGAATGGCGGCTGGTGGAGGAGGTGGCTGAACCCGGCAAGGCGCTCGACGCCGCGATGGCGCTCGCCGCCAAGGTCGCCGCCCAGCCGCCGCTGTCGGTCGCCATGACCAAGCTGACGGTCAACCGCCTGGCGCACGCGCTCGACGATCTGGCGAGCCACATGGACGTCGACCAGTTCGCGCTGGCGAGCATGACCGAGGATCACAAGGAAGGCGTCGAGGCATTCCTGCAAAGACGCAAGCCGCGATTCAAGGGCAGGTAGGATGCCGTGACGTTACCGGCAAGGCGACTTTGAAACTCTTTGGAGATAAATTTCTAATAAGATCAATGCTCTAGCCGAAGCGCATTCCAAGTCCGGTTTAAGCAAAGCCGGAATCGCGAGTATATCTCTCTGTCGAATCCGGGTTACCTTCGGAAGCGGCCGACGCCGCCTTCCGGGCTTTAAGAGCTATTCGGATTTTCGTGTGGAATCCGAGAAAGGATTCCCCGCCGCTTTGGTCGGCCGCTCCCACCGGGTCGGGGAGCCCTGGTGCTGGCTTCGATACAGAAGCAATGACGTCTGCGCGGAAGCGGCTACGTGAACGAACGGCGAAGAGACTTACCGGCTGTATCCTTCACGAGGAGGGCACGCGGGATGTTCACATTTCGAACCTCACTCACCTTCGCGGTGATGGCGTTTATCGTCGCTCTGGCCGTGCTGCTGATCGCAATTCAGATCCTGGCTCTTCGTTGGGCCACGCACGAAGCCGCGTCTGCCTATATGGATGCGACCAGCGCGAAGGCCCTCGGGCGCCTCCGGACCGAAATTACCACCATGGCGTCGTTGGTGCATGTGCTGGCGACAAGTTCCAGCGTGGCCGATTCAAATGAAAGAACCGAGACCGGTCGTGCGATCCCGCTATTCAAAGCCGCACTGCAAGAACTGCCTCAAATGGACAGTGTCTACGCAGGTTTCGAAAACGGCGCTTGGTTGCAGGTACGGCGCATTGACGATCTCAACGACGAGCAGCGCGGAAGGTTGCGTGCGACGCCTGAGGCTAACATTGCGATCAATTTGGTCCGGCCCACGCCCAGTGGCGATCTGCCGATGCGACGAATTTTCGAAGATCAGCAGGGCAACCAGGTCGGGCAGCTTGATCTGTGGAAATACGGATACGACGCGCGCAAGCGGAGCTGGTACTACGAGACGGTGAAAGCCGACCGCGCGCTGGTCTCATCGCCTTATCTTTCATTCAGCATCGGCGCACCGGTGATCACGGTTAGCGCGCCCTTGCGAGGCAGAGTGTCCGGTGTCCTTGCCGCAGATCTCAAGCTCGACAGCTTCAGCGATTTCGTCCAGTCGCAACGACCCGGAGCGCACGGCAGTGTCTTGATCTTTGACTCGACCGGCGCGCTTATAGCCCACCCCAATTTCGCACAATTCGTTGTCAATGCGATGACGCATCCATCCCAACCGCAATTGCCAAGCATCAAGGAAATCAACTCCGGGGTCGTGCAGGAAGCCTTGCGAAAGTCGGATGGTCGCGACCACTACGACGGAAGCATCCGTGACGATCACGGGCGGGACTTTCTGTTCAGGGTGACAAAATTCAATCTGGGTGAGCAGTACAACGCCAACATATTGTTGCTGGCGGCCCAGGAAGATTTTGCTCAGAATGTACGGAATCTCCAGTTCACCGGACTAGTCCTCGCAATTATCGCTAGCGCTGCTTTTATTCCGGGCATTTGGATATTTGGCGGCGGAATGTCTCGATCTTTGAGAGACATTACCCTCCAAGCAGTCAAACTCCAGACGCTGGCTGCGCCCGGTCCCTCGTCAGTCACGTCACGCATTAAGGAAATTCACGAACTCGGCAGTGCAATGGAGCTCGCGCAGCGCGCCATTTGGTCGTTCGCGCACTTTGTCCCCAAGGAGATCGTCCAGCGGATCGTTGATGATTCCATCTCAACCGAGCTCGGCGGTGTTCGAGAGGAGATTACCGTCGTTTTCACCGACGTCCGGGATTTTACGACGATCGCAGAATCCGCCGACCCTGACACTCTCATGCACCAAACGTCGCGATATTTTTCCGTGCTTACGGAGGCTTTCCTCGCCGAAGGCGGGACAGTCGACAAGTTCATTGGCGACGCAGTGATGGTGTTCTGGAACGCACCCAATCCACAGCCCGACCACGTTGAGCGGGCCTGCCGGGCGGCTCTTGCGGGCAGGGCGGCATGTGAAGAGCTCAATTCTCGGTTTGAAACCGAGGGTCTGAAGCCGTTCTTCACGCGATTTGGCATTCATGTCGGGGAGGCCGTCGTCGGCAATCTTGGGTCGACGGAGCGCATGAACTACACCGCCCTTGGCAATACGGTAAATCTGGCGGCGCGCCTCGAAGGGCTGAATAAGCAATTTGGGACCGCCATTCTTGTGAGCGAAGGCGTCTATTCGCGGGTTCAGCACTGCTTCCAGTTCAGAGCCGTCGAGTCGGTCATTGCCAAGGGCATGACGAAGGAAACCCGCATCTTCGAGTTGGTCGGGGCCGCGCCATGAAGTCAACGATGCCCGGTGTCATGCCAAGGTTGTTCGGCTTGGGGTTGATGCTCGCTGTTTCAGCGGCTCACGCACGCGAGGACACCATCAAAATCGGAATTCTCCATTCTTTGTCAGGCACGATGGCAATCAGCGAGTCGGTGCTCAAGAACACCGTTCTCATGCTGATAGCGGACCAGAACAAGAAGGGCGGTCTGCTCGGACGGAAACTTGAGCCGGTCGTTGTTGATCCCGCGTCCGATTGGAACGTGTTTGCGGAAAAAGCCAGGCAACTGCTCTCGAACGATAAGGTCGCCGTTGTATTCGGGTGCTGGACCTCCGCCTCGCGCAAGTCCGTGCTGCCGATTTTCGAGGAACTGAACGGCTTGCTCTTCTACCCGGTGCAGTACGAGGGTGAAGAAAGCTCGCGCAGCATTTTCTACACGGGGGCCGCGCCCAACCAGCAAGCAATTCCGGCCGTTCGATATCTGATCAGCAATGAGGGAGGCAAGGTTCGCAGATGGGTTTTGCTCGGTACCGACTACGTCTACCCGCGCACGATCAACCGAATCCTGAGCGCGTATCTTGCTGCAGACGGGGTGTCGCCGGATGACATCATGACGATCTATACGCCGTTCGGTCATTACGAATGGCGAGAGATCGTCGGGCGGATCAAGGCCTTCGGTTCGGAGGGAAAAAAGACCGCAGTCATATCAACCGTTAACGGAGATGCAAACACGTACCTCTACAGCGAACTGGCAGCCCAACAGGTAGACGCCAACGCAATTCCGGTGATGGCTTTCTCGTTCGGCGAGCGTGAATTGCTGGGTGTGGACATTGCCCCCGTCGGGCACCTGGCGGCCTGGAATTACTTCCAGTCGATCAAGTCAGCAGAGAACGACGCTTTCGTGAAAATGTGGGCGGACTTCAACGAGCAACGAGACATAATCACGAATGATCCGATGGAGGCCACCTTCATTGGTTTCAGGATGTGGGCGCAAGCCGTCGTTCAAGCGGGCACAACAGACATAGACGCGGTCCGGCAAGCCACGTACGGTCAGAGGATCAAGGCGCCGAGCGGCTTCGAGGTTGTGATGAACACCAATCATCATCTTTCCAAACCCGTCATGATAGGCAAGATAAATTCTTCCGGGACCTTCAATGTCATTTGGCGGTCGATCAATCCGGTCCGAGCCGATGCCTGGAGCAGGTACATCCCCGACAGCGCCAACCGTACGGCCGATTGGACCTTTCCTTGGGTCTGCGGGGGATGCATCGAGCCGACCTACAAGGAATGGTGAGGGACGTGGCGGACAGGAAACCACGCCATATGCACGTCGGCCAGCTCGCGCTGGCGAGCATGAGCGAGGACCACAAGGAAGGCGTCGAGCGTTTCTCGGCCGCCGAAAGCCACATTTCAGGGGTAGATGAGGTGGTGCGATGCGCGGGTGACCCCGCCTCACGAAAGAATCGCGGAGTCCTCAAGGACTTCGGCGATTGAAGCCAAAACCAAACCGCTATAGATCGTTGCTCCAAGGAGAAACAGAATGAAAACAGTACAAGCGATGCTGGCGGAAGCCGAAGCGGAAGTGCCCCGTATCAGTCCCGATGAGGCCAAGGGATTGCTGGGCAGGGTCGATGTGTTGTTCCTCGACGTTCGTGAGCCTGCGGAAGTGGCAACCTCGGGCAAGGTGCCTGGCGCCCTTGCCGTGCCGCGCGGTCTCGTCGAGTTCCGCGCCGATCCCGCCTCGGCGATGCATGACGCAGCCTTCGACCGCGCCAAGACGGTGATCGCGTATTGTGCCTCAGGTGGACGCTCAGCGCTCGTCGGCAAGACCCTCAAGGAAATGGGTTATTCCAACGTGCGCAATCTCGGCGGCTTCAAGGGCTGGCTGGAGGCGGGCGGCGACGTGGAGAAGGCCTGATCGGTGCCCAGGCGGCGGGCTCTCCTTCTAGAGTTCAGCGTGCGGGGGCAGGCCGCCGCATATCTGGACTCATGACGCCATGGCATCGGAAAATGCGGAGCACTTGATCGAAATCCGCGTCGACCGTCTCGCGCAGCTCTTTCATACGCTCGATCCGTTTCCGTTCCGGGAAAAGGATCTCGATCAGGATGCCGAAGAATACATCGTCAGTTGGGCGCGCGAACTGCCGGACAAGCGTCCGGTCAGGATCGCCGTCCATATCCCGGATGGCGACGCGCCGGACGCTCACTCCAGAGAGCTGAACGAGGCATTTCATCGCTATTTCAGTGGCCGCGCCGTTGCCGTCCAGCACGAACTCAACGAGCTGTTCCGGGTCGGCCGCCGTTCGCTTGCAATCGGTATCCCGATCCTCGTTGCATGCTTCATCTCGGCGCGTCTTGCCGCTGGATATTTGAGCGCGAATCCGGTCCAGAGACTGGTTGAAGAGAGTCTCCTGATCCTCGGCTGGGTCGCGAATTGGCGACCGCTGGAGATCTTCCTCTACGACTGGTGGCCGCTGGCGCGCCGGCGCGACTTGTACCGGCGTCTGGCGGCGGCTGCGGTGGAGCTCAGGCCGTATGCGGAGCAGTCTCACGGCACAGAGCGCAGCCGCAAGGGGCAGTAGGCTTGTTCAGACCACGCATAGGGATACGGGGTCAATATCCGGAATTCGCATAAGGTATATTATGGAATATTAATATCTACAATTAGATCAGATATTTAGGTGGATCTTCTGGCAAACCGAGCCAGCTGGCGGCTGTACAGGCGTTCGTTTGACCCAAGCAATCCTGATCCGCCAAAGCCTTGTGTTGCCGCCGCCTGCGGACGCTGCAATAAGCGCGCGAGTACGCTGATGACTCGCGACATCGGGTCATCGCAAGAACAACAATCCTCAAGGGAGAACCCAATGAGTTTTTCACGACGCACGCTTCTAAAGGCATCCGCTGCGTCAGCGGTTTTGGGCGGCATTGGCGCGCCGTTGGTGGCGCGGGGCCAGACCGCCGAGTTCACCTACAAATACGCCAATAATCTTCCTGACGGCCATCCCATGAACGCCCGCGCCAAGGAAATGGCGGCAGCGATCAAGGCCGAGACCAACGGCCGGTTCGACCTGCAGATTTTCCCGAACAACCAGCTTGGTTCCGATACCGACATGTTGAGCCAAATTCGTTCGGGCGGCGTCGATTTCTTCACGCTGTCGGGGTTGATTTTGGCGACGCTGGTGCCGGCGGCGTCGATCAGCGGCATCGGCTTTGCGTTCCCGGACTACGACACGGTCTGGAAGGCCATGGACGGGGGCCTGGGCGCCCATATCCGTGGCGAGATCACCAAGGCAAACCTCGTGGTCATGGACAAGATCTGGGACAACGGCTTCCGCCAGACCACGTCGTCGACCAAGCCGATCAACGGCCCGGATGACTTCAAGGGCTTCAAGATCCGCGTGCCGGTGTCGCCGCTCTGGACCTCGATGTTCAAGGCGTTCGATGCGGCGCCCGCCTCGATCAATTTCAGCGAAGTCTACTCCGCGCTGCAGACCAAGATCGTCGAGGGCCAGGAAAATCCGCTGGCGATCATCTCGACGGCGAAGCTGTATGAGGTGCAGAAGTTCTGTTCGCTGACCAACCATATGTGGGACGGCTTCTGGTTCCTGGCGAACCGCCGCGCCTGGGAAAAGCTGCCGGAGGATATCAGGACCATCGTCGCCAAGAACATCAACGCCGCGGCCGTCAAGGAGCGCGAGGACGTCGCCAAGCTGAATGCCGGGCTGCAGCAGGAACTGGCCGGCAAGGGCCTGACCTTTAACCAGCCCAACGTGGCGCCGTTCCGCGAAAAACTCCGCTCCGCCGGCTTCTACGCGGAATGGAAAGGTAAATACGGCGACCAGGCCTGGGAGTTGCTCGAAAAGTCCGTCGGCAAACTGTCGTAACGTCTCGTAACGTCTGAGGGGCCGTCGTGGCTCATGCCGAGTTGAGTGAAGCCGTTGGCGGTGAGGTGGGTCAGCCCCCTCGCCGCAGATCTCGTCTCGCGTCGGTCGAACATGCCTTGGGGATGCTGGTCGAGCTTCCGGCTGCGCTCTTGGTCGTTGCCGAAATCATCATCCTGTTTGCCGGCGTGGTGGCGCGCTATGCGTTGCACCGGCCGCTGATCTGGTCGGACGAGCTGGCGTCGATCCTGTTCCTGTGGCTAGCCATGCTGGGTGCCGCGGTCGCATTCCGCCGGGCCGAGCACATGCGGATGACGGCGGTGGTCGCCAGCGCGAAGCCAGCCATGCGCGCCTATCTCGATCTGGTAGCGACAGCCGCGGCGCTGGCGTTTCTGCTTCTTATTGCCTGGCCGGCCTACGAATACGCCTACGAGGAAAGCTACATCACCACGCCGGCGCTGCAGATCGCTAATATCTGGCGTGCCGCAGCGCTGCCGGTCGGCATCGCCCTGATGGCGCTGTTTGCTTTCCTGCGACTGGCCCGATCGGGCAATGCACGAACCATGTTGGGCGCGATCCTGTCGGTCGCACTTGTCATCGCGATTTTCTGGCTGCTCAGGGGCTCGCTAAAACCGTTCGGCAATCTCAATCTGATCATCTTCTTTGTCGGCGTTGCCGGCTTCTGCGTCTTGGCCGGCGTGCCGATCGCGTTCGGCTTCGGGCTTGCGACTTACGGCTATCTGGCGCTGACCACGGGCACGCCGCTGATGGTGCTGGTCGGCCGCATGGACGAGGGCATGAGCCACCTGATCCTGCTGTCGGTGCCGCTGTTCGTGTTCCTGGGCCTCTTGATCGAGATGACCGGCATGGCGCGCGCCATGGTGGCGTTCCTGGCGAGCCTGCTGGGCCATGTCCGCGGCGGGCTGCATTACGTGCTGGTCGGGGCAATGTATCTGGTATCGGGTATCTCAGGCTCGAAGGCCGCCGACATGGCCGCCGTGGCGCCGGTACTGTTTCCGGAAATGAAGGCACGGGGCGCCAAGCCGGGCGATCTGGTCGCCCTGCTCTCTGCGACTGGCGCGCAGACCGAGACCATCCCGCCGAGCCTCGTCCTCATCACCATCGGCTCGGTCACCGGCGTCTCGATCGCGGCGCTGTTCACCGGTGGCCTGTTGCCGGGCCTTGTCCTGGCGATCACGCTGTCGGCGCTGGTGTGGTGGCGCTATCGGAACGAGGATCTGCGGCACGTGACGCGGGCGAGCGGCGGCGAGATCGTTCGTTCGTTTGCCATCGCCCTGCCCGCCATCGCGCTGCCGTTCGTGATCCGCTACGCCGTGGTCGAGGGCATCGCGACCGCAACCGAAGTCTCCACCATCGGAATCGTTTATGCTTTCATCGTCGGCTACCTGATTTACGGGCTGTTGATCTACCGCAATTTCGACTGGCGGCGGATCGTGCCAATGTTGGTCGAGACCGCGTGCCTGTCGGGCGCGATCTTGCTGATTATCGGCTGCGCCACCGGCATGGCCTGGGGCCTCACGCAGTCCGGCTTTTCGCGGACTCTGGCGGCCGCCATGACCGGCCTGCCGGGTGGCTCGGCCACGTTCATCGCGGTATCGATCGTGGCCTTCACAATCCTGGGCAGCGTGCTCGAGGGCATTCCGGCGATCGTGTTGTTCGGCCCCCTATTGTTTCCGATCGCCCGTGCCGTGGGCGTGCACGAGGTCCACTATGCGATGATCGTTATTCTCGCGATGGGTATCGGGCTATTCGCACCTCCCTTCGGAGTGGGCTATTATGCGGCTTGCGCCATTGGACGCGTCGATCCGGCCGAGGGTATCCGGCCGATCTGGGGTTACCTGTTGGCGTTGATGGTCGGCCTGATTATCGTGGCGATCTTCCCGTGGATTTCCATCGGGTTCTTGTAAGTCTAACTTTTCAGATGGGACACAGCCGATGAGCGCAGCCCAGAATCAGTATTCAATCGGATTGGACAAGACGTCGGCGAACTATGTGCCGCTGACGCCGCTGAGCTTCCTCGCGCGCAGCGCCGCCGTTTATCCCGATCACGTCAGCACGGTCTATGAAGGCCGCAGCTTTACCTGGGCGCAGACCTACGAGCGCTGCCGGCGGTTCGCATCCTGGCTCGCCGGCCGCGGTATTGGCCACGGCGATACGGTCGCGGCGATGCTGCCGAATATTCCGGCCATGAACGAGGTGCATTTTGCGGTTCCGATGGCGGGCGCCGTCTTGAATGCGCTGAACATCCGGCTCGACGCGCCCTCGATTGCCTTCCAGCTCGACCATGGCGGCGCCAAAATCATTCTGGTCGATCCTGAATTCGCGAGCGTGATCGCGGAAGCGCTGACGCTGATGAAGGGGCCCAGACCGTTCGTCATCGATGTCGACGATGCCGCCTTTGCGGGCGGCAAGCGCATCGGCGAACTTGAGTATGAGGCGGCGGTCGCTGCGGGCGATCCCGGTTTCGCGGCAAGGCTGCCCACCGACGAATGGGACGCGATTGCGCTGAGCTATACTTCGGGCACCACGGGCAATCCCAAGGGCGTCGTAACCCATCACCGCGGCGCATATCTCAACGCCGTCAGCAATATTCTGGCGGGCAATCTCGGCCAGCATCCCGTGTATCTCTGGACGCTGCCGATGTTCCACTGCAACGGCTGGTGCTTCCCGTGGACGGTCGCGGCTGCCGCCGGCATTAATGTCTGCCTGCGCAAGGTCGATCCGGCAAAGATATTCGAACTAATCCCGAAGCACGGCGTCACCCACATGTGCGGCGCGCCGATCGTCTACAACACGCTGATCAACGCGCCCGGTGCGCCGAAGGGAAAAGCCGCGCGCCCCGTGGTCGGATTGATCGCGGGCGCTGCGCCGCCGGTTGCCGTGCTCGAAGGCGCCGAAAGCATCGGCATCAAGCTGACGCATGTCTACGGTCTGACTGAGGTCTATGGCCCCGCCTCCGTCTGCGCCGAGCAGCCGGGCTGGGACGAACTGCCCGCCGACCAACGCGCCCAGATGAAGCGGCGGCAGGGCGTGCCCTACCCGCTGGAGGAAGCCGTCACCGTGCTCGATCCTGTAACCATGCAGGAAGTGCCGCGCGACGGCGAGACCATCGGCGAGGTGATGTTCCGCGGCAATATCGTGATGAAGGGCTATCTGAAGAACGAGAAGGCAACGCAGGAAGCCTTCGCCGGCGGCTGGTTTCACACCGGCGATCTCGGTGTGCTCGACGAGCACGGCTACGTCATCATCAAGGACCGTTCCAAGGACATCATCATATCCGGCGGCGAGAACATCTCCTCCGTCGAAGTCGAGGACATCCTCTACAAGCACCCGGCCGTGCTGTTCGCCGCCGTGGTTGCAAAGCCCGATTCCAAATGGGGCGAAGTGCCCTGCGCCTTCGTCGAGCTGAAGGAAGGCGCCAAGGCGACGGAAGCCGACATCATCGCCTTCTGCCGCAGCCACATGTCCGGCTTCAAGACGCCGAAGGCGGTGGTGTTCGGCCCCATTCCGAAGACCTCCACCGGCAAGATCCAGAAATTCATGCTGCGCAACCAGGTGGATTCGGCGAAGGCGATTTCGGCCTGACCGTCATTGCGAGCGAAGCGAAGCAATCCATCGCGCCACGGGCGCAAGAGGAAGAATGGATTGCTTCGTCGCTGCGCTCCCTCGCGCAAACGCTTCGCGTTTGTCGGGGGCAATGACGACCTGGAAAGAACTTGCCCGCACACCTGCTACGCCTGCTCTCTCCTAACCGGCGGGTAATACTGCGGCGCCTCGGTCCGCTCATACATCCCGTAGTCGCGCATGACCTCGAAGATGCGAAAGTACTGGGTTGTCGGATCGGCAAACAGGCACGGGCCGAATTCGATGCCGGCGCGATCGTCCGGCAAATCGACCAGGTGGGCGAAGTGCGCGTCGCGATAGACGCTCTCGAAAGCGTCGCGGCGCCATTCGGTCTCTGCCGCCAGCGTGGCACTCTTCGATTCCGAGGCGAGGACATAGGTCGGCTTGCGCCTTGCGGGGTCATTGTAGGGCGAGCGCCGCTCGGGCCGCCAGACCGGCTGGCCGGGCCTTTCTTCGTGAATGACCTGGGCGACGCGGATGCGATAATCCGAAAAAACCCTCGCGCGGCCGATGGTCTGGACATCATGATGGTGGGCATGGGCCCGCCACGCCGTCAGAGCCCCCTCGTCCTGCCAGATCTGGTAGGACAGCAGCAGGTTCTCTCGCGTCAAACTCTTGAAGCGATCGATGAAGAGGCAGCCGCCCATGGCCTCAAGATCGGGCTTCAGCGCGGCCGCGAGATCGAGATATTGATTGCGGTGCCCGGGCTTTGTCTGAACTTCAAAGAACAGGCCAATCATCGAATTTCCTCCGCGGCCTGCGATTGGGTTGCGGCGCGCCGACGTGTCTGGGGTCTCCAGCACCAGCCTAGTTCCGTCATAGGCCAGCATGATGTCCGGCGGAAGGCCCTGCCGTGTCACCTCTTAGTCGAGGGTCATCAGCCGCGTGCGCAACGAGCAGGCGTGATGCCCGCGGCATCATCGCGATATTCCAGGATGTCGCCGGGCTGGCAGTCCAGCGCTAACCGAGCTCCAGCCGCATCCCGTCATAGGCCGGGATCACGCCGGCCGGCAGACTCTGGCGCAGCACCTCGTAATCGAGATCGGAATGCATGTTGGTGATGACGGCGCGCTTCGGCTTGAAGCGCTCGATCCATGACAGCGCGTCGCTGACGCTGAAATGGCTGGGATGGCCGGCATAGCGCAGCCCGTCAACGATCCAGAGGTCGAGGTTTTCCAGTGCCGGCCAGCTCTCCTCGGGAATGTCGTGGAGGTCGGGCGTGTAGGCGGCGGCGCCAATCCGGAAGCCTAGCGCCGGTATCCTGCCGTGGTGAACCAGGAAGGCGGAAAGTTTTACCGGGCCGCCCTTCCCTTCGGTGGTGTGGCTCTCGCCCGCTTCGATCGAATGGCGTGTCAGGATCGGCGGATAGTCGCTGCCCTCGGGCGCGATGAAGCAATAGGAGAACCGCGCCATCATGTCTTTCGCGGTCGACTGGTTGAAATAGACAGGAATGCGCCGGCGCTGGTGCAGCACGACCGAACGCAGATCGTCGATGCCGTGGGTCTGGTCGGCATGCTCATGGGTCAGGTACACCGCGTCGATGTGATCGACCTCGGCGTCGATCAACTGCTCGCGCAGATCGGGCGAGGTATCGATCACGATCCGCGTGGTGCCGTGCGCGCCCGTGCGCTCGACCAGCAGCGAGCAGCGGCGGCGGCGGTTTTTTGGATTGTTGGGATCGCAGGCGCCCCAGCCGAGCGCCGGGCGCGGCACGCCGGCGGATGAACCGCAGCCGAGGATCGTCAGCGTCACCGTCATGCCGCGGCCTTCGGTGCCGGCACTTTTGAAAATAGCCGGAAAAAGTTTTCCGTCGTCTGCCGTGAGATTTCTTCCAGCGAGACGCCGCGCGTTTCCGCCAGAACTTTTGCGACTTCCACTACGTAGGACGGCTCGTTGCGCTTGCCGCGAAACTTGCCGGGCGCCAGATAGGGCGAGTCGGTTTCGACCATGATGCGGTCGGCCGGGAGCTCGGCGGCGAGTTCGCGCAAGGCTTCTGACTTCTTGAAGGTCAGGATACCCGTGAACGAGATCGACAGGCCGAGACCAATCGCCTTCATCGCCAGTTCGCGCCCGCCGGTGTAGCAATGCAACACCGCTCGGAACGGTCCCTTGGCGATCTCGTCTTCGAGAATGCGGCCGCAGGCTTCATCGGCTTCGCGGGTATGGATCACCAGCGGCAATCCTGTCGCCCGCGCGGCCGCGATATGCGCGCGAAAGCCGCGCTCCTGCGCCTCGCGCGAGCCGTGCTGGTAGAAATAATCCAGCCCCGCCTCACCCAGCGCCACGACCTTCGGATGCTTCGTCAGTTCGATCAGTTCGCTGGCGGGAATGTCGTCTTCTTCATCTGCGTGATGTGGGTGGGTGCCGACCGAGCAATAAACGTTCGGAAATCGCTCGGCGATGGCGAGCAGCCCGCCGAGCCGCTTCACCCGGGTCGAGATGGTGACGATGCGACCAATCCCGGCCGCCTCGGCCCGCGTGACAATGGCGTCGAGATCCTCGGCAAAATCCGGAAAGTCGAGGTGGCAGTGGCTGTCGACGAGCATGGCTTGCAAACGGTTCAATCCGCCTTTGGTTCGACGTAGCGCGGAAACACGCCGACCGGCGGCGGCAGGGTTGCGCCGGCCTTGATCCGCGTGCTGAGCGCTGCGAAGTCCCGTGCGTCCGGAGCAACGCCGAGACTGTCGAGCAGCTTGCTCGAGGCATCCGGCATTACCGGCTGGGTCAGGATGGCGACCTGCCGCACGACTTCAGCCGTCACGTACAATACGGTTTTCTGCCGTGCCGGATCAGTCTTGGCCAGCGCCCACGGCGCCTCGCCCGCGAAATAGCGGTTGGCTTCCGCGACCACAGACCACACCACGTTCAGCCATTGATGGATCTGCTGGGTGGCCATCGCGGTCCGCGACGCCCCCAGCATGGCATCTGCCTCCGCCAGGATCTCCTTGTCATTGTCGGTGAACTCGCCGGTCTCGGGCAGCACGCCGCCAAGCTGCTTGGCGATCATCGACAGCGAGCGCTGCGCCAGATTGCCGAGATCGTTGGCGAGGTCAGCATTGATGCGCGCGACGATGGCCTCGTGGTTGTAGTTGCCATCCTGCCCGAACGGCACCTCGCGCAGGAAGAAATAGCGCATCTGGTCGACGCCGTATTGATCGGCGAGATTGAAGGGGTCGACGACGTTGCCGACCGACTTCGACATCTTCTCGCCCCTGTTGAACAGGAAGCCGTGCGCATAGACCCGCTTCTGCACGGGAATGCCGGCCGACATCAGGAACGCCGGCCAGTACACCGCGTGGAAGCGGATGATGTCCTTGCCGATGATGTGTACGTCCGCCGGCCAGTAGCGCCAGTTCGCAGCGCTCTCGTCGGGGAAGCCGACGCCAGTAATGTAGTTGGTCAGCGCATCGACCCAGACATACATCACGTGCTCGGGATCATTAGGCACCTTGACGCCCCAGTCGAATGTCGTGCGCGAGATCGACAGGTCCTTCAGGCCACCTTTGACAAAGCTGATGACCTCGTTGCGGCGTGAATCCGGTCCGATGAAGTCCGGCTGGCTCTCGTACAGCGCCAGCAGGCGGTCCTGATAGGCGGACAGCTTGAAGAAGTAGCTCTTCTCCTCGACCCACTCGACCGGCGAGCCCTGCGGGCCGCGGCGCACATTGTCCTCGCCGAGGACGGTTTCTTCCTCGGCGTAATAGGCTTCGTCGCGCACCGAATACCAGCCCGAATAGGCATCGATATAGATGTCGCCATTCTGTTGCATCCGATTCCAGACCACCTGGACCGAGCGATGATGGTCAGGCTCCGTGGTGCGGATGAAGCGGTCGAACGACACGTTCAGCCGCTCGTCCATGTCCTTGAACCGGAGGGCATTGCGTGCAGCAAGTTCGGCAACCCCCATTCCCTCGCTCTCGGCGGTTTGCACCATCTTCAGGCCGTGCTCGTCGGTGCCGGTGAGGAAGAACACATCCTTGCCGTTGAGCCGCTGAAACCGCGCCAGCGCATCGGTCGCGATTGCCTCGTAGGCGTGGCCGATATGCGGAATGCCGTTGGGATAGGCGATCGCGGTGGTGATGAAGTAGGTGTTGCGCTCGGCAGTCGCCGCCGGCTGGACCGCGGCAGCCGGCTTCGCGCGCGGCGTGGTTGGCCTTGCGCGTTTAGCTACCGGGGCTGCCTGTACGGCGGGGGTTGTCTCCTGCGGCGTTACCGCGCGCGTCTTCGTCGTCTTGTTCGCGGATTTCTTTGGCGATTTCTTGGTGGTGGGCTTCCCGGCTGCTTTCTTCGCAGCCTTTTTAGGGGACTTTTTCGCGACTTTGCTGGCAGTGTTCTTCGACGCCTTGCCGGCCTTCTTCACGACGCGCGTGCGCTTGGCCGCACCCTTCTTGGCGGCGCGCTTCTTCGCGGCCTTCTTGCCGGTGCGGGCGGACGGCGATTTGCGGACCTTCTTCGCCTTGCGCTTTTTCGAAGCTTTCTTTCCAGCCTTCGCCACCACGAATTCCTTTTCAACTCAACGATTGTCGGGATTGTTGTCGGACGGAGCGTTACCGCGTCGCTTCCGCGAGCATCCCAAACACCGAGAAAACCAGCGGTTTTCGCTCCAAATTATAGGATTCGGTGTCGCGCGCGGCGCGGACGATCTTTTCCCATACCTCAGCCAGCCGTGCAAGGCGGGGCAGATTCGCGTTGGCGTCGTCGGCGCGCAGCTTTTCGCCGATCCAGCGATCGATGCCGTCGATGAAAGCCGCCAGCGCCACCCGGTCGCTGGTGCCCAGTGCGTCGCCAAGCGCATGCAGTTCGCGCGGGTCGACCTGCGGCAGTGTCGCCAGCAGCGCCGCAGTCCGCTGTTGCAGCTTAAGCGCATCCCCGCCGAGCAGTGTCAGTGCGCGCGACACGCTCCCCTCCGAGGCATCGGCAGCCTCCGACAGCGCCGGGTCATCGGGTGCGATGTCAGCGGCCCGCGATGCCGCGCGAATGACGTCGTCGGTCGCGAGCGGCCGCAGCGGCAGCTTGCGGCAACGGGACAGGATCGTCGGCAAGGCCCGCGCCGGCGAATGGCTGACGAGCAGGAACAGCGATCGTTGCGGCGGCTCTTCGAGGATCTTGAGCAGCGCATTGGCGGCGTTCGGATTGAGCTCGTCGACGGTGTCGACGATGCAGACCCGCCAACCGTCCACCGCCGCGGTCGAGCCGAAGAACGAAATCGTCTCCCGCGTCTCGTCGACGGTAATCACGGTTCGCAACACGCCGCGATCGTTGAGACCGCGTTCCAGCACCAGCAGCCCGCCATGCGCGCCGGCGGTGACTTGGCGCGCGACGGGATCGTCCGGATCGAGCGCCAGCGTCTCGGCGCGCCGCACCGAAGGCGCCATGGGCTTGGAATTCGCGAGCACGAAGCGGGCCATGCGATAGGCCAGCGTCGCCTTGCCGATGCCCTGTGGGCCGCCGATCAGCCAGGCATGCGGAATGCGCCCGCTGCGATAGGCATTAAGCAATGCCATCTCCGCCTCGCGGTGGCCGAACAGGTCAGCCGTTTCGCGGGGATGACGGACCGCGATCTCCTGCTCGGTCTTGCGCGCGCTCATGCCGTCCCCGCCGGGCTCGGGACCGCGAACAAATGGTCGCGCAGCGCGGTCCAGACGCGCGCCGCGACCGTGTCGGCATCGGCATTGGCGTCGATCAGCACGCAGCGCTGCGGATCTTCGGCGGCAATCCGCCTGTAGGCGTCGCGCAGGTCCTGATGGAATTGGAGGTCTTCCGATTCGAACCGGTCAGGCACGCCGCTGCCGCGGCGAGCGGCCGCGCGCTGCAGACCTACTTCGACCGGGATATCCAGAATGATGGTCAGGTCAGGTTTCAGGTCGCCGATGGTGACGCGCTGCATCGCGTTGAGCACGACGGGAGAGACCTGCCCCAGGCTGCCCTGGTAGGCGCGGGTCGAGTCCGCGAAGCGGTCGCACAGCACCCACGTTCCCTGGCTGAGCGCGGGCTGGATCACCGTATGCACATGGTCGTCGCGCGCTGCCGCAAACAACAATGTCTCGGCGTCAGGCCCTAGCAGTTTACCCATGCCCGAGAGCACGAGATGCCGGATGATCTCGGCGCCCGGCGAGCCACCCGGCTCGCGGGTAACGATGGCGCGCAGCTTTGCTGCCGCAAGGCGCTCGGCAAGCTTCTTGATCTGCGTGGACTTGCCGGAGCCCTCGCCTCCCTCAAACGTAATGAACTTCCCGCGTCCGGAAGGCCGCTGCAGCGTTGCCTGGGTCATGCTCAGAGCTTCTCTGCGCTCGCGCGGAACATACCGATGACGAGCTCGCTGGCCCCGTCGATCGCGCGGCGCATGGTCGAGCCGGTGCCGACCGCTTCCGCGGCATAGACCGGCGTCTCCACGGCGATGTTGTGACCTCGCCACACTTTGACGACCCCGACCGGCTGGCCGGCCTGCACCGGCGCCCGCACCGGGCCGTTGTAAACGATCCGCGCGATCAGCTTCTCGCTGCCATTCTTCGGCACCATCACTTTGATCGGCTGGGGGCTGGCAAGCTTCACCGAGCGGCTTTCGCCGCCGAATACCTTGGCGTAGCCGACGGGCTGGTTGGCCGCGAACAGTGTGCGCGTCTCGAAATTGCGAAAACCCCATTCCAGCATCTTCTTGGCCTCGGAGGCGCGATCGTCGGGATCCTCGAGCCCGTTGATCACGACGATCAGCCGTGTGTCGTTCTGCACGGCGGAGCCGACCATGCCGTAGCCGCCCTCCTTGGTGTAGCCGGTCTTCAGCCCGTCAGCGCCGTTCAGCGAGTTCAGAAGCGGATTGCGGTTCTGCTGCCGAATCTTGTTCCAGGTGAACTCCCTCTCGCCGAACAATTTGTACATGTCGGGATAGGTCAGGATCAGGTGGCGGGCGAGTTTTGCTAGTTCCCGCACCGTCATCCTGTTGGCGGGATCGGGCAACCCGTTTGAGTTTCCGAATGTCGACTTCGTCAGGCCGAGTTCGCGCGCCCGTTTGGTCATGAAGTCGGCGGCAAAGATCCGCTCGTTGCCGGCCATGCCCTCGGCGAGCGCAATGCAGGAATCATTGCCGCTCTGGATGATCGCGCCTTTCAGCAGGTCGTCCACCGACACCTTGCTGTTGAGGATGGCAAACATGGTCGAGCCGCCGGCCGGCGCGCCGCCCTTGCGCCAGGCGTTCTCGCTGATGCGGTATTCGTCCGTCAGCTTTATCTTGCCTTCCTTGATGGCGTTGAAGACGACCTCGACCGTCATCAGCTTCATCATGCTGGACGGCGCCCGCAATTCGTCGGCGTTCTTCTCGAACAGCACGCTGCCGCTGGACGCCTCGACCAGGATCGCGGTCGGCGCGTCGCCGTCAAAGCCGCCATCTTCCTTCTTCGGCGCGCCCTGCACGCTGTTGTTGGCGGCGTACACGATCCCGCCCCAACCGACCGCGAGCGCTACGACGGCGGCCATCAAGCCGCGCCACGGGACGATGGCCGCGGCGTCGGGTTTGCGGGAAACGGAAGTCTCTGCTGCCATCGGCGATGTCCTGAATCCTTGCCTTCTAACAGTTGGAAGTATCGCAAACAACACAGGTTTTTGACTTGCCTTTTGGACTTGCCGCCGTGTCGATCGGATTGCGGCACCGGACGAAGGAACGTAGCGTGGCGAGGCTGCAATTTCCCGACAAGATACGAAAAACAGGGCGGAAACGCGATGCCATCCTCACGCACCATTTCCGCCAACGGGCTGGACTTCTTCGTTGTCGAGCAGGGACAGGGTCCGCTGGTGCTGCTCTGCCATGGCTGGCCCGAACTATCCTATTCCTGGCGGCACCAGATCCCTGCCATTGCGGCAGCCGGTTTCCGCGTCGTCGCCCCCGATATGCGCGGGTTCGGCCGGACCAGCGCACCAGAGGACGTCGGCGCCTACACCATCTTCCACAATGTCGGCGACATGGTTGCGCTGGTGGCGGCGCTTGGCGAACAACAGGCTGTCATTGTCGGCCATGACTGGGGTGCGCCGGTTGCCTGGCACGCGGCGATGTTCCGGCCTGATGTCTTCACCAAGGTCGCGGGCCTCAGCGTTCCGCCACCCTCCCGCGGACGCGGCCTGCCGCTCGAAACCCTGCGGAACAACGGCATCACCAATTTCTACTGGCAGTATTTTCAGGCGCCGGGCGTAGCCGAGGCCGAGTTCGAGCGCGATGTCGCCGCGACAATGCGAATCGTGCTGGCCGGACGCGGGTTCTCCGATCCGGCGGCCCATCAATATGTTCAGGAGGGCAAGGGATTCCTCGCCGGCGCCGATCCGAACCGGCCGTTGCCGAACTGGCTGACCGAGGCTGACCTCGCCTATTTCGCAGCCGTCTACCGGGACTCCGGCTTTCGCGGCGGGCTCAACTGGTATCGCAACATCGACCGCAATTGGGAACTGACTGCGCCGTGGCAGGGCGCGCAAATCCACCAGCCGTCCCTGTTCATCGCGGGATCGAAGGATGGCGTCATCACCGGGCTGATCGGCGCCAAACTGGTCAAGGAGATGGAGCGCGTGCTGCCGAACTTGCGGCAGAAACTTATTCTCGACGGGGCCGGCCACTGGATTCAGCAGGAGCGGCCCGACGAGGTCAACACGGCGCTGATCGACTTCCTGAGGGGGTGATTTTGTTTGACGCGTTTTCTTGACGCGAACCGGAGCCACCTCGGATCAAGTCCGGGGCAGGCTTTCGCTCGAAAACGCTATCTAATACAGCCCGCGCCCGCTCAGGACTTCGCTTGGACCCCGTGGATCGACCGGCAGGTAGGCCTGGCTCGGAGCCGCATAGCTGGCATCATTCTCGTAGGACACGGCGCGGGGGTTTTCCGCGGCGCGCCCGCGCGAGCGGCTGGAGGCCGACATTTCCGAAGTCGCATTAGTCGAGGCGTAGTCGGCCGAGGTATTACCGAGGCTGTAGGGCCGCCCTTCGGGCATCGGAACTTCGCCCCGGATTCGGCTCGCAGACGACGGCATTTCGGGCACAAACGGACGGGCCGAAGCGACCCGAACCGTGGACGGCGACGGCGCCGGTTCGCCGGTCCGGAGCGTTGCCAGCAACTGGCGGTCGTCGGAACCCTCCAGCGGCGCCCGGCCGACATATTCAACGCGGACCTTAGCGACGCCATTTGCTTTGAATTCAAGGAGTTCCGCGGCCTTGTTCGAGACGTCGATGAGGCGGTTGCCATGGTAAGGGCCGCGGTCGTTGACCCGCACGATCAGCGATTTGCCGTTCCGGACGTTGGTGACGCGGGCGTAGCTTGGGATCGGGAGCGTCGGGTGGGCAGCGGTCAGCGAGGCCATGTCGAAGACTTCGCCATTGGCGGTCAGCCGGCCGTGGAAGTCGTCGCCATACCAGGAAGCCATCCCCTCGGCGCGATAGTTCGGATCCTCTTCCGGCACGTAGACCCGGCCTGCGACGGTGTAGGGCTTGCCGACGCGGTAGGTTCCCCCGCCCTTCGGCACGGCTTCCCCAAGCGCCACCACGCGAGGGCTCGAGGAGACGCCATATTTGGGATCGACGCGACTGGCGAATTTGCTGGACGAGGCGCAGTTGGCAAGGAGAAGGCACGTTGCCACGGCAACCGTACCACGCGCCGCCAGGACGATCGTTTTTGGCCGTCGAATCCCCATCGCCCCAATTACCATTTTCAGCGGCCGACCGCCTACGTTGAAGCGTTGCGGCCTTGCCTCACGATGCGGCCCACCTCCGCATCACGTCGTGAAGATATCGCAACCGGAACACGGCGGAAATGGGGTCTGCGCCTGCGTGGTGAATGAATGGTTGCTTTGCGTATCCGTCGATTTACGGGATTTCACTATCGATAATTGGCAAAAGACGCCTCGCCCGCACCACCTCTTGTGCCGCATTCAGACAATCTGTTGCACTAAATCATCACTCACGACCGATCTGCGATTTTAGCCTGTGAATCTTTTTGACTGTGCAACGGTGGAGTCGTTCTGTGGATCGCAGGGGCGCAAAGGATTTGTGCGATGATCGAGACGGTTACAGCGGTGATGGGCCTGGTGAGCGCAGGCATTTTCCTTGCCCATGCGTTTGAAGGCTATCGTTCCAGAGCTTGAGGTTTGAACGCTTGGCGGTTCGGGGGGACCGCCGGCTTCAGACAGAGAAATAGCCTGGTAGTTCCGGCCAGGGATTCGGAAAGCTTTAATAAATTCGAGCGAGCATCTGAGTGGTAGGTGTATCATGCGCAACCACGACATTGTCTCCAACGGATTTCTTGCCCTGACCACGGCCAGCTTCGTGCTCCTGTGCTCTAGCTTGCTGGCTGTTGCGTTCGGCTAAACAAGCGTCCGAACCAATTGCGGCAACGGGTGCCGGGACGATGCGATCCCGGTCAGAATTGGCATCGGCCTGACGAACCGCCGGCGAGCGTATCGCGGCTGATGCCGCCTCCAAAATTTCGTGGCGCGTGTAAAGGGCTCCATACAAAACGCCTGCCAGATCGTAGCGGCGGCCCCTTTGAATTACCTCTGCATCACCGGTGGCGCTCTCGTCGCTGGTTTCTTCCAAAATGACGCCACGGGGTGCGCATCGGAGCCACGTTCGCATTGCGTTCGAGCCAGCCCTACGCTAAGCGACTGAGATTCCTAGTCCGGAAGGGTGGCCGAGTGGTTTAAGGCACCGGTCTTGAAAACCGGCGTGCCTGCAAGGGTACCGTGGGTTCGAATCCCACCCCTTCCGCCAGTCCAGTCCTTTGTCCAGCCCCGGAATTGCGAACGCCGCCAGTAGCCGATCTTACGCCCGAAATGGCGGCGAGCGTTCTGAGTAAATCGCTCTTCGATCGCATGATGCGGACCTGCGTCCGCGGGCTACAAGGCTTCGGCCACAAGGGCGCCCGGCCGGGCCCTCGCCTGCAGCCGGGACACCGCCTCGGCCAGCGGAACGTCGGCCTGAGAGCCGTCGCGTTCGCGCAGGCTCACCCGGCCGTCCCTCATCTCGCGCCCGCCGACGACAGCCATCACCGGCACCGCCATTTCATGCGCCGCCACGATGCGCCGCGAGAGGGTATCGGCGCCGTCATAGGCAACGGCCCGGATCCCGGCATCCTCGAACGCCGCCAGGACGTCCGCGCCGTATCCGGCCTGGTCTTTCGAGATCGGCGCGACCGCGACCTGGTCCGGTGACAGCCAGAACGGAAGCACGCCGCCATGGTGCTCGAGCAGGATCGCGATCATGCGGCCGAGCGATCCGAAGATGGCGTGGTGGATCATCAGGGGCCTCGCGCGGCTGCCGTCGGGGGCGACGTAGGACGCCTCGAGCCGCTGCGGCAGCACGCCGTCGAGCTGCACTGTGCCGCACTGCCAGGATCGTCCCAGCCGGTCGCGCAGCGCGAATTCCAGCTTCGGTCCGTAGAACGCACCTTCGCCGGGGTTGATTTGAGGCGCGAGGCCGCAACGCCGCGCGGCATCGCGAGCTTCGCCTCCGACCAGTCCCAGGTCGCGTCGTCGCCGGCGCGCACCGCCGGCCGCGTCGCCAGCGCCACCTCGTAGTCGGGAAAACCGAGGTCGCGGTAGGCCTCGCCCAGCAGGGCGATGAAGCACGCGACTTCGCCCTCCAGGTCCTGCTCGCGGCAGAACACATGCGCGTCGTCTTGCTCGAAGGCGCGCGTGCGCATGATGCCGTGGAGCGAACCGGAAGGCTCATTGCGGTGGCAAGCGCCGAACTCGGCATAGCGGATCGGAAGCTGCCGCCACGAGCGCAGCCCCCTGTTGAAGATCTGCACGTGGCACGGGCACGACATCGGTTTCAGCGCCATCGCCGGCTCGCCGTCGTCGACCCGGAACATGTGCTCGCCGAACTTGTCCCAGTGGCCGCTGCGGCCCCAGAGCTCCTTTGGCAGCAGCTGTGGCGTCCGGACCTCGGCATAGCCGGCTCGGCGCATCTTGCGCCGGACATAGTCCTCCAGCACCCGGTAGACCGCGTAGCCGCGCGGATGCCAGAACACCATGCCCGGCGCATCTTCCTGAAGGTGCCAGAGTTTGAGCTTCACGCCGAGATTTCTGTGGTCGAGATCGTCCATGGCTGTGTTCCTTGTGATGGAAAAAAAGCGCGGACGGGGACCATCAAAAACCAGAAAAGGCCCCGTCCGTCGCCGGCGGGGCCTTTTCTGGGTGAAGTACGCTTGTCTCTAGCGCGCGCAACCAGCAGGCGATCCGCCGTAAGCGGTCGCCGTGGTGGTCAATGCGGCTGATAGAAGCTTATTCATGTTCGGTATATGGCGGTAAAGCGCTGAGGCGTCAACGCCAGCCGCTTGGCGTCGCGGAATATGGATGATGCGCGGGGACATCAAGACTCCTGTGGCGGATGATCCGTCTCCTTGGTCAGAATGCCGGTCTGCCCTAGCGACGTCCGGTCCCGGTCGATGGTACCGGTACTGGTTCTTCTGAAGCCGGCTCGTCATCGGCGATCGCGCGCCAGCCCGCCCCTTCGAGGTCGTCGTATTGGCCGTTCTTGAGCGACCAGAGAAAACCCATCAGGCCGATGGCGCCGAGCGTCAATGCCAGCGGCACCAGAAACACCAGAACTTCCATCAGGAAAACTCCCTCACACCGCGATGCGCGCGCAACGCGTTTAAGATGACCAGCAACGACGAACCCGACATCGCAGCTGCGGCGACCAGCGGCGTTGCGAGGCCCGCAATTGCGAGCGGCACCGCAAGCAGGTTGTAGCCCGCAGCCAGCCACAGGTTCTGCCGCATCAGCCGCAGTGCCTTTCGCGAGAAGCCTATTGCCGTGACGACGGGCGCGAGGCGATCGCCGAGGAACACCAGATCGGCGGTCGCTTGGCTCAAATGGGTGGCACTGACCGGTGACATCGAGACGTGCGCGGCGGCAAGCGCCGGCGCATCGTTCATGCCGTCGCCGACCATCAGGACCTTGACGCCCCGCCGCTTCAATTCCTCGATACGGACAATCTTGTCCGCCGGCGTGACGCCCGCGCGCCATTCATGAATCCCGAGCGTCTCAGCCGCATGGCGTACGGCAGGCTCGCGATCGCCGGACAGAATTTCGACTTCAATCCCGGCCTTCAGGAGCGTGGATATGGCGCCGGCCGCATCGGCGCGCAGGCGCTGCCGCACCGCAAAGACATGCCGCGTTTCGCCGTGACGGAAGGCGACGACAGAAGCCTCGGGATCCCGGCACAGGATTTCGTTGGCGATCAGGTCCGCGCCGCAAAACGACGGCCTGCCCAGCCGGACTTCGAGCCCGTTGACGGAGCCACGCACGCCCTGGCCTGCTATCTCCTCGACCCCGGCTAGCGGCGCCTTTGCTCCGGAGGCCCGTGCCACCGCGGCGGCGACGGGATGATGGCTGGCAAGTGCAAGACGCCCGGCGAGTTCGAACACGTCGTTCGGAACATCGGCGGCATTCGTGACGTCGAGCTCCGGCAAGGTGAGCGTTCCCGTCTTGTCGAACACGACGCGATCGACTTCGGCCATCCGCTCGATGGCATCGCCGGAATTGAGCAGCACGCCGGTCCGGAACATGGCGCCCGAGACGACGGTCTGCACCGCCGGGATCGCCAGTCCGAGCGCACAGGGACAGGTAATGATGAGAACCGAGATTGCGGTGACAATGGCGTCGTGCCAGGTAGCGCCGTAGGCCGCCCAGCCCAGCATGGTCAGAAGCGCCGCCGCATGCACGACGGGGGCATAGAGCCGTGATGCGCGGTCGGCGAGTTGCACGTAGCGGGAGCGCGATTGTACGGCGTTGTCGAGCAGCCGGCTGATCTCCGCCAGCAACGTGCCTTCGGACGCCGCCGACACCCTCACCCGCAAGGCGCCCGACAGATTGAGCGTGCCCGCATAGACGGCAGTGCCCGGCCCCGCCTTTACGGGCAAGGTCTCACCGGTGATCAGGCTCTGGTCGATCTTGGACTGGCCCTCGATCACGGAGCCGTCGACGGCGGAGCGCTCGCCCGGACGCAAGAGGACGATGTCGCCGGCCTGCACGGCGGCAATCGGCACGACGCTGATTTCGTCGGTGCCGACGAATTTCGTCGCGGTCTCTCCCTTGAGCGCGGCAAGGTTTCCGGCCACCGCGCGAGTCTTGCGACGCATGCTTTGATCGAGATAGCGGCCGGCCAGCAGGAAGGCGAGCAGCATCAGCGCGGCGTCGAAATAGGCATGTTCGGCGTGGTGAATCGTCTCAGCCACCGACATCGCAAGCGCCAGCACAATGCCGATCGAGATCGGCACATCCATGTTGGTGCGGCGCGCCCGCAAGGCGCGCAGTGCGGACCTGAAGAACGGCTGTCCCGAATAGGCCGCCGCAGGCAAAGCAATCAGCGCCGACAGCCAGTGGAAGAAATCGCGCTGCTCCGGGATCATGTCGCTGACATTGCCGGACCATACGGGGATCGACAGCATCATGATGTTCATCGCGGCAAAGGCGGCGACGCCGAGACAGCGGAGCAGGAAGCTCGCCTGCTCGGTCTCCACCGCTTCGGCGCGGACCGGCTCGAACGGATAGGCCTTGTAGCCAAGCTCTGCCAGCCGGTCGATGAAACGGGCCGGGTCGAGCGTGCCCTCCTTCCATTCCAGCGCCACGCGGCGGTCGGTCAGATTGACACGCGCCAGCGTCACGTCCGGAAGCGCGGAAAGCCCGCGCTCGATCTTCGACATGCAGCCGGCGCAATTGACGCCCTCGACCGCCAGATCGATATGCGACAGCCCCGATTCGAGATGCCGGACATAATGTGAAAAATCTCGCGTCGCCTGCATGATCCGGCCTTCCTAGTTCAACAACACGCGGTTCTTGGACAGAAACAGCCGCTGTCCCGCCGAGACGCCTTCGAGCACCAGATCCCACTGACCCGGCGCGATGGCTTCAGCGCTTCCCCGATAGATGCCAATCCCGACTTCGGCGAGCGCTACCGGCAGATCGGCGCGCCGGTCAGTCGGCCGCTCGAACCGGCCCTGAAAGGTCAGGCCAGACATCGGCCGGCCAGAATTGTCGCGCGCTTCGACCCGCAGCGTGGCCCCGCCCTGCCCGCTGCGCTCGACATGGGCATCGACCTTCCAGTTGCGCGCGCTCTGGGCGCGGGCGGTGGCGATCTCCTTCTCGTAGGCGAGGCTGGCGCTGTAGGCGCTATCGACCTCCGTGCCGGGCAAGGTCTGGATCGCAAGCCGCATCATGACGAGGTTGACCCCGATCACGACGCCGAAGAAGGCGACCATCATGAAGAACACCATGCGTCCGGTGATGGGTCTTGACGGCCGCTCCTGGCTCATATGATTGCTCCTCAAGGGTATCATGGCGCCACGAAATGATCGGTGGCGGAGGCAACCTCGCCGAGCCCGATATCGGTAACGCGGAAATGCACGGGGACGGATTTCTCGGGATTGTTCTCCGCGGGCGCCGTTACCAGCAGCCGCAGTTCGGTGGTCGTATCACGCGCCAGGATGATCATGGGCCGGTCCTGGGTCACGGAATCGGCGCCGACGACGTGGAGCGTGGCGTTGACCGGGCCATCCACGTCGATCGCGATGACGCGGTCGAAGCCGCGCTTGTTCAGGAGGCGGACGGTATAGGCATTGCGGATCGATCCGTCGGAGAGCTTCACCGCGACCGGATTGCGGTCATGAAGCACGTTGATGTCGAGCAGCGAGCGCGTCAGCATCGCATAGAGCATGATCGCGCCGACGGCGGCGATCATCGCGGTATAAATGATGGTGCGCGGCCGCACGATGCGGTAGATCGGCGGCTTGCCTTCCTGCCGGCGGTGAATGTTGATGTCGTTATCGTAGCCGATCAGGCGGGTTTCCCGACCGATCTTGGTCATCACGGTGTCGCAGGCATCGATGCACAGGCCGCACTGGATGCAGTCAAGCTGCGGCCCGTTGCGGATATCGATTCCGGTCGGGCACACCGCGACGCACTGATAGCAATCGATGCAATCGCCGACCGGCTGGCCGAGCGCGCGCAATTCGTTCGCCTTCTTCAGCGACGTGCGCGCCTCGCCGCGATCGTATTTGTAGGTGACGTTGAGCGCCCACTCGTCGGTGAGGGCTGCCTGAATGCGCGGCCACGGGCACATGTAGACGCAGACCTGCTCGCGCATCCAGCCGGCGAAGATATAGGTCGTCGCCGTCAGTATGGCGATCCAGACATAGGCGATCATCGGCGCCTGGAAGATGACGAGCTGTTTGACCAGCGTCGGCGCGTCGTTGAAATAGAGCACCCAGGCGCCGCCGGTCCACCAGGCGATCATCAGCCAGATCGAATGCTTCAGCAGGATTTCGGCAAAGCGCTCGAGCTTCATCGTGCCCTTGGCGGCGTCTTTCCGCATCCGCTCGCGGCGGTCGCCCTCGATCATGCGCTCGACGGCATAAAACAGATCGGTCCAGACCGTCTGCGGGCAGAGATAGCCGCACCAGATGCGGCCGCCGACCGCGTTCATCAAGAACAGCGTCAGCGCGGCGACGATCAACAGCCCGGTGAAGTAGTAGACTTCCTGCGGCCAGAGCTCGATGAAGAAGAAATAGAAGCGGCTGTTCGGCAGATCGACCAGCACCGCCTGGTCCGGCGCACCCAGGCCGCGATTCCATCGCACGAACGGCAACAGGTAATAGACGCCGAGGCAGAACGCCATCAGCCCCCATTTGGTTCGGCGGAAGGTCCCGGAAACGCTCTGCGGGTAGACCTTCTTCTGGGCCGCATACAGCGGCCCATCGTCTTCAAGTTGCAGGTCGGTCGGGTTCACGGTCTTGTTCATCGCTGGATTGAGCTCGCGTCTGGAATTCACCCTAGACCCGGCGCCGTGCCCCCGCTTGATCCATCTCAAACAGGATGGAAACTGCCGTACTTACCGGCTATTTTCCTCCGCCGAGCGAGTGGACGTAGACCGTCAGCGCCTTGATCGTGGACGGGTCGAGTCGGCTAACCCAGGCCGGCATCACCCCGGTACGGCCGTTGGTGATGGTCTCGACCAGCGTCGCCTCGTCCGAACCGTAGAGCCAGATCTTGTCCGTGAGGTCGGGCGCACCGAGTTCCTGGTTCCCCTTGCCGTTGTCGCCATGGCAGGAGACGCAATTGTCGGCGAAAATCTTCGCGCCGACAGTTGCGTTGTAGCCCGCGGCCGTCGGCAGTCCCGACAGCGACCGGACGTAATTGGCGACGGTAACGATCTCGTCCTTCTTGAGCACCCCCTCCTTGCCGAACGCCAGCATGGCGCTCTCGTGGGTCTTCGGATGCCCGGAACGCGCTCCGAACTGGATCGTCTGCATGATCTGGTCGAGGCTCCCGCCCCACAGCCATTCGTCGTCGTTCAGGTTGGGATAGCCCTTGGCTCCGGCGCCGCCGCTACCGTGGCAAGGCGCGCAATTGTCGCCGAACACTGTCTTGCCGCGCGCCCGGGCCAGCGCCAGCAAGGCGGGATTCTTCTCGATCTCCTCCAGCGGGGCGGCGCCGAGCGCAACCATCTTGTCGCCGCGGATCTTTTCCAGATTGGCGAGCTCGGTGGCGACCTCGGCGCGCGTGGAGTAGTTCCAGATGCCGGTCGTATGGCTCCAGAGCAGCGGCCACGCCGGATACACGATCCAGTAGCCGATCGCCCAGAGAATGGTCGCGTAGAATGTGATCACCCACCAGCGCGGCAGCGGTGTGTTGAGCTCCTTGATGCCGTCCCACTCGTGACCTGTGGTCGACCTTCCGGAAACGTGATCGATATCGCTGTGTTCGGTCATGATCGGCTCACTCCTCGCGCAAAGGCATTTTCGCGGCTTCGTCGAAGACGGCTTTGTTGCGCGGCCAAAGGGCATAGCTTACGATGGCGATAAAGATTCCGACGAAGATCGGCGTCCAGAACGTCGTGACGAGGTCCGACGCAATGTTATGGACAGTGAGAATTGCTTTCATCGTTCTGCCTTCTCAGCGAAGATTTGCTTTTTCGTTGTAAAGCTTGAAGTCGACCAGCGTGCCGAGCATCTGCAGGTACGCGACCAGCGCATCCATTTCGGTCGGAGCGCCGCTCTTTCCGTCGAAATTGCGGGCAACCGCCTTCGGGTAACGCTTGGTGAACGCATCCACGCCGGCATTATCAGGGTCGGCCTGCGCCTTGAGATCGGCGACGGCGTTGGCAACCTGATCGTCCGTATAGGGCACGCCAACGGTGCGGTTGGTGCGCAGATGGGCGGCGACACCAGCCTCGTCGATTTCCGTCTGCGACAGGAAGGCGTAACCCGGCATCACCGATTGCGGCACGATCGCGCGCGGATTGTTCAGATGCGTGACGTGCCATTCGTCGGAATACTTGCCGCCGACGCGCGCCAGATCGGGACCGGTACGCTTGGAACCCCACTGGAACGGATGGTCGTACATGCTCTCCGCCGCGAGCGAGTAATGGCCGTAGCGCTCGACCTCATCGCGTAGCGGACGAACCATCTGCGAGTGGCAGAGATAGCAGCCCTCACGGACATAGACGTTGCGTCCGGCAAGCTCGAGCGGCGTGTACGGCCTGACGCCGTCGACCTTCTCGATCGTGCTCTTGAGATAGAACAGCGGAGTGATTTCGACGAGACCGCCGATCGCAATCACCACGAGGATTCCCGCGACCAGGACGATCGAGTTCTTTTCGAAGATTTGATGCCGTGTCCAGAAAGACATTTGAGCGCTCCTCATTCCGCCGGCTGAAGAGCGACGGGCGATTGCACTTCCGCTTCGCCTGCGTGCACCGTCATCCAGAGATTGTAGGCCATGATCAACGACCCGATCAGGAACAGCGCTCCGCCTGCGGCGCGGATGATGTAGAAGGGATGCATCGCTTCCACGGTTTCGATGAAGGAATATTCGAGGAAGCCGAGCGAGGTGTAGGCGCGCCACATCAGGCCTTGCAGGATTCCCGACACCCACATCGCCGAGATGTAGAGCACGATGCCGATGGTGGCGGTCCAGAAGTGCCAGTTGACCAGTTTCAGGCTGTAGAGCCCCTTGCGATCCCACAACCATGGAACCAGGCAGTACAGCGCGCCGAACGAAACGAAGCCGACCCAGCCCAGCGCACCCGAATGCACGTGGCCGATGGTCCAGTCAGTATAATGGCTGAGCGAGTTCACGACCTTGATTGACATCATCGGCCCTTCGAAGGTCGACATGCCGTAGAAGGCGACCGACACGACCAGCATGCGCAGCACGGGATCGGTGCGAAGCTTGTCCCACGCGCCCGACAGCGTCATAAGGCCGTTGATCATGCCGCCCCATGATGGCATCCACAGCATGATCGAGAAGGTCATGCCCAGTGTCTGCGCCCAGTCCGGCAACGCGGTGTAGTGCAGATGGTGCGGACCGGCCCAGATGTAGAGGAAGATCAGCGCCCAGAAGTGGATGATCGACAGCCGGTAGGAATAGATCGGCCGCTCGGCGCGCTTCGGAATGAAGTAATACATGATGGCGAGGAAGCCGGCGGTCAGGAAGAAGCCAACTGCGTTATGTCCGTACCACCACTGGAACATGGCGTCCTGGACCCCGCCCCAGGCGATATAGGACTTCGAGCCGAACACCGAGACCGGCAGCGCGGGATTGTTGCCGAGATGAAGCACGGCGATGGTGACGATGAAGGCGAGATAGAACCAGTTGGCGACGAAGATATGCGGCTCTTTTCGCTTGATGATGGTCACCAGGAAGACCAGCAGATAGACCACCCAGACGATCGTCAGCCACAGATCGGCGTACCATTCCGGCTCGGCATATTCCTTGGACTGGGTGATGCCGAGCAGATAGCCGGTGCCGGCGACCAGGATGAAGAAATTATAGCCGACGACGACGAACCAAGGTGCGAGATCGCCCGCCAGGCGCACGCGGCAGGTCTTTTGCACGACGTAGAACGAGGTTGCGATCAGCACGTTGCCGCCGAAAGCGAAGATCACCGCCGATGTGTGCAGCGGCCGCAGACGGCCAAAGCTGGTCCACGGCAGGTCGAGATTGAGCGCGGGCCATGCGAGCTGGGAAGCAATCAGCAGCCCAACCGCAAACCCGGCGATTCCCCAGAACACCGCCATCACAGCCGAAAACTTGATCGGGCCCAGATTGTAGTTGGGCCGGCCGTTGATTTCCTGCGGCGGCAGCGACGTGCGCGCAAAGTACCGGTTCCCGATTACGATGACGGCCGCCAGGCTGGCGGCGCTCGACAGGAAGGCATGAAAGGCAAACGGCGCATCCTGCGCATTGGCCGCAGCGAACAGGCACAGAAACGCCGATATCGAAAAGACCAGCACGAGACCGGCCTCGCCGTGTGTCATCGATTTTGCGGTTTGAGATTGGGTCATGGGCGGGCTTCTCTTTTGCGAATGCGCTGCACAATGATCACAGCTTCGCGATCGGCGATTTGATCGAAGTCAAACTTCGGTTGTTTTGCGTACTGGAAAAAATGATTAGAACCGCGCCAGTTCAACCATCGCTTCAGCAGCAGGACGGCCCAATTGGTAGGCACGCCTGCATTCCTGCGGATGCGTCTTCTGATTCGGGCGTGCGCAGCGCGCTGATACGCTGTTGGGAAACTTCAAGATTCGTCAGGTGCGCCTCGACGACCGCGGCGGAAGGCCTGCGTCCGGTCAGCAGCCCGTAAAGTTCCGGATGCGAGAGATCGAGATCCCGCGCCATCTGCTCGAACTCCGCGCGCGTCATTTTTTTCAATCGGGCCGATCGCCCGAATCTGGCGGCGATGGCCTGGGCCCAGCGACCAATCGCGCTGATGCCAATTAATCTTCCCGTACTGGCGGATATGATCGTCACAAGGAGGCCTCACAGGATCAGCGGCCACCAAAGCGCAACCCAACGGCCGACACCTTGATGTGAATCAAGCCAGATCGGGCTCGTCAGACAGCCTTGCTGAATCGCGCGGTATCGGCGCGGGTATGGGGATCGAACACGGCCGCAATGACGCGAATGATCGAACGGCCCGATTCGGTGGCCGTCACGACACGGTCCTCGATCCGGACCAGACCATCGCGGACCAGCGGCTGCAGTAACGCGAACTCTTCAACGAACGCCATATCCGGCGCAGTCACGTCGAGATCGGCCTGAAACTGGCACATCAGGCTTTCAATGGTGCGGGCGCGCTGCCTTTCGGCCGCATCCAGCCGGCAGCCGCGTGACGGCGCGAGGCGGCCGGCCGAGATCGCGCGAACATAGCTCGGCACATCGGAAATATTCTGGACGTATCCATCCCGGAATCTGGAAATCGAAGATGCACCAAGACCGATGAGGGTCTCTCTTGCATCGTCGGTATAGCCCTGGAAATTGCGATGAAGCCGTCCCGAAATCGCGGCGTGGGCCAGTGCGTCGCCGGGCCTTGCAAAATGATCGATGCCGATCTTCAGAAAACCATGGCGCAGGAACTCCTCGGCGATGATCCCGGCCTGATCGATTCGTTCCTCGATGTCGGGAAGCGTGCTCTGGTCGATGCGCCGCTGGTTGGCCTTCAGACGCGGCATGTGAGCGTAGCCGTAGCAGGCGATGCGGTCCGGTAACAGAGCGGCCACGATCTCGCAGGTCTTTCGGAGCGAGGCGATGGTCTGCAGCGGCAGGCCGTAGATCAGGTCGAAATTCAGATTCTGAATGCCGGCGCCACGCAGGCGCGTCACGGCCGCCTCGACGTCCTGCATCGGCTGCCACCGGCCGATCGCCGCCTGCACCAACGGATTGACGTCCTGCACGCCAAGGCTGGCACGGTTGACGCCGAGCGCCTTCAGGCCTTCCGCCAGGCCCTGTGTCACATATCTCGGATCGAGCTCGATGGCATGTTCGTAACCGGATTCGAAGACGAAGCGGTCACGCAGAGCCTGCATGACCGAGGCAATGCCGTCCGTGCCGAGGATGCTCGGCGTTCCGCCGCCCCAGTGCAGCCGGGCGATCCGCAGAGGCGCCGAAACGACGTCGCTGACGAGGGCGATCTCGCGTTCGAGCGCCTCCCGGTAGGCCGCGATGACATCGTCACGCAGCGCCTTTTTGGTGTTGCAGCCGCAGTAGAGACAGAGTTCGCGGCAATACGGTACGTGCAAATAGACCGAAACGGCCTCGGTCGTGTCGATATCAACAAGCCACCGGCGCTGGTCGGCGGCAGCAACGTCGGTCGTGAATTCTGCCGCCGTCGGATAGGACGTATATCGCGGCACCTGAAGTCTGGCGTAACGGCGGACGATTTCGCTCACAGCAGCACTCTCTTCCTGTAGACGATCCCGCCCGGGGAGCGCCTGATATCAGAACGCCCGGCGTTTCGAACTGGACTGCTCGGTCAGTTGTTTCGGGCGGGTCTGCATGTCACCCCAGGCCAGCACCGCTGCAAAAACCACGAACATCGCGACGACGCAGACGGAAACAATCAACGAATCGACGGGCATGGGGCTGACCTCCTGTGACGGAGGAAACATGCCCATGCACCTTCATTCCGGCTTTGACCTGAATCAAATTGATCGTGGCAGCGCTGGAATTTTCAAGCCGCAGCCATGGCCGCAGCCCGGCTCGCGTCCAGCAGACGGACACCGCCCGCGACGATGATGAGCATCTTTTCGCGCTCGAACCGGGTCAGCGTCCGGCTCACGGTTTCGATCGTCAGCCCCAGATAATCCGCGATGTCCTGCCGGCTCATCGGCAGCGCAATGGTTTGCCGCTCGTCGCCGATCTGGGCCAGCCGCTCCCGCCATCCGATGAGGAAGGACGCAACCTTCTCCTCCGCGGTGCGTCGGCCCAGCAGCAGCATCTGCTCCTGCGCCAGCATCAGTTCCCGCGCCGCAAATTCGTTGATCCGAATCAGAAAGTGCGGCCTCTCTTCAATGAAATGCGTGAACGCTTCTCTGGAGAGGCGGCACACCGTCACGGAGTCGATGGCGTCTGCCGAGAAGCTGTAGCGATCGGACGGCGCCGTGCCGAGAAAGTCGCCCGGCAGTGCGAAACCGATTACCTGACGCCGCCCATCCGGCAGCAGCTTGTACAGACGCGCGATACCCGCGGTCAGACTGTGGACCGACTGCGCAACCTGCCCCGCCGTGAACAGCGCCTCATTGGGCGCGAGATGAATGTGGCGGGCGATCCGCTCGAACTCGGCAAGGTCGGCCTGGTCCAGCACGCCGCAGATGCTGAGCGAGCGGACGGTACAGGCCGAACAGCGGCCGAAGCTTGCCCGATTCGGAGAGATGGTTCGTATCATTGCCCCTGCCCGTTCGAGCGCCGGATTGACGCCCTGCCTCCCGGCCATGGCAGACCGTCGGAGATATATTTCATTCTAGCCAATCCATGGTCCGCTGATTGATCCAGATCAAACTGGCCGGCGATTAAACCTTCACATTATAATTCTGGGCTGGAAAACCGCACTTTTCCACGGAGTTGAAGCTGCAATGATTGGACGAATTTTGGTGCCGCTGGCGTTTACGCTCATTACCCTGACGCCGGCTGCAGCAGCTTCGCCTCAGGAGCAACGCGGCAAGACCTTCGCGCTCAACAACTGTGCGAAGTGCCATTCGATCGACAAGGTTTCGCCGAGCCCACTCAAGATCGCGCCGCCGTTCCGGACACTGCACACGCGTTACCCGATCGAGACGCTCGGAGAGGCGCTGGCCGAAGGCATCTACACCGGGCATCCGACGATGCCGGCCTTCCAGCTCGAGCCGGACCAGATCGGTGATCTGCTGGCGTATCTGAAGACGCTTGAATAGGCGGACCTCAGCAAGCCGGTAACGAGCGCCGAGGCAGGCACCTGCCTCGCCTAGTACGCTTGCACCGTCCAGGCGATCATGTTCTTTGCAATCCTTCCGAACGCTTCGCTGAATGCAGCGACGGCTTCGGCCGGCGCGACATTCGCAAATTTCTCGCGTTCTTCGAACAGCCGCGAGGCGACGACCTTGCCGTTCTTGTCGACGATCCTGGCCGACAAGCCGATCTCGGCTGCCGGCCCGGACTCGACGGCGATGCGGAACCGCCTGACATCGATCAGCAGCTGGAATTCGGTCTGCCCGACATCGGCCATGCGCAGCGGCGCATGCGCGATGTCGTAATTCTCAAAACTCTCTATGAGCCGCGCCTGGATCAGTTTCGGAAGTGCATCGGCCCACATCGCCTCCGCGAATCCCGGGTATTCCTGCGCCGGCGAGAACAGGAAGCGCTGCGTCTCCAGCATCGCAACCGCCGTCGGCTCCGGGATCGCCCATTGCACGTTGATGACCTTGCCCACGGGCCCGGGATTTTGCAGCGCGCGCAGATCATAGGTGATCTTTGGCGGCGGGCTGGTGACGCCGGTCATGCGTTCGAGGCCGGCGACGATGCCGTCGAGCTTGCCGGTGTTGCGCGCCAGGCCTTCCGAAAACACCTTGAAATTGGTAATCGTGTCCTTCAACGCTTCCGAATTCTCCGACAGCACCGTATCGACCTTACGCAGCGCATCGCGTGCGGCCTGTGTCATGCCCTGCCCCGCACCTGGTTCGGCGACGAGCGTCGGCACCTCGCCGCTTTTGGCGACCAGCGTGCCGCCTTCGAGTGCGATCACGGGCACGCCGGTCAGACCCTGAAACTCCAGACCGACCTTGGTGTCGGCACGGACCGGCGTCGTCGAAGCGACCGAAATCGTCGCATTGACGCCGCGCGGGTTGCCGGGCGCAAGGCCGAGCTCAGTCACCTCGCCGACCCGAATGCCATTGAACAGCACAGCCGCGCCGACAAGGAGTCCGGGCACGGAGCCCTCGAACTGCACGTGATAGCTGGAGCGCGGGCCGAGCCCGCCGGTGTTCTGCAGCCAGTAGACGAAGCCGAACACGGCGACGATGGCCGCCAGCACGAAAGCGCCGACAATGACGAAGGGAGCGCGGGTTTCCATCTCTTAGCTCGCTTTGGGTTGCAGCATCTGGGAGCGCTTGCCGTGAAAATAGGCCCGCACCCAGGGATGCTCGGATTGAAGCAATTCGCGCATCGGTCCGATGGCGACGATCTTGCCGTCGGCCAGCGCCGCGACGCGGTCGCAGACGGTATTGAGGCTGGCGAGGTCATGGGTGACCATGAACACGGTCAAACCCAGCGTCTTCTGCAGTGTCTTGATCAAGGCGTCGAAATCGCCGGCGGCGATCGGATCGAGCCCCGAGGTCGGCTCGTCGAGAAACACGATCGCCGGATCGAGCGCGAGCGCACGCGCCAGCGCCACGCGCTTGGTCATGCCGCCGGATAGTTCGGAAGGAAACTTGTCCCCGTCCTCCGGCTTGAGCCCGACCATTTCGAGCTTGGCGGTCGCGATCTCGTCCATCAGGGCGTCCGACAGCACGAGATTCTCGCGCAACGGAAACTGGATGTTCTGCCGCACCGTCAACGATGAGAACAGCGCGCCCTGCTGGAACAGGATGCCCCATCGCCCGGCCGCGCTCCGTGTGGTGCGGTCGTGATTGATCGGCGAGCCCATCACCTCGATCTCTCCGCTCTGCCGCGGGATCAGGCCGATGATGGTCCGCATCAGCACCGATTTGCCGCCGCCGGAAGCGCCGACCAGGCCGAGAATCTCACCACGGCGGACGTCCAGCCCGAGGTGATCGATCACGACGTGGCGGCGGAAGCCGACCACGAGATCGCGCACACGAATGGCAAATTGTTCGGCGGCTTCCTGCATCGCTACATTCCGATCGATGCAAAGAACACCGCAAACAGCCCGTCGAGCACGATGACCAGGAAGATCGACTTGACGACCGACGTGGTGGTCTGCTTGCCGAGCGACTCCGCGCTGCCCTTCACGCGCAGGCCTTCGCTGCAGGCGACGATGCCGATCACCAGCGCCATGAAAGGCGCCTTGATGATGCCGACCTCGAAATGAGTGACGGATACGGCGTCATGCAGCCGCGCAAGGAAGATCGCCGGCCCCATGCCGCCGTAGAACCAGGCAACCAAGCATCCGCCGTAGAGCGCCGCCATCGAGCCGATGAAGCTCAGAATCGGCAGCGCACAGATCAGCGCCAGGATCCGCGGCAGCATCAGGACTTCGATCGGGTCCAGTCCCATGGTCGAAAGCGCGTCGATCTCCTCGCGCATCTTCATCGAGCCGAGTTCGGCGGTATAGGCGCTGCCCGAGCGCCCGGCGACCATGATGGCGACGATCAACACGCCGAGCTCACGCAGCACGAGAATCCCGACCATGTCGACAACGTAGGAATCCGCACCGAACTTTCGGAAATGGAAAATGCCCTGCTGCGCGATGATCGCGCCGATCAGGAAGGTGATTAGCACGATGATGGGTATGGCCTGCCATCCGACCCGATAGAGCTGGTAGGTCAGCGACGTCAGCCGCAACGATCGCGGCCGGCGCAGGACGCCCAGGATAGCTATGCATAGTGCACCCAGCATCTGCAGGAATGCGGCGACGTCTTCTCTTGCACCGATGGTCGCACGGCCGATATCGCTAAGCTTTGCCACGGCGGGATTGCGCGCCGGAGCCGGCGCCGGCGTGCGCCGGTTGACCTGACGAACCTCGTCGATCAGGCCGGTGTAATTGTCGGCGACGCCAACGGTATTGGCGCGATGGCCGGCGGAAGCGACCCGCCGCGACATCTTTTCGAGCAGCCAGGCCCCGAGCGTATCGAGTTCGCGCACTTCGGCCATGTCGACCTTGACCAGGCCGGCTCGATCGAGCTGCGGCGCAACTTCGTCGGAAAGCTGTTCAAGCGTAGCGGCGTTCGCCGCTGTCCACGAGCCGCCTGGACGCAACTCAAGCGTATCGCCCGACGGGGTCGCCGTTAACAGGGGTGCAGTCGCCAAGATGATATTCCCACAATTGCAGAGCGTTTTTTCTAGGCCGCGTGCGCAGCACCGATGTTGACCTGCCTCAAGGCGACATTGTGGCTCGAACAAGGTTGACCCAAATCAAGCGGTACCGCGGCCGCCTCACCTAGAGTTTACGTCGTCCGACGATGGGAATGACCGCGATATGTTCAAATCGAGCGAATTGGGAGATGAGCTGCAGGCGCTCAGGATCGAAATGTCTCGGCTCCTGGATATGCCTGGCAACGACATGTTCGACGCTGCGAGGAGCCATACCGAGGCGCTGGCCGAACAGATCAAGGCCGCCTTGAACGAACTCGGCGAGACCTTGGGACAGGAAGAAGAGCATGTCGAGAAGCTGATCGCGGAGCGGCCGATTGCGGCGCTGGCATCCGCCTTCGCGCTCGGCGTCGCTATCGGTTTCATGCTGAGGAGGCACTAACGTGAACAGCGAGAACGTCGTCAAGCATTTACGGGCGCTGTGGCGCACCGACCGCATCATCGCGGAAATCCGGATGCGGCACATGCTGGTCGGATTGGGTTTGCGGGCGTTTGCCGCGCTGATCGCGGCCTTCGGCCTGTTGATGCTGGAACTGTCAGCCTATTTCGCGCTGGTGCAGATCTGGAGCGCGATTTCCGCGGCAGCGATTCTCGGCGTCGTCAATTTCGTGATCGCAGCGGTCTTGTTTGTCGTTGGCGGAAGACCGCCCGGCGGCCGCGAACTCGAACTGGCCACCGAAATTCACGGCTCCGCGGTCGAGGCATTACAGAGCGAGGCCCGCGCGCTGCAATCGCAATTCACCGGCATGGTGCACCATCCCCTGAACAGCGTGCTGCCGCTGGTGCTGGTGCCGTTGATCACGATCATCGTCAAGAGCCTGAAGAAATCCGGGGCAACCGCCCCCGCGGTGAAGGCCGCGGCTGAGCCGAGCTGATCAAGGCGGAGGCAGCAGCCTCAGGCCGGAAAACCAAGGAGCCATCAGAGATGTCCAAGACCAGAGCCAAGACCCAGCCGAAGCCGATCCTGAACGCTTCCCTGCCGGCGCAATTCCGGCAATTCCGCCTCGCGCTGGCCCGCGAGCCCGGCCATCCCGAAGGCGATGCCGAGGTGGCCTATATCATCGTGGCGCCGCTCGATTCCGAGGACCGCATCGATGCAAGGTTGTGGCGCGAGCATCGCGACGCCTGCCGGGTCGTGCGCCAGCGCCCGGACCAACAGGACAAGCATGGTCATCTGGTTCACCGCCCCGGCGGCGGGTGGGCCTTCCACTATGACGACGGCGAGACCAGCGTGCCTGACGACGTCGGCTATCACTTCGCGGACGAACGCTTCGTCGTCGGCGAGTATGTTTCGCTCAACGAAGGCGGCAAGATGCATACCTATCGGGTGACCGCGGTCTCGTATCTTTGAGACATGAAATCGTTTTCCGGCCTTACTGAAGCCGACGCAGCGGCGCGGCTGCAGGCCGAGGGACACAACGAGCTTCCCCAGCCCGATCGGCGCACGCCGTTCCGCATAGCGATCGAGGTGCTGCGTGAGCCGATGCTGGCGCTGCTTATGGTCGGCGGCATCGTTTACCTGGCGCTCGGCGACCTGAAGGAGGCGATCATCCTGGTCGCCTTCGCGACCATGTCGATCGTGATCACCGTAGTGCAGGAGACGCGGACCGAGCGCGTACTGGAAGCGTTACGCGACCTCACGAGCCCCCGCGCGCTCGTCATTCGCGACGGCGAGCGCAGGCGAATCGCCGGCCGGGACGTCGTGCGGGGCGACCTCATCGTTCTTTCCGAAGGCGACCGGGTGCCTGCCGACGCCGTTCTCCTCCGTTGCCAGGATCTGCAGGCCGACGAGTCGACCTTGACCGGCGAATCCGTGCCGGTGCGCAAGGTCGCCTGGGACGATCGCCCCACGTCTGGGTCTGGACCGCCGCGTCCGGGAGGCGACGACCTGCCGCATGTCTTCTCCGGTTCGCTGGTGGTGCGGGGCTCGGGACTGGCAGAAGCAATCGCCATCGGTGCGCAAAGCGAGATCGGCAAGATCGGCCAATCGCTGGCCACTCTCGAAACCGAACCGCCGCGCCTGCAGATGCAAACACGGCGCGTCGTGAGACTGTTTGCCATTTTCGGCGGTGGGGTTAGCGTGCTCGCGGTGTTGCTTTACGGCATCACGCGCGGCGGATGGCTGGACGCGGTGCTGGCCGGAATTGCGCTGGGCATGTCGATGCTGCCGGAAGAGTTTCCGGTCGTCCTGACCGTCTTCATGGCGATGGGCGCATGGCGAATTTCGCTGGCGCGCGTCCTGACGCGGCGCGCGGCGGCCATCGAGACGCTGGGCTCTGCCACCGTGCTGTGCACCGACAAGACCGGCACCCTCACCGAAAACCGGATGACGATCGTCGAACTGCGGCTGGCGGATGGGAACGTCTTCCATCCGCAGAACGGCATGGAAATGCCGGCGCAGTTCCATCACTTGAGCGAGTTCGGCCTGCTCGCCAGCGCGCCTGAGCCGTTCGACCCGATGGAGCGGGCGTTCCATACCCTGGCGCGCGAGCGGCCGACCAAGTCCGAATTTCGGCATCCGCGCCGGAAGCTGGTGCACGCCTATGGTCTTCGGCCCGATCTCCTCGCCGTAACCCACATCTGGCAAGCGGATGGCGACCGACAGGAATACCTCGTCGCCACCAAGGGCGCTCCCGAAGCGATCGCGGGTCTCTGCCGGTTGAGCGAGGCCGACCGCGCGGCGCTGACGCAATCCATCGACGCGATGGCCTCCGCCGGCCTGCGTGTGCTGGGCATAGCGCGCGCCACCCATGGCGGGCCGCCTTGGCCGGCGTCGCCGCGCGAACTTAGCTTCGAATTCCTGGGACTTGTCGGCCTCGCCGATCCGCTGCGCACCAGCGTCGTCGAGGCGGTCCGCGAATGCCGGTCCGCCGGCATCAAGGCCGTCATGATCACCGGCGACTACCCGGCGACCGCAAACGCAATCGCGCATCAGGCCGGGCTCGAACGCGGCGAGCTCATGACCGGCGAACAGCTCGAGCAGTTGAACGAGGCAGAATTGGCCCGCCGGGTGGAAACGGCTGGCGTCTTCGCCCGGATCTCGCCGAACCAGAAGCTGCGTATCGTCAACGCCTACAAGGGCAATGGCGAGATTGTCGCGATGACCGGCGATGGCGTCAACGACGCACCGTCGTTGAAGGCCGCCCATATCGGCATCGCCATGGGCGGGCGCGGAACGGATGTGGCGCGCGAAGCTTCCGCCATCGTGCTGCTTGACGACGATTTCGGCTCCATCGTCAAGGCGATCCGTCTCGGACGCCGCATCTACGACAATTTGCGCAAGGCAATGACCTTTATCTTTGCCGTCCACGTTCCCATCGCGGGCCTGGCGCTGCTGCCGCTGGTGTTCGGCCTGCCTATCCTGTTCGGACCGATCCATATCGCCTTCCTCGAAATGGTGATCGATCCCGTCTGCTCGCTGGTGTTCGAGGCTGAAACCGAGGAAGACGACGTCATGCGGCGCCCGCCGCGCTCTCCCGACGAGCCGCTGTTCTCGCGGGCGCTGGTCGCCTGGAGCCTGCTGCAGGGGTTGCTGGCGTTTGTGGTCGTCGCTGCCGTTTACGTCGCGGCGCTGAGATGGGGCATGCCGGTGCCCGAAGTGCGGGCGTTGACGTTCTTTTCGCTCATCGTCGTGATCGTCAGCCTGATTCTGGTCAACCGATCCTTCGGCGCATCGCTGCTTACCGCCCTGCGGCGGCCAAACCGGACGCTGGCTGCGGTGCTCGCCGCCGTCGCTATCATCCTGGCGCTCACCTTGCTTTGGCCGTTCGCGAGCAAGCTCTTCGCCTTCGGCCCCCTCCACGCCGACGATCTGGCCCTGACGCTCGGTGCAGGCGTCGTCGCGCTGCTCGCGCTGGAAATGCTGAAGCCGCTGCTGCGCCCGCGGCTGCGGCCCCAGAGCCCGCCAACCCAGCCCCTTGCGATGGATCAAACGCCCAAGCCGACGGGAGGCTAATTTAGTTCCGGAAAAAGGAGAGCCCCATGGCGTTCAAGGACATCCTGCTGACATTGACGAGTTATCCCGATCCCACCCCGGCGACAGTAGCCGAGGATGCGGTCGCGATCGCTGCAACCTTCGGCGCTCATCTGGCTGCGGTGGCCTGCGAGGTGCACGTGGAAGTGCCCGGGCACTTCCTTTCCGGATCGACCGCCAATATTCCCGGCATCATTGCGGGCGAAACCGAAAAGAGCCGGAACAACGCCAGGGCCATGCTGGCCACATTCAACGCCGCCGCTGACAAATCCGGCATTCTGCACGAAACCTATCTCGAAAAATGCCCGACCTACGCCGTGCCGGATATGCTGGTAGACCACGCGCGGCTTCGCGACCTCACCATCGTGCCGGTGCCGGAAAGCTACGACCAGTGGTACGCAGAAGCCGTGATATTCGGATCGGGGCGACCTGTCCTCGTTCTGCCCGAGAGTCAGCGAGCGCGCCCGTTCGAACTGGGGACCGTCGCCGTCGCCTGGGATTTCAGCCGCGCCGCAGCCCGCGCGGTTTCAGATGCCATGCCGCTGCTCGAAAAGGCGAAGAAGGTACGGATCGTCACCGTCACCAACGAAAAGAAGCTGGACAGCAAGCATTCCGCCGAAGCACTGGCCAAAAACCTCGCTCGCCACGGCATCGACGTGGTGCTCGACAACGTCGATGCCGGTGGCCGGCGGATCGGCGAGGTGCTCGAAGCCTACACCGTTTCGCATCAGGTCGACGTTCTCGTGATGGGCGCCTATGGGCATGCGCGATGGCGCGAGTTCATCCTCGGCGGCGCCACCAAGAGCCTGCTGTCGAAACCGCCGCTCCCGATCCTGTTTTCGCATTGACAGCCAATTCGGACATCGGAGTGCCGGGAAGTTCAGATGGTCGAAAATTTCAAGCGGGATAATTCCCGTCCGCCGCTGAAAGTCCGTCGGGTCAACCTGGACACCGGCCGCGAAAATGTCGTGGTGATTTCGCGTCACTCGAGCGCATTGCGGCCGGATATTTTTCGCGGCTTCAGCCGGGTCGAACTGCAGCGTGGCTCGAAGGTGCTGCTTGCCACGCTCCTGATCACGGATGACGACACCTTGGCCGGATCCGATGAAATCGGGCTCTCGGAGCCGGCGTTCCGCCGCTTCGCCGAGCCGGTCGGCAGTCTCGTGACGGTCTACCCTGCCGCACCGCCCGAAAGCCTCGATGCCGTTCGCGGCAAGATTCAGGGCCGAACGTTCGAGCCGGCCGAGATCGACGCCATCATTAATGACCTCACGCATTACCGCTATTCAGACATGGAGGTCGCGGCGTTCCTGATCAGTTCGGCGAGCTTCATGACCAGCCGCGAGCTGCTCGCGTTGGTTCACGCGATGGCGGTCGCCGGGACGCAACTGAAATGGCCAAGCCCCATCGTCGTCGACAAGCATTGCATCGGCGGCATTCCGGGAAACCGCACCTCCATGATCGTCGTCCCGATCGTCGCCGCGCACGGCCTCACCATCCCCAAGACATCGTCGCGCGCGATCACCTCGCCGGCCGGGACCGCCGACACCATGGAGGTGCTGGCCCGCGTCGACGTCTCTGTCGACGAGATGAAGGAAGTGGTCGCCGCATGTCGCGGTTGCCTGGTCTGGGGCGGGCACGTCAACCTGTCGCCGGCGGACGACATTCTCATCTCCGTCGAGCGTCCGCTCTGTCTCGACACCCGCGAGCAGATGGTCGCCTCGATCATCTCGAAAAAGCTCGCGGCCGGTTCGACCCATCTCCTGATCGACCTGCCGGTAGGTCCGACGGCAAAGCTCGCCAACGCCAGCGAAGCAATGCGGTTGCGCAAGCTGTTCGAGTTCGTCGGCGACCAGTTCGGCATTGCCGTCGAGGTGATCACGACGGACGGCCGTCAGCCGATCGGCAACGGCATCGGTCCGGTACTGGAGGCTAGCGACGTCATGGCTGTCCTGACCAACGAGCCGGATGCCCCCGCAGACCTGCGGGAAAAGTCATTGCGGCTTGCCGCGCATCTCCTCGAATACGACCCGCAATTGCGCGGCGGTGCGGGCTATGCGCGCGCCCGCGAACTGCTCGATAGCGGCGCGGCCCTGAAGAAAATGCAGGAGATTATCGACGCGCAGGGACCCTCGAGCTGCCGCAACGATATCGGCAAGCTGACCTTCGATGTCCGAGCTGCCGATGATGGCGCCGTTTCCGAGATCGACTGCCTGCAACTGAACCGCCTGGCGCGAACCGCGGGAGCGCCGATCGACAAGGGCGCGGGCATCAAGCTGTTCCGCAAGATCGGCGATCGCGTCGAGAAGGGCCAGCCGCTCTATCGAATTCATGCCTATGACCAGTCCGAATTCGATCTTGCCGTGACGGCTGCAACACGCAACAGCGGATATGTCATCGGCGCGCGGCAGCCGCTACCTGTCGAGACGACGCTGTGAGCGTGGCCATTCAAAGCCTGCCGTCGTCCTCGCGCGACGCTGCGAGCCTCGCTGCTCGACTCGGTGTGCCATTTCACGAGATCGCCATCCATGCCTTTCCCGATGGCGAAATACGGGTGACGGTCGGCCCGGCGTCGCCCACCACGATCATCTACGCCTCGCTGGACCGGCCAAACGACAAACTCATCGCGCTGATGTTCGCTGCCGAAGCGCTGCGGCGCGGAGGCGCGGAACGCCTCGTGCTCGTCGCGCCTTACCTGTGCTACATGCGGCAGGATACCGCCTTTCACGAGGGCGAAGCGATCAGTCAGAAGGTCATTGGCCCGTTGCTCGCACGATGCGCAGACCGTGTCGTCACCGTCGACGCGCATCTGCATCGCACGCCCGATATCAAAGCGGTATTCCCCGGCATCCAATCCGACAATCTCTCGGCCATGCCGGCCATATCCGACACGCTGCGCAAGACCGGGCTTGATCCGGCGACCCTCGTGGCGGGACCTGACGCCGAATCCCTCCCTTGGGTCAGCGACCTCGCCGGCCGGCTCGGCCTTTCCTATACGGTTGCGAAGAAGACCCGCCGCAGCGACCGCTCCGTTGCGATCGAATTTCAGGGCGGGACGCGCATCGCAGGCCGTCCCGCCCTGATCGTCGACGACATCGTCTCGTCCGGCGGAACCATCATCGCCTGCGCCAATGCGTTGACCGCTGCCGGTGCGACGGCGATCGACGCCGTCGTGACGCATGCGCTGTTTCCGGAAGCGGCTTGCAAGCAGATGACCTCTTCGGGGATTCGCTCGATCCGTTCGACGCGCAGCGTGCCGCATTCCACCAACGCGATTGCGCTCGATGAACTGTTCGCCGATGCCTTGAAGGGTGAGCTTGGGGAGACGGTTCAATGAGCGTGACCATCCGGTTTTGCGGCGCATCGCGCACCGTCACGGGCTCCTGCTATCTCTTCGAGACGAGCGCTGCGCGTTTCCTGGTCGATTGCGGGCTGTTTCAGGGACAGAAGACCTTGAAAGAACTGAACTACCGCGCTTTTCCGTTTCGCCCCGCCGATATCGACGCCGTGCTGTTGACCCATGCCCATATCGATCATAGCGGCCTGTTGCCCAAGCTCGTGCGCAGCGGATTTGCCGGCCGCATCCTGGCGACGCGCGGAACCATCGATCTCTGTTCCTACATGCTGCCCGACGCCGGCAGCATCCAGGAATCGGAAGTCCTGGCGCTGAACCGGCGCAACGCCGCGCGCGGACGCGGCGAGGTCAGCCCGATCTATACCCAGGCCGATGCGATCGCCGCCCTGCAATCGTTTTCTCCGGTCGACTACGAAAAATGGATCGACGTGATTCCCGGCGTTCGCGCGCGCTACTGGAATGCCGGGCATCTGCTCGGTTCGGCCTCGATCGAGATCGAATGCAGTGATGGAAATTCGTCAGGAAGGCCCATGCGCATTCTCGCATCCGGCGACATCGGACCGGATGCCAAATTGCTGCAGCCCGATCCCGACGCCCCTTCCGGCTTCGACTATGTCATCTCCGAATCGACCTACGGCGACAGGGAGCGGGCTGCGACGACGCCCGATGCGCGCCGCGCGCGTCTCGCCGAGGAAGTCCGCGACGCCGCAACCCGCAAGGGCGCGCTGCTGATTCCAGCCTTTGCGGTAGAGCGCACCCAGGAACTTCTCGTCGACCTGGTGGACCTGATGGAACGCGGCAAGATCCCTGCCGCCCCGATTTTTCTGGATTCTCCACTGGCGATCCGCGCCACCGAGGTGTTCCGCAGGCACGCCGAAAGCCTCGACCCCATGGTCGATGTTCGCCGGCTGCTGAACTCCCGGCAACTCCGGTTCACCGAGACGGTCGAGGAGAGCAAGGCGATCGCCAAGCTGACCGGCTTTCACATCGTCATCGCCGCCAGCGGCATGTGTGATGCCGGGCGTATCCGGCACCATCTCAGGAACTGGCTGTGGAATTCGAGAGCCACCGTCTTGCTGGTCGGCTTCCAGGCGCAGGGCACGCTAGGCCGGTTTCTGGTCGACGGCGCCAAGGCCGTCCGTATCCAGGGCAACGAGATCAAGGTGGCGGCGACTATCCGTACCATCGACGACTATTCCGGGCATGCCGACGGATCAGAACTGGCGCGATGGATCGCCGCTCGCCGCCCGATTCAGCGCGGGCTTTTTCTCGTCCATGGCGAGGAGCCGGCCATCGCCGGCCTCGCCGAACGCGTCTCCGAGCGCATTATTCCAGCGGCGCGCGTGTTTGAGCCACTGCTCGACGACATCTACGATTTGTCTGCCGCCGTGCCGACGCCGCTCGACGCGGGCCGCCGCCGGCGGCTGGCACCGGAGGCGGTGGTTGCGCTCGACTGGCACAACGACATGTCGAAGCTCGTCCTCGATATCAACGACCGCATCGAGGCGGCCGCCGACGACCGTGCGCGCGGCGTCATTATCCGGCGACTACGGCGGGCGCTCGAAGAGTAGCGTTTTCGAGCGAAGCATGCCCCCGGAATTGATCCCGGGGGGTACCGGTTCACGGAAGAATGCGTCGGAACAAGAGGCTAAAGCGTCAGCCTGACGTTACAGATGTCATGCTCCTGCGGGTCCGATTTCACTTCGAAGCCAAGGCTGCGGCACATCGCCAGCATTACGGTGTTGTCAGCCAGGACGTCGCCTGAAATGGCTTTTAATCCCTCGGATTTCGCATATTCGATGATCATCTGCATCAGCGCCCAGCCGAGCCCCCTGCCCTTGAGGTCCGACCTCAACAGGATCGCATATTCGCCGCTCTCATAGATCGAGTCCGAATGGATCCGGACCACGCCGACCAGTTCGTTGGTCGCCTCGTCGAGCGCGACAAAGGCCATCGCCCGGGCATAATCGAGTTGGGTCAGGCGGGCGATGAATTCATGGGAAAATTCCTTCATCGGAGCGAAAAACCGCAGCCGCAGGTCGTGCATCGTGACGTGTTTCAACATCGCGTGGATCAGCGGCTCGTCTTCGGGCCGGATCGGGCGAACGAACACGCGCCAGCCGTCCTTCACTTCGATGTGACGTTGCCATTGCGAGGGATAGGGACGCACGGCGAAATTCGCCGGGCCTGAACCGCGAAACTTCCGTGCCACGCGCCCGATCACGACGCGCGCGTCGACGGCGAGCACGCCGGCTTCATCGGCCAGCAACGGGTTGATATCGAGGCCGCGGATTTCGGGAATGTCGGCGGCCATCTGCGCCAGCTTGACCAGAACCATCGCGACGGCGTCTTCCTTCACCGCCGGCACGTCGCGATAGGCGCGCAACAGCCGCGAGACGCGGGTGCGCTCGATCAGGCTGCGCGCCAGTTGCAGGTCGAGCGGCGGCAGCGCCAGTGCTTTGTCGTTGATGATCTCGACCGCCGTGCCACCGCGGCCGAACACGACGACGGTGCCGAAGGTCGGATCGTCGGCGAGGCCGAGAATAAGTTCGCGCGCCTTCGCCCGCACCACCATCGCCTGCACCATCACGCCCGAAATCCGCGCCTCCGGCCGCAGCGATTTCGCCCGCGCCAGAATATCGGCGGTTGCCTTGCGCACCGCATCGGCGTTGGTGAGGTTGAGCACGACGCCGCCGACATCGGATTTGTGCACGATATCGCGCGACATGATCTTGAGCACGACGGTGGAGCCTTGTGCAAAAAGCTTGTTCGCATGCGTGACCGCCTCTTCGGCATCGGCGGCGGCAAATGTCGGCACGACGGCGATGTCATAGGCATCGAACAGCCGCTTGACCTCGATCGGATCGAGCCAGGAGCGGTCGTCGGCCAGTGCGGCGGCAACGATCTGTCGCGCCGCGTCGGCATCAGGCGCGAACTCGCTCGGCATGGCGGGTGGAACCCGCGCCAGCGCCTCCACCGCCTCGCGATGGCGAACCAGGTGCATGAAACCGAGGACGGCGTCGCCGCCGGTCTGATAGTTCGGAATTCCCGCGCCGCTCAGCAAATCACTGATCGACTGGTCCGCCCCGACCCAGACCGCCAGCACGGGCTTCGGCGACATGCGGTGTTCGGCGCGGTATTTCCCGACCACGGCGATGACGGCCGCTGCAATGTCATCGGCACGGGCGATCGCCGTCTGGACATTCATCACCAGCACGGCGTCATTGCCAGGGTCGGCCAGCAACACTTCGAGCGCCGCCGCATAGCGCGCAGGATCGGAATCGCCAACGATGTCGATCGGGTTCGATTTCGACCATGTCGGGGGCAACACCGCATCGAGCTTGTCGCGGGTCGCAGGCGAGATGCCGGCGGGAATGCCGCCTAGCTCGGCCAATCGGTCGACCGCCAGCACGCCGATGCCGCCGCCATTGGTCAGAATCGCAAGCCGCTTTCCGGGCGGCGATTTGACCCGCCCGAGCGTCTCGGCGCAGTCGAATAGTTCACGCAGATCCGATACACGCAGGATGCCGGCACGCTGAAACGCGGCATCGTAGACCGCATCAGCCCCGGCCAGCGCGCCGGTATGGGTTGCAGCGGCGCGCGCGCCTTGTGCCATCCGGCCTGACTTGACGACCACGACCGGCTTGATTCTGGCGGCTGCGCGCGCCGCCGACATGAACTTGCGGGCATCCTTGATCGCCTCGATATAAAGCAGAATGGCGTGGGTTTTTTCATCCAGCGCGAAGTAATCGAGCAGATCGGCGATATCGACATCGAGCTGGTCGCCGATCGAAACAATGCCGGAAAAGCCAACGGCCCGCTGTGCCGCCCAGTCCACCATGCCGGCCGCAATAGCGCCGGACTGGGAGATCAGCGCCAGATTTCCCGCAGCCGGCATGTGCGCGGCAAAGCTCGCGTTCAGACTGACACCGGGCATCATGATGCCCAGGCAATTCGGCCCGATCAGCCGCATGCCGTATTTTTGGGCGGCCCGCTCCGCTGCATCCGCCATCGAGCCCGGACCGTGCCCGAGCCCGGCACTGACAATGACCGCACCTGCCGCACCGCGGCGGCCCGCCTCATCGATCAGGCCCGCGATGGTGCGGGCTGGCGCGGTGAGGACAACGAGTTCGGGCGCAAAAGCCAGTCTTGCGATGCTGCCAACGGCCGCGATACCATCGATCTCGTGATAGCGCGGATTGACGAGACCGAATTCGCCCTTGAACTGGGCTTTGCGAATATTGTTGAGAATGGCGCGGCCGACCGAGCCGTGGCGCGGACTGGCCCCGACCAGCGCGACGGAATGCGGCGATAGCAGATTCTTCAAGCGATAGGTGGACATCGTTCCCCAGTACCGGCAGGCGGCTGCCTTCTGTGAGCCCAGACAGATGTTCAGCGCAATGTGACCTTTGCGCGACAGGGTAACCCGGAACAGTCTCGGCACGATGACAAAGCGCGCCTAGCTGGGTGGGTCCGTCGGGATCAATGGCGAACGTAATCGCCGGGCGCCGCAGGCAGATTCTTCGCCTGAGCGGCTTCGGTTCCCATCCGCGGCGGCTCGGATGGTTCGCCGGATCGTGCGGAGAGCCACTTCGTCCATTCCGGCCACCACGATCCCTCGACCGGCGGCACTGTCTTCAGCCATTCGTCGGGACCGGTATAGGTGGCGTGCGCCACCTCGGTCTTGATCCGATAAGTATGTTCCGGTTCGCCGGGAGGCGCCACGATTCCCGCATTATGGCCGCCGCTGGCGAGAACGAAGGTGACGTCGGCATCGACCTGGTAGTGAATCTTGTAGACGGACTTCCACGGTGCAACGTGATCGCGGAGCGTTCCGACCACGAACATCGGGGTGTGAATGTCCGACAGCGAGATCGGCCTTCCCTCGACAAGATATCGGCCCCCGGCGAGGTCGTTGTTGAGGAACAGCTTGCGCAAATACTCCGAATGCATCCGGTATGGCAGGCGGGTGGCATCGGCATTCCAGGCCATCAGATCGCTCGGCGTCGCCCGCTCTCCCATCAAATAGTCACGGGTAAGCCGCGACCAGATCAGGTCGTTGGAGCGCAGCAGCTGGAATGCGCCTGCCATTTGCGTGGTATCGAGGACACCGCCCTCCCACATCATGTCTTCGAGAAACGCAACCTGGCTTTCGTTGATGAAGAGGGTCAATTCGCCGGCCTCGGTGAAATCCGTTTGCGCGGCAAGCAGGCTGATCGACTTCAAGCGGTTGTCGCCGTCACGCGCCATGGTGGCGGCTGATATCGACAGCAGCGTTCCACCCAGGCAATAGCCCAATGCATGAACCTGACGACCGGGCACGACGCTGCCTATGGTATCGAGCGCCGCCTCCACTCCGAGCTTTCGATAGTCGTCAAAAGCGATGTCGCGGTCGGCGGCTTCCGGATTGCGCCACGAGATCATGAAGACGGTGAAGCCTTCGCCCGTGAGATATTTCACCAGCGAGTTCTGCGGCGACAGATCGAGAATGTAGTATTTCATGATCCAGGCCGGCACGATCAGAACCGGCTCCGGATGCACCTTTTCGGTGGTCGGATAGTACTGGATCAGCTCGATCAGTTCGTTGCGGAACACGACCCTGCCGCGCGACGTTGCGACGGTCTCTCCGACGACGAAATCGCCGGTCGTGACGGGCCCAAGGCCCGCCGACGCCAGGCGGATCCAGTCGCTGCAGAAATTTTGCCAGCCGCGCACGAAATTGTTGCCGCCGCTCTCGAATGTTCTCCGCAGCACTTCCGGATTGGTCGCGGCAAAATTGGAAGGCGACATCACATCCAGCATCTGCCGGACCGAGAACTCGACGATCGCCTCGTTCTGCTTCGCGACACCACGCACACCCGTGGTCGCGTTGTGCCACCATTGTTCGCCAAGCAGAAAGGCCTGCGCCATCAGATTGAACGGCGGATGTTCCCACTCCGGCCGGCCGAAGCGTTTGTCCTGCGGCTTCGGCTTGATCAGCGACCATGGTCCCTGTCCGGGCGAGACGAAGCGCTGCGCGGCCTCGCAGAAGCGCTTGGTGTCGACCAGGGCTTCCTGCGCGATCTCGATCTGCCGCTGCGGCGACGACGCCAGATGCGATAGCCAGTCCGTATAGGCCAGCAACAACGCGGCCGGCGAAATGCCGCCGGTCAGGCGTGCCAGCATGGCATGCAGGGCGCGGTCGGCCTGATATGTCTCGGCGCTGCCAGCGCCTTCGGCCAGCGGTGAGATCTGCGGTTCGATCGGCGCGGCCGACTGCCGGTCCTCGCCTCGGTCCGCGACACGGGGGGGAAGCGGCAAGACGGTAACTTCTGCCGTCGGCAGGGTCGATTTCTGGTGCATGCTATCTGGCCGATCAGTTCACAGTGCGGCCACTGATCAGGTTCGACGTGGTTGCGATCATCCGCTCGCCATGCCTGAACAGCCGTTCGGAATCGCGGCGGAAGAAGTCGAGCTGATGCTGGCCGCATTCCTGGCACATCGTCTTGACGTCCCTGACGGAATGCGCGGCCGCCATTTTCGCGACGAACTCCGTGAACAGACGCATTTCGGTCCGCGTTCGCTCCAGCATCTCGTCGCCGAGGAACACCAGTTCCTCGAACATCATTTTCTGCGCGCCAAGCATGAACTCCAGCGCGCCTTGGTTCAGTTTGGTGGCTTCCGCTTCCGCATCTGCGACGGCCGGGGAGGAACCGGAAGTGACCCGCTCAGACAGCTCTGACATGACAATCTCCGATTTCTGAATTTCCACGGAAACGATATTGACCGGCGTCGGGCCGAACATTGAGGTGCATCAAACTGTCGTCATTGCGACCGCAGCCGCAGCCAAAGAACTACAAGCAAGGAACTCGCCGGGACGAATGGTCACATCCCCTGCCAAGGTCAGTGCGACATCAGCACCGGTACGGTCATGCAGTCGAACATGCTGCGGGTGACGCCGCCCAGAATTCGCTCCTGCAATCGCGAATGGCCGTATCCCCCCATCACCAGGAGGCCCATATTGCTTTCGGCCGCGATCGACAGGATAGCACCCTGAACGTCGCCGCGATCCGCTGTCAGCCGCTGCACCCGGGCCGCAATGCCGCGCCGTCGCAGATGCACGGCAAGCTGGTCCGACGAGGCTTCACCCGCCTCCTCATTGACCGCAATCACGGTCACGGCCTTGGCGCCCATCAGAAACGGCATTGCATCGCGCACCGCGCGGGCCGCGAGGCGGCTGCCGTCCCAGGCGATGCCGACATGGTGGGCGTCGAGCGGTCCCTTGTGGATATAGGGAACCATCAGCATCGGCCCGCCGGAATTGAACAGGATCTGCTGCGGAATCTCGTTGTCGTAGCTCGCCTTCGAGGTTTCCGGCTGCAGCACGATCGTCATGTCGTACAGCCGGGCAAGCGCGCCGATGGTCTGTCCGGCCTCGGCGGGGATCGCCGCGAAGGTCCTGGTGCCGTAGGCGATTTTGGCGAGCTTGGCTTCGATCTCGAACACGGCGATCGCAGCGTCGGCCCTTTCCTGGGCGCGCTCCTGTTCAGCCCCCATCACGGCGGCAACGGCGGCGCCACCGCCCTCGACGATCATTCCGGCGGCACTCATCGATTCGTAGCCGAGGGCTACAGCATCGAGATGCGACCGGCGCGCAATGGTCAGCGCGACGGCGACGTCAATCACCGGCCTGACCGGACGCTCGGAGGGAATATGAACCAGAATGTTCCTGAACATCGCCACTCTCCCACAGATTTGCGAGGCTTTCGGCCTCGTTGCTGATATGAAAGCTAACCGACGGGCGGGTGGCCGAAGTTGACCCACATCAAGCTCGGACGATGTCGAGCGGCAGCGCGGACGGCGACGTCAGCAGGCTCCGGCGTGCTTGAGGTCGCGATGAGCCGCAATGGCGGCGCTGAGCAGCTTTTCCCTTTGACGGCGATAGCCCGGCGGATGCTTCCTGCCCCGCTTAATATTCTCGGCCTGCGGCGATCCGCCAGCAGAGCCGGCGAAGCGCTCGAGATCGCGCATGTCGCCCAATACGCGCTGCAGCCGTTTTGCCGGCCGGTGCAGGTGACGCCATTCGTTCCGGCCCCCAAAGTCGACAGTTTCGGTAAGCGCTTCAAGCATGTAGCGGAAATGTTTGGCCTTGATCCGCAGCCGGTGACGGCGTGACGCACCCAAAGTCTTCAGGTGCCGTCCTTTGCGGACCAGCCGTTCGTGCCAGCGGTTGAGCTCGCGCGCGCAGTAGGATTGCAGAGCCTCCGCGTCCTCGCGCCGCTTATGGCGCTCCAGCCACGGCCCTTGCCTGATCCAGGCTGCCATTGCCACGATCAGGCGCTGCGTCCGGACCGAGCGCAGGCAGCGAACCAGGCGCCGGTGATCCTGCGTCTGGCTCTCATCGAGCTGCTTACCGATCATGCGCTGACCCCATGCGCGGTATCGCTTGCGGCGCGCATATTCCACGACGACATCGCTGTCGCGCGCGGCGCCGAGCGAGCCGTTCAGCCAGGCGATTTCCTTCCTCAGACGCAGCCACTTCGCATCGACCACGATCGACGCAAAGAACGCCACGGCGGCGCGCAACCGCGTGATCGCGACCCGGATCTGATGCACGGCCTCGGCATCGCCGGCGCACGCGCTCGTGTGATGGGCCTTGATCGCCGCAACGCAGTCGAGCGCAATTTTCTGGAATGCAGTTGCACAATCGGGAGCTGCCGCCACGGGGGCTTTGCGCCGGCTGGATGTTCTGGCTGGGCGAGTCGCCATCGTCAGCTCACACCCTCTGCCCGCGCGAGCAACGAAGCACAGGCGCTGCGCAGCGATTGCTCCGGTGTCCCCGAGGCGTCGATCATATGCCAGTCTACCGCGCCGATCGCGAAAGTCTCCTGCTTCAGGGCAACATCCCGTGTTGCATCGGACGCATCGCCCCTGCGCTGCTCGATCCGCGCCAGCCGTGTCGCGAGATCGGCCGTCAGGAACAGGCCGACGAAGCGTACGCCGTGCATGGCCGCGAGGCCCGCGATTTCCGTCCGTTCCGCTTCCTGCAGATAAGCGGCATCGAGCACGACCGAGCAGCCCTGCGCGAGGACACGCTGCGCGGTACCGGCAAGCTCACCATAGACGCGTGTCGCGATATCGGGCCGATAGGCGGATTCCGGCAGAGCGGTGGTTTCACTGGCGCCGAACAGCTGCTTGCGGACGACATCCGAGCGGATAATGACCGCGCCGGGCGGAGGCTCGATCAGACCCGCGAGGCCGCGCGCCAGCACCGATTTTCCCGTCCCCGACAGGCCACCAATCGCCACCAGCAGCGGCGGCTTGGGCGCGATGAGGCGTCCCGCCAGATCGAAGTAGCGTTTGGCCTCCCGCCAAACCTCGTCGTTCCCTCCGGCCTGTTCGCTCTTCATGAACAGCACGTGCGCGCGGATTGCCGCCCGCACCGACAGAAACAGCGGCAGCAGGCGGAGGCCGTCGAGACCTTCATCCCCTGCCCCCGCAAGGTAGCGATTGAACACCGTACCAGCCGCCGCATCCTGATTGAAGTGGACCAGATCCATCAGCGTAAAGGCGAGATCATAGAGCACATCCGTCGTGGCGATGACGGGATCGAATTCGATGGCATCGAACAGCAGCGGCCGGCCATCCACCAAGGCAATATTGGCGAGGTGCAGATCGCCGTGGCAACGGCGCACGAACCCTTGCCCGGCGCGCTGTCTGAGTAGCGGTTGCAATGTCGTCGCAGAATTGCGGCCGGCGGCATCGAGTCGATTGACGGCAACGGCATCAAGTCCGCGCACGGTGCGAAATTTTGCGGTATTGCGTTCGATGATGGGCAGAAGGGAGGCTAGCCAGCTCTCACCGTCCGCGCGCGGCGCCCTGTCGTGGGATTGCAGAATCGCATCGGCCACGGCCGTCGCAAGCGATGGATCGACCGGCTTCGATGCCGCGACACGATCGAGCGACTGCTGTTCGTCGAACCGCGTCATTTCGACGGCCCATTCGACGGGAGTACCGGTGCCGTCGATTTCGAAGGCGCCATCGGAATTGCGCGTGACGGCGACAACACGCCGGTAGAGCTCGGGCGCGTTGCCAGCGTTGACCTTCAGTTCTTCCTCGCAGGCACGCTTGCGCTTCTCCAATGTCGAATAGTCGAGGAACGGCAAGCGCACGGCCCGCTTGATCTTCAATGCCCGGTCGGCGCCGAGAAAAACCATGGAGGCATGGGTGTCGATCCGCTTGCCGCCCCCGGCCGGACCGAAACTGGAACCATCGAGGAAGTCGAGCACCTGCTGCTGCAGGTTGGCCTCGGCTACGGCTGTGGCAGCGGGCGGTCGAACCGTCATGGCAGCAGCACGGCGGCGCCGGTGATCTGCCCGGCGCGCAGTCTCGAGAGAACTTCGTTTGCTTCCCGCAACGGAAACACGCTGGTGTGCGTCCGGATGCCGGCTTGCGCCGCAATCTTGAAAAACGCGATCCCGTCGCCGCGCGTCAGATTGGCGACCGAAAGCAACTGCCGTTCCTCCCACAGGATATGGTAAGGGAACGATGGAATGTCTGACATGTGAATGCCGGCGCACACCACGCGGCCGCCCTTCCGCACCGCGCGCAACGCCAGCGGAACGAGATCGCCTACCGGCGCGAAAATAATCGCGGCATCGAGCGGCGCGGGGGGCTGATCCTCCGATGACCCGGCCCACTCCGCGCCAAGCGATTTTGCAAGACCCTGCGCCTCGACATCGCCCGCGCGGGTAAACGCATAGACCGAGCGCCCCTGCCAGCGGGCTACCTGCGCGATGATATGGCCGGCCGCACCGAAGCCGAAGATGCCGAGATGCTTTCCATCACCCGCCATCGCCAGCGAGCGCCAGCCGATCAGGCCCGCGCAAAGCAGAGGCGCGATGGCGACATCGTCGCCGGCCTCGCCGAGCGGAAAGCAGTAGCGGGCGTCCGCGACGAGATGCGAGGCAAAGCCGCCGTCGCGCGTGTAACCGGTGAACCGCGGCCGGTCGCAGAGGTTTTCCCGCCCGCTCCGGCAATAGGAGCATTCGCCGCAAGTATAGCCCAACCAGGGAACGCCGATCCGCTCGCCAACACGAAGAGAGGTCACACCGGGCCCAAGCGCGTCCACCCGGCCGACCACCTCGTGGCCAGGAACGATTGGATAGGCGATATCAGGCAATTCTCCATCCACGACATGCAGATCGGTCCGGCACACGCCGCAGGCACCGACCTTGATGCGCACATCGCCGGGCCCGGGGACCGGATCCTCCCGCAGCTCGAACCGGAGCGGCGCGCCGGGCGCCGACAGGACCATGGCGTGCATCTCGTCTGTCATCCTCACGCAAGCGTGCGCAACCTATCTGCAACGACCCGGCCGAAGTTTGATCCCCGTCAAAGGGCCACGGTTCGCCTCCTTCTAGCATGTACCAGCCAGTACGGCTTTAACCAGGAGGTACACATGAATACCAAATCCGTGATCCCGGTTGGAACCCAGGGTGCTGTCACCCGGCGCGAAGCCAACCCGTTCTCGTTCCTGCAGCAGGAAATCGACCGGTTGTTCGAGGGCGTCACGCGCAATATTCCCGGCTTCGCCACCGCGACGATGCCAAGCATGGACATCAGCGAGACCGACAAGGTGATCGAAATTACCGCCGAGCTCCCGGGATTGGAGAAGAAGGATGTCGAGCTCAACGTTACCGACAATCTCCTCACCATCCGTGGCGAGAAGAAGAACGAACGCGAGGAGAAGAACAAGGACTACCATCTCGTCGAGCGCAGCTATGGCTCGTTCTCGCGGTCGGTCGAGCTCCCTTCCGGCGTGAAGGTCGAGGACATTTCGGCCGAGATCGCCAATGGCGTGCTGAAGGTCACCGTGCCGAAGCCGGCGCCCAAGCAGACCAAGCAGATCGATATCAAATCGGCCGCGTGAGCGGAACAGACGGAGCGCCGCATCAGCCCGCAGCGCTCCGTCGCTCCTTCAGGACATAAAACAGGAGATCGCCATGCGTGCCCATCAGATCATGACACGTTCTGTCGCCACCGTCGCACCGGACGCCACCATCCTCGAAGCGGCCAATGTCATGCTGCGACAGCATGTCAGTGGGCTCCCGGTGGTCGATGCGGCCGGCAAGCTGGTCGGCATCGTCTCGGAAGGCGATTTCATTCGTCGCAGCGAAATCGGCACGCAGCGCAAGCGTGGCCGCTGGCTCAAATTCTTGCTCGGCGCCGGCGTGACCGCGACCGACTATGTTCATGAACATGGCCGCAAGGTTTCGGAGGTCATGACCGCCGATCCGATCACCGTCGCCGAAGATGCAACCCTCGAACAGATCGTGACGTCGATGGAGACCAATGGCGTCAAGCGGTTGCCGGTGATGCGCGGCGACAAGCTGGTCGGGATTGTGTCGCGCGCCAATCTGCTGCAGGCGGTCGCAAGCCTCGCCCGCGAAATCCCCGATCCGACGGCCGACGACGACCACATTCGCAGCCGCATCATCGCCGCGATCGACAAGAACGACTGGAGCCCGTTCGGGCTCAATGTCATCGTGCGCGACGGCATTGTCCATCTCAGCGGCGTGATCACCGACGAAGGTTCGCGGCAGGCGGCTGTGGTGGCTGCGGAGAACATCGCCGGCGTCAGGAAGGTTCACGACCATCTGTGCTGGATAGACACCATGTCGGGGATGTATCTGGAATCGCCCGAAGACGTCGAGATGGCGAAAGCCGATTAGGCGCGCGCCGGCACTTCCAGCGCGCGGGGCGAATTATCCGCGCGCGCTCTCTGTCAATGCGCGCATGATGTCCTCCCGCGCGATGATCCCGACCAGGCGCTGTTCGACGTCCAGTACCGGGACGCTCTTCATCCGGTGGTCGACCATCAGCTGCAGGACGCGGGTCAGTTTCGTTGCCGGATCGACATAGATGAATTCCGGCGTCATCACATCCGCCACCATCCGCGACAGCAAATCGTCATAGGCTGGCACCATGCGGCCGGGGTTAAACGCAAAGCATTTCAGGAAGTCGAAATTGCTCACGACGCCGACGATGTCGTCGCCTTCGCGCACCGGATAGCAGTTGAAATCATCTGCCTCGAACATCTCGTGCAATTCGCGCATGGTGGTGTCGCGCGCAACCGTCTTCACCTTGCGCGTCATGTATTGCCCGGCGGTCGCTTCGAGAAATTTATGCACGGGAGTTCCTCGCCATTGTAAATCTCTAACGGGACAGGAACGCGCAGCGGCGCGATTCAGTTGCAAGGTGGCGCGTAACGCCGCTGAGCACCCATTCGCGGAATCGCGAGTGGCCGTAGGCACCCGCAATCACGACGCCCGCTCCCACATTGGCAGCAATCTTCTCGATCTGTTCGATCACGCCGCCGGCCTCTTCGGGAACGACGGTGTTCGTCGCGATGCCGTGGCCACGCAGCCACGCCGCCACGTCCGCAACATGCGAGAGCGCATCCGCGCGACGACCGTCCTGCTCGGGAATTTCCACAATCGTGACTTCCTTTGCGGCAGCCAGGAGCGGTAACGCGTCGAACACGGCCCGGCGCGCTTCCCGCACATCCTTCCAGGCGATCAGAGCGCTTCTCAGGTCGAGCCACTGTACCGCGGGCGGCACGACGACAAGCGGCCGGCCGGCCTGCATCACCAGATCGCTCGGATCGGGAGCCGCGTTGGGATCCACCAGGGTCTCCGAGCGGGCGCCGATCACAAGGATATCGGCGGCCCTCACCTGCTGCAGCATGTAGGGCACCGGGAACGTCCGGGCGGAACGCCACTCTACCGCTGTCGCGCGCTTCTCGACCGAAGCCCGAAACTCGGCTTCGAGCTCCGACAGTCGTTTCTGGATGGCGGAAGCCTCCTCATCGAGGAGCTTTTGCGCAAAATCGCCTTCCGCGAAATACATTGGCGGCCTGAGGTCCGAGGCGGCAACGCCGATGATTCGTGCCCCGAATCGTTCGGCGATATCTCCGGCCACCCGGAGGCAGGCATCGTTGGGCCGGTCCAGCGCCAGACCGACCATGACGGTTTTGTAGTCCATAACCTGCTCCATGCCTTGGGACGAAATGCCGTATGGCCTTGGCCACATACCAACATCCTAGAGCTCCGCTCCGGTTTGAAGCTGACCTAGATCAAGAATCTCCCTCGGCTCTTCCAGGCATCTGCAATCGAGCACTGTGCAGGAGTTGGGGCCGGCAATTCTGAAAAAATTCATTTTATATCAATTGGATACATGTCATTTTTAATTTTGGCTCGCTGCTATTTCACACGCTCGATTTAATGCGGTATCTGATAAGCAAGAGCAGCCTAGAAAGCGAAGCATGATCGACCCCGACCGTCCCTTTCGAGATCAAGATCCGCTCGACCAGAACGCGCGCAGTGGCGCCGAGGGATCGGGCGTCGGCGCCTGGGATCTTGAGCTGTCGACCCGGAAGTTGAGCTGGTCTACCGCCACCCGGAAGCTCTTCGGCGTCGAATCGGATGCGCCTGTAGACTACGACGTGTTTCTTTCCCTGCTCGATGTGCAGGATCGCGATCGCGCGGCAAGAGCCGTGCAAGAGTCGATCGATACCGGGTGCAATTTCGACGTCCAGTACCGGGTGCACCGGGATTCGGATCAGGGTCACTGGGTACGCGCGGTTGGCACCACCATCAATGGTCCCGATGGCGCGCCTGCCCGGCTCAGCGGCGTCATGATCGACATCAACCGCGAGAAAGGTCTCGAGGACGAGGTCAGGACCAGCGAGAGGCACTTTCGTTCGATCCTGGATACGATCCCGGATGCGATGATCGTGATCGACGAGCATGGTATCATGCAGTTCTTCTCCAGCGCCGCCGAGCGTCAGTTCGGCTACAGCGAACCCGAGGCGATCGGAAAGAACATCAGCACGCTGATGCCGGAGCCGGATCGCAGCCGCCACGACGGCTATCTCGCGCGCTACCTGAGGACGGGCGAACGGCGCATCATCGGCATCGGGCGTATCGTCACCGGCATGCGCAAGGACGGCACGACGTTTCCGATGCATCTCACCATCGGCGAGATGCATTCGGGGGGAAAGCCCTTCTTTACCGGCTTCGTCCGCGATCTCACCGAGCAGCAACAGACCCAGGCACGGCTGCAGGAACTGCAATCCGAACTGGTCCACGTTTCGCGTCTGAGCGCGATGGGCGAGATGGCTTCCGCCCTGGCCCACGAACTCAATCAGCCGCTATCGGCCATCAGTAATTACATGAAGGGATCGCGCCGCCTTTTGGCGGGCAGCACCGACGCCAACGCGCCCAAGATCGAAGCGGCACTCGATCGCGCCGCCGAACAGGCGATTCGCGCCGGCGACATCATCAGGCGATTGCGCGACTTCGTCGCCCGCGACGCGTCCGAGAAGCGTGTCGAAAGTCTTTCAAAGATGATCGAAGAGGCCGGCGCACTCGGGCTCACCGGCGCCCGCGAACAGGGCGTGTTTCTGCGCTTCAACCTGGACCCGACGTGCGATCTGGTACTTGCCGACAGGGTCCAGATTCAGCAGGTCCTGGTCAACCTGTTCCGCAATGCGCTGGAAGCGATGGCTGCCTCGACGCACCGTGAGCTGATTGCCTCAAACACCAAGGCCGCAGACGATATGATCGAAATTGCCGTTTCCGATACCGGGTCCGGCTTCGCAGGCGATGCGCTTGTGAACCTGTTCCAGCCCTTTTTCACGACGAAGGAGACCGGCATGGGCGTCGGCCTTTCCATCAGCCGCACCATCATCGAAAGTCACGGCGGCCGGATGTGGGCCGAAACCAACAGGTCCGGTGGCGCAACGTTCCGTTTCACGCTGACCGCGGCGCACGCCAGGGATATGACCGATGCCGCCGAGCGCTAAAGTTTATGTCATTGACGACGATCCGGCGATGCGTGATTCGCTGGATTTCCTGCTGGGCTCGGCCGGCTTCGACGTGCGTCTTTTCGATTCCGCGCTAGCTTTTCTGAACGAGCTTCCGAACCTGGAGGTCGGCTGCGTGGTCACGGACGTACGCATGCCGGGCATCGACGGCATGGAGCTGCTGCGTCAGTTGAGTTCCGGCCCGCGAAAGCTTCCGGTCATCGTCATGACCGGCCATGGCGACGTACCCCTCGCCGTCGAGGCGATGAAGCTTGGGGCGCTCGATTTTCTCGAGAAGCCGTTCGAGGATGACCGGCTGATCGGCATGATCCAGACTGCGCTCTCGGAGAGCCAGAGCGGTTCGAAAAGCGAGGCGTTGTCGGCCGATATGGCTGCCCGCGTCGCCAGCCTTACCCAGCGCGAACGCCAGGTGATGCAGGGGCTGGTGACGGGGCAATCGAACAAGGCGATCGCCCGAGAATACGATATCAGCCCGCGCACGGTGGAGGTCTATCGGGCGAATGTGATGACCAAGATGCAGGCCGGCAACCTTTCCGAGCTGGTGCGGTTTGCGATCAGGGCCGGCATCGTCGAAGATTGAGCCAAGTCAATTCGGGTCTTGGCAAAATGTCTATTTTGTCAACATGACCGACACCCGAACCAGCGCCAGCGGTGAAGCCAGCGTCAACCTTCCGCCCAGGAAATCGATGATTTATGTCGTCGATGACGATTACGACGTCCGGACATCTTTGCGATTTCTGCTGGAAACCGAAGGATTCGACGTCCGCACGTTCCGCAGCGGGGTCGCGCTGCTGGGATCTTCCACCCGAAACCGCGCGGATTGTCTTGTCGTTGACTACAAGATGGCGGAACTCGATGGCCTGGAACTGGCCCATCGTCTGCGAAGGCTCCAGGTCTCCACCCCTATCATTCTGATCACGGGTTATCCTGACGCGAGCATCTCGGCCAAAGCAAGCTTGGCTGGAGTGCACCAGGTGCTTTTGAAGCCTAACCTCGAGGACAGCCTGATCGACTGCGTTCGGAAGGCGATCGATGCGCCGAGCGCGGCAGGCCAGCCCTGAAAGGCCAGCCTCCGTAAAACCCCGTAGGGGCCTGCCCTTAGGATATCGACCCAAATATCGGGCAGCAAAAATCCCAGTTACACCAAAGCCATCCCGCATCGAGGAGATGGCAAAATGCTCACCCAGACGATCACCACCCAGACAGTCCCGGCAGCCAAGGTTTTCCCCACCCCACGCGCCCAGAGTGTTCCGGCCGTCGACCAGTTCAGCATGATCGCGACCTGCGCGGGCGTGATTGCCACCGAGTTTTCCTACCGGAAGGATGAGGAAATTTACGGCGAGGGCGAGCCTTCCGAATATGTCTATCAGGTGATCCGCGGCGCAGTTCGCACCTACAAGCTCCTCAACGACGGACGGCGCCAGATCGGCGCGTTCCATTTGCCCGGCGACGTGTTCGGCCTCGATGCCGGTTCGAGCCATCGCCTGACGGCTGAAGCGATCGCCGACACCACGGTCCGCCTGGTGAAGCGCCGCAGCCTGGAAGCCGCCGCCGGATCGAATGTCCAGGTCGCCCACAACCTCTGGACCATGACTGCAGGCGACCTCCGGCACGCCGAAGACCACATGTTGCTTCTGGGCCGCAAGACCGCGATGGAAAAAGTTGCGACTTTCCTGCTGGAAATGGACCGTCGCCTCGCCAGGGCCGGTATGATGGCCCTGCCGATGTGCCGCCGCGACATCGGCGACTATCTCGGCCTGACGCTGGAAACCGTTTCGCGGGCGCTTTCACAGCTCAGCGACCAGGGCGTTCTGGTGTTTTCGAGTGCCCGTCAAATCGTGCTGCGCAACCGGCAGCGGCTGGCAGACATGGACGCCTGAGAGTAGACTAGGCGACAAGGATACAGGAAGGACGGGAGGGCAAGATGAACAATTATCGCGTCTCCTTCTACAAGGATCTTTGTAATTCCGATGGCCACAGCTTCAAGTGCCTGCAGCGTCAGATCGACGTTCAATCAGTCGGGCCATCCCAGGCGCTGGTGTTGGCGGAACGGTTGGTCGATAACGAACGCCTGAACGCCGATTGCGTCGAGGTCATGCACCTGAGCGGCCATCACGAGTTGGAACATCCGGCGGGCCATTCCCCCGCACCCTGCAAGCACACATGGAACCGCGTCGCGTGATGAACTGACCGCGGCGTGAACCGAGGCCGGCTCGCGCGCCTGCGCACCGGCTATTTCGCCGCGCTCGTTCTCAGGCGCGGTGACCACAACTCCTATCTCGCAAACGGCCGCCAGCGTATCTGCGCGCCGCGTTCGATGGATTCCAGCTCCGGGGCGACGACGACGAAACCACCGGCGAGGCTAAGCTGATGCAGCTTGCCGGAATTGGCGCCCGGCAACAGCTCGATTAATGGCAGGCCATGCACTTCACCCGCCAGAACGGCGGGCAGATAGGTTGAGCGGCCCGGCCGTCCCCTCCAGTCGAAATTCGCGATGGCTGCGCACTCGCTGCCTGCGGCAGGCCTGATCCCAGCGCGAGCTGCCAGAATCTCATCGATAATGACCTTGAACGTCGTGAACAGTGCGCCGGGATTGCCGGGCAGTCCGATATAGGTGGCGCCAGCCATTTTGCCGAGGACGAGCGGCTTGCCCGGCTTGATAGCGACCTTGCGAATCCACAGCCTGCCGCCGCAGCGCTGGAACGCATCCACGACGTGGTCTTCGTCGCCCACGGATACACCGCCGGCACTGATGATCATGTCGGCGCGCGCCGCTGCCGTCTGGAAAACGGCCCGCAACCTCGACGGCTTATCGATGATACTTCCGAGATCGATGATCTCGATCCATGGCTTTGCGAGCAGGCCGCGCAGGACGAAACGGTTGGCATCGTAGATCTCGCCGGCCAGGAGGTTTTCGCCGGGCTGCCGAAGCTCGGATCCGGTCGTGAACATCGCTACGCGAAGCCTGCGGAATACGCGAACGCCGGGATAGCCGCTGGCCGCGGCGACGCCTGCCTGCAGCGGTCCCATCTCCGTGCCCGCCTCGATCAGGCTGTCGCCCGGCCGGACGTCCTCGCCCCGCCTTCGAATGTTGTCGCCCGCTCGCGGCGCATGGGAGAGAACGATACGGTCGCCCTCCCGCCGGACATCTTCCTGGGCGATGACGGCATTGGCGCCGGCGGGGATCGGCGCACCCGTCAGGATGCGAAAGGCGCAACCGTCCTGCAGCACCGGCTTCCCGACGGTGCGCCGCGCAGCGATGCTGCCGGCCACCTTCAACCGGGCTGGAAATTCTGTGGCCAAGCCGTCCGCGTCGACAGCATAGCCGTCCATCGCGCTGTAATCGAACCGCGGCAGCGGCTCATCTGCCTTGACTGGCTGGGCAAGAATCCGCCCCGCTACGGCTGAGAGATCGACCAGCTCGGTCTCGGCGATGGGCCGCGCCTCGGCCAAACCGATGGCAAGCGCCTGTTGCACTGAAACAAGGTCCATGCTTGCAGACGGAAGGCAGGCGTCGATTTCTGTTTGCAGCAACGCTGGCATTTCGCCTCCGCAAGGTCTGTTCGATGGATGCAACCTCTGTCTAACAGGCGGCCGGCTCAGGACTTTGCGCTATCGCAACAGGAAAGGTTCTGTTGAGCCAGTCCGCGACCTCCGACGGATCATCGGTGAATTCGACCGACATGCCGCCGGCGAAGTCGCGCCAGGGTTCGAGGTTTCGGATCGGAACCCCGATCACGACGGGAATGCCGCGATCGACCGCCATCGCCACCAGGTCAAGCAGCCCGCGGCCTTCGGCCTCCACCTTGCCGAACTTGTTGAGGACCAGGAGATCCGGGTCGGCATCGAGCGAACGCGCCACCTGCCCGTTCACTTCCGCGAGCGCCGCCTCGTCGAGCCGGCATCCGCTGGCACCGGGGCCGCGATCTTCGAACAGATCCGTTCGCAGTCCTGTGGTGAGCTCTTCCAGCGCGACATCGCAATGACCGGCCGCGTCTGAGCAGACCGGGTGTTGCAGCACGCCGGCTACCCTGAGCCCGCGGTGGCGGCCGTCCGCAACGATGCGTTCGAAGGTTGATTGCGGATAGGCCTCGTTGGCGTACACGATCGCCACCAGGGCCTGTTGCGGCCGCACGGCTGCGCTATGCGGCGGGACGGAATGCTGTGCATACATCTGGATTGACCTCTATTCGTCGCGCCCCGATCAGATCGAGGCAGTAGGGAATTGCGGGAAATACCGCGTTCAGGCAGACATCGATGGCAGAGGGGCGCCCCGGCAGATTGACGATCAGGCACTTTCCGCGCGTTCCGGCAGTCTGCCGGGAGAGAATGGCGGTCGGCACCTGTTCGAGGCTGATCCGGCGCATCAGTTCGCCAAAACCCTCCAGCTCGCGCGTGATGACCATCCGCGTTGCTTCCGGCGTCAGGTCCCGCGGCGCCGGCCCGGTGCCACCGGTTGTCAGGATCAGGTCGCAATCCTCACGCTCGACCATTTCGATCAGCGCCTGCGCCACGCTGTCGATGCCATCAGGAACGATCCTGACAACCGCTACCCAGTTCGACCGCACCGCCCGGCCAAGGAAATCGTTGATCGCCTTGCCGCTGATATCCTCATATTCGCCGCGGCTGGCCCGATCGGATATCGTCAGCACGCCAATTCGCGCCAGCAGATTGTCCGGCATCTCAGCCCTCCTCCAATAGCTGCGGCTCCAGCATCGAGAGCCCCGCGAAGGCTTCCTCGGCGTGGCGGCGAACCATGGTGATTGGCTCGGCGAGCCCCGCATAATTGTCTTCCCCGTCGAGCGTCTCGGCATCGTCCAGCGACGACAGCTTCAGCCCGAGATCGCGCAACAGTCCGTCACCCAGACCATAGATCCAGCCGTGAACCGTGATGGATTGCTGGCGCTGCCAGGCGCCGCGCAAAATCGGCGTGGCAGCGATCCGCCGTAGCTGCAGTTCGACATTCAATTCGCAGGCGCGGTCCATTCTGGCCGCTTCATTCGGAAGCTGCGCCAGATCGGGCGCGCATCGCCGGCACATTTCCCGCACCGGCGCCAGCCAGTGATCGACCAGACTACCTCCGCCAGGCGGCTCGAAGGCCCTGCGGATGCCGCCGCAGCCATAATGGCCGCAGACGATGACGTGCTTCACCTGCAGTGTCTCGACCGCGAATTCCAGCACCGACAGCAAATTCATGTCGCCGGTGTGAACGACGTTGCCGACATTGCGGTGCACGAACACTTCGCCGGGATCGAGGCCGACGATGTCGTTGGCGGGAACACGGCTGTCCGAACAGCCGAGCCAGAGATAGCGCGGCGCCTGCTGCTCGGCGAGACGGCGAAAGTAATCGGGATCGCTGCGGGTCTTTCCCGTCGCCCAGGCCACGTTACGGTCGAACAGCTCGTCGATCATGGCGCATCACAATCCAGAGCCGATCGCATCGGAGGTCAAAGGGGGCGAACTCACGAGCAGCCTCCTCCACCGCCACAAGTGCAGCCGGCATGGGCGGACGGCTCCGGCGCCTCGTCCTTTTTCAGCGACCAGTTGACCATGTAAACGAGGCAGCCGGTGCCGGGATCGTCGGTACGCTCGACGACATTCATCAGGCCGAGCCAGTCCTCGCTGCCGGCGAGATTGGCAAAGCGCCGGACGGCGCCGGAGGCGTACTCGCCGACGGTTTCCTCATAACGGGTAGCGGCCTCGCCGACGCGGGCGAACAGCACGATGTCGTTGCAGGCAAGCAGCGCCTCGCTGGCGGACGCGTCCTCGCTGAAGCTGCGGATGATGTCGCCAAGTTGCATCTTCAACTCCTACTGCAACAGCGGCGACGCCGCCGCGGCAAGCGTGACGCCCGAAATATCTGCCCGGCCGGCCAGCACCGAGACGTATTGCGCCAACGCGCGATGCTGGACGCTGGTCGTGAGATAGTCCGCAATGCGGTCGCGGGCGAGTTCGAACGGCAGCACCTGCCCAGGCGCATGCTGATCGAGCCGGATGACATGGAAGCCATAGCGGGTTTCAGCGATGGCGAATTCGCCGGGACGCATCCGCTCCAGCGCAGCCTCGAACTCCGCAACCGTCTGGCCGCGCGTCAACTGACCGAGCCGACCGCCCTCCTGCGCCGAAGTCTTGCAAGCCGAATGACTGCGGGCGAATTCGGCAAACAAAGCCGGATCGGAGCGGATGGCGGCCAGAATATTCTCGGCCGCCAGGCGGGCCTCAGTGCGCGCCGCGACGTCGTCGGGACGCGAGGCGATCAGGATATGCGCGGCTTCATACAGGTCTCCCGAACGAAAGCGCTGGCGGTTCTGTTCGTAGAACCGCAGGCACGCCGCCTCGTCCGGCTCCGGCGTTACGACCTCGCGCTCGATCAGCGCCCGCATCGCCGCTTCCTCGTCGGTCTCGGAGCGCCCTTCGGCATCGCAAAGCGGCTCCGCCTCGATTCCGAGCCGGGCCGATTCCTGCAGCAGGAGTTCGCGCACGACCAGCGCCCGGGCCGCCGCCTGCCACGCCAGGATCGGCTTTTCCGCAGGGTGGTTCTGCACCTCGCGGGCGATCACCTCGCGCGGAATGACCTTGCCGTTGACGCTGATGGTCCGGGGCTTGGGCAGCGTATTCGTCAGTGAGCAATCCATGACCTACTCCGCCGGTTGAATGGGACGGGCCATGCGGCCGTCGCGGCTGCGGACGACCTGATAGCCACGGCGGCCGAGATACCAGACCGGCGCGCTCCAGATGTGAACCAGCCGCGTGAACGGGAAGACGAGGAAGAGCGTCATGCCGAGCACAAGGTGGGCCTTGAAGATCGGGTGCACGTCCAGAATGTTGACGGCGACGCCGGGCTGCAGCGTCAGGATGCCCTGCGCCCAATCCATGAACTTCACCATCTCATGGCCGTCGGGGTGGCCCATCGAGACCGGAATACTCGCAAGCCCGAGCAGTAGTTGCGCGAACAGCAGCAGCAGGATCGCGGTATCGCCGAACGAGGAGTTGGCGCGGATGCGTGGGTCGAACAGGCGGCGATGCGTCAATAGCGCAATGCCGACCAGGCACATCAAACCGGCGAGCCCGCCGGCCACGATCGCCAGCATCTGCTTGAAGCCATGCGAGACGCCCAGCCAGTCGAACACCCAGATCGGCGTCAGCAGGCCGACGAAATGGCCGAGAAAGATGAAGAGAATGCCGACGTGGAACAGGTTGGAACCCCATGTCAGTTGCCGACGCCGCAGCAACTGGCTGGATCCGGTCCGCCACGTATATTGCTCGCGGTCGAACCGGAACAGGCTGCCGAACAGGAAGACGGTCAGGCAAAGGTAAGGATACCAGCCAAAGACGATTGAATTGAGCGCTTGCATGGCTCTCTCCTCACTGCGGACGTGGCGCGGGATCGACCGCGCGTCTGGCGTGGCGAAGTTTTGCGATCAGGCCTTCGTGGCCGCAGGCGCCCTGCCCTTGGGCACCGGGACCGAACCGCACTTCTTCCTCTTCCCAGGCGGCATCGAGCGCCTCGAGATCCATCGGATCGGGGTCGATACCTTTCAGCAATTCGTCGACAATCTCGCGCGACGGGGCCGCCGCCGAGATCGCGACCAGCGCATCGAACACAGTCTTGTATTTCGATTGCCGCCGTTCGAGCCGCTCGGCAAGCGCTGCAAAAATATGGGCGGTCTGGCCCAGCAATTCACGCGCCTCGGCGAGCGGCTGCGTCGAGAGAAATTCGAGAAACAGCGGCACGTAGTCGGGCAGTTCGTTGGCCGCGATAAACAGGTCGGCCTTCTCGTACATCGCCTTGAGGTCGACCATCGCCTGGCCGCGGTCGCGGCTCTCGCCATGGACGTGCTCGAACAGATGCAGCGCCAGCGTCTTGCTGCGATCGAACAGCAGGCCGTAGCGCTCCTGCAGATCGTAGACCTCGCCGACCGCGATTTCCTCGATCAGCAGGTCGAGCGCACCGCGACAGGCCGCCGGTACCAACTTCTCGGCGTCCAGGATCGCCGGGAACTCGGACGCCGCATCGATCAGCCCCTCCGTCGGGTAGCTGAGCAGAGCCGACAGGACCTTGAACGTCTTCATCACGCGATCTCCATCGGGTTCTTGGCCTTGCGCGGCGAGCCGAACAAATTGGTTTCGCTTTCGCCGCCGGAACAGCCGTTGCCGAAGGTGAAGCCGCAGGAGCCGCGCATGTCGTAGGCGTCGGCGCCGAGTTCGCGGTGCGCGGTCGGAATCACGAACCGGTCCTCGTAATTGGCGATCGCCATGATCTGGTACATCTCGTCGATCTGTGCCGGCGTGAGCCCGACCCGCTTGGCAATCACCTCGTCGACGACGCCGTCGATGGTCTTGGCCCGCATGTAGGAACGCATCGCCAGCATCCGTTCCAGCGCCAGCGTCACCGGTTTCTCGTCGCCCGCAGTGAGCAGGTTGGCGAGATACTTCATGGGGATGCGCAGTGATTTCACATCAGGCATTTCACCGTCGAGCCCGATCTTGCCGGCGGAGGCGGCCGAAGTGATCGGCGACAGCGGCGGCACGTACCAGACCATCGGCAGCGTGCGGTATTCCGGATGCAGCGGGAACGCGACTTTCCATTCCATCGCCATCTTCCAGATCGGCGAGGCCTTGGCGGATTCGAGCCATGCATGCGGAATGCCCTGCCTCTCCGCCTCGGCGATGACCTTGGGATCGTTGGGATCGAGGAAGACGTCGAGCTGGGCCTGATAGAGATCGCGCTCGTCGGGCTTGCTTGCGGCTTCCGCAATCCGGTCCGCGTCATAAAGTACCACGCCGAGATAGCGGATGCGTCCGACGCAGGTCTCCGAGCATACCGTCGGCTGGCCGGCCTCGATCCGCGGGTAGCAGAAGATGCACTTCTCGGATTTGCCGGAGGACCAGTTGTAATAGATCTTCTTGTAGGGGCAGCCGGAGACGCACATGCGCCAGCCGCGGCACTTGTCCTGGTCGATCAGGACGATGCCGTCCTCCTCGCGCTTGTAGATCGCGCCCGACGGACACGCCGCGACGCAAGCCGGGTTGAGGCAGTGCTCGCACAGCCGCGGCAGGTACATCATGAAGGTGTTTTCGAACTGCCCATAGATGTCCTTCTGGACGCCTTCGAAGTTCGCATCCATCGACCGCTTGGCGAACTCGCCGCCGAGGATTTCCTCCCAATTCGGGCCCCATTCGATCTTTTCCATCCGTTCGCCCGACACCAGCGATCGCGGCCGCGCGGTCGGCATCGCCGGCATTTCCTTGGCCTGCTGCAGATGTGCGTAGTCGAAGGTGAACGGCTCGTAATAGTCGTCGATCTCGGGCAGGTCCGGGTTGGCGAAGATGTTCGCCAGCACGCGCCATTTGCCGCCGATGCGCGGTTCGATCTTGCCGTTACGCTTGCGTTTCCAGCCGCCCTTCCAGCGTGCCTGGTTTTCCCAATCCTTGGGATAACCGATGCCCGGCTTGGTCTCGACGTTGTTGAACCACGCGTATTCCATGCCTTCGCGGCTGGTCCACACGTTCTTGCAGGTGACGCTGCAGGTGTGACACCCGATGCACTTGTCGAGGTTCAACACCATGGCGATTTGAGCACGGATCTTCATTCTGCGGCCTCCAAACGGGGGGTACCAGGCTGATCTGCCGTCGGCGTGTCGAGCCAGTCGATCTTCGACATCTTCCTGACGATGACGAACTCGTCACGGTTGGCGCCAACCGTGCCGTAATAGTTGAAGCCGTAGGACTGCTGGGCGTAGCCGCCGATCATGTGCGTCGGCTTGGTCACGACCCGGGTCACCGAGTTGTGGATGCCGCCGCGCTGCCCGGTCTGCTCGGAGCCAGGCACGTTCACGATCTTCTCCTGGGCATGGTACATCATGCACATGCCCGGCTTGACGCGTTGCGAGACCACCGCACGCGCTACCAGCGCGCCGTTGGTGTTGAAAGCCTCGATCCAGTCATTGTCGACGATGCCTGCGGCCTTGGCGTCGGTCTCGCTGATCCAGACGATCGGCCCGCCGCGCGACAGCGTCAGCATCAGCAGATTGTCGGTATAGGTGGAGTGGATGCCCCACTTCTGGTGCGGCGTGATGAAGTTCAGCACCACCGACGCGTTGCCATTCGGCTTGCGGTCGATCACCGGCTTGACGGTCTTGGTGTCGATCGGCGGCCGGTAGACGCAGAAGCCTTCGCCGAAGGCGCGCATCCACAGATGATCCTGGTAGAGCTGCTGGCGGCCGGTCAGGGTCCGCCACGGGATCAGTTCGTGGACGTTGGTGTAGCCGGCGTTGTAGCAAACCTTCTCCGATTCAAGGCCTGACCAGATCGGCGAGGAGATGATCTTGCGCGGCTGCGCGACCACGTCGCGGAACCGGATCTTCTCGTCTTCCTTCGGGATCGCCAGATGCTGATGCTCTCGGCCGGTGAAGCCTTCCAGCGACGCCCACGCCTTGACCGCAACTTCGCCATTGGTCTCCGGCGCGAGGCTCAGGATGACCTCACAGGCGTCGATCGCGCTGTCGATGCGGGCAAGCCCCTTGCTCGCGCCCTCCTCGGTCACGATGCCATTGAGCTTCTTGAGCAGGTCGACCTCATGGTCGGTGTTCCAGCTCATGCCCTTGCCGCCGTTGCCGAGCTTGTTCATCAACGGCCCAAGCGAGGTGAAGCGCTTGTAGAGGTTCGGATAGTCGCGTTCGACCACCGTCACCGCCGGCATCGTCTTGCCGGGGATAGGATCGATCTGGCCCTTTTTCCAGTCCTTGACGTCGAACGGCTGCGCGATCTCGCCGGCCGTATCGTGCATGATCGGCGTCAGCACGACGTCCTTTTCGACGCCCAGCACTTCGGGCGCCACCCGCGAGAACGCTTCCGCAATGCCCTTGTAGATGTCCCAGTCGCTGCGCGATTCCCAGACCGGATCGACCGCCGCCGACAGCGGGTGAATGAACGGGTGCATGTCGGACGTATTGAGATCGTTCTTCTCGTACCAGGTCGCCGTCGGCAGCACGATGTCCGAATACATGCAGGTCGTGGACATTCGGAAATCGAGCGTGACCAGCAGGTCGAGCTTTCCTTCCGGCGCCTCGTCGCGCCACTTCACGTCCATGGGCTTCTTCTTGCCGTGTTCGCCGAGATCCTTGCCCATCATGCCGTGCTTGGTGCCGAGCAGATGCTTGAGGAAGTATTCGTGGCCCTTGCCCGATGCGCCCAAGAGGTTCGAGCGCCAGACGAACAGGTTACGCGGCCAGTTCCTGGGATTGTCGGGATCTTCGCAGGACAATTGCAGGTCACCCGACTTCAGGGACTTGGCAACATAGTCCTTTGCCTCCATCCCCGCCGCCGTGGCTTGTTTCGATACTTCGAGGGGATTGGTCTGCAGTTGCGGCGCTGACGGCAACCAGCCCATCCGTTCGGCGCGCACGTTGTAGTCGATCAGCGCGCCGTCCCACGGCCCCGCCGGCGCGGTCGGCGACAGGATCTCGCTGACATCGAGCGTCTCGTAACGCCACTGGTCGGTGTGGGCGTAGAACGCGGACGTCGAGTTCATCTGCCGCGGCGGACGGCCCCAGTCGAGGCCAAACGCCAGCGGCGTCCAGCCCGACTGCGGGCGCAGCTTTTCCTGGCCGACATAATGCGACCAGCCGCCGCCGGACTGCCCGATACAGCCGCACATCACCAGCATGTTGATGATGCCGCGGTAGTTCATGTCCATGTGGTACCAGTGATTCAATCCGGCGCCGAGGATGACCATGGAACGGCCGCCGGTCTTTTCGGCATTGAGCGCGAATTCGCGCGCCACCGTGATGATCTGGTCGCGCGGCACGCCGCTGATCTTTTCCGCCCAGGCCGGCGTATACGGCTCAAGATCGTCGTAGCTCTTGCCGATGTTCTCGCCGCCGAACCCGCGATCGACACCGTAATTGGCGAGGAACAGATCGAACACTGAGGCCACGACGGTCTCGCCGTCGGCAAGCTGCAGCGTCTTGGTCGGCACGTTGCGCTTGAGCACATCGGGGTGATCGGTGCCCGCAAAATGATCGTGCTCGCGGTTGCCGAAATAGGGGAAGCCGACCGAAGAGGTGCCGTCCTTGATATCGTTCAGCGACAGCCGGAGCCTTGTTTCCTGATTGCCGGACGCCTTCTCCTCCAGGCTCCACTTGCCCTTCTCGCCCCAGCGGAAACCGACCGAGCCCTTGGGCACGACGATTTCACCGGAGGTCTCGTCATAGGCGACCGTCTTCCATTCCGGATTGTTGGCTTCCCCCATTCCCTTCACGAAGTCGGAGGCGCGCAGGAAACGCTCGGGTACATAGTGATCGCCCTGCTTCACCAGCCGCACCAGCATCGGCATGTCTGTGTACTGGCGCACATAGTCGTTGAAATACTTGGCCTGACGGTCGACGTGGAATTCCTTCAGGATGACGTGGCCCATCGCCATCGCCAGCGCCGCATCGGTCCCCTGCTTCGGCGATACCCAGAGATCGGCGAACTTCGAGGCTTCGGAATAGTCCGGGCAGATCACCACGCTCTTGGCGCCCTTGTAGCGGACCTCCGTATAGAAGTGCGCATCCGGCGTGCGGGTTTGCGGGACGTTCGACCCCCACAGGATCAGAAAACCGGAATTGTACCAGTCGGCGCTTTCGGGAACGTCGGTCTGCTCGCCCCAGGTCTGCGGCGAGGCCGGCGGCAAGTCGCAGTACCAGTCGTAGAACGACATGCAGACGCCGCCGAGCAGCGACAGGTAGCGCGCGCCGGCCGCGTAGCTCACCATCGACATCGCCGGGATCGGCGAGAAGCCGAACACGCGGTCCGGGCCGTACGTCCTGGCGGTATAGGCGTTGGCCGCCGCCACGAGTTCGTTGACCTCGGCCCAGCTGGCGCGGACAAAGCCGCCGAGCCCGCGCTTCTGCACATAGGCAGCGCGCTTCTTCGGGTCCTCGACGATCGACTTCCAGGCCGCCACCGGCGTCATCAGCACGCGTGCTTCGCGCCACAGCTTCAGCAATCGCGAGCGCACCAGCGGGTATTTCACCCGGTTGCCGGAGTAGAGATACCAGCTATAGCTCGCGCCGCGCGCACAGCCGCGCGGCTCGTGGTTGGGCAGATCCGGCCGCGTGCGCGGATAGTCGGTCTGCTGCGTCTCCCAGGTAACGATGCCGCCCTTGACATAGACCTTCCACGAGCACGAGCCCGTGCAGTTCACGCCATGGGTGGAACGAACGATCTTGTCGTGCTGCCAGCGCTTCCGGTAACCGTCCTCCCAGGAACGATCCTCGGTGGTCATCACGCCGTGCCCGCCGGCGAATTCGGCCTTGGGGCGCGTGAAGAACGACAACCTGTCGAGAAAATGACTCATCGTGAGCTTCCTTATTCGGCAGCTTGGGTGACGGGAGAAATGCGGGGGCTGCGCTCGACGTCATGGAGCAGTCCACCCTTGCGGGTGTAGACGGCCCAGGTGATCACGACGCAGATTACGTAGAAGATGAAGAACCCCCACAGCGCGCCCTGCACGCCGCCGGTGAGATCGATCGAGGTCCCATAGGACTTCGGGATGAAGAAGGCGCCGAAGGCTGCGATCGCCGAGGTGAAGCCGGTGATGGCAGCCGATTCCTTTTCGGCCTGCCGCTGGCGGGTCAGTGCATCGGCGGTCGGCATCAGCCGGTCCATTTCCTTGCGCATGATGTTGGGGATCATCTGGAAGGTCGATGCATTGCCGACACCGGTTGCGAAGAACAGGACGAGGAACATGGCAAAGAAGCCCCAGAACGCTCCCGGCTGGTCTTTGATGCCGATGAAATAGAGGATACCGAGCACGCCGATCATCATCAGGATGAAGACCCAGAAGGTGACGCGCGCCCCGCCCCATTTGTCGGAGACCCACCCCGTAGCCGAGCGCGACAGCGCGCCGACCAGCGGTCCAAGGAAGACGAACGGCAGCGCATCGACCATCGGGAACTGGGTCTTGGCGAGCAGTGGGAAGCCGGCGGAGTAACCGATGAAGGAGCCGAAGGTCCCGGTATAGAGCCAGCACATGATCCAGTTATGCTTGCGCTGGAAGATCACCGCCTGATCGGCGAACGAAGCCTTGGCGGAAGCGATATCGTTCATGCCGAACCACGCCGCGAATGCGCTGGCGACGATGAACGGCACCCAGATGAAGCCGGCGTTCTGCAGCCACAGCGATGACGTCTGCGTTCCGCTGGTGACCGTTGCCGGGTCGCCGCCGAACCAGCCGAACACGCCGACCGTGATGATGATCGGCACCACGAACTGCACGGTGGAGACGCCGAGATTGCCGAGGCCGGCGTTGAGCGCAAGCGCGTTGCCCTTCTCCGCCCGCGGGAAGAAGAAGGAAATGTTGGCCATCGACGAGGCGAAATTGCCGCCGCCGAAGCCGCACAGCAGTGCCAGCGCCAGGAACACCGGATAAGGCGTCGACGGATTCTGCACGGCATAACCGATACCGATGGCCGGGATCAGCAGCGACCAGGTCGCGAGCGTGGTCCAGAGCCGGCCGCCGAAGATCGGCACCATGAAGGAGTAGAAGATCCGCAGCACCGCGCCGGAGATGCCCGGCAGCGCCGCCAGCCAGAACAGCTCCGCTGTGGTGAACTTAAAACCGACCGAGGGCAGCTTCGCGACCACCACCGACCAGACCTGCCAGACCGCGAACGACAGCAGCAGCGCCGGGATCGAAATCCAGAGATTGCGCCGTGCGATCGCACGCCCGGTGGTCTCCCAGAAGGTCTTGTCTTCCGGGCGCCAGTCGGTCAGGACGGCGCCGGACAGCGCGCCGACATGCTCGGGCTTGTGGATCTCCTGCATTTCGGGAAGTTCGGGAAGCTTTTTCAGCTCTTCGCCGACGACACCGCGTTCCATCTGCCGGATCGCCATGTGCATCCAGACAAGCGAACCCGTCACCAGCAGGAACAGCAGCATGAAGCAGCTGGTCCACAGGCCGGTCAGGTCGACGAGCGCGCCGAACGTGATCGGAAGCACGAAACCGCCGAGACCGCCGATCATTCCGACCAGTCCGCCAACCGCGCCGACATTGTTGGGATAATAGACCGGGATGTGCTTGTAGACGGCGGCCTTGCCCAGCGCCATGAAGAAGCCGAGCACGAACACGAGGACCGTGAACGGCACCAGTCCCATTTCCATATGGAAGCCGACGGTGCCGTTGACCGTCTTCACCAGATAGTCGGTCGGCGGATAGGACAGCACGAAGGTCGTGGCGACGCCGACCAGGAAAGTCCAGTACATCACACGTCGCGCGCCGAAGCGATCGGAGAGATGCCCGCCATAGGCCCGAAACACGCTGGCCGGCAGCGAGAACATCGCAGCCACCATGCCGGCGGTCTTGATGTCGACGCCGTAGACCTTGATGAGGTATTGCGGCAGCCACAGCGCCAGCGCGACGAAGGCGCCGAACACGAAGAAGTAATAGAGCGCGAACCGCCAGACCTGAACGTTCTTCAGCGGCTCGAGTTCCAGCCATGCACTCGTCGGCTTCTCGTTCTTCGCGCGCCGCGCACGGACGACGGGATCTTCTTCCGAGAAGAACCAGAACGCGATGCCCATCAGACCGATCGCCAGCGCCCACACCTGAGCGACGGTCTGCCAGCCATAGGCCACCAGCACGAAGGGCGCCACGAACTTGGTCAGTGCCGCGCCGACGTTTCCGGCGCCAAAGATGCCAAGTGCGGTGCCTTGCTTGCCCGCCGCATAAAAGCGTGAAACGTAGGCAATTCCGACGGCGAAGGAGCCGCCGGCGATACCGACGAACAACGCGGCGACCAGGAATTCGGGGTAGGTGCGCGCCCAAGTCAACAGGTAAGTTGCGACCGCCGCGGCCAGCATGACGACCGTGTAGACCCGCCGCCCGCCATATTGGTCGGTCCAGATGCCGAGCAAGAGCCGGATCAGCGATCCGCTGAGGATGGGGGTGCCGACCAGGAGGCCGAACTGGGTGTCATTGAGCCCCAGTTCCTGCTTGATGCGGATGCCGATGATCGAAAAGATCGTCCAGACCGCAAAGCAGATCGTGAAAGCGATGGTTGAAAGCCATAATGCCCGGCCCTGATGCACGGTGCGAAAGTCTGCGGCGTCCATAATGAATCCCCCGAGAAGCGGCGATGCGCCACAGATCGCCATGTCGGGGAGAGTTTGTTTTGCGCTGGATCAACTTCGCGGCTGCCGGTACGCTATTGTGTGAATTGCTGCGGTGCAAATTGTCCAGATCGGCACGCCATGTTGTAAGTCATCACAGTATGCTGTGATAAATATCACAAACAATCTTCCCAAAAGTTGAGGCAGAATCGTTGCGTCCCCACGAGCTCGAACAATTGAAATCCTTGCCGCTCTTTTCGGAGATGACGACGCAAAACCTGCAGCGCCTGCTTGATGCTGCGCTGCTGCAGCAGTTTCCGACCGGCGTAACGCTCATTCGCGAAGGCGAGCCCGCAGATTTTCTGCACGTTCTGGTCGACGGGTTGGTCGAGATCTACACCGAACAGCAAGGCACGGAATGGGGAATATCGCTGATCAACCCGGTTTCGACCTTCATCCTCGCGGCCGTCGTCAGTGATCAGCCCTACCTGAACTCGGCGCGCACCCTTGCGGATTCGCGCGTGCTGCTGATTCCCGCCCGGCACGTCCGTGAGGCTTTCGACCAGGACGTCGCCTTCGCGCGGATCGTGGCGCGCGAACTGGCATTCGCCTATCGCGGGGCGGTCAAGAAACTGAAGGGCTACATGGCGCGGTCGAGCGTCGAGCGTCTTGCCAACTGGATCCTGACCGAGGCACGCCGGGACAACACCCAGGAAATCGTCGTAATCCCGTTTGATCGCGGCACGCTAGCTTCGCATATTGGCACCACGCGCGAAAATCTGTCCCGCAACCTGGCTTTACTAACGGAACATGGCGTGCGGGTCCGCGGCCGCGAGATCGTGATGGACCGGAAGGAACTGCTCGAAGCCTTCGCCCGTCCGCAGACGTTGATAGACGATCCGACCTCCTGAACGATCGAAGTTCCGGCGGGCCGGCTGTTTGATCCAGGGTCTCGTTTGATCCAGGTCTCGTTTGATCCAAGTCAATGCGAACGCGGCCAAAAGAGCGGAATATTAATTCATATGATGCCCGACGAAGATGTCGGCATCATTCGGCGATCTCGCCGTTTTCTCCTAAGACTGCCCCGCCATCGCTGGTCGTAAAGACCGCGTTGCGGGGCATTTTTATTGCTGCCCGCAAATCCCGAATCGGTTTCGGTCGCGGCACCGACGACTTTATCGATTGGATCTTGCTTCCAGTTCGCGGACGGCCATGAAGCCGTGCGAAGCCGCCTGCAGCGCCTCGTCGATATCGGCTGGGCGATGCGCCGCGGACAGGAACATATTGTGCTGGGGATGAAAGAACGCGCCGTGGCGTAGCGCGGCCGAGCAGAACGCCCTGCCCTTGCGTATATCCGCGTCGGCCTCGAACAGCATCAGCGGCATCTGCGGCGGGCCGCTCTGGCGGATCGCGATGCCATGTTCCTTCGCCAGCGACGCCAGTCCCTCGCGCAACCGCAGGCCCATCGCGTGGACATGCCCGGCCACGTCAGTCTCGCGCGCGATTCGCAACGTCGCCCGCGCGGCCGCCATCGCCACCGTGCCACACCAGAACGACCCGGTGACGAAGACCTTGGTGACGGCTTCGCGAAAGCGATCGTTGCCGGTAACGGCAGCCAGCGCATAGCCATTGGCGATCGCTTTGCTCCAGGCGCACAGGTCCGGACGCACGCCGAGCGCTTCCCAGCTCCCCCTGACATCGAGGCGCAGGCCGGCCCGCACTTCATCGATAATCAAGGCGGCGTCGGCCACGTCGCAGGCCGCACGCGCGGCTGCCGCGAATTCCTTCGTCGGCAATTCGAGATCGCGTCCCATGTCGTGGCGGAAAGCCGTCACCAGTATCGCCGCGAGATCCTTGCCGGCCTCCTCGACGGCCGCCCGCAGGCTCTCCACGTCATTGTACTCGAAGTGCAGGAGATGGGCGCGGTCTTCGGCCGTCACCCCGGCGACACTTGGCGAGCACCATGGCAGCGCGCCGTGATAGCTGCCACGCGCGACCAGCACCTTGCGGCGTCCGGTGCCGGCGCGCGCGATTGTCACGCAGCACGTGGTCGCGTCACCGCCGTTCTTTTGAAACATCGCCCAATCGGCATGCGGCAGCATGGCCACAAAATCCTCGGCCAGTTCCACCATGACCTCACCCGGACCGTTGAAGCAGTCTCCCTTGACAGCTTGCGCATCGGCCGCTGCCTGAACTTCCGGATGCCGATGGCCAAGCAGGATCGGTCCCCAACTGCACATGAAGTCGATGTACTCGCGCCCATCGACGTCGCGGACGCGGCAGCCCTCCGCGGAAGCAAAGTATTGCGGATAGCCTTCCGGGAGCCGCGCCGCATTCAGATGGCCCCACATGCCGCCTGGAACCACCAGCCGGGCCCTTGCGCGCAACATGGCATCCGCTGACTGCGTTTCGCTCGACAGCGCCGTGTGCTGGGTCATGACGTTCTCTTGTTTGGTTTGCAGAGCTTGCCTTGCGCTTCCTGTCGCCGCCCATGATTGGATCGCCAACAATTCACGGTCAACTCCGATCGCAGTCAGGTCAGGTGGCTTTCGGTTCGCGAAACCAGTAGAATTGGCGAATATGACGGCTCGCCACCTCTCGCCCGTTCGTTTCGGAGTAACCGTTGAACGTTCGTCACCGCATCGCCTTCACCGTGCTCCTCGCTTTCGCATCACCCGCTTTCTCAGGTGCAGCTATCGCGCAAAGCGCGATTGCGGCTGCGGTCGCCAAACCGGTATCGCTGCCGGACATTGCAATCGGATCTGCGAAAGCACCGATCACGCTTACCGAATATTCGTCGATGAGTTGCCCGCATTGCGCAGCCTTCGGCCAGAATGTGTTCCCGATGTTGCGGTCGAAATATATCGATACCGGCAAGGTGCGTTTCGTGTTCCGTGAATTTCCGCTCGATATCAAGGCCGCCGCCGCTTCGATACTGGCGCGCTGCATCGGCAAGGGCGATTCCGAAAAGTACCTCAGCGCGGTCGAGACCATGTTCAAGCTGCAGGACCGCCTGATGGCGCAAACCAAGGATACGCTGATCTATGTCGGCAAGCAGCACGGAATGAGCGAACAGGACGTCGAGATCTGCGAGAAAGACCAGGCACAGTTCGACAAGCTGACTGCCGACCAGCAATACGCCGTTCGGGAGTTGAAAGTTACCTCGACGCCGACCTTCTTTCTCAACGGCGTGCGGCTGCAGGGCTCGATGCCGTTCGAGGAGCTGGAAGAGCGGATCAAGCCGCTGCTCAGGAAGTAGCGGCCGCAGGCCGTCGCAGTCACCCCTTGTCTGGCGCCGCCACCTCGCCGATGATGGCCCCAACAAACATATTGGGGAGAGCGCCATGGTCGCGGCTTTGCGCGTAGTGTTGGCAGCGACGTGGCTGCTGTCCGGCATCGTGGCATCATCGGCGCAGGGCTATCCGAGCAGACCGGTGCGCGTCGTGGTCGGCTTTCCCGCCGGCGGACCGACCGATGCCATCGCCCGCATCGTGGCGCAGAAGCTTACCGACAATCTCGGCCAGCAATTCTTCGTCGAGAACATCGGTGGCGCCGGCGGCAACACCGCGGCCGGACAGGTCGCACGCGTGACGCCGGACGGCTACACGATCATGGCCATCAGCACCGGCTTCGTCGTGAATCCCAGCCTCTACGCCAAGGTGCCGTATGATCCGGTCAAGGATTTCGCGCCGGTGACGCTGGTCGCGGTCTCGCCGAATGTCGTGGTGGTCAACCCGCAAGTGCCCGCCAAGACACTCCCGGAACTGGTGCAGCTCATTCGGGACAACCCCGGCAAATACAGCTTCGCCGGGCCCGGCGTCGGATCGACGCCGCATCTGGGCGGCGAGTTGTTCCGGCTCGCCTTCAGGCTTGACCTGGTGCACGTGCCGTTCACAGGCGCTGGGCCGGCGATCCAGGCAACCGTCGGCGGGCACACCCCGATCGCCTTCACCGCGCTGCCGCCTGCCCTGTCGGCGGTGCAGAGCGGACAGCTGCGCGCGCTTGGGGTGGCGTCAACCGAACGTGCCGCCGGGATGCCCGACGTGCCGACCTTCGCCGAACAGGGCGTGAAGGATCAGGACGCCGACACGCTCACGGGCGTCGTCGCCCCTGCGGGGACGCCGAAAGAGATCGTCGATCTGCTTTATCGTGAGATCGCCAAAAGCGTCGCCCAGCCGGACGTCAAGGAGCGCCTCACCGTGCTCGGCTTCAAGCCGGTCGCCAATACGCCGGACCAGTTCGGCGCGCGCATCAGGCTGGAGATGGACAAGTGGGGCAAGGTGGTGCGCGATGCAAAGCTGCGGATCGAGTAACGGGCTCAGCGTTACGATGCTGGCGGTTCCGCGACCGTATCCGCGATCTCCATGAAGGTCAGGCCGATACGATTCTTCTGGATCCAGGCGACCCGGCACTCGTGCACGACTGAGGGATCCTTTGCCATCACCAGACGAAAGTGCTGCGGGACGAAGGCCGGGTTGTCGACATCGATCGCTGCTCCCTCGCGCGAGATATTCCGCACCACGCAGGGCATGACGGAACCGCCCGACGAAACATAGGCGGGCTCGTCAATCTCCGTTCGCGGATGCTTTCGCTTCTCTTCCATGCCGTCCGTTCCCGTCCCGATCGATTCCGACCAAACCGCAAGGCTAGCGCAAAACCTTAAACGAGTCGGCGCATGTTCCCGGGAGACCGGAACAGGCGCCGCCTGCGGCCGATGCGATTGTCTTCGGGCTCCATTGTGCAGAGCGGCACGAAATCCCGGTCGCTTATTCGCAGATGTGCTCCGCGTCACCATGGACTTGCCGATCGCGACGATGGCACGATAGCCTTTCCACCAATGACTGGCACATGGACGCGATGGACCGGCAGGCATGGTCTTGAATACACCGATCGCAAGCTCTGCCGATCTTGCCGGCGACCAGGCGGTGATCGCCCGGGCCGAGGCCATACGACCTGATGTCGCAACAGCTTCCGACGACATCGAGACCGCGCGCCGGCTGCCGCCTGCGCTGCTCGACAAGCTGCACGACGCGCAATTGTTCCGGCTGTTGCTGCCCCGCTCGACCAACGGGATCGAAACCGATCCGGTAACATTTTTTCACGTCATCGAAACCATCGCCAAAGCCGATGCATCCACCGCCTGGTGCCTCAGCCAGGCCGGCGGTTGCGCAATGTCGGCAGCCTATCTCGACCTGCCAGTGGCGCAGGCGATCTTTGGCGATCCACGCGCGGTGCTGGCGTGGGGGCCTGGCCCCAAGGTTCGCGCGGTCGAATGCGAAGGCGGCTACAGGGTAACCGGTGTGTGGTCCTTTGCATCCGGCGGCCGCCATGCGACCTGGCTCGGAGCACACTGCCCGATCCATGCAGCCGACGGTTCGCCCAAATACGACGCCAACGGCGTGCCGATCGAACGTACCATGCTGGTACGCTCCGAAGACGTCGAATGGACCGACATCTGGAACACCGTTGGCCTGCGCGGCACCGCCAGCGACCAGTTCGCGCTCAACGATTTCTTCGTGCGCGCGGACCATTCGATTACCCGCGAGTTCGACCGGGAATGCCGCGAGAGCGGCCCGCTCTACCGCATGAGCAATCACACCTGTTACCAGGTGGGTTTCGCCGGCGTCGCCTGCGGCATCGCCCGCACCGCGCTCGACAATTTCGTCGAGACGATGCGCAACAAGGTGCCGCGCGGCGCGAGGGTGTCGTTGCAAGACAATGCCGTGGTCCAGTGCAACCTCGCCCAGGCGGAAGTCAATCTCCGCGCTGCGCGCGGCTACGTGTTGCAGTCGATGGCCGATACCTGGAGAGATCTCACCGCGGGCGCAACCATCACCGTCGCACAGCGCATGAACATCCGCATGGCCTCTACAAACGCCATTCACAAGGCGCGCGAGGCGGTCGACTTTGCCTACAACGCCGCAGGCGCCACCGCGATCTTCGAGAACCATCCGCTGGAGCGCCGGTTCCGCGACATCCATACCGTGACCCAGCAGCTGCAGGGCCAGCTCAGGCATTTTGAAACTGTCGGCGCTTGGATGATGGGCGTCGATACCGATCTCAGCTTTGTCTAGGAGAACGACCATGGGACTTGGCGGATTGCAGCACTACACCATCGAACCATCTGACCTTGAGCGAACCAAGGACTTCTACTGTGACGTGCTGGGTCTGGAGAACGGCGACCGTCCGCCGCTCGATTTTCCCGGCTACTGGCTCTATTCCGGCGGCACCGCCACGGTGCATCTGATGGGCACGCGCAAGCCGCGCGAGGGGATCGTGGTGCGCGGCACCGAGAGAAAGTACGAGGATACCGGCCGGCTTGACCACATCGCCTTTGCGGCGACCGATGTCGAGGCCATGCGCAAGCGTCTGCAGTCGAAAGGTGTCAAGTTCCGCGAGAGCATCGTGCCGCGCACCGGCGATACGCAGTTCTTCCTCTACGATCCCGATGGCGTCGGCGTCGAACTGAACTTCCCGAAAACCTGAGGCCCCGCGCCCGTCGCGTGTCCGGCCTCAATTTCGCGTTCGTGCCGGCCGGGTTGGTGTCTGGTGCTGTGGCGTCAAGAAGCATGTGATGTTGGGGGGCAACACTGCCCGTCAAACAATGAAGTTTCCCGACAACGCCGCAAGTCAGCCATCACTAAGGCGCGAGTCCGTCAGGGTTTCATCATCATTGCAATGAGATTGGGCGAGCCGCGCCGCTGCGGCAGAGTAGCCGGGTGCCGCGCCTTTCAACCTACCCCAGGGCATGCGTACCCGGCTATTCGTCGGGCGGAGCCCGCTAATCGAGCCCGCGCTCGTGGCTCAGATTGACCATTTCCTGAATGAAGACCGCCTTTTGCTTGTCGTTCAGACTGGCAAATAGCGGCTCGGCCGCATCGGCCACGTTGCGCTGATCGACGGCGCGGTCGTTGAGGAACTGGGCCTCGTTGCGCATCTGCTCGATGATATCATCAGGGGGATCGCGCTTGGCGCGCGCCACACGCAGATTGAGGCGATCGGCGCCGTTATGACCGAGATAGTGCATCGCACTGTTGAACCCGGCCCAATGCTTCTCCTGTTCGGGCGTGAGGTTTAGCTCTTTCTTGATCCGCTCGATATTGGCGTCGCTGTTGGCGACGATCTGTTCGGCCGTGACCGTCGGCGCTGCGGGCTGGGCAAGGCCGGCCGACTGCTTGGCCGCTTCTTTCCTGCCACCCTTGGCTGCCTTCGCTGGCTTCGGTGCGTCGCCCTGTTTGCTTTCTTTTGCCGCCGGCGCAGGACCAGTCTTGCTGCCTGTTGCGCCGGTCAGCACACCGGTGACTCCGGTCACGACGCCCACGACGCCGCCAATGGCGCCGCCAAGCACGCCGCCGACCGGGCCCGCCGCCTTGTTGCCCTCGCGGGCGCCCTTCTCGACACCCTGAACCACCTGCGCATCCGCAAGCCGCGGCGCGCTAAGAAGCATGATGGCGGCCAACCCCATGGCCGCGCACACTTTCCAACGCGTGCGCAGTTTGGATGTCGGGCTGGTCATTGTTGGTCTCCGTGGTCGTTAACTAGGACTGGTGTCCTCGAATCCGAATCTTATCGTTTTAGCGACGAGCAAGTCTAGCCGCGGCGCCGACCGTTATCGCTGGCGTCGGAGTGCCAAACCCGTGGGATGGGACCCCGCGGCGCGACCGCAATCCCTGAACCATCTCGCGTTCATGACGCCGTGTGCAACGCAATATGCCGCGCAGAAAGGCATTGCATTATTCCGACCGCTGGAAATTCGCACGCAACGTTAGTTCTAGAATTTCGCACACGTCATTTCTCGACAGACGGGTTTAATTCTGTTCTGATTGCGCAACCAAATCTCCGCGGGCGCCGTCCCTGAACCGGCGTGATCGTGAATGAAGAATAACGAATAAGAGGAAACGGCAAGACGACAACAAGAAGCAAGCAGAGAGGGAATGACATGTCACGCAAGAAGCTTTCTCGCCGACAATTCGTTGCTGCTACGGCGCTGTCATCCGCAGCGCTCATCACCGCGCCCTATGTGCGTGGCGCCCATGCCGCCGGCAAGCTTTCGATCGGCTTCTGGGATCACTGGGTTCCCGGCGCCAACAAGGCCTCCACCGATCTCGTCAATGAATGGGCTGCCAAGGAGAAGGTCGAGGTTCAGATCGACTACATCCCTAGCCAGGGCAACAAGAACCTGCTGACCATCGCCGCCGAAGCGCAGGCGAAGTCAGGCCACGATATTCTCGCGATGCCGACATGGTGGCCGCACGCACAGGCGGAATTGCTGGAGCCCATGAATGATGTCGTCGAAGCGCTCATCAAGCAGAACGGCGAAGTCAACGGCACCGTCAAATACCTCGGCAAGGCCGGTGACAAGTGGCTGGCCGTGCCGGCCTGCGTCGGCAGCCAGATCAAGGGGCCCTGCTCGCGCATCGATCTGATGAAGCAGCACGCCGGCATTGACGTCCAGGCCATGTATCCGGCGGGCGCAGCGCCGAAGGCCGAGGCCTGGACCACGGATGCCTTCCTGAAGGCGGCCGAGGCTTGTCACAAGGGCGGCGTTCCCTTCGGCATCGGTCTCGGTGAGACCAGCGACTCCGTCGATACCGTCGGCGCGTTCTTCCTCGCCTTCGGAGCCGAGGTCGTCGATGCCAAGGGCAATGTCGTCGTGAAGAACGACAACGTGCGTCAGGTTCTCGAATATTACAAAAAGCTGATGGCATTCCTGCCTCCGGACGCACCGGCGTGGGACGACGGTTCCAACAACAGGTGGCTGGTCTCGGGCAAGGGCGCGCTGATCATGAATCCGCCGAGCGCGTGGGCTGTGGCCAAACGCGATGCGCCGCAGGTTGCTGAGCAATGCTGGACCCACGGCTTCCCGGTCGGACCGAAGGGCCGCTTTGCCCCGTTCCTTCCGTATTTCTGGAGCGTCTGGAACTTCTCGAAGAACAAGGAGGCGGCCAAGAGCGTGCTAACGCATCTGTCGCAGCCGGCTGCGGTGGAAAAAATGGTGGCGGCGAGCGGCGGCTACGACCTGCCCGCCTTCGAGAAACTGACGACCCTGAAGACGTGGGCCGAGGAAGGACCGCCAAAGGGCACGCTCTACCACTATCCGAACCCGCACAAGCATCAGTTGCTTTCGATCTCGGCATCACCGGCGCCGCCGAAGGTCGCCCAGCAGATTTACACGCGGGCGACCCTGACCAAGATGTGCGTGCGCTTCTATCAGGGCGAGCCGATGGAGAAGACGCTGGCCTGGGCGGAAGGCGAGCTCGAAGGCTTCATGCGGAGTTGACGCGATTTCGCCGCCACGGCCCGTCGGATCCAGGGACGTGGCGGCACGCATCCGACTGCCGACACGATGGGAGCCGGCGCTACGCCGGCTTCTCGACGCGGAAACCATCAATTCTCTGAAATGAAACTCGCGAGGAAGATGCATCATGGTTGATGTCGCGATTGAGCGTAACGCCGCCGCTCCGCGAACGGCGCGCAAGCGCGCCAGTTTACGAACCGCGTTAAAGCGAAAATCCACCGCGGCGTTTCTCATGACGCTGCCGCTGATCCTGTTGATCTCGCTCCTGGTGATCTATCCCGCGTTCTACTCGCTGCATCTGGCAACCCTGAACAAGTCGATGCAGCGTTTTGTCGGACTTGGAAACTTCCAGTTTCTGTTCAAGCGCGAAACGTTCTGGCTGGTGGTCGAGCAATCCTGCATCTTTGCGATCACGGCCGTGATCTTCAAGGCGCTGATCGGATTTATCGTCGCTCACTTCGTCCACAACGTTCCGGCCAAGGGCCAGCGCAAATGGCGTGGCATGCTGCTGGTGCCGTGGGTCATTCCGCCGGCGATGAGCACGCTGGCGTGGTTGTGGCTGTTCGATCCGTCGTACAGCGCCTTCAACTATCTGTTGGCCGGGTTCGGTGTCGACCGGATTCCATGGACCGGCGAAGCCGGCTGGGCCCGCTTCTCGGTCATCCTGGTGAATATCTGGTTCGGCGCCCCGTTCTTCATGATCATGTACCTTGCGGCGCTGAAGTCGGTGCCCGAGCAACTCTATGAAGCCGCTGCCATCGACGGCGCCAATTGGTGGCAACGCATCTGGTACGTGACGCTGCCGATGATGCGCAACATCATCGCGATCACGACGCTGTTCTCTCTCATCGTCACCTTCGCCAACTTCGATATTGTGCGCATCCTCACCGCCGGCGGCCCGCTCGACCATACCCATATTTTCGCGACCTGGGCGTTCCGTATCGGTATCGAGGGAAGCGATATTCCGCTCGGCGCCAGCGTCTCGCTGTTCATGTTTCCGATACTCGCAATCGCGGCGATCTTCATCCTGCGCGATATCAACAAACGCGGGAATGAAGCCTGATGAGCACGTTAACAATCGACAAGGCCGCACCGACCCGCAAGGTGAAATACGGCAGCATGAGCCGTGACCGCGCCTGGGCGCTGAAGTGGTCGTACTTCTTTCTTACTTTGTTCGCGATCTTCTCGCTGGTGCCGCCGCTCTACATGATGATCACTTCGCTGAAGACCAGCGCCGAGATTTCCGCCGCCACCAACCCCTGGTGGGTGTTCCATCCGACGCTTTCGAACTACGTCGAATTGCTGACATCGAACCAGTTCCTGACATTCTTTCGAAATTCGGCGCTGGTCTCGATTTTCGTCGTGACGATCACCATGCTGATCAGCGTGCCCGCGGCATTCGCGCTGGCGCGGATGCGGTTCTGGGGCTCGGCGACACTCGCGACCGGGGTTTTCCTGACCTACCTGATTCCCGAGACGCTGCTGTTTCTGCCATTGTTCAAGATGTTCGTGGTGTTCAGCGAATTCACCGGGATCCAGCTGATCAACAAATGGTACGTGCTGCTGATCGTCTATCCGACGCTGACCGTGCCATTCTGCACCTGGATCATGATCGGTTACTTCGCGTCGATCCCGAAGGAACTCGACGAGGCCGCCATCATCGACGGCGCGTCATGGTTCCAGACGCTGACGCGCATCTTCATTCCGGTTGCCTTCCCCGGCATTATTGCCGCGACCATCTTTGCTTTCACGGTCTCGTGGGCGCAATTCCTCTATCCGCTGGTGTTTACGACGTCGATCGATCAACTGGTACTGCCGGTCGGCATCATCACCTCCCTGATCAAGGGTGACGTGTTCAACTGGGGACAGATCATGACCGGCGCCCTGCTCGGCGCGGCACCGCCGCTCATCATCTACGCCTTCCTGATGGACTATTACATTGCCGGCCTGACCGCCGGTGCGACAAAGGGTTGATCTCATGGCTGACGTGACGTTGCGCAAGGTGGTTAAGCGGTATGACGAAGTCGAGGCGGTGCGCGGCATCGACCTTGACATCGCCGACCATGAGTTTGTCGTGCTGGTCGGACCTTCGGGCTGCGGCAAGTCGACGACGCTGCGGATGATCGCGGGCCTGGAAGATATTTCCGACGGCGACATCATGATAGGAGGCGACGTCATCAACGACGTGCCGCCGAAGGATCGCGATATTGCGATGGTGTTTCAGAACTACGCGCTCTACCCGCATATGACGGTTGCGGAGAACATGTCGTTCGGATTGCGGCTGAAGCGCTATCCGAAAGCCGAGATCAAGAGCCGCGTCGACGAGGCCGCGCGCATGCTCGACATCGTCGAACTCGTCGACCGCAAGCCGAAGCAATTGTCCGGCGGCCAGCGCCAGCGCGTCGCCATGGGCCGCGCCATCGTGCGCAACCCGAAGGTGTTTCTGTTCGACGAGCCGCTGTCCAACCTCGACGCCAAGCTGCGTGTACAGATGCGGATCGAGATCAAGAAGGTGCATCAGAAAGTCCGCACCACGACGGTCTACGTGACCCACGACCAGGTGGAGGCGATGACGCTGGCCGACCGTGTCGTTGTGATGAACCATGGCCGGATCGAGCAGATCGGCACGCCGAACGAACTTTATCACAAGCCCGCCACGAAATTCGTCGCCAGCTTCATCGGCTCGCCGGCGATGAATTTCATCCCGTGCCGGCTGGAGGATCTCGCCGGCAAGTTGCACGTCCGGCTTACCGATCGCATCGTCTTCCCGCTGCCGCCGGCGCGCGCCGCTCGCTATCAGGGCGTCCCGCGCACCGACAAATTGCTGCTGGGGCTGCGGCCCGAGCACATCACCGAGGCCAAGCAGCATTCGGAGCCGGGCGTGGAGACCTTCGACACGGTGCTCGATGTCACCGAGCCGATGGGAATGGAGACGCTGATCTATTTTACGATGGAGGGCACGCAGGTCTGCGGCCGGGTCAATCCCAATGCCGGCGCGCACGATGGCGGCCCGCTTCGATTGGCTGTGGACCTCAATAACATGCACCTGCTAAACGAGGTGACCGGCGCCGTCCTTTGACGGCGCAATTGCTGGAGATCAAGGGCAGGAAATGACTACCAACAAGAAGAAAATCTTCGTCACGGAATCGATGTCACAACCGGGACGAGCGCTGCTTCACGCGCGGGACGACATCGAACTCGTCGAATTTCCCAACATGATTTCGCAGAAGGATTTCGAAGCCAAGCTGAAGGAGCACGCGCCGGTGCACGGCGTCGCCCTCGGCGGCACCCGCTTCGGCGAGCCCGAGCTCGAAGCCTCGAAAGACATGCTGGTTGTGACCCGGATCGGGGTCGGGTTCGATGCCGTCGACGTCCCCGCGCTCAGCCGCCGCAAGGTGCCACTGATGGTGGCGGGCACCGCCAATTCGCCGTCCGTTGCCGAACACGCCCTGTTCATGATGCTGACGCTCGCCAAGCGCGCGACAGAAATGCATTCGCTCGTCAGGGACGACAAATGGGCGGACCGGCTGGGGATGCTGCCCTACGACCTCTTCGGCAAGACGGTACTGATCGTCGGTTTTGGACGCATCGGCACGCGCACCGCCAAGCGCTGCCTCGCGATGGAAATGAACGTCCTGGTTTTCGATCCCTACAAGCCTGCCGCCGACATCAAGACCGCCGGCTGCGAACTGGTTGCCGACCTCAACGCCGCGCTGCCGCGTGCCGACTTCGTCAGCATCCATTGCCCGAAGAATCCGGAGACGGTCGGCATGTTCAATGCGGACAGGCTGAAGCGGATGAAGCCGACCGCCTATCTGATCAACACGGCGCGCGGCGGAATCGTCGACGAGGCCGCCCTGCATGCCGCGCTGGTCTCCGGCAAGCTTGCCGGCGCGGGCCTCGACGTTTTCGAGCAGGAGCCCCCGCCGGCCGGTCAAGCGTTGTTGGCCCTACCGAATGTCATCATGGCGCCGCATGTCGCTGGTGTCACGGTGGAAGCCGTCGACCGGATGAGCGAGCAGACCGCCCGCAACATTCTGAGCGTGCTGGATGGCGATCCCGTGCGCCAGAACGTGATCAATCAGGACGTGCTCGGCTAAACGTCCGTAAACAAGCGACGCTGGGCGCGGCCGGTCCACCGACCGGCCGGCAAGTGGTATGCGCATGGCCTTCAAGGAATACGGCAATTACGACGCGGTCGGCCTTGCCGAATTGGTTCGGAAGAAAGAAGTCTCGGCCAAGGAATTGCTCGACGAAGCCATCGCCCGTACAGCGAAGGTCGATCCGCAGATCAATGCGGTCGTCGTCAAGCATTACGACTATGCCGAGCGCCAGATCGAGCGCCGCCTGCCCGACGGCCCTTTTTCTGGCGTGCCGTTCCTGCTGAAGGATCTCGATCTCCTGGAAGGCACACGCACGACCTCAGGCGCCACGGCCCTGAAGGATTTTGTGGCCGACCACAGCGGCACGCTGGCGCAGCGCTTCCTCGATACCGGCGTCTCGATCTTCGGCAAGAGCGCCAGTCCCGAATTCGGCCTGATGCCGACGACGGAGTCGCGCCTGTTCGGGCCGACCCGCAATCCCTGGAATCTTGAGCACTCCTCCGGCGGTTCATCCGGCGGCGCGGCGGCGGCGGTTGCCGCCCGCATCCTGCCCGTCGCGCATGCCAGCGATGGCGGCGGCTCGATCCGGATCCCCGCTTCCGCCTCCGGCGTGTTCGGCTTGAAGCCGACCCGGGCGCGCAATCCGCTCGGCCCCGATCGCGGCGAAGGCTGGGGTGGCTTCTCCTGCGGCCATGTCGTGAGCATCAGTGTACGCGACAGCGCGGTCATGATGGACGCGATCCACGGCCCGGAGCCGTCGAGCCCCTATGTGGCGCCGCCGCCGGAACGGCCGTTTTCGCAAGAAGTCGGCCGCGATCCCGGCCAGCTCCGCATCGCCTTCACCGACAAATCGCCGTATGGCGACGCCATCGATCCGGAAATCGCGGCGGCCGTACGCGACATTGCGGGCCTGCTGGCGGGGCTCGGCCATCACATCGAGGAACGGGCGCCGGTACTTGCCGCTGATCCGGCCGCGGTCATGACCACCATCGTCGGCGCTAACACCGCCCTGACGGTACGGCTGATCGAGCAAAGGCTCGGGCGTGCCGCAACGGAAAACGATTTCGAGATATTGACGCTGGCGCACGCTCGCAACGCGCAAAAGACCACCGCGACCGATTACGTCGCTGCCCAGCTCGCGGCCTTCCAGATCTCACGCTCGCTGGCGGTTTTCTTTGAGAGCTGCGACGTTTTCCTGTGTCCGACATTGTGCGCGCCGCCGCTGCGCATCGGCGAACTCAACACCATGTCGGAGGACCTGTCGCACATTGCCCCGATCCTGCGCCGCTATATGCCGGGGACCTCCATGTTCAACATGTCCGGACAGCCGGCGATGTCGGTGCCGCTGGCGTGGAACAAGGCAGGATTGCCGCTCGGCATGATGTTTTCGGCCCGGTTCGGCGATGAGGCGACCCTGTTTCGGCTGGCCGGGCAGCTCGAACAAATGCGGCCCTGGAAGAACAGAATACCGCCGGTATGTGCTTAAACTCCGCCCCAAAAGCGCCACGGATGGACAAGGCTCAGCCTTATTCGGTAACGAGAAAAGACACGGGGCGGAAACGGGGACATTGATTCTGCTCACGACGCCCCGATCCGGAGGCTGAATCGTGACTCAAAGCGACCCGACCGACAACGCGCTGGCGGCCATCGCCAGCATTCTCGACCGCCCGGAAAGCCATCGCGAGCCCGAAAAGCCCGCGGTCGCTGAGCATGCGCCCGTGATCCCTCCACCGATCCCAGTGACCCCTCCGCCGATCGAGGCTCATGGCTATTCCAAGCACGGTCCCGGTCCGATGGCCTCGATCCGTTTCAAGTGGACGGTCCGCCTCGAGAATGGCGACTACTATGTCGACGAGACCATCGGCGAGAATTCCACTCCGATCGTCAACGGCCCGATGTCGAGGGAAGCCGCGATCCAGATGGTGGACGATCGCGAAAGCGACGCACGGCGGCGCTTCGAGCAACTGAAGAGCGAAATGACCGGACGCGGCGCTGCCGCCAATCTGGTTCGCAAGGACAGCGGCGAGGCATAGCCCCGACCGATTCCGCAGGCGTTATCTCGGCGCTCCCAGAAAATCCTTCTTGGCGAGGTCGACGCCTGCGTGGCGCAGGATGTCGTAGGCTGTCGTGACATGAAAGAAGAACTGCGGAACGCTGAACGTCAGCAGCAACGATTTGCCGGCGAATTTGCGCTGCGTGCCGTTCTTGAAAGTGAAAGCGACTTCCTTGTCGGCTGCGGCGTCGATCTCGGCACGCGGCAAGCCTTGCACGAAATCGATCGCCGCCGAAATCCGCGCCTTGAGCTCGGGGATATCGGGCTCGGTGTCTGAAAATGTGTGGGGGGCACGGCCAGCCAGCAGCGCGCCGGCAACGACCGCATGCCGGTTGGCTTCTCCCACCTGCTGCTTCAGGCTGTACATGGTGGGTGAGAGCCGCATGTTCAGAAGGACGGTCGGATCGATGTTGCGGGCTTCAGCATAGGCCGAGGCTTGGTCGAGAAGACCGGACAGATTCCCGAGATACGGCACGAACACGCCGACGGAAGCTTCGTGAAGCGAGATGGTCACGTTTCGATTTCTCCGGCTGGCGCCGCGTTTGTATCTGGTTTAAATCCGACGCTATCGCTTCAGGATGTCAGCTATTTCGCCGGTGGAGAAGACGTGATGATTCGGATGTTCGCCAGCCTTGCGTTCGTCATGCTGTGGACGGTTTTCGCCCATGCGCAGCAGCCGGCGAATTCCCGCCTCGACGACATCATCAAGCGCGGCACGCTGCGGGTCGGCATGACCGGCGACTATCAGCCGTTCACCTATTTCGACAAGGCCACGTCGAAATTCCGCGGCTTCGACGTCGACATGGCGGAAGCGCTTGGCAAGGCGCTCGGCGTCAAGGTCGAGTTCGTTCAGACGGCGTGGCCGCAGCTGATGAAGGATTTCGAGGCCGACAATTTCGATATCGCGATGGGCGGCGTCTCGATCACGCTCGACCGCCAGAAGAAGGGAATGTTCTCGACGCCGATCATGCGCGAGGGCAAGACGCCGATCGCCCGCTGCGCCGACCAGGGCAAGTATGAAACCATCGCCGATATCGACAAGGCCGGCACCCGCGTCATCGTTAATCCCGGCGGCACCAACGAACGCTTCGCCAAGGCGAACATCAAGAACGCCGAGATCAAGACGTGGAACGACAACGTCACGATTTTCGACGAAATCGCCAAGGGCAACGCCGACCTGATGATGACCGACTCTTCGGAGACCCGTTACCAGCAGAAACAGCACCCGGGCGTGCTCTGCGCGGTGCATCCGGACAAGCCGTTCGACTTTGCCGAGAAGGCCTACTGGCTGCAGCGCGACGTCGCGCTGAAGGCCTTTGTCGATCAGTGGCTGCACATCGCCACCGAGGACGGCAGCTTCAGGAAAATCTATGCGGCCTGGTTCGATTGATTCCTGGCTGGACAAGCTAGTTTTCGCAGGAAATGACCGTCCATTGGGGGCTATTTAGACTGCCCAAACCGAATTTGAACCAAAGCCGCTAGTACACGACTTATACTTTGAAAGTGATCTGGATCACGTTGGGTGAAGCTATTGCTGCGTAATAGCTTCGGGGAATGGGGTTCCCTGCTCAGGAGGTCGCAACAATGAAGAAGTGTCTCGCTATCGCCGTGCTCTTGCTGGCGAGCAGCCTCACCACCGCGCAGGCCCAGTACACGTTCGAGTATGGCGGCCGCACCATCACCATCGATCCCGATCGAGGCACCGTTTCCATTCCCGGCGTCTACGATAATAGCGGCAAGAAGGCCAAGCGCTCGCGTGGCGAGGAAGGCGATCTTGATCGTCCGGGCAAGAAGGCGCCGCAGCAGGCGAAGTCCGCCCCGCAGGCCACACCAGAGACGGCGCCACCGCCGGCCGCGCCGGCACCGGCTGAGCAGACGGCTGCCCCCGCGGCGGCACCAGCGCCTGTTGCCCCTGCTCCGGCCGCTCCCGCTGCGACGACGACCACGCCATCGACCGCCACGGCGGCTGTTGCGCCGACTGATGCGGTTGCCCCTGCGCCAGCAGCGCCCGCTGCTCCTCAAGCCGCTGCGGCCCCGCCGCCAGCGGCTGCTCCCGTTGCCGCACCCGCGCCGCCGCAACAGAAACAGGCCGCCGCCCCGGCAACTTCGGCGCCTTCGCCCTCGAACTCACCGCTCGGCGTGTGGCTGACGGAGGAGAAGGAAGGCAAGGTGCGGATCGAACCGTGCGGCCCCAATCTCTGCGGCTATTCCGTCGACAAGAAGTCGAACCAGAACGGCGAGCAGGTTCTGATCAACATGAAACCCGGCAAGGACAAGTGGAGCGGCCGGATTTTCGATCCGAATACCGGCAGCACCTACGATTCGACGATCGCCCTCAAGGGCTCCGACAGTCTGCGCGTCCAGGGCTGCGCCTTCGGCGGCATGTTCTGTGGCGGCCAGACCTGGACCCGCGTCAACTGATCAGCACGCACCGCTGTGCAATCAACCGAAGCCCCGCCGCAACGCGGGGCTTTTCACTGAGCCCTGTCATCGTGTTCTGGCGCGTGATGACAGTCACTGTCGTCGTAGAACCGCTGTGAGAGCATGATCGTGTCCAAACCAAAGGGGCACGTCATGGTAAAGTCTCGGAAATCTGTAGTCGTCGCTTCGCTGCTTGCTGCACTGGGATTTGCAACACCATCCGCAGCCGCGACATTCGACGGCGCCTGGAATGTGCAGATTACCTCATCGAACGCCGCCTGCAGCAGCGGCGCGTCGGTCTCGATCGGAATCAGCAACGGCCAGGTCGCCTCGAACAGCGCGACTGTAACGGCGTCGGGTCGCGTTGCCGAGGCCGGCAACATCCATGTGACCCTTGCAAGCGGCATGAAACGCGCGGTCGGCTCCGGCGTTCTCGCGGGCACGTCAGGGTCGGGCACATGGCGCGCAGCCCTGTGCTCCGGCACCTGGACCGCGCAACGGATATGAAGCCGCCGGAACTCAGCCGACCTTCTCGGAGTACTCCGCGTCGGTCACGTGCTCCATCCAGGTGACATAGCTTCCGTCGAACGTTTCCTGCATGGCAATGTGCGTCATGCTGTTGGTTGGCGAGGCACCGTGCCAATGCTTCTCGCCCGGCGGAATCCAGACGACGTCGCCGGGCCGGATTTCGCGGATCGGCCCGCCCTTGGCCTGCACCCGGCCAACACCTGAGATCACGTACAGCGTCTGTCCCAGGGGATGCGTATGCCATGCCGTGCGCGCCCCCGGCTCGAACGAAACCCGCGTCGAGACCAGCCGCGCCGGCGACTCCGTTACGATGATCGGATCCTGCAGCACCGTGCCGGTGAAATAGTCCGGCGGCGCCCGGCGCGTCGGCCGGGAGCCCGCGAGATGGATATCCATGGAGTTGTCTCCCTTTTCCTCTGGCTATTTCTTGCTGGCTGCGTAGCGCGCCTTGGTCTCGGCGTTCATCGGATAGAGGCCGGGCAAGGCGGCGCCGTTATTCACCTCGTTGACGATCCAGGCTTCCATCCGCTCCTGCTCCGGCCCCTCGGCCAGCACATGGTCGAGCAGCGCCTGCGGGATCAGCACCGCGCCGTCCTGGTCGGCGACGACGATGTCGTTGGGAAATACCGCAACCCCGCCGCAGCCAATCGGCTCGCCCCAGCCGACGAAGGTCAGCCCGGCCACGGAAGGCGGCGCCGCGAAGCCATCGCACCACACGGGCAAATTGGTGCCGAGCACGCCTTCGACGTCGCGCACCACGCCATCGGTGATCAGTGCCGCAACGCCGCGCTTGACCATGCGCGCGCAGAGAATGTCGCCGAAGATGCCGGCATCGGCGACGCCCATGGCGTCGACCACGGCGATGCAGCCTTTCGGCATCGCTTCAATCGCGGTGCGGGTCGAAACCGGCGACGACCACGACTCGGGCGTTGCCAGATCCTCCCGCGCGGGCACGAAGCGCAGCGTAAAGGCCGGTCCGACCAGCCGCGGCTGTCCAGGCCGCAGCGGCTTGGTGCCGCGCATCCAGACGTTTCGCAGGCCCTTCTTGAGCAGCACGGTGGTGATGGTGGCGGTGGACACGCCGGAGAGGGTTGCGAGGGCTTCGGGGGACAGGGACATCTGGAATGCGGGCTCCGGAGGATGGGTGAAAGGTAGCGCATCTTGCGAAGCGCTGATGTCGCGTCAAGGGCTCGCGGAAAGCAGCGCGATCACAACATCTTATCATCGACATGCAGATTAATTTATTGAACTTACTGGCTGATTTCGCGCGAAGCGAATTCCACTGGCGCCCAAAACACGCTACAGGTTGAGGCGAGCATGATCCGGAAAAGTGGATACCGGTTTTCCGAAGAGATCATGCTCAAAACCAAAAGCCAAAGCTGCGAGACAGTTTAGAGGCCATGGCCGCGACGCTTCCCCCGCCCCGCCTTTTGCCGAGTGGCGACAGCGCCATCACGGTGGAATTCAGCCGCAACATCGACGATGCCGCCAACCGGCGGGTGCTGGCGCTCGACCGCGCTATGGCCGCTGAGCCGGTCACGGGTGTCACCGAGACCGTGCCGACCTATCGCTCGCTGCTGGTGCATTACGATCCCGAGCAAATCGATTTCGACAAGCTTGGCGAAAAGATTCTCGCGCTCGCGCAACGGCCGGTACCGGCAACGACAAAGACCCGGCGCTGGCGCATTCCGGTCGTTTATGGCGGCGAGCAAGGCATCGACCTCGAGGACGTCGCAAAAACCCTCAACACCACGCCCGACGAGATCGTGGCGCGGCATGTCGCCGGCGACTACCGGGTCGCGATGATCGGCTTTACGCCCGGCTGGTCCTATCTCAGCGGGCTTGCAGAGTCGCTGCACATGCCGCGGCGGCAGAATCCGCGCTTGCTGACGCCGGCCGGCACCATCTCGATCGGCGGGGTGCAGACCGGCATACAGTGCCTCGCCGGCCCGAGCGGCTGGCATCTTCTGGGACGGACGGCCGTCCGCACGTACCAGCTCCATCGCGATCCGATCTTCCTGCTGGAGCCGGGCGACAACGTCACCTTTACGGCGGTCGATGCCAAGACGTTCGCGGAGCAGGATCGCGCCGCCGAATCCGGCGAATTCATTGCCGAGCAGATCGCCTCATGAGCAAGCTCGTCATTGCATCGATCGGCCCGGCAAGTTCGGTACAGGACGGCGGACGTCCCGGCGCCCAGCGTTACGGCCTGGTGCCGAGCGGCGCAATGGATCGGCTGGCGCTGGCGGCCGCAAATACGCTGGTTGGCAACGAGCCATTCACGGCGGCTGTCGAAGTCGGTCCGTTCGGAGCAAAGTTCAACGCACGCGGCGGCGCGGTGCGCGTCGCGCTGGCGGGAGCCCCGCGCAATGCCGATATCGCCGGCCGCGCCATGGCGTCCGACACTTCCGCAACCCTCGCCGATGGCGAGACCCTGACGCTCGGCTTTGCCCGCGGCGGCTCGTTCAGCTATCTCGCGATCGAAGGCGGCATTGCCGGCGAGCCGATGTTCGGCAGCCTCGCCGTCAATGCACGCGCCGGCCTCGGCAGCCCCTATCCGCGCCCGCTGCAGGCCGGCGACGAACTGCAGACAAAGGCGGCAAGCGGTGCTCCCGAACAGCGGATCGAGCTGCCGGCAGCAACCGATGCGCCGATCCGCGTGGTCTGGGGTCCGCAGGATGACGAATTCGCCGACGAGACCAAGAAGCTGTTTGTCGACAGCGAATGGAAGATATCGGCGATCAGCGACCGCATGGGCTACCGGCTCGAAGGCCCCGTGCTTAGGCATCTCCACGGCCACAACATCGTTTCCGACGGCACCGTCAACGGCAGCCTGCAGGTGCCCGGCAATGGCCAGCCGATCGTGCTGATGCCGGACCGCGGCACCAGCGGCGGCTATCCCAAGATCGCGACCGTGATTTCCGCCGACCTCGGGCGGTTCGCGCAGATCCCCGCCGGGCGCGCCTTCCGCTTTCGGGCCGTCAGCATGGCGGAGGCGCAGGCCGAAGCGCGCAAATTTGCCGTGTTGCTGCGTACCCTGCCCGAGCGGCTGCGCGCCATCGAAGGCGTTGATCTCAACATCGATGCGCTGCACGATGCCAATGTCGCGGGCCACGCCGTCAGCGCAGTCGATGCCGGAACCTGGCACGCCGAATCTCTGGCCGACATAGCGGGCCCGGACTGATCGACCAATCCACTCACGAGAAGCGGACCAGCATCATGACATCAATCGACCTCAATTGCGATCTCGGCGAAGGATTTGGCGCGTGGGAAATGGGCAATGACGCCGCGATGATCGAGCTTGCGACATCGGTGAACGTCGCCTGCGGCTTTCATGCCGGCGACGCCGACATCATGCGCCGCACCGTTGAGCTGGCGAAAGCGCGCGGCGTCAGCGTCGGCGCGCACCCTGGATATCGCGACCTGCACGGCTTCGGCCGGCGGCCGATCCCAGGCTTGAAGTCGTCGGAGATCGAGAACCTGATCGCCTACCAGATCGGCGCGTTGCAGGCGATTGCGACCGCGGCCGGCCACAAGGTCACACATGTGAAGGCCCATGGCGCGCTCTCCAACGTCGCCTGCGAGGACGACATGACCGCAAAGGCCATCGCCAACGGCATCAAGGCCGTCGACCCCAGCCTGATTTTCGTGGTGCTCGCCAATTCCAAACTGGTGCAGGCCGGCGAAGCCGCCAATCTGCCGATGGTGCACGAGGTGTTTGCCGACCGCGCCTATGAGGACACTGGCTCGCTGGTGTCGCGCAAGAAGCCGGGCGCCGTGCTGCACGATGCGAAAGAAATCGCCGACCGCGTGGTGCGGATGGTGCAGGACGGGGCGGTCGTGTCGGTCTCCGGCAAGGTGATCAAGATGCGCACCGATACCGTATGCATTCACGGCGACACGCCGGGCGCGGTCGATATTGCGCGCGGCGTGCGTCAGGCGCTGAAGGATGCGGGGATTGCCGTCGCGCCGTTCAACGTGAGCCAACGCGTGAGTACATAAGTCCAGAAGCACGTCGGAAGTCCGCATCGACGCCTTACGGACCCATTTTGGAATCGCACATGATGCGAAAAGTCGCCGATAAGCGACATGTCGCGGCGCATCAAGTCCTCCAATAACGAGTTGGCTCAACCAAAGGGAGAGGATATCATTATCTGCTCCCTTGGACTAGCCGGCTTCCTTGGAGGGTCAAATGGTCTCCATGTATCTCCGCCGATTGGTATCGGCGACACCGGTCTTTGCACTAATTTTTTCAACAAATGCGACGCAAGCTCAGCAAACCAGCGGCGCGATAACGCTGTTCAACAATGTCAGGGTATTCGACGGCAAGGGCACATCATTGTCCGAACCAAACAACGTGTTGGTTCGAGGCAACCTGATCGAAAGAATTTCCCCGACTCCGATTCCAATCGATCGAAGCGCAACCACCACGATCGTCGATGGAGGCGGCCGCACGCTGATGCCCGGCCTGATCGACAATCATTGGCACGCGATGCTGGCGCGGGCGACGCCGTTACAGGCCTTCGGTGACGTCGGTTTCAACAATCTCAATGCTGGCGACGAAGCGACGGACACTTTGATGCGCGGCTTCACCACCGTTCGCGACGTGGGCGGGCCGGTGTTCGGTCTCAAGAGCGCCATTGATGAGGGTATCGTCAAAGGCCCGCGCATCTATCCCTCCGGCGCCATGATCACCGTCACGAGCGGGCACGGAGACTTCCGCCAGTTAACCGATCTGCCACGGACGATCGGCGGCATGCTGACCCGCATGGAGCAGGTCGGTGGCGCCATAGTTGCTGATAGCCCCGACGAGGTGCGCGTGCGCGCGCGCGAACAGCTCATGCAGGGCGCCTCCCAGGTCAAGTTGACGGCGGGCGGCGGCGTGTCGTCCCCCTTCAGTCCGATCGACGTGACCACCTTCACCGAGGTCGAACTGCGCGCCGCGGTTGAAGCGGCCGAGAATTGGGGCACGTACGTCGTCGCACATGCCTTTACACCGGCTGCGATTCGGGGGGCTATTGCGGCTGGCGTAAAGTGTATCGAACACGGCTTCCTGATGGACGAGGCAACCGCCAAACTGATCGCCGAGAAGGGCGTTTGGCTGAGCATGCAGCCGCTCCCCGAGGACTTGAGGCTGGGCTTTCCGGTGGGTTCCGTCCAGCGAGCCAAGGCGGATGAGGTCTGGCCCGGCATTGCCAGGTCCTACGAGTTGGCGAAGAAGCACAAGATCAAGACGGCGTGGGGCACCGATGTGCTGTTCTCCCGCGCGCTGGCGCAGCAACAAGGGGCAATTCTGGCCTCGCTTGCCCGTTGGTACACCCCCGCTGAAGCGCTGGTCATGGCGACATCGACAAACGCCGAACTGCTGGCGCTATCCGGCAAGCGCAATCCCTATCCGGGAAAACTCGGCGTGGTGGAACAGGGTGCACTCGCGGATTTGCTGCTCATCGACGGAAATCCGCTGGACAACATCAACCTGATTGCCGACCCCGCCAACAACTTCAAGATCATCATGAAGGACGGCAAAATCTACAAAAACACGCTGACCAAGTGAGGACTTGTCAACGCATCCGCACAGGCCAGCCGGCGAGCGCCCGGGGGGGCAATTTTAGAACGGATGAACCGAGAGCGTGCCGAACACGATGGCGGCGATGAGCGCGAAGGCACTGTAGAGCGCGGCGGTATGCAGGCCGGTGCCGGTACGGCGGGACACCGAGCGTGCGTAAAGGTGCAGGCGGGCTTCCGCCGATAATTCGCGCATGGTCGATCTCCAACGCAGCATGGACTGCATATGGAATATCGTTGGCGCTCCGATGCAAGATATCCGCCGAAATAGCGATACGGGCGCTCCGGCACCCTCCATTTCGAGGGGAAAATTCCCCTCCTCCCGACCAGAGCGAGAATTTTATTCGGGCCGATTTGAGCCAGTTGGAACCCGGAATTAGTAAACGTCCTGCTGGAACCGGCCTTTCTTCTTGAGTTCCGCAACGAAGCTGACGGCCTCGTCGGTAGTCCGGGCGCCGAACTGGGCGACGATATCGACCAGCGCGCGCTCGACGTCCTTGGCCATCCGCTTGGCGTCGCCGCAGACATAGATGTTGGCGCCCTCGGCGAGCCAGGTCCACAATTCGCGGCCGACCTCGCGCATGCGATCCTGCACGTAGAACTTCTTGTCGCCGTCGCGCGACCACGCCAGCGACAGCCGCGTCAGCAGGCCCGACGTCTTCAGCGCGTTGAGTTCGTCGGCGTAGAAGAAATCGCAGTCGCTGCGCTGATGGCCGAAGAACAGCCAGTTCTTGCCGGGCGCGCCGGTGGCGCGACGATCGAGCAGGAAGGCGCGGAACGGCGCCACGCCCGTGCCGGGCCCGATCATGATGATCGGCGTTTTGGGATCCTGCGGCAGCGCGAAGCCGTGGGCCTTCTGCACATAGACCTTGAGCTCATCGCCGGGATTGATGCGTTCGGCGAGGAAGGTCGAAGCTAACCCTAAGCGTTTGCGCTTGTTGATCACGTAGCGCACGCAGTCGACCGTCAGCGACAACTTTCCGGGCGTCGCATTGTGCGACGACGAGATCGAATAGAGCCGCGGCTGCAGCGGCTCGAGCGCTTCGACAAAGGCCTCGGGGTGCGGGCGCACGCCGGAGAATTTCTGCAGCACCGCCATCACGTCAAGCGTTGCCGCGTCGCCATCGGGGTCCTCGCCCTGCGCCAGCGCCCTCGCCTTCTCGCGCGTGGCGCCGCCGGTGATGAAGGAGATCAGCTCGAACAGCGAGTCCGGTGCCGGCGAGAGCGAGACGTCGTCGATCAGGACTTCGCGCAGCGTCTTGCCGTTCACCTTGGTGGTGTGGGAGGCGCCGAGCAGCGCGATGATCTGGTCCACCAGCCCGACATCGTTGCGCGCGAAAATGCCGAAGGAATCGCCCACGACGTAGTCAAGGCCGCAGCCGGACAGATCGAACTCGATATGCCAGGTTTCCTTTTCCGAACCCTTCTTGTTCAGGAGGCGACGTGACAGGAAGGTCGCAGCGATCGGATTGTCCCGCGAGCGTCCAGGCTCCGCCACGACCGCAGGCGCAGCCGGTGCCGGCGCCGATGACGGCGCGGCCGGCGTCTTGTCGATCTCCTCATAGAGCGATTTCAGCATCCGGGCGGTTTCCTTGCCGCCGGGGACGCAGAGGTTGAGCCGCGCTTCGCTCTTGCTCGCAATCGCTTCCGAATAATTGTGGCAATCGTAGCCGCACTGGCCGCAATCCTGCTGCGCCATCGCCGCCATAAAACGCCGCCGCAGCGGGCGGCCCTCCGCAAGCTTCATCCGATCGGCGATCGGCATCGTCTGGTCGTGCCACGGCGCTTCGCCGTCATCGCCATCGCCAGCTGCGCCTTGCATGACGGCCGCGCCCTGCTCCGCCGATAGCGGCGTCGGGGCATCCGACAGCAATCCGGCAAAGAACCCGTTCAGCCAGGAGCGCTGCGCCTCGGAGAACGGCGCGCTCGAGGGAATGATCTCGATCTTCGGCGGGGGCGTGATCTGGTTCATAAGGACACCTGAGTTTCAGCGACTTGGGCGTCGGCAAGCTTGCGCAGCGTCTCGCCGTCATGGCGGCGCGCAAACGTCAGGAAGGTTTCTTGCGGAGAGGAGCGATGCGCGAGATAGGCCTTCAGCAATCTCTCGACCGTCTGCGGCGCGTCTTCCGCCTTGAGGTCGTGATAGACCTCCTGCCCGACATCGGCGTCCGGACCAAAGCCGCCGCCGGTGAACAAGTGATAGCCCTCGACGGGATCGACATCCTCGCCGACATCCACCTTCGCGGCGATCAGCCCGATATCGCTGATGTAGTGCTGTGCGCAGGAATGATGGCAGCCGGTGACATGGATATTGAGCGGCGTGTCGATGTTGACGCGCGGCTCGCACCAGTCGCCGATCTCGGCGGCATGGCGCTTGGTATTCGACGCCGCAAACCGGCAGCCGGCATTGCCGGTGCAGGCGATCAGCCCAGCACGGATTTGCGAGGCTTCGACTGCAAGCCCGATCTTCCTGATCGCGGCGATCGCAAGTTCGACATTCGCGTCGCTCACGCCCGGGATCAGCAGGTTCTGCCAGACCGTCAGCCTGATATCGCCGTCGCCGAGATCCTGCGCGATCCTGGCCAGCCCGCGCATCTGATCGCAGGTTACTTTTCCGAGCGGCAATGAGACGCCGATCCAGTTCAACCCTTCCTGCTTCTGCTTGTGCACACCGATATGCGCCATGCGATCGAAGGCCGGCCGCGGGGACAGCGCTTCCGGCGGCACGCGGGTGAAGGGTTGGCCGAGCCGCTCTTCGACGAGGGCGAGGAACTTGTCGTGGCCCATCCCGTCGAGCACATATTTCAGCCGCGCCTTGTTGCGGTTGGTGCGGTCGCCGAGATCGATGAAGATGCGGACGATGGCGTCCGACACTTTGGTCGCATCGGCCGGCTTGACGATGATGTCGCCATATTTGGCGAAATCCTTATGCCCGGTGATGCCGCCGAGCCCCAGTCGAAACCAGACGCCGGGCTCGACACCAAAAGCGTCCTTCACCTCGACCGCGGAAAACGCGATGTCGTTGGTATCCTCCAGCACGGCGATCTTGCCGGCGCCGTCGAAGGCGACGTTGAACTTGCGCGGCAACCCATACAGAGAGCGATCATTGAGGATGTGATAGTGCCACTCCCGCGCATATTCGCGGGTGTCCAACAGTTCCTGCGGATCGATCCCGGCCGTCGGCGTGCCCGTGACGTTGCGGATGTTGTCGGCACCGGTACCGCGCGAGCACAGCCCGAGATCCTGGATGCCTTCAATCAACGCCACCGCGTGCTTCGGCGGAATCTCGCGCACCTGCAAGTTCGCCCGCGTGGTGACGTGGCAAAACGGTCCGCACAGTTTTTCGGCGAGATCGGCCAGGCCCGCAAACTGCCAGTGCTTCAGGATGCCGTTCGGGATCCGTAAGCGGCACATGTAGGAATCCTGCGCCGGCGCCACATAGAACAGGCCGTAATAGCGCCAGCGGAAATTGTCTGCAGGATTCGGCGGCGCATTGTCGAGCGCCTGCTGCTTCAGCCGCGGATAGGCATCGAACGGATGCTCCTCGCGCTTGAATTTTTCCTGGTCGGCGAGCTTCTTGCCGGCGGCTGTGACCTTGTCCTGCGCCTTGATGTGCGCGGCATCCGGTCCGATCGGTTCCGCATTCGCCTTGCCGGCGTTACCGCCGCCGAGGCCGCGCCCCACCCGGCTGATCTGCAGCCCGGTGGTAAAGCCTTCAAGGTAGCGCTTCTGCTCGTCGGTAAAATCGACTGTGAGCGTTTCGATCTTCATGGTGCGCGACGAAGCTCCTGCGGCCACGAGGGGTGGCGTCAACGAAGTTGCGGGCGACCGCCCTGAAACAAGCTTGCCCTTGTGGGCCGGGCCTGGATTGAGCGGTCCGACCAGCTTCGTTGCTGCGGAAATCCATCTTGGACATAGGCCAGCAGGCATCTACGACGACCGGCCGCACTGCAACATACAAGTTGCGTGCCACACCCAGTCATACTAAATATTGTTTTATTTCAAATAGTTCCGAACCTAGCTTCAAACTATGAAGCTTGCTTCACTGCTGCCCTTGAAGCAGATAGTCCAAAATTTAGGCACCGTGGATAGGTGCCTAATATTTCTTCAGTAAAGAGTCCTGTCAGGGCTTCCAGTGGCCGATCTGAAATGCCGCCAGATGGCCTGCGATGTCGGCGGGATCGAATGCAGGACCGGCAAAGGCGCCGATGGCGTCGGAAGCGCCGGGGGGCTTGCCCTGTTGCCCCATGGCGGCGTCGTAGAGGTCCGGCCTGAAGACCCCCATGGCGGTTTGGAGCGCGTCCGGCCGCATCGCCGTCTGGCCCCAGCGCACCATCTGCGCGTAAAGCCAGGCGGCCTGCGCGGGATCGGGACGGCCCGCGCCCTCGCGCCCGACCAGAAGGTAGCGGCCGCTCTCGCGCCGCTGGCCATCGGGTGAAATCTTCAGCCGGCCGTCGAGGGTGCGCTGGATCACCTCGGCGCCGACGCCGATCCGGTCGGGCCGCGCCAGGACATGCGCGGTCTCGGCGCGGTTACCGGGATCCTCGATGTATTCGGCGGCGCGGGAAGCCGCCCGGACCAGGGCAGCCAGCACGTCCGCATTCTTTTCCGACCAGCTTTGCCTGACCGCGAGAACCTTCTCTGCCGCGCGCACCAGGATGTCCGAGACGAAATGCAGGATGTGGCCGACGCCGAGATCGACCGCGACCGAGTTCCAGGGCGCGCCGACGCAGAACGCATCGACATGACCATTGGCGAGGCTGTCCACCATGTAGGGCGGCGGCAGCACCACCAGGCGAACGTCCTCGTCGGGATCGACCCCGCCTGCCGCCATCCAGAACCGAAGCTGGTAGTTGTGGGTGGAGAACGGGAACGTCATGCCAAACGTCAGCGGTTCCGCGCCACTCTTGCGCCTGCTGGCCACGACACGCGCGAGCGCCAGTGCGGTGGCCATGGGATCGACGGCATCGCCCTCGAGCTCGCCCATGATTGCCGCATGCAGCGCCGGCGATACCGTGATCGCGTTACCGTTGAGGCCCAGATTGAATGGCGCCACAATTGGCACCTTGACGTGTCCAAGCCCGAGACTCGACGCAATCGCTACCGGCGCCAGCAAATGCGCCGCGTCGAACAGGCCGATATTGAGCTTGTCGCGGACATTGGACCACGACACTTCCCGCACCAGCTTGACGTCGAGCCCTTCGGCCGCCGCAAAGCCCTTGTCGACGGCGATGATCAGTGCGGCGGCGTCAACCAGCGGTATGAAGCCGATATGCAGCGGTGTCGTCATTTCAGCAACTCCGAAGCGGTCAGGATCGACTGCGCGATCTCGCCGATCTTCTTTTTCTCGCGCATCGCCGTGGAGCGCATGAGTACATAGGCCTCGTCTTCGGTGAGGCCCTTCACCTTCATCAGGATTCCCTTGGCACGGTCAATCACCTTGCGTTCCTCAAGCGCGGACTTGGTGCGGTCGAGCTCGTCCTGCAGCTTCGAGAAGGCGTTGAAGCGGGAGATGCAGAGATCGAGGATCGGCTTGATCCGCTCCTTCTTCAGGCCATCGACGATATAGGCGGAAACGCCGGCATCGACGGAGGCCTGAATCGAGGCCGCATCGCTCTGGTCGACGAACATGGCAATCGGCCGCCGCACCGCGCGGCTGACCTGGAACATCTGTTCCAGCACGTCGCGGCTGGGGTTCTCCAGATCGATCAGGATGACATCGGGGTCGAGTGCATAGATCCGCGCCAGCAGGCTCTGCATTTCGCTGATATGCACGACGCCGGTAAAGCCCGCCTCCCGCAGCCCCTCTTCCAGGATTGCGGCCCGGATCGGGCTTTCGTCGACAATGACGATTTTCGGCGACGATTCAGCGCTCATCGATCAACTCTTAACCCGATCGGGCATCCATAGCACGGAAGAAGCCCGCGCAAAGCCTTGTAATTGTGGGCCATTGGGACTAGTTCGTGCGCATCAATCAGGCAGATTAAATATGCAACAGGCCGCCGCGCCCAAAGTCAGCTTTGTTTCGCTTGGGTGCCCCAAGGCGCTGGTGGATTCCGAGCGCATCATCACCCGGCTGCGCGCCGAAGGCTATGAGCTGGCCCGCAAGCATGACGGCGCCGACATCGTCATCGTCAACACCTGCGGCTTCCTCGACAGCGCCAAGCAGGAATCGCTCGGCGCCATCGGCGAGGCGATGGCCGAGAACGGCAAGGTCATCGTCACCGGCTGCATGGGCGCGGAACCGGAGCAGATTGAGGCGGCGTATCCCGGCGTGTTGTCGATCACGGGCCCGCAGCAATATGAGAGCGTGTTGGAAGCGGTGCACCGGGCCCTGCCGCCGGTTCACAATCCGCATCTCGATCTGGTGCCGCCGCAGGGCGTCAAGCTGACGCCGCGGCACTACGCTTATCTGAAGATTTCCGAAGGCTGCAACAATCGCTGCAGCTTCTGCATCATTCCAAAATTGCGCGGCGACCTGGTGTCGCGTCCGGCCAACGACGTGCTGCGCGAGGCGGAAAAGCTGGTCAGTGCCGGCGTCAAGGAATTGCTCGTCATCTCGCAGGACACGTCGGCCTATGGCGTCGATATCAAATATGCCGACAGCCCGTGGAAGGACCGCCAGGTCCGCGCCAGATTCTTCGACCTCGCGAAAGAACTCGGCGACCTCGGCGCCTGGGTGCGGCTGCAATATGTCTACCCCTACCCGCATGTCGACGAAGTCATCGGCCTGATGACCGAGGGCAAGATCCTGCCCTATCTCGATATTCCCTTTCAGCATGCAAGCCCGGACGTCCTCCGCGCCATGAAGCGTCCCGCCGCGCAGGAAAAGACGCTGGCGCGGATCCAGAAGTGGCGCGCGGAATGTCCTGACCTGACGCTGCGCTCGACCTTCATCGTCGGCTTTCCCGGCGAGACCGATTCCGATTTCGCCTATCTGCTCGACTGGCTCGAAGAGGCCGAGATCGATCGTCTCGGCGCCTTCAAATACGAGCCGGTGGCGGGTGCGGCTTCCAACGCCATCGGCAACGCCGTGCCCGACGAAATCAAGCAGGAGCGCTGGAACGCGCTGATGGCGCGGCAGCAGAAAATCTCTGCACGGCGTCTGAAGCGCAAGGTCGGCACCAGGCAGCAGATCATCATCGACGAGGTCGGGCCGACGGTCGCAAAGGGCCGCTCAAAGGCCGATGCGCCGCAGATCGACGGCGCGGTCTATCTCTCCAGCCGCCGCCCGCTGAAGGTCGGCGAGATCGTCACCGCGAAGATCGAACGCGCCGATCAATACGACCTGCACGGCAGCGTCGCCGGGTTCTGATGCATCCGCTCCATGTCCACGTCCGTCAGGACGATGCAGGCACCTTATGGACGATCGCCTCGTCGCGAACGCGATGAATTCCGGCACCGATGGATATTTGCCGCGATGGACCGGCTGCCCTTGGCGAACGATCGGTCCGGCCGGTTCAATTCGCCTCGCGGGATTTCCGAGGCATCCGTCGGGCTTTTGATCCAGCTCAATGCCCGCACGACATGTGCAGGGCAACGCTCGGCCGGTCGACGCCAGACCGACGAACTCGCGCCTCTGAAAATTCAGCGACGGTTGGCGCGACGCGCGGCGCAAGCCCATCAGACACCCGCCCCCTCATCATGACAACTTCATGTTGTCATGCCCCATTCATGGACTCGCCCTATGGCTGGCTCGCATTCAACCTGGAGAGGGAATGATGAGCCGTTTTTCTGAAACACTGCGATCGCAGCGGTGGGACGACTACCGCTACTACCATCAAAGCCGGATTAATCAGACGCTACACCTGATCAGCGCCATCATATTCCTTGGCTGCTATGTGCTGCTGTCCACCGATGCCGCGCTGGCCGGCCTCGTCGGCTGGCTCGCGATGTTGACGCGGCAGACCGGACACTTCTTCTTCGAGCCGAACGGCTACGACGACGTCAACGAGGTCACCAACGAATACAAGGAGGCGGTCAAGGTCGGTTACAATCAGCAGCGCAAGATCGTCTTGCTGGTCGTCTGGGGCCTTGCCCCCCTCACGCTGTTCGTGTTCCCGACCTTGTTCGGCGTGTTTGCGCCACCAACTGATCGGCTCGACTTTATTCGTCATGTCGGAGCGGTCTGGCTCGTGATTGGCATTGGAGGCGGGCTGTTTCGCATGATCCAGCTGTTCATCGTTCGCGATGTGCCGACGGGGCTGATATGGGGCTGGAAGGTCCTGACGGATCCGTTTCACAACGTTGCGCTGTACTACAAGTCGCCGCTCGCCTTGCTGCGCGGCGAACTGATCGATGCATCCATCGCCGACGCGCATTGGGGCGAGAAGGATTCCGAGGAGGTGCCGCGCGCGACCTGACGAGCCGGTAGGGGCGGTGCCGTCAAGCGTACCGTCTTGACATCCACTGCCATCAGGCTGTATGGGCCATCGCCATGAAACTGAACCGGACCAACCGCCGCGCCTGCCTGCGTCGTCGCTCCAGCGACGATGGGTTGCGCCGTGTCCGACGACAACGCTGATCAACTAGTTCAGCCACGTTTTCGAGAAGGCCGCACCCTCAAAAGTGCGGCCTTCTTGCGTTTCGGCCTGCCCTTTCATCCCAGCACCACCCAGAGGAGATCGACATGACTGACGCCACCCATCCGTTCGACGCGCTGATGGAGATTACCGCTCGCCCGCCGGTGGTATTCGTCCGCGGTGCGGGCTCCTACCTCTGGGACGACTCCCGCAAGCGCTATCTCGACTTCGTGCAGGGCTGGGCCGTCAACGCGCTCGGCCATTCGCCGCCTGCCGTTGCGGAAGCGCTTGCCGCACAGGCCAACCGGCTGCTGACGCCAAGTCCCGCCTTCTACAACGGTCCGAGCCTCAAGCTGGCGCAGGGGTTGGTCGAAAAAAGCTGCTTCGATCAGGTTTTCTTCGCCAATTCCGGTGCGGAGGCCAATGAGGGCGCCATCAAGCTCGCGCGGAAATACGGCGCGAAATACAAGAACGGCGCGTTCGAAATCATTACCTTCGAGGGCGGCTTTCACGGCCGCACGCTCGCCACCATGTCGGCATCGGGCAAAAAGGCGTTCGAGCCGCTGTTCGAGCCGAAAGTATCAGGCTTCCGGAAAGCGCGGCTCAACGACCTCGATTCCGTGAAGGCGCTGATCTCGGACAACACGGTCGCCGTGATGCTGGAGCCGATCCAGGGCGAAGCCGGCGTGTGGCCGGCGACCGATCAATTCTTGAAGGAGCTGCGCGCGCTGACCAAGGAGCACGGCCTGCTGCTGATCGTCGACGAGATCCAGACCGGCATGGGCCGGACCGGAAAACTGTTCCACTACGAACATGCCGGCATCGAGCCCGACATCATGACGCTCGGCAAGGGCATCGGCGGCGGCGTGCCGCTGGCTGCCCTGCTCGCGACCAAGCATGCGTCCTGCTTCGAACACGGCGATCAGGGCGGCACCTTCAACGGCAATCCGCTGATGTGCGCCGCAGGGCTTGCGGTGCTCGAGCAGGTTTCCAAGCCGGAATTTTTGAAAGCTGTGGCGAACGCCGGCCTGTTCCTGGAAAGCGAGTTGCAGAAACTGTCGGCGCGGCATGGTCTTGGCGAGGTGCGCGGCCGCGGCCTGTTGCTCGCGCTCGATCTCAAGCTGCCAATCGGCGCCACGATCGTGGCCGAGGCGCTGGCGGACGGCGTGCTCATCAACTCGCCGCAGCCCGATGCGCTGCGCTTCATGCCGGCGCTCAACGTCACGCGCGCGGAGATATCGCTGATGATCGATTGCCTTGATGCGATTTTGGTCAAGGCGGGTGCGGCACGAAGAGTAGCGTGACCATTTCGATCGTCGTTCCGGGGCACGCGTAGCGTGAACCTCAGATGCGCAATTGCGCATCGGGGAACCTCGAGATTCCGGGTTCGATGCTGCGCATCGCCCCGGAATGACGAAGGACCCTACGGCCTCAAAATCGCCGCTCCCGTGGTCGCCCTGCTCTCGAGCTCTGTATGCGCCTTGGCGGCATCCTTCAGCGCATAGGCGTGGTTGATCGGCACGTGGAGCTTGCCGTTGATGACGGCGGCGAACAGCGTGTCGGCGCCTTCGAGCAGTTCCTTGCGGGTAGAGACGTAGTCGTTGAGCTTCGGCCGGGTCGCAAACAGCGAGCCGTGATTGTTGAGCTCGGAGAGCGGAAATGGCGGCACCGGGCCGGAGGCGTTGCCAAAGCTCACGAACAGGCCGCGTGGCCGCAGGCACGACAGCGAGCCCGGGAACGTGGTCTTGCCGACGCCGTCATAGACGACGTCGCAGAGTTCGTTGCGGCTGATCTGTTTGACCCGTGCGACAAAATCTTCCTCATTGTAGAGGATGACGTGGTCGCAACCATTGGAGAGCGCGAGATCGGCCTTCGCCTTGGAGCCGACGGTGCCGATCACATGCGCGCCGAGCGCCTTTGCCCACTGGCAGGCGAGTAGCCCGATGCCGCCCGCGGCGGCATGGATCAGCACGCGGTGGCCGGGTTCGACCTTGAAGGTCTTGTGCAGGAGGTACCAGACCGTCAGCCCCTTGAGCATCAGGACGGCGCCCTGCTCGTAGGTGATGTGGTCGGGCAGCTTGACCAGCTTGTCCGCCGGGATCACCCGCTCGCTGGCGTAGCCGCCGAGCGTGAAGTAGTAGGCAACGCGGTCGCCGGGATGAAAATTGGTGACGCCCGGGCCGACGGCCACGACCTCGCCAGCGGCTTCGTTGCCCGCGATGAACGGCAGCCCCGGCGCCTTGTAGAGGCCAGTGCGGAAGTAGACGTCGATGAAATTCACGCCGACGGCATGCTGACGGATGCGGACCTCGCCCGGTCCCGGTGCCGGCACGTCCACGTCCTCATACACCAGGGCTTCCGGACCCCCCACTTTGTGCACGCGCACAGCCTTGGTCATGACAGTCTCTCCCTCGGTATTTACTCAGGCGCCCAACTTGGATGCGAAACGAAAGCCATCGCCGCCGCCTTGTCAACTGATCGGCCCAAACCGGCTATTCGGCGACCTTCCGGCGGTTGCGCCTGGCGAGCACATTGAACAGTTCGACGGCCGCCGAGAACGTAATGGCAAAGTAGATATAGCCGCGCGGGATGTGGAATTTGAATCCGTCCGCCACCAGCGCCACGCCGATCAGCACCAGGAACGCCAAGGCCAGCATCTTGGTGGTTGGATGATCAGCCACGAACTTCGCCACCGGCCCCGATGAAACGTACATGATCACGCAGGCGATCACCACCGCCGCGATCATGATTTCCAGATCCTGCGCCATGCCGATCGCCGTGATGATGGAATCCAGCGAAAACACCATGTCGATGACGATGATCTGCATGATCGCCCAGAAGAACACGCTGGCCTTGGATTCGGTGTCGGGCTCGCCATGGCTCGCCTCGACTTCGGCATGAATTTCATGCGTTGCCTTCGCGATCAGGAAGGCGCCGCCGCCTATCAGGATGATATCGCGCCATGACAGATCGACGCTTCGCACGGTAAAGACGGGCTCCGTCAGGCCGATCAGCCACACCAGCACGCTGAGCAGCACGATGCGGAACACCAGCGCCAGCAGCAGGCCGATCTGGCGCGCGCGCTTGGCCTGCGCGGGCGGGATGCGTGAGACAATCACCGAAATGAAAATGACATTGTCGATGCCGAGCACGATTTCCAGCGCCGTCAATGTCAGCAGCGCCGCCCAGGCTTCCGGGCTCGTCAATAATTCCATCATGCCTTGAACGACTTTATTCGCCGGATCACTGCGTCACTTCCAATTATGTAGGCCGCGATAGCGCACAACCCGGCGACGATCGGAGCGCCCACGTCGAAATCGCGGGCGAGCGTATATATCGCAAGCACTGCTCCGATGGCCATCAGCCAAAGGGTCAACCAGCGCAGACGCACCACCCGGATCGGGTGCAGCACATGAAACGGCGCGAATGTCAGCGCAATTAGGACCGCGATACCGAGGCTGGAAAGCGCCGGCGGCAAGTGCAGCAAGAACAAATAAAACGCTGCCACATTCCATAGCGCCGGAAAGCCGCGGAAATGATTGTCCGACGCCTTCATGCGCCGGTCCGCAAAATAGAGCGCGCCCGACACCACGATGCCGATGCCGAGCAGCGGCGCCGCCACCGGCAGCAGCATGCCGCTCGCGGTGATGGCATAGGCCGGCACGAAGACGTAGGTCACGAAATCGACGACGAGATCGAGCACCTCGCCCGACCAGTTCGGCTGCAGCCGTACGACATCCAGCCGGCGCGCCAGCGGGCCGTCGATCGCATCGATGATCAGGGCGACGCCAAGCCAGCCGAACATGTTGGCCCAGTGTTCACGCACGGCCTCCAGCATGGCCAGCAACGCAACGCCCGCGCCCATCGCCGTTAAGATATGCACGGCGAATGCTGCGGCCCGCGTTCGGCTGGTCGTGGGTGCGGAATCTGGTTCGGTGGTCTGGTCCATTGCTCAGGCAGTGCTATCAGGAATCGCTCCGATTTGCATATCGGCGCTTGCGGCGTTCCGCCGCGCGATTGGGCGGAAACATTTCGGCCAGTTGATGGCTTGAAAATGCCGGTCCGAACGTCAATTGTCCCAGTATGAATAATGCATCGCAAGTTTATGACGCCGCCGTGATCGGTGGCGGTCCGGCGGGGTTGACCGCGGCCATCGCGCTGGCCGCAACCGGCGCGAGAACCGCCCTGCTCGCCCGCCGCGTCCCCTATGCCGACAACCGCACCACGGCGCTGTTGGGGGCTTCCACCGATCTGCTCGAACGTCTGGACGTCTGGTCCCGCTGCCAGGACAAGGCCGCCGCCTTGCGGACCATGCGCCTCGTCGACGACACCGGCCGGCTGATCCGCGCGCCCGAGGTGCGCTTCACCTCGGACGAGATCGGTCTCGAACAGTTCGGCTACAACATCGACAACCGCTCGCTGATGGTCGCCCTCGAAGAGCGCGCCGCCGGGCTTTCGAACCTGACCCGATTTGACGATGAGGCGGCCACGATCGACCCGCAGGATGCAACCGTCATCATCCATACCAGCAAGGGCGAGCAGCTTGCCGCGCGGCTGGTGATCGGCGCCGACGGGCGGCAATCGCCGTCCCGCGAGGCGGCCGGAATCGGGATAAGCCGCCGCGACCTGCATCAGTCGGCGCTGACGTTCAACATCACCCATTCGCGGTCCCACAACGGCATCTCCACCGAATTTCACACCGCGCAAGGTCCGTGCGTATTCGTGCCCCTGCCCGGCAACCGCTGCAGCGTGGTGTGGGTCGCGGCGACCAGGGAAGCCGAGCGGCTGATGTCGCTCGGCGACGACGAATTGTCGGAGGCTGCGGAAAGGCAGTCGCACTCCATCCTCGGCCGCGTCCAGGTTGAAGCCGGGCGCAACCTGTTTCCGCTGACGATCGAGCGTCCCGACCAGTTCGCCAGTCATCGTGTCGCACTGGTCGGCGAATCCGCCCATGTGGTGCCGCCGATCGGCGCCCAGGGCCTCAACATGGGATTGCGCGATGCGGCCGATATCGCCGACATCGCAGGCAATGCAATCTCGCTCGGGGAGGATCCGGGATCGCCGGCGGTGCTGGCGCGTTATCAGTCCGCCCGCCGCGCCGACGTCGCGAGCCGGCTGATTGCCATCGATGTTGCCAACCGTTCCTTGCTCAGCGATTTCCTGGGCATGCAATCGCTGCGCGCGGCCGGCATGCACCTGCTTGGTTCGTTCGGCCCGTTGCGGCGGCTCGCGATGCGCGAGGGGCTGGCGCCGACCTGGAAGCGCGTCAGCTGACCGTACTACCGTAGCCCGGGCGAGCGAAGCGACCCCGGGGACCGGTCCCGCATATCGCTCCGCTCATGCGGGCTACGCTCATCGCGCCGTGACGTGATTTTCTACTTTGCATGGGGTTGTTTTCGAGATTTTGTATCTCGCGACCCGCGGCACGCCTTACGGAAACACCAGCCGCCCGCTCTGGATGAACCACATCACGCTGGTCAGCGTGACCACGGAGGCGAAGGTCCCGATCAGGACGGCCACCGAGGCCGGCTCGATCCAGGTATTGTTCTGCCGGGCGATCACGAACACGTTCAGCGCCGGCGGCAGCGCTGCCATCAGGACGGCGGTCGCCGCCCAGGGCTGCGCGAACGGGCCGAACAGCAGCATCAAGCCGAACACGATGAGCGGATGGACCAGCAGCTTGATCGCGATCACGCCCGGCACTTCCCAGGGCACGCGATCGAACGGGCGCAGCGCCACGGTGACGCCGAGCACGAACAGCGCGGTCGGCGCGGCCGCATTTTGCAGAAACAATAGCGTCTTGCCGATCGCGACCGGCAGTTGAATATGCAGCGCCGCCGCCAGCGCGCCTGCGACAGCCGACATGATCAGCGGGTTCAGCGCGATCTGCCGCACTGCTACGCCAATGGCGTGCAGCATCGAGGGATGCTCGCGATCGGTCAGTGCGATCAGGAGCGGTACGATCGAGAACAGGAATATGCTGTCGCAGCAGAAGATCAGGGCCGTCGGCGCCGCAGCCTTGCTGCCGAGCACCGCCAGCGCCAGCCCGGGTCCCATATAGCCGATATTGCCGTAAGCACCGGCAAGGCCCGCCATGGTGGCCTTGCGCAGCGACAATTCGCCGATGAAGCGGCCCGTCACCATCGCGATCACGAACGCGCTCATGGTCGCAAGCGTGGTCGCGATCAGGAATGGCGGGTTGTTGAGTTCGGAAAACGGCGTCTCGGACATGATGCCGAACAGCAACGCCGGCAGAGAAACGTAGAGCAGGAAGAAGTTCATCCAGGCGAGACCGGCTTCCGGCAGCCCCCTGGTCTTGCCGCAGGCAAAGCCGATGAAGATCAGGCCGAAATAGGGAAGCGCGAGGTTGAGGATATCGACCATCTCGAAAACGTCTTTTCGTCAGTAATTTCGGGGGCATGGCGCCGGACGTGGCCACCACACGTAAAGGTTAATTCGTCCTATTGCCCCTAGCATCGGCCACAATCATGGTCTATTCGACGGGACATGATCAAAGCGCGCACCGCCAAATTTCAGATCGGGCAGATTGTCCGCCACCGGGTGTTTTCATTCCGGGGCGTGATTTTCGATATCGATCCGGAATTCAACAATACCGAGGAGTGGTGGTTGTCGATCCCCGAGGAGGTTCGGCCTCACAAGGACCAGCCGTTCTATCACCTGCTCGCGGAAAATTCGGAGTCCGAATACGTCGCCTATGTCTCCGAACAAAACCTGCTGCCGGACGATTCCGACGAGCCAATCCGGCATTCGCAGGTGGCCGAGATCTTCGTGAAGGACAAGTCAGGCGGCTATCGCCCGCGCAATCCGTCGCTGAACTAGCCATCTTTGCCCGTTTGCCCGCAATAAAAAAGGCGCCCTGCCCGGGCGCCTTTTGTGTTGTGTCGAACGATGCGGCTCTTACTTCGCCGCCGGATTGGCGCCGCCGCCACCCGCTCCTTCGAGCTTCTTGCGCTGCTCTTCAGCCCGCTTCTGCAGCTCTTCCTGCAGCTTCTTCTGGTTTTCCTCGAACACCTTCGGGTCGGTCGGCGGACCGTCATAGGCCTTGGCGAATTCACCCGCGAGCGGTAGTGGCAGCGTCAGCGGCGCGCCGTTGGAATTGATCGCCTGAACAACGAGATTCTGGCCCTTCTTCAGGCTGGCGATCAGCTCGGGGGTTGCTTCGTAGTCGGACATGCAACCGTTCTGGAAGCAGATGACGTAGGGGCCCTGCAGCGGCGCATTGCTGTCGACGATGATCCGGGTTCCGTGCACGAGCTGCATGCCAAGCGGCAGGGTCACGCGCAGCAGCTTCTTCGGCTCGCCTTCCGGCTCGATGATGACGGCGGCGATGACAGGCTGGCCGGACTCGATGCGGCCGTCCTTGCCGGTGAAGCAAACCTGCTTGGCGCCGGCTTCCTGCCCCTTGAGGCAGAACTTGGTCCAGGGCGCGTAGATCAGCTGGACCTGCTGTTCCGGCGGCTGGGCAGCGGCGGCGGGCGGAGCGCCAGCCGGAGGGGCTTGTGCGGCCGGGGCGCCGGCGGGGCCCTTGGGAGCAGCCTTCGGAGCCGCTGGAGCCGCCTTCGGAGCAGCAGGCGCGGGCGCAGCCTTGGGCGCGCCGGGCGCCGGCGCGGGCTGCTGGGCTTGCGCACCCGAAGCGATCAACGTTGCCGACAATGCCGAGGCCGCCAACAGGGCTAAGATCTGCCCACGCGGCCGGATCGACCCGGCCAAGATACGGAAATTCATTGCGGAAAACCCTTTCTGAACCGCAGCGCCCGAAACCGCTACAGGCACCGACACCTAGCCGCGCTGAGGCGGCTGTCTCGTTGGCAATTGAGGCGGATACGTGACAGGTGTTCCCGCTATCATCAACTGCCCGCCTTCAATACAGCGGCAGACGAAAAGATCAATGCCGACAAGCATCTTTGGCATTCCCCGAAGGTCCATGCCGAAGCCTATGGTAAAACTTTCAAGTGCGCATTTTCGAATCAAATCCCTGCCCGCCTATGACCGTCTGCGGGCGTATCCGCCTGCGTGTGTTGGCGTGTGTCGCCCTCGCGCTGGGTGTAGCGCCGCTCGCGCCAGTCTGCGACGCAAAGGCGGCCGAAAGCCACGCGCTGGCGATGCACGGCGCACCGACCCTTCCGCCCGGCTTCACGCATATGCCCTACGCCAACCCCGATGCGCCGAAGGGCGGGCGGCTGGTCTGGGGCATCCTCGGAACCTTCGACAGCCTCAATCCCCTGATCGTTCGCGGCATCGCCGTTCAACAGATCAGGGGCTTTGTGGTCGAGAGCCTGATGGCGCGCGGCAATGACGAGGCCTTCACGCTCTATGGCTTGCTGGCCAAAAGCATCGAGACCGATGACGCGCGCAGCTATGTCACCTTCCACCTCGACCCCAGAGCGCGATTCGCCGATGGCAAGCCGGTCACGGCGGAGGACGTCCTGTTTTCGTGGGAGCTGCTGCGCGACAGGGGCCGCCCCAATCACCGCCAGTATTATTCCAAGGTCGCAAAGGCCGAAGCGCCCGACCCGCTCACGGTGCGGTTCGATTTCGGCGGCGCCAATGACCGCGAGCTGCCGCTGATCCTCGGCCTGATGCCGGTCCTGCCGCGGCACGCGGTCGATCCCGCGACGTTCGAGGAAACCACGATGACTGGACCGATCGGTTCCGGCCCCTATCGCGTCACCGCCGTCAAGCCGGGGGCCAGCGTCACGCTGACCCGCAATCCCGACTACTGGGGCCGCGACATGCCGGTAAATCGCGGGCTATGGAACTTCGACGAGATCAAGCTCGACTTCTATCGCGAGTCCAACGGCCAGTTCGAGGCGTTCAAGCGCGGCCTCTATGACTTTCGCGTCGAGTACGAACCGCTGCGCTGGCACGACGGCTACGATTTTCCGGCGGCCCGCAGCGGCGAAGTAATCCGCGACACCATCAAGACCGGGATGCCGCAGCCGTCGGAATTCCTGGTGTTCAACACGCGGCGTCCGGTGTTTTCGGACATCCGCGTGCGGCAGGCGCTGACGCTGCTGTTCGATTTCGAGTGGATCAACCGCAATTACTTCTTCGGACTCTACGCGCGCTCAGCGGGCTTCTTCGCAGGGTCCGAACTGTCCGCCTATGGCCGCCCCGCCGACGAGCGCGAGCGCGAGCTGGTGAAGCCGTTCGCCGAGCGCATCCGGCCGGATATCCTCGACGGCAGCTACCGCCTGCCCGTCACCGACGGATCGGGGCGCGACCGCACGACGCTGCGCAGCGCGCTCAAATTGCTGTCGGAAGCCGGTTACGAGCTCGATGGAGCCGTGTTGCGGCAGCACGCGACCAAAATCCCCTTCACCTTCGAAATCCTGGTGACGACGCGCGATCAGGAGCGGATCGCGCTGGCCTATCAGCGCGACCTCAAGCGTGCCGGCATCGAGGCCAGCGTGCGTGCGGTCGATCCCGTGCAGTTCGACCAGCGCCGGCTCGGCTACGAGTTCGACATGCTGCAGAACCGCTGGGATCAATCGCTGTCCCCCGGCAACGAGCAGTCCTTCTACTTTGGCAGCCAGGCCGCCGACATTCCCGGTACGCGGAATTACATGGGGGCGAAGGAGCCCGCTATCGACGCCCTGATTGCGGTGCTGCTCGAGGCGCGCGAGCGGGCGGCCTTCGTCTCCGCGGTGCGGGCGCTCGACCGCGCCCTGATATCTGGCTTCTACGCTATCCCCGTTATTAACGTGCAGGAGCAATGGATCGCGCGCTGGAATCGGATAGAACAGCCCGTAGCGACCGCGCTGACAGGCTATCTGCCGGAAACCTGGTGGCGGAAGCCAGAAGCGAAGTAAACTCACAAAGTGATGCAACCCCCGTGACAGAGCCGAAGTAACGCCGTGACCCAGCCCACCGCTTCGCCAACGCTCGACACGTTGTTCAAACGGAACCTGACGCGACAGCCGGATGCGCTGGCGCTGGTCGATCCCCTCAACAAGCAGCGCGTCACCGGCCAGCCGCCAAAGCGTCTTACCTTCGCGCAGGCCGACCGCATGATCTCGTCGCTGGCCGCGCACTTCATCGAATCCGGCTTGCCGTCCAATTCCGTCATCGCGGTTCAACTGCCCAACACCATCGAATTCGCGCTCACCGTGCTCGCCGCCTTCCGTGCCGGCCTCGTCGTCGCGGTGCTGCCGCTGCTCTGGCGGCAATCGGAATTGACCATGGCGCTCAACCGCACCGCCGCGCGGGGGATCGTGACCTCGGGCAAGGTCGACGGCGTGATCTATTCGGACATCGCCATGAACGCCGCGGCCGAAGCGTTCTCGATCCGCCATGTCTGCGGCTTCGGCAGCGACCTGCCCGAAGGCATGGCCTCGCTCGACAACGCGATTTTCCGGGAATCCCTGACCACGCGCGCCGTGATCCAGGACGGCCGCAAGGCGGCGCTGATTTCCTTCGACGTCACCGCGGACGGCTTCCGGCCGGTCCCGCGCGCCCATCTCGGCCTGATTGCCGGCGGCCTTGCGATGTCGCTCGAAAGCGACGTGCCGCAGGGCGCAACTATACTGTCGGCCTTCTCGCCGATGTCGTTTGCCGGCCTCGCCTCGTCGCTGGCGGTCTGGCTCTTGTCGGGCGGAACGCTGGTGCTGCACCATCCGTTCGACGAGGAGGCGCTGGAACAACAGATCAACGAACAGGCCTGCGATACGCTGATTGCACCGGCTCAACTGGCGCTGCGGCTGGACGAAATGGACCTCACCGCGCGGATGCCGAGCCTGCGCAATGTCATCGGCCTGTGGCGCACGCCGGAACAGGTCGGCTCCAGTGCGTGCTGGGCCGCGCAACAGGCGACGCTGACGGATGTCTATCTGTTCGGCGAGGCCGGATTGTTCGGCGCGCGCCGGATCGCGGAGGACGGCTCGCCGGCCCTGATCAAGCCCGGCCCCCACGGCGCGCCGCGCGAATTGCCGGGATCGTCGATCGCGGGCGAGATCCTGCTGACGCCGCGCGGCACGTTGGGATTGCGCGGGCCGATGGTGCCGGTCGCGGCCTATGCACCGCCTCCGCCACCGAGCGACACCCTGATCACCTCGCCGCCGCGCGACTATGTCGATACGGATTACGCGGCGCGGCTCGACCGCGTGACCGGCGCGATCAACATCACCGCGCCGCCGTCCGGCGTCATGGCCGTCGGCGGCTACCGGTTCCTGGCGCAGGACCTGCAGGAGTGGGCGCGGCGGCTCGGCCAGGGCGCGCTCTTGACCGCATTGCCCGACCGCCTCAGCGGCCACCGGCTTGCCGGCCGCGCGCTCGACAATGTGCGCGCCCGGGACGCGCTGACAGAACTCGGTCTTAACCCATTGATGGTGGAAGCATTTCGCGATCGGAACAGCGCGCTCTGAGAGCCTCCTTCAGCCCGGCGTTGACGCCGCATTAAGCGGCTCAAACTAGGTTTGCGGGTTCCAGATGCGCGCCTGACCCGAGTTCCAAAGATGTCCCAGCAAGGTCCGATCCTCGTCGTCTCGACCGCGAGACGGCCGTCCTTTGCCGCCACGCTCGACCTCGCGAGGCTGTTTCCGGTGGTCGAGACCGAGTGGGCGGACGCGGTGCGGGCCGTCGAACAGGTGCAACCGGCCGCCGTGCTGGCTGCAACCGCCGACGCCGATGCCGCCGGGCTGGCGGAACTGGCAGCGCGGGTTGCGGCACGCCAGCCTTATCTGCCGCTGATCGCGGTGGACCCGCGTGTCCCGCATCCGGACAACGTCATTCCCTTCTTTCAGGGCCAAATCTCGCAAACCCAAACCTCGCAAACCCAAGACGGCTCCGACCGCCTGGCGGCCCGCCTGCGTGCCGCGCTGCGCGTACGCTCGTTGCATGCGACCGTGATGCGCCGGGTGGTGCCGGCAACGCCGATAGCGCTGTCGCATGTCGATCCGGCGCGCGACGCTACCGTGCTGCTGATCGGCCGCGGCGGCGCCTATCCGACATTGTCGGTCGCGCTTGGCGAGCGCACCGGCGTGGTCGGCGCGCTCTCGATCGAGGCGGCTGCGAAGCATCTCAACGTCAGGGACATCGACGGCATCGTGCTCGGCGAAGGCTTCAGCCCGCGCGTGATCGACGCCTTCCTCACCGTGCTGACGGAGGACGCCCGTTTCCGCAACCTTCCCGTCGTCGTGACGGCAGGCGATCTGGCGCCGGCCTACGATCTGCCGAACCTCGAGGTCGTCTCCGACGACGCCGGCCAGGTGGTCGCGACGGTGCTGCCGCTGGTTCGCCAGCATGCCTTCGAAGCGCATCTGAGCCGGACGCTGAAGGCCATCGACGCCGACGGCCTGATCGACGCGCGGACCGGCCTGCTCACCCGGGAAGCCTTCGAGCGCGACTTTGCCAGCGCCATCTACCAGACGCAGCAACGCGGCGGCGGATTGTCGGTCGCACGCTTTGCGTTCGATCCCGAACATCCGCGCGCCCAGTTCGACGGCGCGCGGATCATCAGCCGCCTGATGCGGCGAATGGATTTCGGTGTCGCCGAGGAAGACGGCTCGGTCGTCGTGGTCTTTGCCGAAACCGACCTGAAGACGGCGCACACCGTAGCGCGGCGACTGTCGAGCGTGATGCGCCATACCAGCCACGGCCAACGCGACACGCGATCGGAGCCGGCCGTCACGGTCGCAACGCTGCTGCCGAACGATTCCGCAAAGTCATTGCGGTCGCGGCTCGAGGAAGTGGCGCATCGCGCGGCGTCGTGAAGCGGCCCAGGCGCCAATTATCCCGTCATTGCGAGCGTAGCGAAGCAATCCATCCCTCCGCCCGTGAGGAAGAATGGATTGCTTCGTCGCTTCGCTCCCTTGCGCAAACGCTTCGCGTTTGTCGCAGGCAATGACGTGGATAGAACTGCGCTACGCCGCCTTTTTGCTCTCCGCGAGATTGGCGAGTTGCCGCAAGATCTCGGTCGTGCCCATCAGACGCTCTTCCGGCGTCTTCCATGTCTGCAGGAACACCACCTTCATGTCGGGCCGCACCTTGGCGGCCTGGCCATGCTGGCGGATGAAGAACACCAGCCGGTCCGGCTGCGCGAACTTGTTCTCGCGGAAGGTGATGACCGCGCCCTTCGGTCCGGCATCGACCTTCTCGACATTGGCTCTGCGGCAATAGGCCTTGATGGCCGCGACCTTGAAGAGGTATCGGACTTCGTCCGGCAGCACGCCGAAGCGGTCGCGCATTTCGGCGGCGAAATTGTCGATCTCCTCGTCGGTCTCGAGATCGGCGAGCCGCCGGTACAGCGACAGCCGCACCGCGAGGTCGTTGACGTAATCCTCGGGGATCAGCACCGGCATGCCGATGGTGATCTGCGGCGACCAGCGATCGGCGGCAGGCTCCGCCACGCCGGCCTTGAGGTTGAGGATCGCCTCCTCCAGCATCGATTGATAGAGCTCGAAGCCGACTTCCTTGATATGGCCGGACTGCTCTTCGCCGAGCAGATTGCCGGCGCCACGGATGTCGAGGTCGTGCGAGGCGAGCTGGAAGCCCGCGCCCAGCGTTTCCAGCGACTGCAGCACCTTCAGCCGCCGCTCGGCCTGGGCGGTGATCTTCTGCTGCGCCGGCAGCGTGAACAGCGCATACGCCCGCAGTTTTGAGCGCCCCACCCGGCCGCGCAACTGATAGAGCTGCGCCAGCCCGAACATGTCGGCGCGGTGCACGATCAGCGTGTTGGCGGTGGGAATATCGAGGCCGGACTCAATGATCGTGGTCGAGAGCAGGATGTCGTATTTGCCGTCATAGAACGCCGACATGATGTCTTCGATCACGGTCGGTGGCATCTGGCCGTGGGCGACGGCGACCTTCATCTCCGGCACGTTCTTGTCGAGAAAATCCTTGACGCCGGCGAGGTCCTCGATCCGCGGCACGACGTAGAACGCCTGCCCGCCGCGGTAGCGTTCGCGCAGCAGCGCCTCACGGATCATCAGCGGATCATGCGGCGCCACGAAGGTGCGCACCGCGAGGCGATCGACCGGGGGCGAAGCGATGATCGAGAGATCGCGTACGCCGGTCAGCGCCAACTGCAGCGTACGCGGGATCGGCGTGGCGCTCAGCGTCAGCACATGCACCTGGGCACGAAGTTGCTTCAGCCGTTCCTTGTGGCTGACGCCAAAATGCTGTTCCTCGTCGACGATCAGAAGCCCCAGATCCCTGAACTTGATCGACTTGCCGAGCAGCGCGTGGGTGCCGACCACGATGTCGACATTCCCTTCGGCGAGCCCCTTCTTGACCTGCGTCAGCTCCTTGGCCGGGATCAGGCGGGAGGCTTGCGCGACATTGACGGGAAACCCGCGAAAACGTTCGGCAAAATTCTTGCTGTGCTGCCGTGCCAGCAGCGTGGTCGGCACCACGACGGCGACCTGCTTGCCGTCGAGCGCGACCGCAAACGCCGCGCGCAGCGCCACCTCGGTCTTGCCGAAGCCGACGTCGCCGCAGATCAGCCGGTCCATGGGCCGGCCGCTTTCGAGGTCCTTCAGCGTCGACGTGATGGCTCCTAACTGGTCCTCAGTCTCCTCATAGGGGAAGCGCGCGCAGAACTCGTCATAGACATGCGGCTGCACCGGCATTTTCGGCGCTTCGTGCAGGTGCCGCTCGGCCGCGATCTTGATCAGCTCGCCGGCAATCTCGCGGATGCGGTTCTTGAGCTTCGCCTTGCGCGCCTGCCAGCCGCCGCCGCCCAGCCGGTCGAGCTCGACATTGGCGTGATCGGAGCCGTAGCGCGACAGCAGTTCGATGTTCTCGACCGGCAGGAACAGTTTTGTTTCGGCGGCATAATGCAATTCGAGACAGTCATGCGGCGCGCCGCCGACCTCGATGGTCTGCAATCCGACAAAGCGTCCGATGCCGTGCTCGACATGGACGACGAGATCGCCGGTCGCGAGGCTCGTGACCTCAGAGATGAAGTTATCGAGCTTGCGGCTCGATTTGCGCGGCCGCACCAGGCGGTCGCCGAGGATATCCTGTTCGCTGATGACGGCGAATTCGTCGGTCTCGAAACCGCTCTCCATGCCGACAACCGCCAGCATGGCCTCGTTACGCGGCGTCGCCTGTACCGTGCGCCAGGCGTTGACGCTGGTGAGATTGGCGAGCTTGTGGTCGCGCAGCATGCTGCCCATGCGGTCGCGGGAGCCTTCGCTCCACAGCGTGATCACCACCTTCTTGCGTTGCGCCTGCAACGCCAGCACGTGCGCCACCACGGCTTCGAACACGTTGACCGAACCGTCGGCGCGCTCGGGCGTGAAATTGCGGCCCTGCCGCGCGCCGGCGTCGAACACGTCCCCGCCCCCGTCGGGGACCGCAAATGGCGTGAGCCGTGCCAAAGCAGTTTCGTTGAGCCGCGCCGTCCATTCCTGTTCAGTGAGATAGAGCCGATCCGGCGGCAACGGCTTGTAGATCGCGCCACCGCCCGGATGTTCCAGCGCCTCGCGCCTCGCCTCGTAATAGTCCGCGATCTGCTTGAACCGTTCGCGGGCGGCATCCTCGCCCTGCGGCTCGATCACAACCGGCGCGCCGTCGAGGTAGTCGAACAGTGTATCCATCCGCTCCTGGAACAGCGGCAGCCAATGCTCCATGCCGGGATGGCGGCGGCCTTCGCTAACGGCTTCATAGAGCAGATCGTCGCGCTGCGGCGCGCCGAAGGTCGCGACATAGCCCATGCGAAAGCGGCGGATGGTTTCGGTGACGAGCTGGAATTCCGAGACCGGAACCAGATCGAGCGCGCGCATGTCGAGCAGCGTGCGCTGGGTTTCCGCGTCGAAAGTGCGGATCGATTCAAGAGAGTCGCCGAAGAAGTCGAACCGCACGGGCTGGTCGAGACCGGCCGGAAACAGATCGAGGATACCGCCGCGCACGGCGTATTCGCCGGGTTCGCGCACGGTCGACGAGCGGTTGTAGCCATTGTGCTCCAGCCAGGCCACGATCGAGTCCATCGGCACGACATGGCCGGGCGCCACCGACAGCGCCTGCGCCGCCACCACCTCGCGGGCCGGCACGCGCTGCACGATGGCGTTGACGGTGGTGAGCACGATCAGCGGCTTGTCACTGCCCTGCAGGCGCGACAGCCGCGCCAGCGTGGTCAGGCGCTGCGCCAGGATGCCGCCATGCGGCGACACCCGGTCATAGGGCTGGCAGTCCCAGGCCGGAAACTGCATCACGGGCAAATCGGGGGCAAAGAATTCCAGCGCCCGCGCCAGCTGCTGCATGCGCGGACCGTCGCGGCAGACCACGGCAAGGCTCACCGCCGGCGGTTTTGGTCGTGCCGCCACCGCGCGGGCAAGATCGGATACGACCAGCCCCTCGGCGCCTTCGGCAACGTTGGCAAAGGTCAGCGCACGGCCGGGGGCCAGCAGCGCGGCAGGCGATTTGACAGGCGCCTTCATGCGTCGTGATCCACGGCGCGAAACGCCTTGATGCGGTCAAACAGCAGGCCGGCATATTCCGGCGCAAGCGGCGTGTCGCCGATCAGGGCGGCATAGAGATCGGGATCGGGCACCTCGATCAGGCGTTCGAGGTCCGACAGCTCGTCATCGCTCAAGCCCGATATCTCGGCATCCGCAAAGCGGCCGAGGATGAGATCCATCTCGCGGGTACCGCGATGCCAGCAGCGGAACAAAAGCCGCTTGCGGCGGTCGTCGAGGCCACCGCTTGATCGTGTCGTACCCGTCATTGTGGCAATCCCATCCAACGCCAAAAGCCCGGACGTGATGCCGGGCGGGGTTGATATAGCGGCGGGAATGACGAATGTCAGCCCTTGTTGTCTGCGCAAATGCTCGTCATGGCCGGGCACAGCCGTCCGAAGGACGGTGTCGCTTCCGCTCGCCTATGCCCGGCCATCCACGTCTTGACCTCAATACGGGATAAAAAAGGCGTGGATGCCCGGGACAAGCCCGGGCATGACGACCGAAAACGGATTTAAGTCTCCCGATGCGTCCCACCCTGCTCAATCCGCTGTTTGCGCTGGTCACGAGCCTTCCCGGCGTCGGGCCAAAGCAGGACAAATTGCTGCGCTATCTGCTGGGGCGCGATGAGACGCCGCGGCTGGTCGATCTGCTGCTACACCTGCCGGCCAGCGTGATCGACCGCCGGGCCCGGCCGAAGATTCGCGAGGCGGTCCAGGGAACCGTGGTGACGCTGGAAGTCACCGTGGACCGCCACCGGCCGCCGCCACCGCGCAATTCCCGCGCGCCCTATCTCGTCTATGCCTCGGACGATACCGGTGACGTGGTGCTGACGTTTTTCCGCGCCAAGCCCGGCTATGTCGAAAAGCTGCTGCCGGTCGGCGAGAAGCGCTACGTGTCCGGCACACTGCAGATGTATGACGGCATCCCGCAGATCGTGCATCCCGACCGCGTCGTGGACGAGGCCGGATTTGCAAAACTCAGCGGCATCGACCCGGTCTATCCCCTCACGGAAGGCCTCGCTTTGGGCTCACTGCGCCGCGCGATCGCGCAGGCGCTGCAAAAGCTGCCGGAATTACCGGAGTGGATCAGCCCGGAAGTCATTCGCCGCTGCAGCTTTCCGCCGATCAGCCAAGCGCTGAACCGCGTGCATGTGCCGCTCGAACTCACCGACATCCTGCCCGATGGCCGGTTCTGGTCGCGCCTTGCCTTCGACGAACTCTTGGCCGGCCAACTGGCGCTGGCGCTGGTGCGCGCGCAGTTGCGGCGTCCGGCCGGCGACCGCAATGCCGGCGACGGCCACCTGCGCCACAAGATCATCGACGCCCTTCCTTACGCGCTCACATCCTCGCAGCGCGAGGCGGTCGCCGCCATCGCCGAGGATCTGCGCCAGCCGGTTAGGATGCTGCGGCTGCTGCAGGGCGACGTCGGCTCCGGCAAGACGGTCGTGGCCCTGCTCGCCGCCGCTGCGGTCGTCGAGGCCGGCAAGCAGGCTGCGCTGATGGCGCCGACCGAAATCCTCGCCCGCCAGCATATCAAGACCATCGCGCCGCTGGCCGAACGCGCCGGCCTGCGCGTGGCGATCCTGACGGGCCGCGAGAAGGGCAAGGAGCGGCGCGAAATCTTAGGCCGGCTGGAAGCGGGCGAGGTCGACTTCCTGGTCGGCACCCATGCGCTGATCCAGGACGACGTGATCTTCAAGGCGCTGGCGCTCGCCGTGGTCGACGAGCAGCATCGCTTCGGCGTGCGCGAACGGCTCGCGCTCACCAACAAGGGCGAAGCGGTTGACGTGCTGGTGCTGAGCGCAACGCCGATCCCCCGCACGCTGGTGCTCACCTATTTCGGCGACATGGACGTCTCCGAGCTGCGCGAAAAACCGGCCGGCCGCCAGCCGATCGAAACCCGCACCATATCGATGAGCCGCCTCGACGAGGTGACCGATGGCGTCGGCCGCGCGCTGCAGGCCGGCAAGCTGGTCTACTGGATCTGCCCGCTGGTGGAGGAATCGGAAGCCGAAGGCACCGAGCACCTCACCAACGCGACGGAACGGTTTGAAAAGCTGCGGCAACGCTTCGGCGACAAGGTTGGTCTCGTCCACGGGCAGATGAAGGGCACGGAGAAGGACCGCGTGATGGCGCAATTCGCCGCCCACGAGATCGGGCTGCTGGTCGCGACCACGGTGGTCGAGGTCGGCGTCGACGTTCCGGCCGCGACCATCATGGTGATCGAGAACGCCGAGCGCTTCGGGCTCGCGCAATTGCACCAGTTGCGCGGCCGGATCGGGCGCGGCTCGGAGGCATCTACCTGCCTGCTGCTCTACAAGGAGCCGCTCGGCGAGATGTCGAAGGCGCGGCTGAAGGTGATCCGCGAGACCACCGATGGTTTTCGAATTGCCGAGGAGGATCTGAAACTGCGCGGCGAAGGCGACGTGCTCGGCATCCGCCAGAGCGGCCTGCCCGGCTATCGCATCGCCCGCTCCGACGTCCACGCGCAACTGATCACGCAGGCCCGCGACGAGGCGCTGCGTATCATGAAGGACAATCCAAAGCTCAAGGGCGAGCGCGGCGAGGCGCTGCGCTGCCTGCTTTATCTATATGAACGCGACGAAGCCGTGCCGCTGATCGGTGCGGGATAACTCGCCCGAGTGTAAGCAACGCGGCGCCGGTAGTGCTCGGTGCCCTCGACGATCTTGTCCAGCAACGCCTCCAGCGCCCAGAATTTTTCGTGGATATCGAAGATGACGGCACGGCTGTCGGTACAAGAGAACGTGCCAAGACGCTGGTGGTAGAGCTTTGCGAGCTTCGGATAGCCCATCGGCTCGGCCATCGCGGACAGTGCGAGGTAGACCGAGAGTTCGTCCGCCAGTGCCGGATGGCTGGCATGCTCCGTCATCAGCCACTTGTAGAGATCGGGATGAAAGTTCGTGAACACGCCGGTAAAGCCGCGCGAGCCGGCCTTCATCGCAGCATAGGCAATCGCCGCATTGGCGTTGACGATGGCAAGCGGCGTGCCCCTGGTCAGCGCCACCCGGCGCTTTACCGTTTCGAGGTCGCAGGATACGTCCTTGAGGATGACGAAGCGGCCGGTGCCCGCGCAGAACGTCAGTTCGTCGTCGGTCAGCAGCCGGCGATGGGGCGCCGGGCATTCGTAGAGCCCGAGGGGAATGTGCTTCGGCAGCCGGTCGAGCAGCCAGCTCAGATCGTCGATGAACTTGCTGCCGCCTTCCCTTTTGGCATCGAGACGGTTGGTGACGAGCACCATGCCGTCAACGCCGGTCGCGGCAATCGCGGTCAGTTCGGCAAGCTGGTCCTCCAGGCTTTCGCTGATGTGGCCGGAAGCGATCACCGGCACGCGGCCGGCGGCGGCTTTCCGGACGAAAGCGGCGAGTTCAACCCGTTCGTCGAGACTGAGATACTGCATCTCGCTGGACTGGCAGACCGCAAACAGCGCGTCCGAACCATGATCGATGTACCATTCCACCAGCCGGCCGAGACCCGGATAGTCGATCCCGCCGCTTTCCGTAAACGGCGTGATCATCACGGGAATGATTCCCTCGATTTTCTTCGTCATAAGTTCAGCCTGTCTATCCCGTCATTGCGAGCGCAGCGAAGCAATCCATTCTTTCTTTATGCCGCGAGATGGATTGCTTCGCTGCGCTCGCAATGAAGGCGGAGAAACGTCCCGCTTTACTCCACCTTCACCTTTGCGGGAGCCGGCTGCAGTGCGGCTGCCGAGTTGGCGACGCGCGCCGCGTTCGCCATGCCGGCCAATGCTGCGGCGTTGCGCTTCTGCGGATCGGAGCCGGGCTGCACCACGCCCGCCGACATGATCAGGGTCGCGGCGTCTTCGGTGCTCATGTCGACTTCGATGATCTTGCTCTTCGGCACGTAGAAGAAGAAACCCGTGGTCGGGTTCGGCGCGCAGGGCAGGAAAACCGAGATATGCTCCTCCTCGCCGGGAAGCTGGCTGGCGATGTTCACGCTCGGCGACTGCGAGATCAGGACGATCGACCACATCCCCGGCGAGGGAAACTCGACCAGGCCGACCTTGCGGAAGCTCGACCCCTTGCCCGAGAACAGCGTCTCGAACACCTGCTTCAGGCCGCGATAGATCGCGCGCACCACCGGCATGCGCCCGAGCAGGCGCTCGCCGAGATCGACCAGCGTCCGCCCGATCAGGTTGGCGGTGAGGAAACCGAGCAGCGTCAGCGCGACCACCGCGACGACCAGCCCCGAACCGGGCACGCTGAACGGCAGATAGGTTTCCGGCCGGTAGACCGTCGGCACGAACGGGCGGACCAGATTGTCGACCCAGTTCACGAACCACCAGGTCAGATAGAGCGTGATCGCGACCGGGCCTGCGACAATCAGTCCGGTCAGAAAATAGTTCCGGAAACGGGCCATTAGCCCGCGAGGGTGTTCCGGGGGGGATTCCTCAGGGGGCTCAATCGGGGGCAGTTCTTCGCGGTTCATCGGGGTTCCAGGTCAGGTCAGCCGGACTCGACATTTGGGCGCGATCGGACGCAAAACCGGGGTCCACTTTTGCTGATCGCGCCTATGCCAGCTAAACCATCCTAGCAGGTTTTTGAAGAGCCAGCGTGACAGCCGTTTGGCTTAACTATTCGACCGTTACCGATTTGGCGAGATTTCGCGGCTGATCGACGTCGGTGCCCATCACCACGGCGGTATGATAGGCCAAAAGCTGCACCGGGACGGCGTAGACCATCGGGGTGAACGCCGCCGCCATGTCGGGCAGCACGATGGTGACCAGGGATTCGATGGTGGCTTCCGCCGCCCCCTTGGCGTCGGTCATCAGGATGATGTTGCCGCCGCGGGCCGCCACTTCCTGCATGTTGGAGACGGTCTTCTCGAACACCCGGTCGTGCGGCGCGATCACGACAACCGGCATGTTCTCGTCGATCAGCGCGATCGGCCCATGCTTGAGTTCGCCGGCGGCATAGCCCTCGGCGTGGATGTAGGAAATTTCCTTCAGCTTCAGCGCGCCTTCCAGCGCCAAGGGATAGCTGGTGCCGCGGCCGAGATAGAGCACGTCCTTCGATTTCGAGATGTCGCGCGCCAGTTTTTCGATCTGCGGCTCTGATGTCAGCGCCGCCGCCATCAGGCGCGGAATCTCGACGAGGCCGTGGACGAGTTTTGTTTCATCCTCATCCGACAACTCGCCGCGCGCCTTGCCGGCGGCGACCGCGAGCAAGGCCAGCACCATCAACTGGCAGGTGAACGCCTTGGTCGAGGCGACGCCGATCTCGGGGCCGGCGAGCGTCTGCAGCACGGTTTCGCTTTCGCGCGCAATCGTCGAGGTCGGCACGTTCACGACAGACAAAGTGTGCACGCCCTCGCCCTTGGCGTAGCGCAGCGCGGCCAGCGTATCGGCGGTCTCGCCGGACTGCGAAATGAAGATCGCGAGATCGCCCTTGCGCAAGGGCGCCTCGCGGTAGCGGAATTCAGAGGCGACATCGACTTCGACCGGCACGCGCGCGAACCGCTCGAACCAGTATTTGGCGACATAGCCGGCATAGCTCGCGGTGCCGCAGGCCGTGATCGAAATGCGCTGGATATCCTTGAAGTCGAACGGCAGCTTGACCGGCAGCATGACGCGGTCGCTCGCCATGTCGACGTAGCGCGCCAGGGTATGCCCGACCACTTCCGGCTGCTCGTGAATTTCCTTGGCCATGAAGTGGCGGTAGTTCGCCTTGTCGACCAGCGAGGTCGAGGCCGAGTGCTTGACCGCCTCGCGGTGCACGATCGCGTTGTTCTTGTCGTAGATGACAGCGCCCTTGTGCGTCAGCACCACCCAGTCGCCGTCCTCGAGATAGCTGATCGTATCGGTGAAGGGACCTAGCGCAATCGCGTCCGACCCCAGATACATTTCGCCATCGCCGTGACCGATCGCCAGCGGCGGGCCGTTGCGGGCGCCGATCATCAAATCGTCGTCGCCGGCGAAGATGAACCCGAGCGCGAACGCGCCGCGCAATTCCGACAGCGCCGCCCTCACCGCCTCGACCGGCTTGATGCCCTGCTGCAGCAAATTGTCGACCAGGTGCAGAACGATCTCGGTATCGGTTTCGGTCTTGAACACCGTCCCCTTTTTCTCCAGCGCCTCGCGCAACTCGCGAAAGTTCTCGATGATGCCGTTGTGAACCACGGCGACGCGATCGGTCGCATGCGGATGCGCGTTGTTCTCGGTCGGCTTGCCGTGGGTTGCCCAGCGGGTGTGCCCGATCCCGGTGTGGCCCTGGAGCGGTTCGGCATCCAGCCGCTTTTCGAGGTTCTTCAGCTTGCCCTCGGCGCGGCGGCGCGCGAGGTGACCGCCTTCCAGCGTGGCGACGCCTGCGGAATCATAGCCGCGATATTCAAGCCGCTTGAGTGAATCCACCAGCTGCTCCGCGACCGGAGCTTTCCCAAGAATGCCGACAATGCCGCACATGCGGTTCAATACCCCAAATCGACGACAGTAGCGTCGCAACCCGCTAATCTCTTAACGAAATTCGCTATCTTACAGATACTCAATAATTATTGCGGATTGAGACAGTCTTAAGCGGAAAGCTTAATGGGTAGCCAAACCGGGTATTAGTCTTACTGGGTCACCAGTTCCTCATGGTGAGGAGCGCGTAGCGCGTCTCGAACCATGAGGCCCCGTCTGTGGCCTGCATCCTTCGAGACGCCCGCTCCGCGGGCTCCTCAGGATGAGGGTCAAATGGCCCTTTTCCCGCGAGGCCTGCAGATACAGCTCCGCGATCTCGCGGCATGACCTGCCCGAGCTTTGGCCTTGGTTCTCCCCAAAGAGAGGGAGCAGGGAATGCCGGATGCGCGCTGCACCCGCGGTCTCGCGTGCAATGGGTAGAAGGAAACGCACACGAGCATACAGGTTCAGCGGAGGCAATCCGGCATTCCCTGCGCAATGGCTTTACGGCTTACTTCGCGCTCTCCCCGGCGACGAATTCCTCTTGTCACCGTCACCAGCGGATTGAGATTTGTCTAAGCCCGGTCGGGCCGACGCGTCTCCGCTGGCTTGACATCAGCCACGGATGCCAGAACCACACGACTTCGCCGTACGCAGCGCCCTCAACCGTCCCTCCGATCGGCGAGATGCCGACCGAAATTCTGGCGAAGGCCTTGAAACGCCGGTCGTCTGCGCAACGTTGGATCGCTCACGGGAGACCCGCCCTGCGACCACGATCGCGCCCGACGCCGCTGCGTCCACCGCATCCAACCCCGCGTCCGTGACGATCGCGATACGCCCCTCTTGCCGGGGTGGACGGCCGGAGTGATAGCGGTGATTTGGCCTGAGGCGAAAGCGGTTTATTTTTTCGGATGAGGCTGGACGGGTAGCATCAGGTTGATTTGGTTCAAGAAATTAGCTTTAGCGCGCAGGACAAATCAACTCAATTCCCCCAAACGAGAACGTCAGATTAAATGTCACCGAAATTCCACGTACGTGAGGTTTGACGTTCGCGCCCGAACATTGGCGTTCGGTCGGGTCCGCTTCAGTAGCGGTCTCCCTTTTCTCGTCTGTTCCAAGCGGCGTCGAACTCCGAGAGGATCAGTCGATCCCGCTCGGGTAAGGTCTCGTCTGCAAGAAGGGATTTTATCTTGCCGCGGAAGAGTTCCACGTCCAGAATTTTTTCGATTCCGACGACGTTGGCCAGCGTGGTACGCTGCGCCACCCGATCGGCGATGCTTTGGCTCCAGCTTTGTGACGTGAAGGCGTTCGCGAACAAGACAACTTGGTCGTTCCGAGCTAGTTGCGCTTTCGTCCATCGCTTCACTTCCTTGCCGTCATCCTTCGCCAAGTCGTGCCATCTATATAATAGATAAGGCAGCTTAGAATTCGAGGATAACGCGCCGGATTTGGCGGCCGCGCGGAGGCTCTTTAGCGCCATCGCCTGCATTTTCTCGCAGTCCTGCTTGGTCGTGATAAGCCTGTCTTGGGTTTCAGGAGCCCTTCCTTCGCGCGAGTTGTGCGCGGCATTGGCGGAGTCCGCGATATCGACCATCCATCCGACGGGCGCCGTTTTGCAGGCCTCAAGCAGGATCGCCGACCTCTTGTCGATATCGAAGCGATCGAGAATGAGCCGGCGCAAAAGCCAATGGATCCTCAAGCGATTGTCGCCGATCGAAAAACCCTTTGCGGCATCCCGAGGTGTGTCCAGTTCATCGCCGATTTCGAATATCGCTATCAGTAGAGGTCGCACGTCTTCGTCTGCAATCGACTCCGCATGAAGATTGAGCTCGTCGAGGATGAGGGCCGCCTTGGTCGTTCCGCCGTACCGTAGTATTCCAAGCGCTTCTCTCAGCCTCTGCTGTACGAAGGATCGGTCGGCAGCATTTTCGACGAGAGTATCGATCTCGTCTTTTTTCAGCACATCGTCGCCGATAGATAGCCTGAAATACGTATCGAACCGGGAAGCGGCACATACACGTCGTTGGCGTTCCCAGCCAGCGAGCGAATCTTGGCCGTATGAAAGGTTGCCCCAGACGGAATCCAGCCTCGGAAAGAGACGCTTCAGGGCGCGTCGAAGTTGCTCTTGGTCCTTTTGCGCCACGCCTCCGAGCAGAATCTTGTCGTACTCGGTCTTCTGGTCGGTCGAATATCGGCTGGTGCCACTGTCGGCGCCTCCCACCAGCAGTTCCTTGCTGGACCGGATGGCGCGGTAGACCGTCGGTCGCAGGAGGCGGAAGGTCTCGATTCCGATGAAGTCCGCCCGATCGACTTCCCGTCCGATCGCGGGCCAGGTGACGGACAGGCTATTGGCCAACCTGATCACGTCGCGAGGCGTTCGTATCTCCGGAGCGATAACATCGTAGAACACGTTCATGAATTGCAGAAGTTCACTTTCGTTCGGCCTTCCACATATCTTTTCGATGTTCTCGAGCATCTGGTCCCGCAAGTCTTCCTTGCGCGGCTCCGGAATATCGAAGCTCGCCTGAATGATCTTCTCGAGATACTGGGGTCCCTCGGACGGATACTTTTCCTTCACGATCGCTTCTGCTAGTGCTCGATCAAAAACCAGAAGATAGATGACGTTGGGAAGTCGGCCGACCGACTTAATAAGACGGAAGATTAGCAGCGCCTCGTCGGGAGCAAGACGGTCGATGTCGTCGATCACGATGAGAAATCTTCGGTCTTGGTCGCTAAGCGCCTTCGAGATCTGCGCGTACAGCTTCTCGACGCTGTCATCGAGCTTAATTAGGCCGGACGCCCAACTCATCGCCCCGGAAGCGATCGTGCCGGCGCCGGCTGCTCCGGCCATATCGATCGCCGGGCCGACAAAACCGGCCGTTTTGAGCAACCGTGCGCCGAGCTTCGGCAGCGCCTTTTTAAACCGACTTCCGAGCGATGGTCCGAGACCCGCGTATAGCTCCCTGAAGAAGGCAAGCGCGAGTTCCTCCTCGCCCCTGAACCACCAACAAGCGAAATCGACGATGGTTATCTCTTCGGCCTCGACGGCGTCTGCGAGGTGATGACGGACGAGGTTCACCGCGCTGCTCTTCCCCGAACCCCAAGGGCCGTTCAGCGCGATCACCATCCCTTGGGGCGCCACCATCTGCAGGATGCCGAAGGCGAGCGTCATCGCGAACGGCTCGATCCCAAAGCGGTCTTCAGACGGCTCCGAAATGGAGTCGTCGTTATGCGAAGTCTTAGCAGCCATCGTCCATTCCCTAAACGGGAGTTACGCTTACAGCACTGTCACCGCAATTCCACGAGACGATAGCTATCTGACGGCGCGGTTTCATCAGAATGGTGCGGCCGCACTCACCAACTGCGGCATTTTCCCGTTGCGTCTCTGCCGGTGGATTATGTGAGAAACCCTGCGGTCAGATGAGTCTGTTTGGCTACGTCCGGCTTTGGTAACGCACGGATCTGTGCATAAGCCCGGTCGGGCATTTCGGCCACAGCTAATCTAAAAAATCGAACCCCCTCAAACAAGGGTTGTATTCGCCATATAGTTGTTATTCGATTTCATAGCGACAAAGGGGCGAAGCCATGAAAAAATGGGCGATTCCTCTTCTGACCACCATGTTGTCCGGCTGCGGTACTTATTTGCCGCAACTTACAAGCCGCGAGACGCTGCCGCTAGAAGTGCTGATCGCGAAAATCAATTGTGAATTCCAGGTGGCCGTCTGGACTCAAAGAAACTTGAAGGGACGCACCTTCCTTGCGGGCTGGCAAGGCCAATATGGCATCACGCTAAAAAGTAACGAAGCAGGAACCGTAAGATCGCTCAACAATACGTTCCCATTCTTGCCGGCAAAGAATTTGGGGGTCACTGGTATTGTTGGTGCAGGTGAATCAACGACCGCGAACAGAACCGCTTTAATGAAATTCAGCTTGGCATTTGATGATGTTAAGCAGGAGCCCGTATGCGCAAGAGTGCAAACGAACACGCTTCACCCTTTCATTACGGGACGGATTGGCTTTGAAGAGTGGATGGATAGGGTTTTTGATGCGGCCGAAGTCGGCGGCAAGCTCCAATTGCATAAGCCGCAGCGGATTTCTAGTGTTGGACATACCTTCCAGTTCACCATCGTTGTAAACGCTAATGCGGGAGCCGGCTTCGTTATTGGACCCGCCCCAACCATCGGTATCAACGCTAACGCGACCATCGAACGGCTGGATGATGGCAGCATAGACGTTGTGATTGCCAAACCAGCGGTCGATCCGTTACCGCAGTTGCTTGTGGGGTTGACGAATGCGGAAAGAGAGCTAATCGCCAAACTCGAGGAACTGATTAGCCAGAAGAGGGGCGATATCGCCAAGCGAACGCAGGAGATAAATTCGCAGAATGCTGCTCTTGTGGATCGTCTTTCAAGAATGGATTCGAAAACAATTCAAAATCTCTCACCGACCGATGATACTCAGTTGCGAACATTCAATCTGAATCGACCGGAAGCAGAGCAGTTGAAGTCGTTAAATGACCTTCGGGACGCCAACAGGACGGATGAGCAAGAAATCCTCGGGTTGAGAAAGCAGCTCGCGGACGTACGACCAAGAATAACCGGTGTCACCATCAAACCGCATGTCTTACCGCCTGATCGAAACCCGGAAATCATATACACGACCCAACAGCTAACTCTTGAAAGGCTGAACAATAGTCTGCGCGTCATTCCCTGATCAAATGATCGACGAGCCTATCGGGGGCCATCAATCTTCGATGCTTTAAGGGCTTAGATTACGGTGACAGTGCTGTCACCGTAATTCGCACGGTCGTCACCGTCGTCATTCTCGCCTGCTCGATCTGGATGCTCGTCGAAATTGGCTTCCTGCGCGGCACGAAGGGGGCGAACAGTTACGGCCCCGATCCGCTGTCCGCTGCCTGAAGGAACTCCGTTTCGAACCAAGTCTGCCCCCGTCCCGACCAATCAAAGCACCCAACAGGGACGCCCCTGCCGAGGATGCGATGAAACTTCAGAAGATCCTTTTCAGCTTCGAGGGCCGGATCGGCCGCGGCACCTATTGGCTGGCGATCCTCGCGCTGATCGTCGCGGTGCTGGTTTTGACCTTCGCGCCCTTTCTCCTCAACAGCGAAGCGGCGGCCGTCCTGTTGCTCGCCTTGACCTCGCAAGTCATATGGCTCCTGAGCCTGTGGCCGATACTGGCCGTGGGAGCCAAGCGATTGCACGACCGCAACAAGAACGGCTGGTGGCTGCTGGTTTTCTGGCTGCTCCCCTTCGCCCTGTTCTGTGTCGGCTTCAGCATCGTCTTGTTTGACGACCCCAGAACCGGCCGGAGCGGAGATTTCGCGACCGGCTCGATCCTGATTTTTGCGAGCCTTCCGCCCGCGCTATGGGGCATCGTCGAGCTCGGCATTCTGCCGGGCACCAAGGGGCCGAACCTGTACGGCGCCGACCCGGCGCAACAGCTGGCTTGAAAACCGCTATTAGTCCTGCGCCGGAACTACAATGCCGGTGGGGTGTGTGGCGATGGGTATCGCTGCGCTCCACCCATCCTACGGACCTGGCGGCGGTGACGGATTGCGGCATCAACGTGTCCCAGCGGCCTATCGCCGCCGCCGACACCTGGCCGGCGCACGCGGCGGCCGGGCAGAATTTCAATGACCTCAGCCCTCAGCGGCCGGTGGTCAGCCGCGGCGGGATCTGGGACATCATCCAGAGCTCGATCGCAGCCAGGATCGCGACCGCCGCACCGATGATCACATGCACCGTCATCGCCGTGGTTCCCTGGAAGCCCAAGACCCAGGGCGAAACCAGTGCCCACAAACCGACAACGAGGTTCAGCCACTCCTCCCACACCGCGAATGCCGCCAGCGCCGCGATCGCAAGGGCCGCGATGACGATACCGGTAACATAGGCGTTGTTGGAAACCGTTCCGGCGTCGAAGCTGAACATCCAGGGCGAAACGAACAGAACCGCGCCGAGGATCAGGTTTGCGACGTCGCACCATTTGGCGTTCGTCCAGTTCTCCATGACACCCTCCATTGGAGGTTTTCCACGCCAATTCAACCGTACGCTCGCCGCGTCGGTTCCATCGGCCGGGTGCGACACAAAAACGGGTCTACGCGGAAAGCCCTGCAAACCCGCGGCATTGTCACTTTTCGGGTGGGTTTCCAGCGGCATCAGGATCATCGAAAGCCTCGACATGGTCGATCGAGGCATCAGCGCGGCACGGGGTAGCGCTTCGGACGCCAGCGCACAGCCCCGGGACCACCGGGGCCGCGCAAAGACGCATCAGCGGGGCTCGGACTTTGGCGGCGGTGATGCTCATCGGGTTTTTACCGCCGCGCAGAACTGTTCGGTGACCGCCGTCGTTTCCTCGGTGACGTTCCAGCCGTTCGTCTCGGCGTTTTCCTTGGCCAACTTTTGCTCGTTCTGAAGCATCTTTTTGATGAGCGCGTACGGTTTCCAGTCGGCCTTGGACAGCTTGACGGGAGGCGCACCGCAGACGTTGTGGGCAATCGCTTTCTGCACACTGGTGCTGACGTCGCTCATGTGGCCCTCGACCACGGCGGTGAAGCGCGCCTTGGCGTATTGGCTGTTGGCTGCGATGAAGTCCTTGCAGAAGGCGACCCGTTGACCTCCGTCGCGGGCCTTGATGTAGGCCGTCTGCGTTTCGTAATGGACGCGGTAGGCGAGTTTGTTGGCGTTCGGGTCGGATTTCACCGCTTCGAGCATGGCGCGGTGGTCACCCGAGGTGGCGTCATTGATCCTGATGTCACATACTTTGGCGAGGGAGACGACCGGAACGTAGGCCCGCACCTTGGCTTCCAAGGCATCGTTGGCGTGCGCAACCGGTGCGAACAGGCTGGCGGCGATTGCGAAAGCAGCGAGACAGCGTTTCATTGGTGACATGCTCCAGATCACCGAACAGCAAGCGGCGGCGGGATTGGGATCGCGGCGGCCGACCGCACACACCAGCGCGGCGATCCAGCCGCGAAGCGTCCAGCCCAGAAAACGGTTGAGCAACTTGCTGCGCGAATTCCTTGGGCGGCTGTCGAGCGCCCATCTTGATCTGGATCATGGTTCCGCCGAAGCTAAGACAGGTCTTATTAACAACCCCCGCGCTTAACCCTCTTTCGGCGCTTTCGCCCCGCATCTTCATCTCGCGGTACCTTGCCGCCCCGCCCTCGCGGTTGCTCTGCGGGCTGCGCTCCACGGCCATCGCGTCGTCAGGCACGTCCTTGGTGATGACCGAGCCCGAGCCGATATAGGCGCCCTTGCCGATCTTCACCGGCGCCACCAGCAAGGAGTTGGTGCCGACGAAGGCGCCCTCGCCGATCGTGGTCTTGTGCTTGAAGAAGCCGTCATAGTTGCAGGTGATGGTGCCGGCGCCGAAATTGGCGTTGGCGCCGACATGGGCGTCGCCGGCATAGGACAAATCGTTGACCTTGGCGCCCGCCTCTAACGTCGCGGCCTTGGTCTCCACGAAATTGCCGAGCTTCGCCGCCGCCAAGCGAGGGCGCGCGGGCGTATGCGCGCAGCGATATGCGGGGGTAAACCACACCCCGGATGTCGCCGCGCTCATCCAGGCTGCGCTTGCTTGGATTGAGCCTCCGGCCAAGGTCCGCTTTTGACCCAGCGCACATTCAGGTTCCGCCTGTCTCATATCTGCCGCACTGCACCCGAACGTGACCGACCTGCCGCACTGTCGGCGTATTCGGACATTCATGCTCACGGCGCGGCTGAGGGGGGCGCGGCTGATTGCCCTGCTTTCTCTAACGTAAGAGGAAAACGTACTGTGATGAAGATCGTGATTGTAGCGGGTGCGACGCTTGCCCTGGTGACTGCGGCTGGCGCTGCCGACATCCCGCGCCCACAGCCCGTCTATCAGACGGCCCAGATCGGCAAGATGCCGATTGGCAAGACCCCAATCGGGAAGACCCCGGTCGGCAAGACGCCCGTCGCGCCGCGGCCCTATACGCGGTATTGAGCCGGATTCCCGTTGATCCTGACCTCTATCGTCGACAGTTGAAGGGCGAACCGTGGCAAACAGTTCGAAGCGATCAGGACGATGCTTGCTTGCGGGACTCGCTGCCCTGCTCCAATGCGAAATCCATCCAGCTTCGGCCCGCGAGATTGACATTCTCGCGGGCCTAGAACGTCTCATTTCCCCCAAACAGGAAGTCGACAAGCGTGCCGCCAACGCGGACGCGCTTGTTTCCGGTGACGCATCCACTGAATCGAAATCGGCGCCACTGTCGACCCGAAAGCCAGGATCGGGATCGGCAAAGGGCCCGTACTACGTCGATTTCAGAGCCAGAACGGCGGCGAGTTGGGGACATGCTTTCGTCTGGTTCGGAAAGACAAGCGAGCGAGCCGTCGAAGTCGCGGGCCTTACCCCTGCCGGAGACAACGTACCTTATGTGCTTGGTCATCTGATCTGGGTGCCGTCCGAGACCAAGGCAAGCTATGGCGATCTTGATCCGCAGTATCTGACCGCCAGTTATCGCGTCTACTTGAATGAGCCCGACGCAAAGAGGGTTTTCGCATACATCAAGAAACTGCAGGCGAGTTCACCGGTCTGGAACGCCGAAACAACCAATTGCACCGCGTTTATCGGCAGCATCGCGGAATTCATGGGATTGAAAGTTCCCCACCGCTGGCAGCGTCCCGAGAACTATGTCAACAATCTCAAGGAAATGAATGGCGGGCGCCAGATGATCCGCCTGTCGTCAGAGCAATAGCTCGCGGTCGTTACACTTCCCTGAAGGATGAGCTTCGCGTCGCCGTTTGAAGGCTCGCCTGGATTTTGATTGCCGGTGGGCTACTCGCGATCTCCGGCGTCGCCATTACACAGGCAAGACCGAGCGCTCGACCGGTTTGAACCCGGAAGAGCGTTGCGGCGACTTACGGGTTTGGCCGAAAGCAGACATCGCTTCGGGCTTGGGCTGATATCTGCTTTGACCGCCGCCTTCGCCCACGCGCTTTGGATGGGGATGAGATGCTCTGGCGTTGCCTTTTCCTGGCTCTGACGTTCCTGACCGTGCTCGCGCCGCCGGCCTGCGCGGCGGACAAGGCGTGGGAGGATTGCGGTCAAACCGCCGATCAGGATCGCAAGATCGCCGGATGCACGGCGGTGTTGGCGCGCGGCGCGGCAGAGAGCGAAACAAACCGCGCTAACGCCCATGTCAATCGCGGCTATGCCTACTCCAGGCGCGATTACGATCGCGCCATCATGGATTACGACGAAGCGATCCGCCTCGATCCGAAAGCTGTGCGTGCCTATAACGCGCGCGGCCGTGCGTACCACATGAAGGGCGACTACGATCGCGCCATCAAGGATCTCGACGAGGCGATCCGCCTCAATCCACGATATGCGCTTGCTTATGAGGGGCGCGGAAAGGTCTACCACAGCAAGGGCGATAACGACCGCGCCATCAAGGATTTCGACGAAGCTATCCGCCTCGATCCGAATTTTGCGGATGCCTATAGCAATCGCGGCAATGCCTACTCCGGCAAGGGCGACAACGACCGCGCCATCAGGGATCATGACGAGGCGATCCGCCTCGATCCGAATTTTGCGGACGCCTATTTCAATCGCGGGCTAGCCTACACCGGCAAGCGCGATCACGACCGCGCCATCAAGGATTACAGCGAGGCGCTCCGCCTCGATCCGAAAAATGCGAGCACCTATTTGCATCGTGGGGGTGCCTGGTTCTTCAAAGGCGATAACGACCGCGCCATCAAGGATTACGACGAGGCGATCCGGCTCGATCCGAAATATGCGCTTGCCTATGAGATTCGCGGGCGGGCCTATGAAACCAAGGGAGACTCCGCGCGGGCCAGGAAGGATTACGACGAGGCGGCGCTGATACGGCGGAGTCCGAGACAAGCCACGCCAGCGCCTTTTAACGATCGCGGCAAAGCCCACACCGAAAACGGCGATTACGACGCCGTCATCAAGGACTACGACGAAGCAATCCGGCTCGATCCGAAAGATGCGACGGCCTATTACTATCGCGCCAGCGCCTACGCCGGCAAAGGCGACAACGACCGCGCCATCAAGGATTACGACAAGGCAATCCGCCTCGATCCGAAATATGTGGTTGCCTATTTCGCCCGCGGCAATGCTCACAAGGGCAAGGGCGACAACGACCGCGCGATCAAGGATTACAGCGAGGCGATCCGCCTCGACCCGAAATATGGGGCTGCCTATTACAATCGCGGCGTTGCCTACTCCCACAAGGGCGATAGCGACCGCGCCATCAGGGAGTTCGACGAGGCGATCCGGCTCGATCCGAAAGATGCGATGGCCCATTACAGCCGCGGCAGCGCCTACGCCCACAAGGGCGATACCGACCGCGCCATCAGGGATTTCGACGAGGCCATCCGCCTCGATCCGAAATATCTGGTTGCCTATTACAATCGCGGCAATGCCCACAAGGACAAGGGCGACAACGACCGCGCCGTCGAGGATTACAGCGAGGCGATCCGCCTCGATCCGAAATACGTGGCTGCCTATTTCAATCGCGGGTCTGTTTACTTCTTCAAGGGCGATACCGACCGCGCCATCAAGGAGTTCGACGAGGCGATCCAACTCGATCCGAAAGATGCGAAGGCCTATTACAATCGCGGCAGCGTCTACGCCAGCAAGGGCGACAACGACCGCGCCATCAAGGATTACAGCGAGGCGATCCGCCTCGATCCGAAAAATGCGCGGGCATATGGCGTTCGAGGCGATGCCTACCGCGACAAGAACGATTTCGAACGCGCGGTGAAGGATTACGCCAAGGCGATCGAGTTGGCCGGCAAGCCGGAGAAGGCGCACTGGACCTATTGGCACCTTCGCGGCGTGAGCTACGAGCACCTCGGCAAATGGCCTCAGGCCGAAGCGGATTATCTCAAGGCGATGGAGCTCGATCCCGATCAGCCCTCGGTTCTCAATAATCTCGGCTTCAACTGGGTCGACCGGAATCTCAAGCTGAAGGAAGGCCTGGCGCTGATCGAGAAGGCCGTCAAGCTCAAGCCGGACGACGGCAATCTGCTCGACAGCCTCGGCTGGGCGCACTACCGCCTCGGCGACTATCAGGAGGCGATCAAGCTCATGGAGCGCGCGGCCGCTCTCGAACCAAAGAGCAGCGAAACAAGAGACCATCTCGGCGATGCGTATTGGCGGGCGGGACGCCAGGACGAGGCGCGTAAATCCTGGGAGCAGGCGTTGTCGCTCAAGCCCGACCCAACTGAGGCGGAGAAGATCAAGGGCAAGATTGCCCGAGGGCTGGAAAAATGAGGCGCCTGGCGGCGCAGTGCCGACACGATGCCGCGTCCGCTACGAGTCAGCCTTCCGGGAACGCCTAACAAGCCGAGCGCTTACCCCTCTTTTTTCGGCGCCTTCGCCCGCATCTTCATTTCGCGATACCGCTTCGCGCCGCCCTCGCGGTTGCTCTGCGGGCTGCGCTCCACCGCCATTGCATCATCAGGCACGTCCTTGGTGATGACCGAGCCTGAGCCGATATAAGCGCCGTTGCCGATCTTCACCGGCGCCACCAGCGAGGAGTTGGTGCCGACGAAGGCGCCCTCGCCGATCGTGGTTTTGTGCTTGAAGAAGCCGTCATAGTTGCAGGTGATGGTGCCGGCGCCGAGGTTGGCGTTGGCGCCGACATGGGCGTCGCCGACATAGGAGAGATGGTTGACCTTGGCGCCCGCCTCGATCGTCGCGGCCTTGGTCTCGACGAAATTGCCGATCCGCACCCCCTCGCCGAGCGAGGTGCCGGGGCGCAGGCGCGCATAGGGACCGACGGACGCTTTCTTTCCGATCGAAGCCTGCACGATGTGCGAGAACGAATGGATCACCGCGCCGTCGGCGATGCTGACGCCGGGGCCGATCACCACGAACGGCTCGATGGTGACGTCGCTGCCGAATTTGGTATCGGCGGCGAGATAGACCGTCTCCGGCGCGATCAGCGTCACGCCGGCGTCGAGGGCGGCCTTGCGCAGCCGCGCCTGCATCACCGCTTCCGCTTCGGCGAGCTGGCTCTTGTTGTTGATGCCGCGAACTTCGTCCTCGCTGGTTTCGATCACGACGGCCTCCAATCCCATTTCCCTGACAAGTGCGACGGCATCGACCAGATAATACTCGCCCTTGCTGTTGGCATTGCCGATCCGGTCGAGAATTTCCAGCGCGCGGCGGCCGTCGAACGCCATCACACCGGCATTGCACAGCGTCACCTTGCGCTCGTCTTCCGTCGCATCGGCATGTTCGCGGATCGCCATCAGGCGGCCGCCCTCGAGCAGCAGCCGGCCATAGCCGGTGGGGTCGGCGGCACGGAAGCCGAGCACGGCAAGGGCTGCGCCCTGCGCCAGCGGCGCGCGCAGCCGCGCAAATGTCTGGGCCGAAATCAGCGGCGTGTCGCCGAACGCCACCAGCAGATCGTCGGCGCCGCGCGCGATCGCGGCGCGGGCGGCCAGCACGGCATGCGCGGTGCCGAGGCGCTCGGCCTGCACGAAGGTCGCAGCATCCGCGCGGATGCGCTTGACCTCCTCAGTGACCGCCTTGTGGTCCGGCCCGATCACGACCGCGAGCGCCGCGCCCGTGCCGTGCGGTGCCGCGTCCAGCACATGCGCCAGCAGCGACTGGCCGGCTATGGGGTGCAACACCTTCGGCAGCGAGGATCGCATGCGCGTGCCCTCGCCGGCCGCAAGCACGACAGTCAGGCTGGATCGAGCGGTCATTCTATTCCCTAACCGACAATATGGATGGCGCCGGGCCGTCTTAATTGTTTTCCCCCGGAGATCAAACCGATTCGCCGCCCTGAAAAGGTCCGGATTCAAGTGGCCGGCGCTTTTCCTGTTAATGTTTGCCCTGTGATTCGGCGGGGCCTTGAGGAGGGCCAGGGGCGCTTGGCCAAAAAACCAGACCATCTCCCGGACTTCGAGGCGGATGACACCGATGGCGTGCTGGGCGGTTTGCTGGCCGAGGAAAACGAGCTCGACAGCCGCACGCTGTGGCGAATCGGATCCTGGGGCGCCGGCGCGACGGCTGCGGTGATTCTGGCCGTGATGGCCAACCAGTCGTCGCTCGGCTTGAAGCGCGAGCAGGTCGCCGCCGCCGATCTGACGCGGCAGGCGCAGCAGATCCAGTCGGTTGCCAGGGAAACCCAGAACGAGGCGCGGCGGCTTGCCGCCGCCATCGATACGCTCAACAGCGATCGCGACCGGCTGTATTTGCGGGTCACAGGCCTGGAACAGGGGCTCGATTCCGTCACCGGGGCCATCGCCCGGCAGGGTTCCGCTGCGGCTTTGCCGCCTATTGCACCTGCGGAGCCACAGGTCGCCCAAAACCCGCCGCCGTCGCCGGCCGTAGTACCGGTAGCGACCGCCCCGGCCACGGCGCCCGCCGCCGACAAATCCACTGCCGCCACCGCAGAGCCCGCTCCGACAGCGGTCTACTCCGCCGCCAAGGATGCCGCGAAGACCGACGCCGCCAAGGCGGAGAGCGCCAGGCTGGAAGCGGCAAAGGCGGAGATGGCAAAAGCGGACTTGGCAAAAGCGGACTTGGCAAAGGCAGAGTTGGCAAAGGTCGAGGCGAAGGCCGACTCCGCCAAGCCGGAGCCCGCCAAACCATCGCCCGCCACGCCGCTGATGGCTGCGCAGTCGATGATGGCCCCGCCCGATCCCGCCGCCGGCAAGCTGATCGAGCCGGGCAAGGCTCCAAACCCTGTCATCTCAAGCCCGATCCCTGACGTCGTGGCGTCGGCGCCATCGGCGATCGATGCGGAAGCCGACGATGACGCTGCGCCAAAAGTCTCCCTGCTGCGAACCGAGTTCGGGGTCGATCTTGGCAGCGCCAATTCGGTGAACGGCCTGCGCATGTTGTGGCGGGGCTTGCTGAAATCGAGGTCGAACGCGCCGCTAACGGCATTGCGTCCGATCATCGTCATCAAGGAGTCGACCGGCGGGCTGGGCATGCAGCTTCGCCTGGTTGCGGGTCCCTTGAACGACGCCGGCGCCGCCGCGAAGATCTGCGCCGTGCTCACCGAAAACAAGCGGCTTTGCGAGACCACGATCTTCGACGGCCAGCGGCTGTCGGTGAATTCGGATGATCCGCCGCCCACCACCGCCAAGCCAATGCCGCGCCGGCGCGGCATCGCCAAGCGGGCGGCGGTCGTCGAGGAGGTGTCGAAGAAGCCCGAAGCGCCGCCATCGACAACGCGGGCGACCCTGTCGTCCTTCTTCAACCGAAAAAATTCCCAATAATCTTTTGACACCAGCGCGTTACGACGTAGTAGCCGCTAATAACCCTCATCCTGAGGAGCGAATGCGGGCGTCTCGAAGGATGTAGGCCACAGACGGGCCTCATGGTTCGAGACGCGCTTCGCGCTCCTCACCATGAGGGATCTAGTGCCGGGCGAACGCTTGTCCCGGCAGCCAATCCCGACCATATTGGCCCCATGAAAAAATCTCCGTTCCGGCTCACGCCCTATCAAGTGCAATTCCTGTTGGTGGTCGGCTTCGTCACCGTCGGTTACGCGCTCTATCTGCGCTACCTCGCGGTCGAGTTCTCAACCGTCGCGCTGGCCTGCGACGCCGGCCTGCAAACCATGCTGTGCAAGTCGCGGACACTTGCCACCTATCTGTTCAAGAATTCGGTATTCGGCATCGTCGCGCTGATCATCGCGACGCTTCACGTCATGCGGCCGTCGATCGTGCTGTTGACCGGCGGGCTGATCGCGGCGGGATTCGGGATCGTGCTCTACAATATCGCGCTGTCGGGAATTGCGATCGGCCTGCTCATTTTGGGATTTGCACGGCCCGCGCCCGCCACAGCGTGAGCGCCAGCAAGAGATAGATCGCGCAGGTCCACATCGACTGCCAGTTCTGGTTGCCCTCGTTGAAACCGGTGAAGAGCGCGGTTGCGACCAGCAGGCCGGCAAAGGCGGATTCGGCGATCGGGCGCACGCCCTCTTTCGGCCGGTTGAGCAGCATCAAGGCCGCGAACGGCACCACCGCCATGGTCAATGAGGCGAACGGAAAATCGCGGTAGCGCGGATCGAAGGCAAAGCCGAGCGCGGTTGCCGCCGCGATCAGCGTGGTCACACCAAGCACGAAAGCCAGCAGCGCCGGCAGCACCGACTTGGTCCGGCCGTCGCGCGGTCCGAGCAGTTCGAGGAATGTCGGCAGTGGCCGTCCCGACATCGCAGCGTTCGCGCACAGCAACGGTGAAGCAATGGCGGCCGCCAGCAGCGCCCCCCATTGCAGCCAGCCGCCGGCCCCGTAGCTCTCGTAGTACATCTTGTCCGCGGCGACCCCGAGCAGCATGCCGGCGGTCGTCGCCGAGGTCCCGACCGCGATCCATGCCGCCAGCCGCGGCTTCCACGGCCGCCGCCGCAGCGTCAGCCAGCCCGCCAGGAAGACGAAGGCGCTGAGCGCCATGCCGCATCCCATCTGCCATTTCCAGAACGGATAATTGCTGATCGGCTCGCCGGGCGGATATTTCACCGCGCGGTGGGCGTCATCGATCAGGCCCCAATAGCCGCCGACGGTGCCCTCGAGCTGGCGCTTCCACGGCTGGTCATAGGCCTCGATCAAATTGACCCGAAACTTTTCGCGCTTGGCGAGGTCGAGGATTTCGGACACCACGCGCGCCTGGTTGGTGCGCGACGGCAGCGCGCCTTCGCGCATCCGCCCGGCACTCGGCCAGCCGGTTTCGCCGATCAGGATTTCCTTGCCCGGAAACGCCACCGCCATCCGCCTGCGGATGTCGTCGACATGGCCGGCGGCGAGTTTGGCGCGCACCGGCATGTCTTCCCAGTAGGGCAGGATATGGATCGTGACGAAGTCGACCGCGTCATAAACTTCGCGGTTGCGCAGCCAGAATTCCCAGACGTCGGCATAGGTCACGGGCACCGTGACCCGCGACTTGACCGAGCGGATATGGGCCGCGAGATCCGATGTCGTCATCTCGCCGCGCAGCAGCACCTCGTTGCCCACGACCAGCGCGGTGATGACATTCGGGTGTTCCTTGGTCAGTTCGATCGCAACCGAAATCTGGGCCAGATTCTTGATCCGGTTGCTCGAGAGCCAGATACCCTGGATCACCTTCAGCCCCACCTTGGCGGCCAGCGCCGGGACCTGGTCGAGCCCGTTCTCGATCGAATAGGTCCGCACGCAGTCGGTGATCTTGGCGAGCTGCGCCAGATCCTGCGCGATCTGTTCAGGCGGGATTTGCGTGGTCGGCATCAGGGGTGTCTGCGAGTTGCGGAACGGCGCGTAGGAAACGCATTGCAGCTTTGCGTTGGGATCGATCGGCGCGCGCGCAAGCGTAATCGGCGTGGCCAGCCACCACCAAAGGGCCGCGATCATACCTAGCGATGAAAGGAGAAGCGCCAGCGGCGTACGAAGAGAAATCGGTTCCATCCTCCGGGCGGGGACCGTCGATTACCCGTTCATTGGCGTCCTGCCAAGATGCACGATAGCCCTATTCCCCGCTCGTCCCCTGCGGCAGTTTCACCACCGCCGTGATAAAGTTGTGACTTTGCTGGACAAAATCTGAAATACCCGTCATTTGAATCGCTGAATGTGTCCGCCGCATTGGGGACCTATTTGGGCGGCAACAAGCCAGACCACCACACCAGCCCTTTGCGCGGCCGGAAACTAATCGGGGAATGTATGCGTCGACGGGTGCTTGATCCAAGAGTTGCGGTTTTGAGGCGCTTCGCCGCCGCCGGCCTGGTCCTCCTGATCGGATCGGCTGGCGCGTTTGCCCAGAGCGGCGCCCCGAATCCCCAGGATCAGTCCGGCAAGCCGCCGGCCGCCAGTGCCGCCGACGCCAACAAGGACAACCAGCGCAAGGCCGACGAATTCGTCGAGGCCGCCCAGGCCATCAACGGCCCCGGCGGAAACCCCGAATGCGTCTGGCTCGGCCGCCGGGTGGTTCGCCTGATGTGGCGGGACGACCTCGATACCGCGTTCCGGCACCTCGATCTCTATGACCGGTTCGGCTGCCCCGGCGGCCATGTCCAGGCAGCCTTCCGCTGCCTGACCCGGTTTGGCGGACAGATCGATCCCAAAGTGGCCGAAACCCTCGACAGCCGCATCCACGTCTGCTGGATCAACCCGGGCGCCCAGCCCCAGGCTGCCGCGGCGGCAAGCCCCTCGCCTGCGACCGCCGGCAACGCGGCGCCAGCGCCGGCCGCTTCGCCCGCGCCGGCCCCGAGCGCCAGCCCTGCCGCGCCGGCAAAATAGCCGCCCGCCGTTCAGGATACGTTCAGCGGAACGATCCTATTTATCCGGCGTTTGGATTGGCCGCGGCCTTGAAACGCGGTCCTTAAAAAAGCGGTCCTTAAAAAAGGCGTCCTTAAAAAAGTCATGGCGTCATACCAGTTGTGAAATCGCAGGGCAGGACTATCCTGATGATGTCGCCGTGCCGGTCGAGCCTAGGGGACAGGTTCGCTTCCTATAAATTGCAGCCCCGTATGGTTTAGCCCCCGATGCGTGCCGTCGTCGCCGTTCTGCTGTTTGTGACCGCAGCTCACGCCGGGCTGTGGGGCCTGTTCCAGCAAAAGCAGGCGGCACCCGACTTCAGGGGCATTCTGCCAAGCGTCTCCTACGCGCCATTCGACGGAAATGCTCATCCCGACGTCGACAATATTCCGCAGACCGAAAAGATTCGCGCCGACCTGAAGAAGCTGTCCACGATCACGCGCGCGATCCGTCTCTATTCCTCGACCGGTGGCGTCGAACTGGTGCCGCCGATTGCCGCCGAGTTCGGCCTGAAGGTCACCGTCGGCGCCTGGATCGACAAGAATTCCGATCGCAACAAGCGCGAGATCGAGGCGGCGATCACGCTCGCCAAGCGCAACAGCAACGTCAACGGCATCGTCGTCGGCAACGAAACCATTTTCCGCGGCGAGCAGAAGATCGACGACCTGATCGAGCTGATCAAGCAGGTGAAGAAGTCCGTCAACGTCCCCGTGACGACCGGCGAGATCTGGAACATCTGGCGCGACAATCCGGAACTTGCCTCGTCCGTCGATTTCATCGCAGCGCACGTGCTGCCCTATTGGGAAAACTTCACCGACAAGCAGGCCGTCGATCAGGCGGTGGCCATGTTCCAGCTGCTGCGCGACCAGTTTCCGGGAAAACGGATCGTCATCGCCGAATTCGGCTGGCCGAGCGCCGGCTATAATTTGCGGAACGCCGAACCCGGACCGTTCGAACAGGCCTCGGTGCTGCGCAATTTCGTCACCCGCGCCGAAGCCATAGGCATGGACTACAACATCGTCGAGGCGATCGATCAGCCCTGGAAATTCTTCGAAGGCGGCGTCGGCCCCTATTGGGGCATTCTCGATGCTTCCCGCGAACCGAAATTCGCGTGGACCGGTCCGATCGTGAACGAGAACTACTGGAAGCTGGCGGCGATCGCGCTCCTGGTCGGCATCCTGATGTCGCTGCCGATCCTGCGGATCGAGCAGCCGACCATCATGCAGGCCCTGGTGCTTTCGGCGGCGGCAAACGGCGTCGGCGCCTGGGCTTCCACCGTGTTCGCCTACTGGGCCGGGCACTATTTCGTGCTCGGCTCGGCGTTCGCGCTGACGCTTGGCCTGATCCTGCTGGTGCCGCTGGTCCTGATCGCGATGGCGCGCATCGACGAAATCGCGGCGATTGCCTTCGGCCGCGGTCCGCGCCGCCTGATCGCCAAGAGCGCGGAGCCGATGCCGCCGGCCACGATCGGGGATGCCATAGCCTTTCCGAAGGTCTCGATCCACATTCCCGCCTATTTCGAGCCGGTCGAGATGCTCAAGCAGACGCTGGATGCGGTCTCAAGGCTCGACTATCCGAACTTCGAATGCGTGGTCATCATCAACAACACGCCCGACCCCGAGTTCTGGCAGCCCATTCAAGACCACTGCCGCACGCTCGGCGAACGCTTCAAGTTCATCAATGCCGAGAAGGTCAAGGGCTTCAAGGCCGGTGCGCTCCGCATCGCCATGGACCGCACGGCAGCGGATGCCGAGATCATCGGCATCATCGACGCCGACTATGTGGTGGAGCCCGATTGGCTGAAGGATCTGGTGCCGGTGTTCGCCGATCCCCGCGTCGGCCTGGTGCAGGCGCCGCAGGAGCATCGCGACGGCGACCGTTCGCTGATGCACTACATCATGAACGGCGAGTATGCCGGGTTCTTCGACATCGGCATGGTTCAGCGCAACGAACACAACGCCATCATCGTGCACGGCACGATGTGCCTGATCCGCCGCGCGGCGATGGACATGGCGGGCGGCTGGGCCGGCGACACCATCTGCGAGGATACCGATCTGGGCCTGGCCATCATCGAGCACGGCTGGCTCACGCACTACACCAACCACCGCTACGGCCATGGCCTGCTGCCCGACACCTATGAGGCCTTCAAGAAGCAGCGCCACCGCTGGGCCTATGGCGGCTTCCAGATCGTCAAGAAGCACTGGCGGCGCTTCCTGCCCGGCGCGAGCCGGCTGACGCCGGATCAGCGCCGCGAATTCTCGCTCGGCTGGCTGAACTGGCTCGGGGCCGAAAGCCTCGGCGTGCTGGTGGCGATCCTCAATCTGATCTGGGTGCCGATCGTGGCGTTTGCCGACATCGCCATTCCCGACAAGATCCTCACGCTGCCGATCATCGCCTCCTTTGTCGTTTCGCTGGTGCACTTCGTGGCGCTGTATCGGCTCCGCGTGCATGTCAAAGCCGGGCAAATGCTCGGCGCCATGATCGCGGCGATGAGCGTGCAATGGACGGTGTCGCGCGCGGTCGCGCAAGGGTTGATCACCGAGCATCTACCGTTCGCCCGCACCTCCAAGGGCGGCCTGTCGGTGATGTCGATCGAGTTCCAGGCGTTCTGGGAGGCCGTGCTCGGCGTGCTGCTTTTGGTCGGCGCCGCCGTGCTGGTCGTCACGAATGGCTACAAGCAGGTGCGCGAGATCTACATCTTTGCGGGTGTGCTGGTGCTGCAGAGCCTGCCGTTCCTGGCCGCGGTCTCAATCGCGCTGTTGGAGAATTCCCGCGCCAATTCCTTCGCCTTCTGGCGCAACAGCGCGGTGCGGACGGCGGAACTGATCGGGCTGCGCCCGGTCAGCCTGCCGGCCGTCGGCAGCCAGTCCCAGCCGGTTGCGTCGGAAATCCGCCGCGAGGCGAACTGACCGTGGATGAACAGGCCCCTGTACGCTTCAACAAGCCTTGCTAAGCGTCACGGGCACAAAGAAAATTTGGGTTGCGCGAGTGCCGCTTTTGTCGCGCCGGCACTATTGACCCGCAGGGGCCCGCCCCCTACACAGCGCGGCAAGTGAGCGCGTAGCTCAGGCGGTAGAGCACGTGACTTTTAATCATGGGGTCGAGGGTTCGAGTCCCTCCGCGCTCACCAAACAAATCACGTACTTACTGGCTTTTCGGGATTCGGCAAATCTGCCAGTGTGGGCACTGTGTTGGCAAATCGATTGGGCAACTCGGGGGCCCTCTTGGATGACACCGACACGATCGGCCTTTTCGTCACGCTCGCAGGCCTGGCGGCGTTATTCGTCGCGGCGAGGTGGCAACGGCGCGCAGGCCGGCCCGATACCGGATCCCACCAACGGCCCCACCATGACTCAGGGAACGCCGCTGATGCGCCCGCCCCTCGCAGGCTGCCATGTGCCGGTCGATCAGCGCCAACGCATGGGCGAGTCTCGCTCTTCGGCGATTGATCAACTTGCTCGCGGCAATCCGCGGCGGTTTGTCCACATTTTTGAAGAACGGTGCATAGCGGAGCAGTTTTGCTCCTGTCCCGACGAATCGCGTGTCAGGCTTCGGGCGCTCGGTGAAAAAGCAGAAGGCCGGCGTCGTTACCGCCGGCCCTCCAGGCTCGCTGAGATGGCTCCCCGCGAGGTGGGCTCGGGTTTGCGCCCGGGTCCACCTCAGGAGCTTGCACCATCGTTACCAATCCGGCAACGGCAGGGAGCCATGTATGACGGTGGAAAGAGGCCGCCAACTGAGGCGGCCTTACTTTTTTTAGCCCATCCAGCGCGCAATTGTGCGCTGGAGCAGCTTGTCCCTCTACTTCTTCTTCATGCCGGAGTCGCGTTGATTTTTCTCATATAGCTCGCGGTCAGCGACACTAACCTGGCCCAACATGAGCGGAGCTGCGCCAACCGTGGTCGTGGCGGCGGCAGGTGCCTTTGGCTTCGTCGTTTTCTTGGCTGCCAAAGCGCCAGAAGTGGAGACAGCGAAGATCGCAAGACCGACAAGAATTATTTTCTTCATGCTCAGCTCTCCCTTAACTTGGAAAAAGGACGCGCCGCCAGTCGAACATAAAGCTCGCATCACGGCAAGCTGGAGTGGCACGCTCTAGGCATGACACGTTCCCATGCGAAAGGCCCGCCAGCGCGAACCGGCGAACGCAGGACCTCTCGACCCGGTGAACTGACTTCACCACCTCGGTTCCGAAGAAACGATCCCGCAACCATTTTCTCTTTTGAGTGAAGACGGCCGGAAACAATCTACTGTCAATCTGCGAATGCGACGAGCTCAAGAGGCGCTTTGCTTCTGGGCGCGTTCCTCCCAAGACTTGGGCCGCCGAACGCCGGCGGCCCTTTTTTGCGGAGCTGTCGTTCAGCGGGCGGCGCCAAGCCTGTGCGATCGGCGCCGGCGCTTCACCGGCTGCGCTCGGCCAGAAACAGATCGACCACGGCCTCGATCTTCCGTTGCTCAGCCTCGGGCAGCGTCTGTACCAGCGCCGCCAGTTCGGCGGCGCTCCTGATTGAGTTCGGTGCGATCGGGCCGTTTTTGAAGATGCTCCCCTTGCCCTCTAGCAGCCACTCCAGGTTCACGCCGTGCTTCTCGGTGAACTTGGCGATCTCGTGATGCTTGAGCGTCAACGCCGGCTTGATCTCGTCGACGGAAAGATCCCGGAACAGAGCGATGTTCCGGATACGCCGCCGCATAGCTTCCCCAAAATCTCGGCGTCGCGCCATCGCCTGGCTGTTGGTGCGGCGAGGCCTGCCCGTTAGGAACGGCTTCGCAGCGCGGGAGAGCTCGTCGGCCAGCTCCTGGGCCGCTGCCACGCCCCTACGTATCTTTTCGATTTCGTCGGGCGTATGCCGATTCTCGGTCTTGTTGACCTCAACCATCGCCATTTCCGCCGTGTACCACAGTCGCCGAAACGGGCTGTTACGTTTTCTTTTCTGGTAGGACGTGCGCGGGCTCGGCGCGGTGCTGACGTTCTCAGTTGAACGACGCGTACCGGGAAATTCGAGGACATTGCTCATGCCTGCACTCCCCAAATGTTCCGGAGCGACCCAGCGAAGCTCTCGATCAGGTCGAGCGCAGTGCCCTCGCGTTCATCGAGCATCCATGCTTCCCGAGCCGCAATCTCGCTCAGGTAATCGATCTTTGCGAACAGGCCCGCGACCGTTGTAGCTGCCGTTCCAACCAGAAGACTGAACGCGACGTTCTCGTCGCGGCACGGCTTTTCCGCGATGCTGCCGTCTGCCTCGTCGCCAAGGATCCTCTCCAGGCGTGCCAGTTCATCGATAGAAGCCTGATGTGCCGCATTGGCCTTTTTGTGCTTGTCGATTGCAACGAAGATCGGGTCGGCAGGCGCTGCCGGCAGAACAGTGACGGGGATTGCGGCGGTAACGACGCCGCCGGTAGCAATGGTAAGTAGGGGCCGCCGTGTCGGATCGACGGGAAATGCAGACGTGTTTGTGGGTGGCGTGCTATGCACGCTGTCAGCCTCGGTCATTTGAAATGCCCTTTCGTGATGAGGTTAGAGCCGGGGTGAAGCAGGCACTTCCCCTCGGCTCGTATTTTCTGTAAACTGAAATTATGAAGAAATCAATTTCCGTAAACAGAAAATCGCGAGGGCGCCCAAAGAAGAAGGGCGGCGTCTATCCGGTCACTGCCCTGAGATTACCACCGGCGCTAGGCGCTGCAGTAGACGTCTGGGCTAGTGGCCAACCGGACGGTCCCACTCGTTCGGAAGCCATCCGCCGCTTGGTCGAGCTCGGGCTGACCGTGAAGACGAAATCGGCGCCTTCGGAGCGACAGCGCGCTGCCCTCGCGGATCTCGCATCAAAGGCGATCGACAGCTTGACGGCCGAGACGGCTGATAACGATGAAAAGGCCAGCCGGAAGCGGCGCTTGATCAAGGGTCCTGAGGAATTCCAGCAAGTTCGGGTCGACCGGCCAAAGCCGAAGAGTAAGGCCTGATTGTAAAAATCCATCCCCTTTCGGGGCGGTTTCGCGCGCTCGCCCTTGCCCTCGCCCTGCGGTTGCGGGACACTTCGACCGAGGGATCGAGTGGGGCAAGATGAATATTTTCGAAACAGCCGACGGCTCAGCTCATTGGCCGTCGATCATCACCATGTTGGGTTGGCTTATCGGCTCGATGGTGACAGGCGGGGTTCTACTTGCAACGCTGCATTATAACCGAAATGAGAGGGTTAGGGTCGCGGAAGAAAAGGCGCCATGGAGACTGTCGCCGCAGCAGCAGCAGGTTATTATTGAAAGAATTGCCGCCGGTCCGAAGGGAAAGGTCGCGCTTGAATTTAGCGCTGCTGACCGCATACGCGTTCGAGACTTTGCGCACACACTGAGCGCCCTTTTTGGGTCCGCAGGCTTGGAGGTGTGGGGCTACATTCCCGCATTCCAAGAGGCCGCTGGACCACCTATCGTGGGCCTTCGGATTGGAGTGAAACCCGGCGTAGCGGAAAGCGTGGGACTTTCCCTCCGAGACGCGTTGGCCGCAGCAGGACTCGTCGCGACGGTCTACCCCATAAACAATAACAACTACGCGGATGACTTCGCCGTCGTCCTTGTCGGTGTGAAGCCGTAGAGCCCAATCACCGACTGGCAGTATTTACCCGGCGTTCCGATCCCCAAGGGATTGATAATTTGCGCCTCGTCGTCAGCCGCGGAATCATTGCGGACGGCTTCGCAACGAAAACAATGGACAGGCAAATACCCACCCGGCGGCCCGGCGCAGGAACGACCAGTACCCCCGGTCGCGAGAATAAGGCCGAGTCCCAATTGTCGCCGACAAGCTGTCAGAGATTCATCACCCGCAGGACTAATTGTTGCCTTAACCCGAATGGACCCTACCCAAGTTGATTGGGGTCGGCGTCATGGACCTGTTTCAGGCCGAGAGAATTGCCACTGTCAACGACCAATCCGCCGAGACCTGCCCTCTCTGCGGTGCCAAGCTCGTTCTCGTCAGAATGATCGTTGATTCCGACACAGGGTCTACCTATCGAATGTTCGAATGCGACTGCGGAGAGCGCATTTGGAAGGACTAGTGGTTCATCACAGTGATTTTGAGTCTTTGGCGGTGGCTGGATAAGCACGGCCGAGTTTGGCGCGGGCTTTGTC
>NZ_JAFCLU010000018.1 GCF_018130385.1 Bradyrhizobium sp. AUGA SZCCT0283 | reverse complement strand
GTTTGCCGAAAACTACCTACGGATCGAGACAACCCAGCCATCCGGAAATATATCGCGGAAGAGATTTTGGCGGTGGCCACCAAGGGACAGACTTCGCTTGGCGATTTGACGGCTGCCGGTCTCAAGATCGTAAACAGCTACCTTTTTCCGCCGGGACGCTCTTGGCTGAGGGCCCTCGGAGGCTAGATGACCGCGTTAACGAAGAATTAAGCGGCGTTGTCGAGCACGGCATAGGAATCGCGGCAACCAGCGACTGGATCATCGATGTCGGGCCGGGAGCGGCCGACGAAGGCGGACGGATAGTGGCCGCCGGGCCGGCGGAGCGGGTTGCGTCAACTAGCCGAGTATCTTGCGCGAGCGCTGTGAGGCGGCAGGCTTAACTTGGCTAATTTTTGCTGTTGATCTGACGTCGCGAAGTTTGCAGAACAGAATTGTGCCCGACAGCGCGGCGGCAACCCCATTTCCCAATACGATGGTCCAATCCTCTCTCACTAGTCCGTAGCAGATCCTCCTTAGGACCACGCCGCTGAGCCTCGTGCATTGCTAATTCGACTGGACCTGGTTCGTTACGCAACTAACTAAACTAACACCTCTTCGATATTCTATTACTTCGGTATAATTCCGACGCGAACCGACCCATCCAACTCTATCCAGCGGAACCGCAGAGGAGCGCCAGCAGCGGGGGCGGGGATCCCGATCGGGCCGCGTCAACGCGATTCACCAGGAACCGGGCCAAACGCAATAGTGGCTTCCGAAAATTAGGGGCGCGCGATCGGCCGCCGCTTGGGTAAGGGGATAGGTCTCGTGATTGGCGGCTCATCGGCGGACGCTTGCGCAGTCGGTGCTCGCCTTAGGATCGCCTTGTCGGCCTCCAAGTAGGCCGCGGCTGCTTTCTCATCCGCACTTGGATACTCGTAAACGCTTGTTGAAGCCGTCGTGTCAGGGCCTCTTAAGTTGAGCCCGGTCGGTGGCAATCGCTGATCGACTTCGACCTGAGCGATCGGCGGGCTAACCAAATAGGTAAAGGACCCTGCCACGGCGGCAGCGGCCATAACCGCAGGAACAGCAAGGCGCAAATTGATCATTTCTTGGCCTTCTGCCCAGCTCTACTGCTCCGGGCGGGATTTCTGCGATGGCGTCCTTCTGTCAGCAGAACCGTTGCCGAGAATCACCAGTCACAACAGAACCGCTGCGCTGCTCTCGAATCATTTTGGCTGTGTAACGAGCTAGTATCATGCTTGGGCCATTGGTTGGAAACCCTATGTTTGAAGCTATTACAGCATTTCTTGTCGCTCTTAGCGTCGGCATCCTTGTTACCCACACCCTCGACGCTTTTCGGTCGTAGGCGGCCTCACTTCTTCTTCAGCCCCAACTCCACAATCCGGCGCTGGTTCACTCTTCGCTGACACCTCGAAGAGACGCGCTGGTTCGACTGAGTGAGTGTCCCAAGCCTGGACGGATCAAGCGAGGCTCTTTGATAAAGCCTGCGCGAAAATGTGCGGATCGACTGGACCACCGTCAGTTTGAGACGACACGCTTTGTATCGGGGCCGTGCGGCGATCGGGTTGCAGCACCGGCCGGGGAAACACGAAGCGGCGCGGCCGCGAACTATGCATAAGGTCGCAGTGTCATTCAGCCCTTAGGGCGCGTGCGGATCATGAAGCTTTCATAGGAGTACTCCGCAACCTGCCACCAGAGGTTCTCGTCATTTCGGAAGTCCATCTGTGAATCGTAAATCTTCTTAAAGTCGAGGTTAGATTCAGAAGCTTCGGCATTGACCTCGTTGGAGGCCTTTAAGCACGCTTCCATCACCACCTGGCTGAACGGACGCAGAAGTGCCCCGTTTGCCACGAGGCGCTTGAGCGCCAGCGGGTTGCGCGCATCATACCGCGCCTGAACGTCCATGTTGGCATAGCCGCAGGCCACAGTGAGTAGCGACTTGTAAGCCTTCGGCAGGGCGTCCCACTTGTCCGAATTGATGAAGAAGTGCAGCGCCGTGCCACCCTCCCACCAGCCGGGGAAATAGTAATACTTGGCGACCTTATAGAAGCCGAGCTTCTCATCATCGTAGGGGCCGACCCATTCGGTCGCATCGATAGTACCCTTTTCCAATGCCGGATAGATGTCGCCACCCGCGATCTGCTGCGGGATGGTACCAAGCTTGGAAAGCGTTTTGCCTGCCCAACCGCCGATACGCATTTTGAGTCCGCTGAGGTCTGCTACGCTGTTGATCTCCTTTCGGAACCAGCCGCCCATCTGAGTGCCCGTGTTGCCGCCCGCAATGCCGTATAAGTTGTACTTCTTGCCGAATTCGTTGAGCATTTCCTGGCCACCGTGATCTTGGAACCAAGCATTCTGCTGGCGCGAATTCAGCCCGAACGGAATGGAGCAATAGAGTGCGAAGGTCGGATCCTTGCCGATGAAGTAATAGGCGGCGGTGTGACACATCTCGACCGTTGCATTGGCCACTGCATCGACCGCCTGCAGTGCTGGAACGATCTCACCGCCTGCGAAGGGCTGAATCTGAAACTTGTTGTCGGTGGCTTCCGCGACATATTTCGAAATCGTCTCTGATGCGCTGAAGGGCACATCCAGCGACTTCGGCCAACTTGTTGTGCAGCGCCACTTCAGTTCAGGCATCGACTGCGCGATGGCTGGCGCAGCAATGGCGGCGGACATGGCAAGACCAGCGCCCGCTGTTTTCAGAAATTGACGACGTTTCATGGCTTCTCCCCTTCGGATTTTGCTCATTTGGAATCGCCAACCCGCGGCCATTTCGGGCGGCTGCGCTCCTCCGGGGATCAATTTTTCATGTTAGCCGGCGTTCCTCAGATGAACCCGGAAGATCCTGATTATATCAGGCATTAGGGATGCGCAGTAGCCGCAGGAAGATACCGCGTACGAGGTAAGTGGACCTCGACCAGCAGCCAAGCTGCCACCCTGCGTTGCGGCAATTGGCGGCGATCCAGCAGAACGCCATTGCGTGAACGGCCGCTGAGGTGCGAAGCGACCCGACGAACGAAAGGTCACTTCCGCAGTGGTCATTCGAGACGTTTTTGCCGTCGTCCAGTTGCTTCCGGTCTGCCCTCAACAACAGACCTTGGCGAAAAATGCGTGGGCGAGTCCGAGTTCGTACCGTTAGCGATATTTGCGCTGCAGAAGACAGTACATTATTCGTTCATCAGGTCGGCGGTCCTTGTATTATCTGCATTTCAGCGCCGCGCTATCATCAAGTTCCGCCGATCATCATTGTGCCCAGAGATCATCGATCATGGATATCCGAAGCATTATTCCGAAAGCTGTTCGCAGTTGGACGCGAAGTTTAAATCGCGTTGCTCCTAGATCCAGCGTGGCTGCGGCGCACGCTCCACCATGGGCAACCCACCCGCTGCTTCAATGTTCGCGCCGCTTCGTCGATCACCTCATCCAGCAGAAGGAGCCGTCATTCACTCTGTTGCTCGTCCAGAGCGGCAGCGTACCAAAGGCTATTGAGCTCATCCTGAACCCCCCAGCCGACGTGGCTCCTGCGTGATCTAAGCTTGTCGAGACGCTCGTGATAGGTGCCGCGCTCGGCAGCAGGTAGGCTCGATACAAATTCGAGGGACCGTCCATACATGCGGATCAGAGCAGCAAAGTAGCTTTCATCTTCCATGCTGCAGGATTCTAGAAAGCCGAATGCCTCTTCGCAATAAAATATCGACAGCTCCGCCATCCCCTCCGGGCGACCAATCGCTTTCTACGCCTTCTTGGCTTTTGAAACCGACACGGACTGGTTGTTCATTAAGTCTGGGCATATCCAGGTAGAAATACTTGCTTTGAAGATCTGGAGCTGATCATAACCCAAGCCCAGGCGGGCGTGCAAGAATGCTCGGTTGTCTTTGCTCGCAGTGTAGAGGTCTTGCACCAGCCCCCGAAGGTCTGCGCGATCGAAGTTCAAGAGTACGGTCCTAACATCGTTCCAAGCTGGCGAGGCATCTTTGCTTCGGACCGCGGCCACCAACCTTTCAATGACGGTTTTATGAGCGAGCTTTTCGACTCGTTCAAGATACGCGACTTCGGCAAAGGAGTAGATTGGTCGGATCAACGATGCCGGCCGGCAGGCCCCTTGATTTGGTCCAGCGCCCTTGGCGGCTTCGGCGCCAGGGCAAATCCTGGCGCGCCAAGCCAGGCGCGAGGCGGGACACTTGACGTCAACCGCGATAACTAAGCGAACTGTCCAACGATAGCCATGAACGCCGGCGAGTTTGGGCGGGCGAACCAATCGGACCACCATGTCCTCTAGCTCCAACGCCAGTATCGCCAAGAAAGCTCGCACGAAGGCCGAGGCGGATTTTGCCACTTGGCTCATGATGGCCAAGCTCGGTGGTTTCGATGACCTTCCGTCAAACGCACAGGGCTTTCTGACTAACTATCGAACCCGACTCGAGACGATGAGCGAGGCCGAGTCCACGGCCCTGGCCGTTCGCGAGGTCTACAGCGCTTATTACAGCGAGATGGGAGGCGTGGGCGCGGCGCCGGAGCCAAAGGCCCGCACACCAACGACAGAGGGCAAAGTCGTGCGCTCCCAGAGACGACCTAAACCTCAGCTCGCTCCATCGGCTGCGCGCCATTCGACGAGGCCAATGATCCGAAAATCACTCTCGGCACTGCTGATTTTCGCGAGTATGGTGGCTCTGATTGTCGCATATAGATATCTGACGCAGTAGAACCGCCCGCGGATCGTGTGCGGTGAAGAAATGCGCTCACAGCAACCGCGCGGAACCTGGGCGGCTCGCCAAGCTTCTCTCCCGCTGCCGCCACGCCACCTCTAGCAGCGGCCCGCCTCGTATGACCTCCACATCTACAAAAACGCGATGTCCGCGACGTCCGCTTTTCCGCCGATAGCGACCAAATAGCGGACATCGCTCACTTCGCATCTGTGCCAAGCGGTCATGGCCAGTCCTGTTCGATCACCTCGTCAGCGCGGGCAGGCGGGCAGGAGGCGCGTCGAGTTGATGGATGGCGTGGATGACTTTTGACAACAGTCCGTCAAAACGGCGGGCTATTCGGGTAGCCCCGACTTTTGCAACGCATCGCGCAAGCGCGCCTTGTCCTCAGGCCGCTTCCAAGCAAACGAACTTTCCAAGTAGGAACCGATTGCAAAGGCTGGGCGCATCGCAAGGGCGCGTCGCCCCGCCTCTTGCGCCGCCAGTGTGTCACCGACTGTTGACCAGCAGGCCGCCAGCAACGCGTAGTGTTCGAAGCGGTTTGGTTCAATCGGCTCCAAAACGCCTATCGCCTCGGTCGCGCGTCCCGCCATGAACAAAGCTCGCACAAGGTCGAGATAGTAGTGATGGGCCGAGAACGGATCGAGACGCATCGCGCGTTCGATCCACGGTATTGCCGCCACCGGATCACCCAGGTAGGTCAGGTTGATGCCGCGCTGCACGACGAGGCGCGGATCATTCGGATTTTGCGCCATGGCGCGTTCCAAATGGTATTCGCTCTTTGCGAACAGACCATCAAGCAGGGCTAGGCGGCACATGAGGCGGTGACATTCGGTATTGTTCTCGTCGAGCCGCGCTGCGGCCTCAGCCAACCGCGCGATTTCCGAAAGCCTGGGCGCAGGATTGCGATATCCCAGGATTCGCGCCTGGCCGAGCGTGCAGGCTTTCCAGGCGTAGGCGGCAGCGAAGCGCGGATCGAGTTCGATCGCCCGGTCGAAGCTGGCTTCGGCTTCCTGGTTCGCCTTTGCGTCATACAGGTGATGGTAGTACTTCCCGCGCAACAAGTAATCGTAGGCCTCTAGCGAATCGACCTTCTTCCGGGCCGCAGCCTCAGTAGCCGCAGCTTCGATCCGCGCTGGCAGCACTGCCACGATACTGCTTGTCACGTCGTCCTGGATTGCAAAGACGCCTTGCAGTTCGCGGTCATAGCGCTGCGCCCAAAGGTGCTTGCCGCTGAGAGCGTCGATCAGCTGCGCTGTAATTCGAACGCGGCTGCCGCCGCGCCGCACACTTCCTTCCACGACGTACCGCACGCCGAGTTTCCCTCGCCACGTCCGCGATCAGCACGGCCCTTCCCCGAAAGGTGAACGAGGAATTGCGCGCCGTGACGAACAGGTCCGGGTAGCGCGACAGCTCGGTGATGATATCCTCGGCGATGCCGTCGGCAAAATAGATATCCTCGGCGCAGTCGCTCATATTCTCGAACGGCAGTACAGCGATAGAAGGCTTGTCGGGGAGAGCGAGCGGCTGCCCAGTCCTGGTCGGCGAGTTTGTTAACATTGCCGGCGAAAAGTCTGGAACCATGCGCACGCGCCAGACCCGCATCGGTTCGGCAATATTCTTCAACGATTGCGAACCCATATCCTCAAAGGTGATATCCACTTTGCCACGGATTTGCCGGTGAGCATCGTCGGAAATGCTAACACCACCCGGTTCTGCGATCCCTTCGAGACGCACTGCAATATTGACCCCATCACCAAAGAAGTCATCGTCTTCGATGATAATATCATCGACGTGACTGCCGATGCGAAATTCGATCCGCTTGTCCTGCGGTACATCGATATTTTGTTCAGCCATGTCGTGCTGAACCTCGACGGCGCAGCGTATGGCATCCACGACGCTGCCGAACTCAACGAGAGCGCCGTCCCCGGTATTCTTGACGATGCGTCCGTGATGCTCAGCGATTTTGGGATCGAAAAGCGTCTTTCTGAGCGCTTTCAGTTGAGCCAGCGTGCCTTCTTCATCGGCCCCTATCAAGCGGCAAGAGCCCGCGACATCCGCCGCCAGAATAGCCGCCAGTCGCCGATCTATGTGCACGTCGCTCAAGATGCACCCCCGGGCTCGGGGAAATTGACTGTTCATATAGCACAATTGTGGGCCGATGTCCGGCTATGCCTACGTCCGGGTTGGGTCATTTTGGACGTGAGCGCGATGGCGGGTGAAGTCCGCTTTGCCCCGGTCAACGGACGCCGCCGACGCGACTCTTCACTTCCGAAAAGTGCAATAGGCGACGTCAGCCGGTGGGCATCCCATCAAAACTCGTTTGGTACCCCTCTCTGATCCGTCGTACAGTGCGCTGGGTTGGATTGCGGGCCATGGTGCAAGAGCGGTCAGTCCGGGTCGAGCGTAGGCTGTCGGCGATATTGGCTGCCGACGTCGCGGGCTACTCGCGGCTTATGCACAATGACGAAGAGGCTACGCATGCCAGGCTGACGGCGCTCCTAGCGGCCGCTATCGAGCCCGCGATTGCGGAGCACGGCGGTCGCATCGTGAAGAACACCGGTGACGGGTTCTTGGCGGAGTTTCCGAGCGCAGTCAAAGCGGTCCGAGCTGCTATTACCCGCACCAAGGAACTTGCAATCGTTGATGCGGAAGACAGGCGCATTGCTTTGCGTGTCGGCGTCAATATCGGCGACGTCATTGCCGAGCCCCATGACATCTTTGGAGACGGCGTTAACATTGCGGCGCGTCTTGAGAGCATCTCAGAACCGGGCGGTATCTGCATCTCGTCTTCTGTCTACGATCAAGTCCAAGGCAAGGTTGGGGTTGCGTTCGCCGATCTGGGCGAGCAAACCCTCAAAAACATCGCCCGTCCGGTGCGTATCTATGCGGTGGTTTGGGATGAACATATTCCGACGTCACAAGCTGAGCGCGCAAGCCTAGGCGCAACTTCACCGCCTCGTCTTTCCATTGTTGTGCTTCCTTTCGCCAACCTCAGTGGCGATCCCGAGCAAGAGTACTTTGTTGACGGCGTGACCGAGAGCCTGACCACGGACTTGTCACGCATCTCGGGCTCATTCGTGATCGGTCGACACACCGCGTTCACCTACAAGGGCAAGGCGGTCGACCTTAAGAAGATCGGGCGCGAGTTGAACATCCGCTACGTGCTGGAAGGTTCGGTGCAGCGTGGGGGTAATCGAGTTCGGATTAACGTGCAGTTGATCGACGCCGTGACCGCCAATCACCTGTGGGCCGATCGCTTCGACAAACCCATCACCGATTTGTTCGATATGCAGGACGAAATCGTGTCGCGGCTCGCCAACACACTCAACACCCAACTCATCGAGGCCGAGGCGCGGCGGGCGGAGCGTTTGCTGCATCCAGACGCGATGGACCTCTATTTTCAGGGCATCGCTTGGTTCAACAAAGGGGTAACCCCCGAACACATGACCCAGGCTTGCGGCTTTTTCCAGCGAGCCTTGGCAATCGATCCCCGAAGTGTCGAAGCCCTGGTCGGCATGGCACGCGTCGATCTAGCAATGGGGGCGTCCGCGCTAACTGACGACCGGGCCTCGCGCTATTCGGCAGCCGAAACAAATGCGATCAAGGCCCTTTCACTCGCACCGGACCATGCTTTGGCCCATTTGGTCTTGGGTGGTGTCCACGTTTTTACAAACCGCGCGGTCCAAGGGATCGCGGAATGCGAGCAGGCGCTAGCGCTCAATCCCAATTCGGCCTTTGCTCATGGCGTTATCGGTCAAGCCAAATTTTTTATGGGTCGCGCTGCCGAAACCGAAGGTCATATACTCGAGGCTTTCCGTCTTTCTCCTCGCGATATCTTTGGCTACCGCTGGATGCAAACTGTAGGCTGGTCCAAGATACAGCTCGGGGCGGATGCCGAAGCCGTCAGTTGGCTGCGGCGAAGCATTGAGGCCAACCGCAATCACCCGATTGCGCATTTTCAGCTCGCCGGCGCGCTGGCGCTGCTTGGGTCGCTGGACGAGGCAAGGACCGCCGCACAGGCGGGGCTGGCGCTCAATCCGAACTTCACCATCCGCCGCTTCCGCGACACCAAATCAAGCGACAATCCGGCGTACCTTGCCGGGCGGGAGCGGTTCTGTAAAGGCTTGCGTTTAGCTGGGGTGCCCGAGGGGTGATGTCGGAGATGGGTCTTGGCCATGTAAAAACGCCCTCCCCAGGGAAGTCGGTGAGAAGCAGGGGCCCGTGCAGACGGAGATAGGCGAACCGGGGTTTGCCCGGGATCATGGGCACCAAATCGCGCGAGGTTGGCCGCAGCGTCGCGACCAGCGCTACAGGTCAACGCTAACTGATCCGCAGGGCTTGAAGGTTTGGAGCGAGCGCCCGTGCAAGCACCCCTCATGTTTCTGGGCGTAGGCAAGCACGCCCATGATAATCAAAGCCACCACGACGAATCCGGCTACTAGGTTCTGCACCAAGGCTGCCACTCCAGGTGAACGCATGAACAAGGCGACCGGCGCGAATCGTGGGGATCAACGCCGGGGCAACGCTCCCTCTCGAGCCGACGATGGGGCTGGGGCTGAAATGATCAGCGAGAGGTCGCGCAGCCAAAGAGAGCACAATCGTCGACCTGATGGCAGTGCAAACTTGTGCCGCGCTGCGCAAATTCGATGCGCGATCAGGAGTGCCGCGTCTTCGAAAATTCGCCTGTTTGGCCGCCATTGCGAAATCCGAGCGCGGCAGGATCATTTTGCACAGGAGTAGGTCATTTGTTGTCTCTCCAGAGTTGAGTTTCAACGGGTTGGCGTCGACGCGACCATCCTTCGCTACGAATGATGCGCACACGCAAAAGCCGCCAGAGATGACCCCGACGGCTTGCCGTTGCATTGCGTTTGCTTGCCGCGTCGAACGTAGCCGTACCTGCCTAGAACGCGCGGTCCCAATGAAATGAGGCGCGGTGCGTTGCCAATGTGTCGGGCCAACGATCCCGATAGTTTGGATATGTCCAGCGCGATGATGCTGATCAAGCCAGCGTTGCTGTCCTATCGATGATTTCCATGATGGTGACCGTGCGCTAACCTTCATTGGCCGCCAAAGAGGTTTGCTTGATCCCGCGATGTTGATGATCGCCGTCAGCACCGCATCTCGTGCGCCTTCGCGATGTCCGCATCCGTCAGCGCGGACGCGTGTCGCGGCCATGCGACTCTGAACTTGGCCTTGCAGTCATCGCGGTCGACGCCTGATCCGCTGTCACCGCCCGGCTTGCCGCAAAAACTGCAGGTCCAACGCCATTGCGACACCTGAGGCAGCAGCCCGCTCGCCCATCAATTAGCTTAACGCACGGATCGCTCGACACACCGCAAGCTCATCGGCAGACATCAATTCCACCTTAGTGAAGAAGATCGTTAGGCGTATATTATCAAATTTCCGATCGAGCGCGATCCTCGATGCGCTGCCGCGCAGTGATGTCATTGCTCGCAGGGCTGGGGCGCTGCCGAGTTGCCTTACCGCGTTTCACTTTCCGCAATTTCAGATCAAGCGCCTCCAAAAAAGTCTGCCTCACGCGAACGCGGGCGGGTGCTTCTCGCATTACCCGAAGCCATCTTTCCACGCTCACGCGCAGCATGGGGCGCCGAACGCGTGCCGTGACGGGTCCGTCCGAGACCTGAACGACCGGCAAGGTATGTAGCTTGAGCAAGATCGGATGATGGTCGGAAGACCCGCGCGCCAGCACCCGAGCATAGGAACAGCGCAAACCTCGCGCCATGCAACGATCGAGGCGGAAGGAAATGATGTCATTCGGACTGTGTGTGGATTGGCGCGGTCCGACATCCTTGAAGCTAGCCAGCTTGATCGGCCCGACCGCGTTGTAGTCGCCGACAATGGCCGCCGGACCGTCGAGGGCATTTGCGATGTGCATTAGTTGCCGCCGGTTCAGGAACTGGCCGTGCGAAAGATGTACGTTGGCGAAAGTCACGTCACCTAGCTGAACGATTTGCGCGACGCGCGGCGGCACGCGACCGGGCACCTGCGAAACCGGCAGACGTAGCGCATAGGGCCGCAGCAATGGATGCGGGCTCCACACAGCCAGACCGTAAACGCGGCCTTCCAGCGGTTCGCGGAAAAAATATCCGCCGACCAGGGTCGGTAGATCCGCCATTTCCTCGATCGCTTCCTGCAAGAAGAGAAGGTCGGGATGATGTCGTTTGACGAGAGCGGCGACATCCTCAACCCGCGCACCAGTCAAACGCAACAAGTTCCAGCTTATAACTTTCAAGTTTCCATCCCCGGCTGGCGCTCTTCAGTTCCCAAGTATCCCACTCTCCCAAATGACACTCGAGATCGCGGTGTGCCGCGGCGCCCCACTGACGCCCAAGACTATAGTCGCTCGAAAAGGGGAAATCTGGACGATATTTAGTGAGACGGGCGAGCGATTCAACACCGTCAGAGACGAAAGAATCCAGCCGCATACGCGACACCTGCGAAGGTCGGCGCTAGAATATCATATCTTGCCCATTTCTAGCGAGGGTTTGGGCAACCGGCACACCCGGCTGGAATACTGCCGAGTGGCCATCGAACGGGCATCCGATTGATGCAGTTTCTGCTGATAGTGATCTATGTGCTTCTGGCGGGCACCGTCACGGTCCACGTGCTGCTGACGAAGAGCGACGTCCGCGCTGCGTTGGGCTGGATCGCGGTCGCCTGGTTGTCTCCGGTTTTCGGCGCGGTACTCTATTTCGTCTTTGGCATCAATCGCGTGACGCGACGGGCCTTGGACTTTGCGAAGCTCGAGCACGAGCGTGGAAGCGCTACCGGCCCGGATGCGTGGCCGCCGGTGCCGCCGAACATCGCCGTCCTTTCCGCCATCGCCCAGCGCGTGACCGGAAGCCCGCTGATCGCCGGCAATGCAGTTTCGGTCTTACGGGGCGGCGATGAAGCATATCCGTCGATGCTGGCCGCCATCCGCAATGCCCGTCACAGCGTCGCACTCGGCTCTTATATCTTCCGCGATGACTCGGTCGGGCGCTCCTTCATCGGTGCACTGATCGACGCACACAAGCGCGGCGTCGAGGTGCGTGTGCTAATCGACGGAATCGGCAGCGGCTATATTCTGTCATCGCCGCTGCGCGATCTGGAAGCCGCCGGGATCCCCACCGCTCGTTTCCTCCATACTTGGGTGCCTTGGCGCATGCCGTTCCTCAATATGCGCAACCATAAGAAGCTCCTGATCGTCGACGGGACTGTAGGATTCACCGGCGGATTGAACATCGGCGCGGACCACTCACGCCAACGTGCGCCGAAAGACTATGTCGACGGTGTGCAGGTCCGGGTGGAGGGGCCGGTTACTCGCCAGCTCATGGACACCTTTGCGCGAGACTGGTCGTTTACGATGGATGAGGTGCTGGACCAGGATGCCTGGTGGCCCCCTATCGACCCCGCAGGATCGGTCGCCGTCCGCGGCATCCATTCGGGACCGGATGCGGATATGTACAAGCTGGAGACGGTCCTCGGCGCGGCCCTTGCCCAGGCACAAAATAGGGTTCGTATCGTCACACCCTATTTTCTTCCCGACCAGCGTCTCCAGTTCGCCATCGCACAGGCAGGTCTGCGCGGGGTTTCCGTCGAGATCCTGATTCCTCAGCGATGCGACTACTTCTTCATGGATTGGGCGATGCTGGCGCATCTCCGCTTTTTCAAGGATGTGCTCGCCACGGTCTATTTCACGCCATCGCCCTTCAACCATGCCAAGCTCATGACGGTGGACGGGCAATGGTGCCTAATCGGAAGCTCAAACTGGGACACGCGGAGCTTACGGCTCAATTTCGAGTTCGACCTGGAATGCTACGACAGCGCGGTGACTGCGAATGTCGATGCTCTGATCGAGCAGAAGATTTCACAAGGCCGCAAGCTCAGCCCGGACGAACTCTCCTCCCGGCCCCGATGGACCCAATTGCGCGACGCGGCCACGCGGCTTCTGCTGCCGTATCTTTGACTGATGTCCTCGCTATTCGTCTTGCTGTCCACTTTAAGTAGCGGGATGTCCGGTTCGGGTGAATCGCTACAGGGTGTTTGCCCCCAGGCGCAGGCGAAGTCCGCTTTGGCCCGAAAACCGACCCGATCCAATGCCTAACCCGCTGACGCTTGCTTCTCGTGCTCTGTAGCTCAGCCGAGGAGTATGGCCATGCAGGATCAAGTGAATACACCCCCGCGCCCAAGCGAGTGCCGTGGAATAAAGGAAAGCTGACTGGGGCAAAACCACCGCTGCGCCCCAAACACGTATAGATAGTGTGGATGCCGATCGCATCGATAGGGTGATGGCTGCGAGAGTGACGACGGCCTGGTAATTTCGGGCGGTCTTTTCGAAGCGGGTTGCGACGCGGCGGAACTGCTTGAGCTTTGAGAAGCAGCATTCCACGAGATGGCGCTGGGCATAGAGATGCTTGTCGAGCGGATGTTTGAGCGCACGTGACGGGTTGTTGGGGATGACGGCGATCGCCCCCTGGGCGGCGATGGCCTGGCGCAGGTGATCGGCGTCATAGGCCGTATCGGCCATGACGACCTCGGCAGGCAATCTCCTCGATCAATGCGGCAGCTTGCGGTGCATCGCCTTTTCTGACTCGCGGTAAGTGTGAACCGCACAGGACAGCCCAAGCCGCGAACGGCCATATGGATCTTAGTGCTCAGGCCGCCGCGCGAGCGGCCGATCGCCTGATCTTCAGACCCCTTTTTTCGCCCCAGCGGCGTGCTGATGCGCCCGGACAATGGTGGAATCGATGATCAGATATTCGAAGTCCGGATCATCTGACATCGCCTCGAAGATGCGCCACCAAACACCCTTGATGCTCCATCGGCTGAACCGCCGGAACACGCTGTTCCAATCCCCAAACGCTTCCGGAAGATCAGGCCAGGAAAAGCCTGTACGCACGATCCACAGCACACCTTCCACAGACATCCGGTTGTCGCGCCCGGTGGAGCCCTTCTGGTCAGGGTCGGCCTATGATCAGCGGCGCCATCCGTTCCCACGCCGCGTCGCTCAAAACCAACCGCTCGATCACACCCAAGACTGCCTCCTCAAAAGAAGTCTTGAATCTGATTTGCTCCTAAAAGGGAATCCCTAGAGTCCACACCACCTAGTCTTCGTCCGGCTCGCGCACGACCGGCGGTTCGTCGGCGCCGTCCTCTTCCTCTTCCTCTTCGTCCTCATCCTCTTCGTCTTCATCAGGATCTCGGGGCGGCATTGTGTTGCCCATGATCACGAACGGACGCCTGTCGACCAACTTGCTGGAAAATTCCTTGGGGATATGTGGGGTCATGTTGTTGCTCCTCGGGCGTGGACCCTGGGGGAGGCCGCCAGCAGAGGCGGCCTCACCGGACGCGCAGTTCTGCGACCGCCAGAGCCGAAAGCTGCGCCACGTCACGGACACCAGCTTGCGCGATCTTGATGATTTGCTTCGCGATCATTTCCGTTAGAGGGTCGTCGCGATCCTTGACGCAGAGGGTACGCAACGCTTGCTCGTATGCCTCTATGATGCGGCTAATCTCTTCCGGCTCCAAGGTAGAATTCCTTAATAGGCGATAGATAGCCATTTCTAATTGAACTTATCTTGGTGCCTGTAGCCCAAGGCCGGCCACTTCGTCATATGACAAGCTATCTCGGCTCGGCGGGCTAGGAGGTCGCGCTCAATGCCCGGCGGGCTACTTTGAGCCTGCTTGCGTAACTGCGTGGCTTCCTTGGCAAGGCTTTCTTCAAGGGAGGCAGTTTGTGTGAAACGGCGACGCTCTGGCATACGCTGCTCCATCCAATTGAGGATTGGCGGGAGCGCGACCGGCGTTCTCATCACCGATAACTGCCACGAGACCGGGCGGTGATGACAAAGTGTGCGCCCTGATCCTGAGAAGCGCCAGAACTTTCGATATTAACTTTCTGCCAGTATAGGCGCACTGGGCTGGTGTCACTCCCGCTTTCTCTCTGGACGTTCAATAAGTTCGTATGTGGGAACGTGCGTGCTTTCCCGCCACCATTCTAGAGCAGCTCCGAAGACCGTGCAGACCGTGTCACGGCACTCTTCAGTGCGTCTGTACTCGGTCGCCGTTGCACTGCACAATTGTCGCCATCCCGGGAATATGACCTTCGGACCGTCGATTTTCCAGCCCAGAACTCTGCCACAATCGAGCCGACCCACTACCCACACAGCAGCGATTCCAGACGAAGAATCACCTTCGCGAACTCGTCCCAGAGAACTCAGTCTGAGCAAATTTCTTGCAGGTTACCCCTGAAAGCGACGTCGCCTTATGCAGGAGGCATGTCTCAAAGCTGCCATGCTCGGACTAATGCACCGCAGCATTTTGCGCCGCCGAGTAGTGCTGTCTCTTATCGGCCGGAACGAAGCTGCTGACCTTTTGGAGTCAGGTCCGAATTGCTTTAGCCGTCCGCAAACGTCAGCCCCGGGATTTTTCGTTTGGTGGTCAGTTATATTTCAACAGCGCGGCCTTAGAGCCGTTAGTTTCTAAAGTCCAAGATAGAAATTCTCTCTTGTACGTCCGCGCGAAACTGAAGAGGCGGGAAATAATTAGCGTCGCCCGGGGTTATGAATTCTACGGGAGCCCGACGGAGTGGAGAGATGAGCGCGATTGCTCCGAGCGTCTCCAGCGCGCGCCGTGAATCGTTCTCGATTTCCGTTGTGTCGCGTGCCGAATTGTCCGGATGCGCGCCTTGGACATCTACTTTCGCCGACCAACGAAAAGATTATCGGTATTACGAGATCCTGGACGATACTCTCCGGGGTGACTTCGAGTACCGATATTTCGCGATTGTTGATAACAATGGCCATGTACGAGCTATCCAACCGTTCTTCCTTGTCGATCAGGATATTCTTGAAGGGCTTGACGCTGAACGAATTCATTGGATTTCGCTGATCCGACGATTCTACCCGCGTTTCCTTAAACTGCGCACTTTGATGGTTGGTTGTTCCGCCGGGGAGGCTCACCTCGCTGCTACGGAAATTCTGCCTGTCCACATCGTTGCAGAAACGTTGTCAAACGGCATCATCAAACAAGCGAGATCACTCAACGCGCAGCTCATCGTGCTGAAGGAGTTTCCGTCTCGCTATCGCAAAGTGCTTCACTGCTTCTTGCAATGCGGCTTCGTGCGCGCGCCGAGCATGCCGATGACGATGCTCGACATCGGATATGACAGCTTCGACGATTACATGATAAAGGCGCTGAAAAGCTCAACGCGAAAGAAATTGCGCAAGAATCTCGAAACGACGGCCGACGTATCGGATATTCGCATGAGCGTCACCGACGATGCGGCAAGTTTCGTCGATGAGATTTATCCGCTCTATCTGCAAGTGTTCGAGCGTTCAAGGATGCGATTCGAGAAGCTAACGAAGGACTTTTTCCGCCAGCTCGGCCAACGAATGAACGATAAGGTGCGGTTCTTCGCGTGGCGTCGCGGAAACATGCTGGTGGCTTTCAGCCTTTGCATGGTGCAAGGAGACTCGCTGTTCGCGGAGTACGTGGGTTTCGATTATACCGTTGCCCTCGACCTGCATCTCTATCACTATGTGGTTCGGGACATGATCAGTTGGGGGATCAGCAGAGGGTACAAATGGTTTCGCAGTAGTGGCCTAAACTATGATCCGAAGCTGCACATGAGGCATCGACTCGATCCCATTGATCTATATGTGCGCCATACGTCGACCCTTGCAAATGCAATATTCAGGCTGGCGCTGCCTTGGATTGTGCCGGTGCGCTACGACGCGACACTGAAGCTATTTCCAAACTACAAAGAACTTTGGTGACGATTTTGCTGCTCGCAATTGAATTTTGGGATCCTATTTGAGAGGACACCATCGAATATCGCGAAGCCATTTTCTGGAAAAGGTCGATTGTCCGAGATGGGGCAAACGTCTTCCGGGTTAACCGCTAAGAGCGGACAGCTCAATACGGTCCGCATGTCTCAAGGCGCCAGGGGGCAGACGCTGGCATTCTTATCAAATTCTACAGGCGAGATGTAGTTTGAGTTTTATGCCGCTCGGCGGTTGACGCACCAATTTGCTCGCTGGGATGTCCGAAAATACTCGCGATTGGCAGGATGGCTTGTCTGCGGTTTACGTAGGCATTTTGATTCCTCCTGCCATGTCCGCAACCAGAATACTTTGGGGCCAGATCGCTGTCGTCCTGACCCTCGTGCTGATCACGACGTGGGCCGCTACGCAGTGGACGGCGTGGCGGCTCGGCTATCAGCCCCAACTCGGTCACCCCTGGTTTGAACTCGTACCGGGCGTTCCGATCTATCTTCCTCCGGCCTTCTTCTGGTGGTGGTATGCCTACCATGCCTATGCACCAAGAGTGTTCGTCGAAGGCGCATGCGTCGCTGCTTCGGGCGGGATCATCTCTATCATAGCCGCACTTGCGATGTCGGTATGGCGGGCCCGAGAGGCGGAGACGGCGGCCACATATGGTTCTGCACGTTGGGCGAACCAGCTTGAGATTCGAGGTGCCGGCCTCACAGGGGCAGATGGCGTGATCCTCGGGCGGTTCGAGGGACAATACCTGCGACACGACGGACCGGAGCATGTGCTGTGCTTCGCGCCGACCAGATCCGGCAAAGGCGTCGGCCTCGTTGTCCCGACGCTTCTAACCTGGCCGGGAAGCTGCATCGTCCATGACATCAAGGGTGAAAACTGGACCCTGACGTCAGGCTTTCGTGCCCAACACGGCCGGGTGCTGTTGTTCGATCCAACCAATTCAGGGAGTGCGGCCTACAATCCTCTTTTGGAAGTAAGGCGCGGGGAATGGGAGGTTCGCGACGTCCAAAATGTTGCCGACGTGCTCGTCGATCCCGAGGGATCGCTCGAACGGCGGAACCACTGGGAGAAGACCAGCCACGCGTTGCTGGTTGGAGCCATTCTTCACGTTCTCTATGCGGAGCAGGACAAGACGCTTGCCGGGGTCGCGAGCTTTCTGTCCGACCCGAAACGTCCGATCGAGACCACGCTTCGCGCAATGATGACCACGCAGCATCTTGGCGAAGCCGGGACACATCCGGTGATCGCCTCCGCGGCAAGGGAGCTACTGAACAAGAGCGAGAACGAGCGATCAGGCGTGCTCTCGACCGCGATGTCGTTCCTCGGGCTCTATCGCGACCCCGTCGTTGCCCGGGTAACGCGCCGCTGCGACTGGCGCATCCGGGATCTCGTTGAGGACGAACGGCCAACGACGCCCTATCTGGTTGTGCCTCCGTCCGACATCAGTCGCACCAAACCGCTGGTGCGGTTGGTCCTCAACCAGATCGGCCGACGTCTCACCGAGGACCTCCAGGCCAGAGGACGTCGGCATCGGCTGCTGTTCATGCTCGATGAGTTTCCGGCGCTTGGACGGCTTGATTTCTTCGAGTCCGCGCTCGCCTTCATGGCCGGCTATGGCCTCAAGAGCTTTCTCATTGCCCAATCTCTCAATCAGATCGAAAAGGCCTATGGGCCCAACAACGCCATTCTCGACAATTGTCATGTGCGGGTTTCCTTCGCGACCAACGACGAGCGCACCGCCAAACGCGTGTCGGACGCGCTCGGGACTGCAACTGAACTGAGGGCAATGAAGAATTACGCTGGCCACAGGCTAAGTCCCTGGCTCGGCCATCTCATGGTCTCGCGGCAGGAGACCGCGCGGCCGTTGCTGACGCCGGGCGAGGTCATGCAACTCCCGCCGGATGATGAGTTGGTGCTGGTTTCCGGCGTGCCACCAATCCGTGCCAAAAAGGCGAGGTATTTTGAGGATCCACGCCTGACCGAACGCGTGCTGCCGCCGCCAAGATCGGGGCTCATCGACCGCGAGGATCGCGCACCGACGGACGATTGGAGCCGCTTGCCCGCTCCGGCGAACAGGAGTGTGTCCAGGCCGGTATCCGTGTCGGGTGCTCGGCCATCCGTCGATGACCCCGCAAATTCTGGCATTCGTCGCGAGCCGGAGCTTCCCCGGCATGAAGATATCGTGCCGGAAGTTTCGAGGCCTCCAACCGAGTTCGACTTTCCAGAAGAAGGGGATGACGGTGCTGCCGTCCGGGCCCGCGTGATGCGCACGAGCGGAATCCGCCTCGCGCGGCAGGCGGTAATGGACCCGGGCGACGGTCTAGAGCTCTAGGATGAGATAATGCGAACAAAACATACGTTTCGCTTGCCTCCAGACTTGGCGGGAAAGCTCGCCGATCATGCCAGCCGCAAGCGAGTGCCCCAGGCGCTGATCGTCGAAACCGCGCTGGCCTCATTCCTGTCGCCGGATAGTTCCGAGCGGATGGAAGCCGCGCTCGGCCGTCGTCTTGACCGGATAACACGGCAGGTCGAGCGGCTCGAGCGTCACGTCACCATCTCGAATGAAGCGCTGGCCTTGTTCGTGCGTTTCTGGTTGACGGCAACGCCGCCGCTGCCCGACACGGCGCAACCCGCGGCACAGACCAAGGGGCGGGAGCGATATGAAGGTTTTGTCGAGGCGCTCGGGCGCCGGCTGGCCAGAGGCCAGACCCTTGCCCAGGAAATATCGCTCGACATTGAGCCAGGCCAGGCTTCGCCAATCGTTCTCCAAAAGTGATTGCGCCGCCGCTTTCTTTTGCTACGCCACGACACGCCGCCCGATCCGATCATGTTGCGCGGACGCATGGTCTGCTTTTTCTACTGATCCCTGTCGTCGAGCCCGTTTGCGCTCGGCGTGTTGGGGACGATGGTGGCAGTTCATTCCTTCCAGTCCGAGATGGTATCGCGTGGGGCGCGCATGTTACGCACCGCGCTCGGACCATCGATTGCGGCTTGGCTTGAAGACCCCATCATCGTCGAGGTGATGCTCAATCCCGACGGTCGGCTCTGGGTCGATCGGCTCTCGGGCGGCCTCGCGGATACCGGCGAGCGCCTTGCCGCCGCCGACGGCGAGCGCATCGTGCGGCTCGTTGCCCATCACGTTGGCGCCGAGGTTCACGCCGCGCGTCCGCTTGTATCGGCCGAATTGCCGGAAACCGGGGAGCGGTTCGAGGGGCTGCTGCCGCCCGTGGTGACCGCGCCGGCCTTTGCGATCCGGAAACCTGCGATCGCCGTCTTTACCCTCGAGGATTATGTCGCCGTCGGCATCATGGCGGAAGTTCAAGCCGAGACGCTCCGCCAGGCCGTTCGAGAGCGTCGCAACATCCTTGTGGCGGGGGGTACCTCGACCGGCAAGACCACGCTGACCAATGCACTCCTGGCCGAAGTCGCCAAAACGACCGACCGTGTCGTGCTGATCGAAGATACACGCGAACTCCAATGCAGTTCGCCGAACCTCGTGGCGTTGCGTACCAAGGACGGCGTTGCCTCGCTTTCAGACCTCGTGCGCTCCTCGCTGCGGCTGCGTCCCGACCGGATTCCGATCGGTGAGGTACGTGGCGCCGAGGCGCTCGATCTCCTTAAGGCCTGGGCTACCGGCCATCCCGGCGGCGTCGGCACCATTCACGCCGGCACGGCGCTTGGCGCACTGCGCCGGCTCGAGCAGCTCGTCCAGGAAGCCGTCGTCACCGTGCCGCGGGCGCTGATCGCGGAAACCATCGACGTGATCGCCGTTCTCTCTGGCCGCGGGGTGGATCGGCGGCTGGCAGAACTTGCGCGCGTCGAGGGCCTGAAGCCCGACGGCGACTACCTCATTCGGCTGGAAGGAGATCGACCATGAAGTGCGCCATGTTGCAATGCGCGGTACTGAGTGCTGCCGCGGCTGTCATAGCTCTAGCATTTGGTTCCAACGCCCGCGCCGCCGGCTCCAACATGCCGTGGGAGCAGCCACTCAGCCAGATCCTGCAATCGGTCGAGGGGCCAGTCGCCAAGATCCTGGCCGTGATCATCATCATCGTCACCGGTCTTACGCTCGCCTTTGGCGACACTTCGGGCGGTTTCCGGCGCCTGATCCAGATCGTGTTCGGATTGTCGATCGCGTTCGCGGCGTCGAGCTTCTTCCTGGCATTTTTCTCGTTCGGTGGCGGAGTCCTGATCTGATGGATGGACCCGTTGACGGCTTCGCGGCGCCGGTGCATCGCGCGTTGACCGAACCGATCCTGCTCGGCGGCGCGCCGCGGGCGGTTGCCATCCTCAACGGCACCGTGGCAGCGGCGCTCGGCCTGGGCTTAAGGCTGTGGATTGCCGGTCTTCTGCTCTGGGCGATCGGCCATGCCGCCGCTGTCTGGGCCGCGAAGCGCGATCCATTGTTCGTCGAGGTCGCAAGGCGGCATTTGCGAATCCCCACCCATCTGAACGTGTGAGCAGGCAATGATGAATCTCAGTGAATATCGCCGTTCCACCACGCGCCTTGCGGATTTCCTGCCGTGGGCCGCACTCGTCGACGAAGGCATCGTCCTCAACAAGGACGGATCTTTCCAGCGGACCGCGCGCTTTCGGGGCCCCGATCTTGATTCCTCCGTTCCGGCGGAGCTTGTTGCGATTGCTGGCCGTCTCAACAATGCGCTTCGTCGTCTCGGTTCAGGCTGGGCCGTGTTTGTGGAAGCCCAGAGATACCAGTCTAACGCCTATCCGCCGAGCAGTTGTCCGGATGTCGCTTCGGCCTTGGTCGATGCCGAACGCCGAGCCCAATTCGAGGAGGAGGGCGCTCACTACGAATCGGCCTATTTCCTCACCTTCCTGTATCTGCCGCCGGCCGAGGATGCTGCCCGCGCCGAGCGCTTCCTCTATGAGGGAAGGGAGCGCGGGCAGGCTGCCGACGCCCATGAAGCGTTGCGCGGCGTTGTCGATCGGACCGACCGCGTCCTGCAACTGGTCGAAGGGTTCATGCCGGAGTGCCGGTGGCTCGATGACGGCGAGACCCTGACCTATTTGCACGCTTGCGTCTCGACCAAGTGCCACCGCGTCCGTGTCCCCGAGATTCCCATGTACCTCGACGCGTTGTTGGCCGACCAGCCGTTGACCGGTGGGCTCGAGCCGATGCTCGGCGACCAACATCTGCGCGTGCTTACGATTGTCGGATTCCCAAGCGCGACCACGCCGGGAATCTTGGACGACCTCGATCGATTGGCGTTTCCCTATCGCTGGTCGACCCGGGCGATCATGCTCGATAAGGCGGACGCAACGAAACTTTTGACCAGAATCAGGCGGCAGTGGTTTGCCAAGCGGAAATCCGTTGCTGCAATCCTGAAGGAGGTGATGACCAACGAAGCGTCGTCCTTGATCGACACCGATGCCAATAACAAGGCCATCGACGCTGACGCCGCGTTGCAGGAACTCGGGTCGGATCTTATTGGAGAGGCGTTTGTCACCGCCACGATCACAGTCTGGGACGAGAATCCACGCATCGCGGATGAACGGTTGCGCTTGGTCGAGAAGGTCATTCAGGGGCGTGACTTCACCTCCATGGTAGAGACCGTCAACGCGGTCGAGGCCTGGCTGGGCTCGTTGCCCGGCCACGTCTATGCCAACGTCCGCCAGCCGCCGGTCTCGACCCTGAACATTGCCCATATGATTCCGTTGTCCGCGGTCTGGGCGGGGCCGGTAAGGGACGGGCATTTGAGTGCGCCGCCGCTGTTCCTCGCGCGGACAGAAGGATCCACACCATTCCGATTCTCCCTTCACGTCGGGGACGTCGGGCACACGCTGGTGGTCGGTCCGACCGGTGCGGGTAAGTCCGTGCTGCTTGCGTTGATGGCGCTGCAGTTCCGTCGTTATCCTACCTCCCAGGTCTGTGCCTTCGACTTCGGCGGGTCGATCCGGGCCGCGGCGCTTGCCATGAATGGCGATTGGCACGATCTCGGCGGTGCCCTGTCCGACAGTGCCTCCGAACCGGTAGCCTTGCAGCCGCTTGCCATGATCGACGATGCGGCTGAGCGTGGCTGGGCGGCGGAATGGATCGCAGCCATTCTCGCCCGCGAAAAGATCGATATGACGCCTGAAGCCAAGGAGCATCTTTGGTCGGCGCTGTTGTCGTTGGCTTCGGCGCCTATTGGCGAACGTACGTTGACTGGCCTGTCCGTGCTGCTGCAGTCCCAGAGCCTCAAAAGGGCGCTGCAACCCTACTGCCTCGGCGGCCCCTTTGGGCGCTTGCTCGATGCCGAGACCGAACGGCTTGGAACAAGTTCGGTCCAGGTGTTCGAAACCGAGGGGCTGATCGGCACCGGCGCCGCGCCGGCGGTCCTATCCTATCTCTTTCATCGGATTGAGGGGCAGCTCGACGGGAGGCCGACGCTGCTCATCATCGACGAAGGTTGGCTCGCGCTCGATGACGAAGGGTTTGCCGGCCAGATCCGCGAATGGCTGAAGACACTGCGCAAGAAGAATGCCTCCGTCGTCTTCGCCACCCAGTCGCTCTCGGATATCGATGGCTCCGCGATTGCACCTGCCATCATCGAGAGCTGCCCGACGCGGCTGTTCCTTCCGAACGAGCGGGCGATCGAGCCACAGATCACGGCTATCTATCGGCGCTTCGGTCTCAACGACCGGCAGATCGAGATCCTGGCGCGCGCTACCCCCAAACGCGACTACTATTGCCAGTCACGGCGCGGCAATCGCCTGTTCGAGCTGGGTCTTGAGGAATTTTCGCTCGCCTTCACTGCGGCTTCATCAAAGTCCGATCAGGCAATGATCGAACGTGTGCTGGCCGAGCATGGCCGCGACGGTTTTGTGACCGGATGGCTCGCTGTGCGTGGGTTGGGCTGGGCCGCCGATCTCATTCCCGGTCTCATCAAACAGGAAGGTTTGTCATGATGCGTCGCCGTCACCTCTTGGCGGTGAGTGCGCTCGCCATTGCGATCGCAGGTGCCGCTTCGCCGATATCCGCCCAACTGATCGTGTTCGATCCCAACAACTATGCGCAGAACGTGCTTACGGCCGCGCGTGAGCTGCAGCAGATCAACAACCAGATCACCTCGCTGCAGAATCAGACGCAGATGTTGATCAACCAGGCCAAAAATCTCGCCAGCCTGCCGTATTCCTCGCTGCAGCAGCTCGAGCAATCGATCCAGCGAACCCAACAGCTGCTCGCCCAGGCCCAGCGCATTGCCTACGATATCAAGCAGATCGATCGAGCGTTCTCGACGACCTATGCGCCGGCCTCGACGAACGAGTCAGACCAAGCCCTAATCTCGAATGCGCAAACGCGCTGGCAGAATTCTGTGGCGGGCTTGCAGGATGCCTTGCGCGTTCAGGCGACCGTGGTCGGCAACCTCGACACCCACCGCAAAGAGATCAGCTCAAGCCAGGGCGCGACTGGCGCGCTGCAGGCCAGTCAGGCCGGGAATCAGCTTCTTGGTTTGCAGGCGCAGCAGCTCGCAGATCTTACGGCAGCGGTTGCCGCGCAGGGACGGGCGCAAAATCTCGAAATTGCCCAGCGTACCGTCGCCCAGGACCAGGGCAGGGAGCAACTTCGTCGCTTTCTCTCATCCGGTCGAGGCTATCAGCCTTCGATAGTTCGGATGTTTCACCAATGAGCGGACGCGGCGGATTCAAGCGGGGGATGTTTGTGACCACGGCAGTTGCCGTTCCCGTGCTGTTTGCCGCAGCCTGCACAATCCAGCTCCGGGGCGACAGTGACGGTCCACCAGCGCAATCGTCGGCATCCCGGGCAACTAATCCGCTTGGCGCCAAACTCGAACGCTGTCGGAAGGTCACCTCCGATCAGGTGGCAGAACTGCAGGCGTGCCGTCTGATTTGGGCGGAGAACCGCCGGCGCTTCCTGGGATCAAAAACACCAGCCGTTTCTTCGGTCGATGCTCAACCAGGCAGCCCGACACCGGTGTTGGCGCAGCCGAAGAATCCCGGTCGTCGTCCCCAGGGCTGGCCGCCCGTTGCAACACCAGAACGCGAGTGATCCCATGGGTGGCACCGGCGTCATTGACCGATTTCTGGAAACGTTTACCCGCTATATCGACTCTGGCTTTGGGTTGCTTGGTAACGAAGTCGCCTTCCTCGCGACGACGCTCGCCGCGATCGATGTCACACTGGCCGCTCTGTTCTGGGCCTGGGGTACCGATGAAGACATCATCGCTCGCCTCGTGAACAAAACGCTGTTCGTTGGCGTCTTCGCTTACCTGATCGGCAACTGGAATAATCTCGCTCGCATCGTTTTCGAGAGCTTTGCCGGTCTCGGCCTCAAGGCATCCGGCACGGGCCTGTCCTCGGCTGAATTCCTGCGCCCGGGGCGGATCGCCCAGGTCGGTATCGATGCGGGGCGACCGATCCTGGAATCGATCTCTGGACTGATGGGCTATGTCAGCTTCTTTGAGAATTTCATCCAGATCGTGGTGCTGCTGTTTGCCTGGGTGATCGTGCTGCTCGCCTTCTTCATTTTGGCTATCCAGCTCTTTGTCACCCTGATTGAATTCAAGCTGACAACGCTCGCTGGCTTCGTTCTGATTCCCTTTGGGCTGTTCGGCAAGACGGCCTTCGCCGCCGAACGCGTGCTCGGCAACGTGATCTCGTCAGGCGTCAAGGTCATGGTGCTCGCCGTGATCGTCGGCATCGGCTCGACGCTGTTTTCCCAGTTTATCGCCGGTTCTAGCGGTGCACAGATCGGCATTGAAGATGCCATGGCGCTGGTGCTTGCAGCATTGGCGCTACTGGGTCTGGGAATCTTTGGGCCCGGCATCGCCAACGGCATCGTGTCCGGCGGCCCACAGCTTGGCGCCGGAGCCGCCGTTGGCACGGGGCTCGCTGCCGGCGGAGCTGTGGTGGCCGGAGCGGGTCTTGCTGCAGGCAGCGCCGGTGCACTCGCGGGAGCCGCACGTGGAACTGCGACGCTCGCGGGCAGTGCGAGCGGTGCGTTTCGGGCGAGCGGCTTGTCCGGCGTCACGGATGCTGGCGTATCCGCCATGACGAGCCCGCTTCGTCGCGCCGCGGCAAGTGCTGGTAGCAGCTCGGCATCAACCGGAGGCGCTGCGGTCGGTGAAGCCGGCACAGCCCAGGCTCCTGCAAGCTCCTCATCCGCGGATACTCAATCCAGATGGGCCAGTCGCATGAAGCGCATGCAGACCATGCGTCATGGGGCCTCCGCCACCACCAACACCGTCCGCTCTGCCGATCAGAATGGAGGAGGCGCCTCTGTCGATCTCTCCGAAGGAAAGCAGTGATGTTCAAACGACCATCGGTTCACTATGGCCGGACGCCTACGCCCGTGACGCCCTATCAGAAAGCGGCCCAAGTTTGGGACGACCGCATCGGTTCGGCGCGCGTGCAGGCGAGGAACTGGCGGCTGATGGCCTTTGGTTCGCTGATCCTGTCGGCGGGGCTCGCATCCGGTCTTGTCTGGCAGTCGACCCATGGCACCGTTACGCCCTGGGTCGTTGAGGTCGATCGTCTCGGCCAGGCGCAGAGCGTCAGCCCAGCCAATCCCTTCTATCAGCCGACCGATCCGCAGATCGCCTTCCATTTGGCACGCTTTATCGAAGACGTGCGCGGGCTTCCGGCCGACGCCATCGTGCTGCGTCAGGACTGGCTGCGTGCCTATGACTTTACAACGGACCGCGGTGCCGCGGCCCTCAATGATCACGCTCGCGTCAACGATCCCTTTGCCAAGCTCGGCAAGGTGCAGATTGCGGTCGAAATATCGAGCGTCATCCGCGCCTCGCCGGAGAGCTTTCGCGTCGCCTGGATCGAGCGCCGCTATGACAACGGTCAGCTTGCCGCCACCGAGCGCTGGACTGCCATCCTCACCATCGTGATCGAAACCCCGCGCGATGCCGATCGTCTGCGCAAGAATCCGCTCGGGATATATGTCAATGCCATCAACTGGTCGAAGGAGGTCGGGCAGTGAACGGGCCGATTACCAAAATTGCCAGCCCGCGTATGGGCAAGATCGCGCGACCCGTGCTGCTTGCTTGCATGGTTACGCTCAGCGGCTGTACCACCTTCAAGCCGCCGCAGATCAGCTACGACGCCGATATTCCGCCACTTCCCAGTTTACCATCATTGGCGGATGATCGTCCACGGTCACTGCACGTTCCGCCATCCTGGACGCCTGCCAGGGGAGGCAAGAAAGGGGTAAGGGAAGCTGAAGAGCCCGTTGCCCGGATCGAGACGGCGAATGATGCCGCGCGCGTCGAGCCCCGAAAAGAGGGCTACTTCAACGCCGTGCAGGTATTTCCGTTTAGTCCCGGGGCCCTCTATCAAATTTACGCTGCCCCCGGACAGATTACCGATATCGCGCTCGAGCCCGGTGAGCAGCTCACGGGTTCAGGTCCGGTGTCGGCCGGCGACACCGTGCGCTGGGTGGTCGGCGATACCGAAAGCGGAAGTGGCGACACCCGACGCGTCCATATCATGGTCAAGCCGACGCGGCCCTCAATCGAGACCAATCTCGTAGTCAACACCGACCGGCGTACTTATCTGATCGAACTGCGATCGCGTGAGAAACCCTATATGCCTTCGGTCGCCTGGTTCTATCCCGAGGATCGGATGGCGCGCGCCCAGACCGTTTCGCCAACGCCAATTCTTCCCGAGCGGTCTCAGCGGCGCTATCGCTATGTCATCGACGGCGATAATCCGCCCTGGCGGCCGGTCGGTGCCTATGACGATGGGCGCAAGGTCTATGTCGAATTCTCTCCTGGAATCGTTCAGGGCGAGATGCCGCCGCTGTTCGTCATCGGCCCGGATGGCAAGCCCGAAATCGTCAATTACCGAACCTATCGTAACGTGCTGATCGTCGATCGGCTGTTTGCCGCGGCGGAGCTTCGACTTGGTGGCGACAACCAGCAAAGGGTCCGGATCATTAGAACCGACGGGAGGTCTCAATGACCGGCACCGAAACGGATAATGCCGGTAGCCCTCATTCGACCACGCCGAAGACGTCTGAGGAAATTGCTCGTTCTTTGCGGCTCAATCCAGAACGTCCGCCTGTTACACGCCTGTCGCGCAAGGTTTTGGCGAGCGGAACAGCATTGGCGCTCCTTCTGGTCTCCGCAGCCGCCCTCTGGGCGCTGCAGAACAATCGAACACGAGTGCCTGCATTAGAAGAACTCTACAGCACAGATCATCACAATGTAGCTGATGGCCTGGCCGGACTGCCGCGCGACTATGCAGGCGTTCCGCGCGACGTGCCTCGCCTCGGACCGCCATTGCCCGGCGACCTTGGTCGTCCCATCGTTGCGGCTCAAGCTCAGTCTGGACCGCTCGCGATCGATCCTGAACAACAGCGCATGAGCCAGGAAAGCGAGGCCGCGCGCATCAGCAAGGTCTTTGCATCAACGAATGTTCGACCATCCGCGGCAGCCACTCCCGCCGAGACCACCCCGAATGCTGTGCCATCGTCCGATGAGGCCTACGCTCAGAACGGACAGGATCGCAAGCTCGCCTTCGTCAATGCCTCGATAGATCGCCGGACCACGAGTCCCGATCGCGTGACTAAGCCGGCTTCGCGTTACATGGTGCAGGCCGGGTCCGTGATTCCCGCCGCCCTCATCACGGGTCTCCGCTCTGATCTGCCAGGGCAGATCACCGCGCAGGTGACCGAAAACGTGTACGATACGCCGACCGGCCGCTCGCTGCTGGTGCCCCAAGGGGCGCGGCTGATTGGAATCTACGACAGCCACGTTAGCCATGGACAGTCGCGCATCCTTCTGGTCTGGACACGGTTGATCATGCCGAACGGCCGATCGATTGTCCTGGAGCGTCAGCCGGGTGCCGATACCGGGGGGTATGCTGGGCTTCAAGATGAGGTCGATCAGCACTGGGGTGAACTGTTCAAGGCGGTGCTACTGTCGACACTACTTGGTATCGGAGCCGAGCTCGGCTCTGGTTTCGACCCCGGCAACGATAACAGCGCCATCATCCAGGGACTTCGACGTGGGATAGGGGATTCCCTGAACCAAACCGGTCAACAGGTCGTTCGGCGCAATCTCAATATTCAGCCGACCCTGACAATCCGGCTAGGTTTTCCGGTGCGGGTAATCGTCAATCGCGACCTCGTGCTTGAACCGTACAGGACGTGAAAGAAACATGGCTAAGTTGAAGCTCGGAACGATCGCTGATGACGAGGCTGTCAAACCTTCCGTGGAGCTACCGGCACACGTCCATTGCGATCTCGTCGCCTATCCCGAAGTGCTTGCCCATGAAACAGGACAGTCGATTTCGGATCCGTCAAAACTCGTTGCGCCGTGTTGGCTCGGTTCATGGCTACTGATCGGGCCTTTGCGAAAGCGCGTCGGAAGGGTCAGCCTGCGCAGGGCAAAGGATCGCGTTCGTCCCGAGACCGGTAAGTACGGTATCTTGAAGCCAATGGTCCTCCAGCGCCGGGCCTCGATGACCGAAGAAATCGAATATCCCGGCCTAGACTGAGCTTTCGCAATCATTGAAACGAATGCGCGCCCTCAGCTAAAGACCTTTCCCGGTATTTGGCTTCATATGCCCTTGAGGCGATAACATTGTGAGGGTGGCGGCCTATATCCGGCCGACCTTAGCTTTGGGATGCGAGCCTTTGCAATGTGCCGGACAATTGAACGAGCCTGTCTAACCCCCGAGAGCGCTTTTTGCTCTTCGGCGAATCTCTTCTCCACAATTCACGATGACAGAATTGGAAAGAACATCACGACCAAGGTCGAACGGGGAGACACTATGCCGTTCTGATCGATTCCGATTCGGCGAGTGCCTACCCAATGGGCTGCAGTGCGAACTCGATCTCGTCATTGCTAGTGAAGCGTCCGAAGCTGGAGCGGATCAATGAAGCCGCATCTTCGACCGAGCCGATCACCCGAGCAATAATCGAACGCCAACGTACAACAGGATGAGCAGGGCTGCGCTTCCCCCGAAAAGGATTATGAGCGCGTAAAGAGGGGCCGAATCCGAGAGCTTGTACATCTAACAAATATGCACCCGGACCGGCCCGTTTTCCACCCCGTAACTATTGCCATAATCAAACTGGCCCCCATCCTTAGGACACTGGGGCTAGACGGACAGTACCCAGCATGCTCTAGCTAGACAGATGGAGCGGGTAGTAACGACCATGAAATTGAGCGTTACCGGGTTCCTGTTAGCCGCCACGGCTTGCGTAGTGCTGTCAGCGTGCGCCACCGATCCACGACCGGCTGTTAGCGGTGCGGTTGCGGACAGTGTACCAACGTGGCTAGGGGGGATGCCGAAGGACGTGCCGCCCCGGCCGGGAACGCCGGAATACGACGCGTGGCAAAAGAAGCGCGCCGAAGAAGCTGCAACAATCAAGTCGAAATAGGCGCATCCTCGGTTGCTGAGGAAAGTTCGTGCAACGGTCGCAATCCGTTCCCAACGTGAATTAGGTGCTGTCCGTCTAATTGGGACAGCACCGCCTTGTTGCAGTCGATCGGACCTAAGCGGCTGGTCCGCGAATGGTCGCTGACCGGCGAGCCGTTCGACGCGCACACGGCGCAGGCTGCCGGGCTTTTGAACTACGTGGTGCCTTCGGCCGAACTGGACGCCAAGGTCGACTGGCTGGTCAGCCGCATCGTCGACAAGTCGCCGACCGCGATCCGGCGCGGTAAATATGCCATGCGGGCGATCGCCTCGATGTCGTTCGACGAAAGCATCGCCTATACCGAAAGCCAGATCGCGTTGCTGGCGATGACGGAAGACGCCAAGGAAGGACTGAAAGCCTTCGGCGAGAAACGCAAACCGTCCTGGCCCGGAAAATAGCCCGGGACCCTCAGGCCAGTTCGAGGCCCTTGATGGCCAGCCCCAACCTGCGGGAATCTGCAGGTGCACGCAGTGGTACGCATGTCCAGCCCAGCGTGAGGACTCTCGGTGTGGCAGCGTTGAGATCGATGCTGACGCGCTGCTTTTCCGTCCTCAGTTGGCGGGGCGGAATGCACGCGCCATCCAGATAGAACCGGAGGTCGCAGATCGGACTTGTGAGATCGCGGACTGGAAGGCAGTTGATCCGGATTTGGCGCGTGCCAGCGGATACCGAAATCAGCATTGCGGCCGCCGTATCGCTCCACCGAAACTGATGCCCCTGGTATTGTTCGATTGGATAGAAACCCGTGTGGCCCGGCGCAAAGACGTCAGGGCTCGCCTCAACAACGTCTTCAATGTCTTGTTCAATGTCTTGTCGCTCTCGTCCGGCCCGGCGCAGTTTGCCGATGACAGCAAGTCTTTGAGCCGCGATGAGGGCTGCGATGTAATCCTTGAATCGCGTGTTTAGCATACTCTCCGAACCGACCGCACGGGCGAGCAGCAGGCCTGTCTGCGCCCACACGACATGGGCCTTGGCGATACCGCGGGCTACCTGATCGCCAAAAATCGCCGGAACGATCCAGCGTGCAATCTTGCCGATGGAATGTTGAAAATGACGCGCGAAGCGTCGGGGCGGCGGCCAAAGAGATTTCACGGCGATTTCCAGGATTGATCGTGCCGTACCGCGATCGAAGTTTCCCTGGCACATCCATTCGAGCGGTGGCTCCAAAAGGCCGTCGGGCGTAGCGGGTAGTTCACTGAAATAGCGAATCTCGCCGGCGACGAAGTCGAGGGTGAACTCGCGTAGCTCAGCAAGCGAACCCGTGTAATAGTGATGGAATCGTGCTTCCGGAAAGTAACCGAGCTTGTAGCCGCACCGAAAGTAACTGGCGGCAAGCACCCATTCTGCGAAATGTCCGAGCTCGGGCCGAAAGCCGGCGCAATTCTCGTAGGCGTCGCGCTTTGTTACGAAACACTGGTCGAGGATTCTTCGCCAGGGATGATCGTGCATGGCGTATTCAATGTCGGCCATGTACATCGCGGCTTCGGCTCTTGACAGTCGATTATGGGTAATGGGCACGGAGCGACAGGAAAACCCCGCCCAATCGGGATTGTCGTGAATGGCTTGCAGGCACTTCTCGAGTACATCCGGCTCCGGCCGGCAGTGCGCTTCCGTAAAGATCAGATATTTTGCCTGCGCCTTTGCCGCACCCGCGTGGCACAAGCCGATGTCGTGCGAGTGTTCGGAAAATTCCACGCGGTCAGCGGAAAATTCCTTCAGCAGGTCCCGCTGCTGGAAACCAGGCGGAACGACAAGTATCGTTTCGTACATCGATCGGGCGATGGTCTGGTCGTTCCAGCCTTTCCAGCAATGCTCCCATTGGCCGCGGTGAAATTCGAGCGGGATGATGATTGAAAAGACCGGAGGGTAGAGCGCTGCGTCGTCGGGATCAAAGGACATATGATGGTCTCATACTGCGAAAATCATCGAGGCATTCCCCAAGTTTGATTTCGCTTCATGTCTCATCCTTCCACATTGGCCATCATGTCGAAACCGCGGATTGGGCCCGATTTTACGATAGGATGGGTTTTTGGGCCATGGTAGGTTCCGGTGTATTCTGAAGGACGTTCGACGTTGCCGGCGGGAAATCAGCGAAATCGCCAGTTTGCCCTCGCGGCCGCGGATCTCACTGCTGCGGTCGGGTTCTGGCCGCTCTGGACGAGGCTTGGCTGGAATGACATCCTTTACCGGTACCGGCGCTCGACCCTTGGGCCGTTCTGGTCGACTGTAAACATCGCAATCACGGTCATTGCGCTCGGACTGGTCTACTCGCAAATCTTCAAACTGCCGGTCGCACAGCTGATGCCCTATGTCTGTGCAGGGCTTATCGCTTGGGGCTTCATCAGCTCTGTCATGCTGGATGCCGGCAGTCTGTTCTCGGGCTCCGAGAGTTACATCAAGCAGATCCGCCTGCCTTATCTGCTCTACGTTTGCCGCTTCGTATTCGGCAAGGTTGCGCTTGTTGCACACGATCTTCCGATCTACGTCGTCCTGCTTCTTTATTTTCAGATCTGGCCCGGGGCTGTCGCGCTGTGCGCTATTCCCGGTCTTGTGCTGCTCGTGATCAACGCCGCGTTCGCGAGCTTGACCATTGGAATGGCTTCCGCGCGGTTTCGGGATATCCCCCGCATTTTGGCAAGTCTCGCGCAAATTCTGTTTCTGGTCACGCCGATTATCTGGACACCGGACTTGCTGGGTCCACAATCGTATCTTGCACAGGCAAACCCGTTCTTTCACCTGATCGAGATCGTACGTGCCCCGTTGCTTGGCGTGCTCCCGTCCGCGTTGACGCTTTGGGTGACGCTCGCCATCACTGCGATCAATGGTCTGGTGGCGAGCTGTCTCTTTCTGCGCTTCCGCGCCAGAATTGCCTACTGGATATGATTGATATGACGAGGCAATCCGATGCAGGCGCAATCGTTAGCCTTGAGCGGGTGATGATTTCTTTTCCGGTCTACCAGGGTGGGTCGCGATCCCTGAAGAAGCGTATGTTGTTCCATGGCTCAGCGGGCCGGATCGGCACTGATGCCGGCGATCAGATGGTGATCGAGGCATTGCGCGAGGTGTCGTTTTCGCTTGCCGCCGGAGATCGCCTGGCGCTGCTCGGCGCCAACGGCGCCGGGAAGACGACCTTGCTGCGAGCGATCGCCGGAATCTACGAGCCCGTTCAAGGGAAGGTCGTCACGCGCGGGCGGATTTCGCCGATGTTCGATATCAATCTCGGGATCGACACCGATCTGAGCGGCTTCGACAATATTCATCTGCGCGCGCTGCTGCTCGGCTTGACGCCGGCCGAGATCGAGCGGCGGATGCCCGAAATTGTGGAATTTACCGAACTCGGCGACTATCTCGAGATGCCGGTGCGAACCTATTCGGCCGGGATGATATTGCGGCTCAGCTTTGCGGTCGCGACCTGTTTCGAACCCGAAATTCTATTGATGGACGAATGGATATTGGCCGGGGACGCCCACTTCATGGCCAGGGCGGAAACGCGTGTCCGCAGTTTCGTCGAGCGTGCGAGCGTCATGGTATTGGCCTCGCATAATCTCGATCTATGCAGCCGCTGGTGCACCACAGGCATCTGGCTCGACCGCGGATCGATCAGGGAAATGGGTCCGATCAATGAGGTCGTCAGACGATACCAAACCTTTGTTTCGAAAGGCGACGCCCACTGATCATTGTTTTATGAGGCCCAGCCGGTAACTCCAGTGAAATACAAATTGTCGCATCAGGTACGGCATCATCGCGCGGTAGATCTCGATCTGGCTCGGGACGCGCCCAAGTGATCTGCGGCGCAGCTTCTGCATCTCCTCCCGCCCGCGCTCATAGCTCTTCGTTGTTTTCTGCTCGTCGTGGACACGGAAGCAGGCAAGAAAACGCCGCAACCGCACCAGTTCGAAACCCGCGGCCTCGGCGCGGAGCATGAAGTCCCAGTCCAGCGCGTAGTGAAGCTGGCTATCTATCGGTCCGATCTTGTCCCACACGCGCCGGCGCCAGAACATGGTTTCCTGTGGCACGTAGCCGGCATATTTGAGGGCCTCGCCATCATGCGCCGGAAACACGGCGCGGCCGATTTCGGACCCGGCGTAGTCGATGAAGATGCGGTGCCCATAAACGAAATCGACCTCCGGCCGCTGATCGAAGAAGTTGGCGACGCAGGCGAGCGTTCCCGGCACCAACATGTCATCGCTGTTCAGGTAGGCCATGATGTCGCAATCGACACCTTGGAAGCCCTTGTTGACCGCGTCCGATTGCCCGCCGTCTGCCTCGCTGCGCCAGGAAATCCGGTCGCCATAGCTCCTGAGGATATCGACCGTTTCGTCGGCGGAAGCGCCGTCCTGCACATGGTAGAACAATCGTGGATAGTCCTGGTGGAGCACGCTGTCGATGGTGGCCCGCAGGAAGCGGCCATGATTGAGGCTCGGCGTGACGATGGCGATGCGGGGAGGCCGTTTCGGCAGGGCTGGCGCGGCGGGCAGCTTGCTCAGATCGAGAGGCCGAGGCGGGTGCTGCTCGAATGTCCACATCGGCGGACGCAGCCACAATCTTCTCAAATGCGCGCGCGATCTCGCATAGGCCTCCCTGAGTTGGCTCTGGTCGGCTTCGAGCGTATCGAGTCGTTGCTCGATCGCCTTCAGCCGCTCCAGAAGCTTTTGCTTGAACTCGTCATCCATTCGTTAATCCGATCGACTGCCGGCCGGTGCGGTTTCGCGACTATCCGGCGTTTGCTTTCAGTCCCGCGGCTTCGATGCCCGCGACGGCGCAAATCTCGTCATTGTCGGACGTGTCGCCGCTGACGCCGACGGCGCCGAGCAGGCCTCCATCGCCCTGGATCAGCACGCCGCCGGGCACCGGCACCAAACGTCCCTGCGCCAGCGCATTCACCGCGCCGACGAAATAGGCCTGCTCCTGGGCGCGCTGGAACAACGCCCGCGACCCCATGCCCATCGCAAGCGCGCCATAGGCCTTGCCGTGCGCGATTTCGGCCCGCATCAGGCTGGTGCCATCCTGCGCCGCTGTGACCTTCACGCAGCCGCGGGCATCCAGAATGGTGATGACGAGGGGCTTCAGTTTCTTCTCGACGCCCTTGGCGAGGGCGGCATCGAGAATCTTGCGGGCAACGTCGAGGGTGAGTTCAGCCATGGATTGCGTCCTTTGTAACAGGGGATGGGTTTGAATTGGTTCGTGCGCGGTCGAGGCTCATCGCCAGCACACGCGCGACGTGAAGGGCTGCACGGTTCGTGCCATCTTTGATTTGGTGCCGGCAAGAGGTGCCGTCCGCGACGACCAGCGTAGTGGTGTCGGCGCGGCGTACCGCCGGCAGCAGCGAAAGCTCCGCCATTTCCATCGAGGCCTGATAGGTATCGGCGCCGTAGCCGAACGCACCTGCCATTCCGCAGCAGCTGGACTCGACGATTTCGACGCTAAGATCAGGAACGAGGCGCAGCACCTTCTCGACCGGCTTGAATGCGCCGAATGATTTTTGATGGCAGTGGCCGTGAACCAGCGCTTTTGTCGGCATGGCGCCAAGCGGAAGCTTCAGGCGGCCGGCTTCCGCCTCGCGAACCAGAAATTCCTCGAACAGCAAAGCGTGTGCGCTGATGCTCCTGGCCTCGTTGTCCGAGCGCAGCGAGAGCAGTTCATCGCGAAGCGTCAGGAGACAGCTCGGCTCCAGCCCGACGATCGGCACGCCGCGTGCGGCGAATGGGCCGTAGGTCGCGACCAGCCTGTCCAGTTCGCTGCGCGCCTGTTCGACCAGACCGGCTGAGAGGAATGTCCGCCCGCAACACAGCGGACGGGCTCGGTCTGCGGGTCTTGGAATATGCACGCGATATCCGCCTTCAACCAGAACACGCAAGGCGGCGTCGAGATTCTCACGCTCATAGATGCGGTTGAAGGTATCTGCGAACAGCACGACCTCGCGGCCATCTGCCGGGCCGAAGACCTCGGCATCGGGCCTGAACAAGTCGCAGCGGAAGGCGGGCAGGGCGCGCTGCGCGCTGATGCCGGCAAACTTCTCGAACAGCGAACGCAGCAACGGACTGTTGTTGCGCCAGTTGGCGAGCGGCGCGAAGCGGGACGCGAGATCCGCATAGCGCGGCAGGTAGCCGACCAGCCGGTCGCGCAGCGACAGGCCATGTTTCTCGGCACGTGCGGCCAGCACCTCGATCTTCATCTTGGCCATGTCGACGCCGGTCGGGCATTCATGGCGGCAGGCCTTGCAGGATACGCAGAGTTTGAGCGTGTCCATCATTTCATCTGAGGCCAGCGCGTCAGGACCCAACTGACCGGAAATCGCCAGCCGCAGCGTGTTGGCGCGGCCTCGCGTCACGTCCTTCTCATTGCGGGTTGCGCGGTAGGACGGACACATCACGCCGCCCTCGAGCTTCCGGCAGGCGCCGTTGTTGTTGCACATCTCGACCGCGCCCTGAAAGCCGCTGCCGGCGCCAGGATAGGCCGACCAGTCAAGCGCAGTCTTGAATTCGCCAACGCGATAGTCCGGCTGATAACGGAACAACGAACGATCGTCCATTTTTGGCGGATCGACGATCTTGCCGGGATTGAGCAGATTGTCCGGATCGAAGCGCTGCTTGACCTCGCGGAAATCGGCAACGATGCGGGAGCCGAACATCGCTTCGTGAAATTCGGAGCGAACCAGCCCGTCGCCATGCTCGCCGGAGTGCGAGCCCTTGTACTCGCGCACCATCTCGAAGGTCTCTTCGGCGATGGCCCGCATCGCCTTGACGTCCTTTTCGAGCTTCAAATTCAGGACCGGGCGCACATGCAGGCAGCCTTCGGAGGCGTGGGCATACATGGTGCCGCGCGTGCCATGCTTGGCGAAGATGGCGTTGAGCCGCTCGGTGTAGTCGGCGAGATGCGGCAGCGGTACGGCGCAATCCTCGACAAAGGAGACTGGCTTGCCCTCCTGCTTCATCGACATCATCACGTTGAGGCCAGAGGTACGAAAATCCGCGATCGCCGTCTGCGTCGCGGGTTCGACGACATCAACCACGCCGCCCCATTTACGCTGCGGATGGTTCCAGCCGAATCCAAGATCCAACATCAATTGCGAAAGCTGTTTCAGCTTTCGCAGATTGTCAGGCTGATCCTCCTCGGCGAACTCGACGATCAGCAGCGCGTCGGGATCGCCCCGCACGGTCGCTTCGATCACGGGCCTGAACATCGCAATATCGCGCCCCAGCGCGATCATGGTGCGGTCGATCAGTTCCACCGCGATTGGCCGCAGTTTCACCAGATGCTGCGCCGCATCCATCGCCTCGTAAAAACTGCCGAAATGGCAGACGCCCAGCACCTTGTTGCGGATGACAGGCCACAGCTTGAGCTCGACTTGCGTCGTAAAGGCCAGCGTGCCTTCCGAGCCGACCAGCAGATGCGCCATGTTGTTGGGCGCATTGCGCGGCACCAGCGCATCGAGATTGTAGCCGCCGACGCGGCGCTGCACCTTTGGAAACCGCTCCGATATCTCGGCGGCCTCGCGCTCGCCGAGATCGAGCATGTCCCGGAATAGCGCAAGCCCGCCCTGGGGCGAGTTCACCCGCGCCAGATCCCGCGGCACCTCGCCGAAATGCAGGAGCGTGCCGTCGGCCAGCGCCGCATCCATCGACAGCGTGTTGTCGCGCATGGTGCCATAGCGCAGCGAACGGCCGCCGCAGGAATTGTTGCCGGCCATGCCGCCGATGGTGGCCCGCGAGGCGGTGGAGACGTCCACCGGAAACCAGAGGCCGTGTTTTTTAAGCTGGCGGTTGAGATCGTCCAGCACGATACCTGGCTCGACCACGCAGATGCGGTTTTCGACGTCGAGCGAGAGGATGCGGTTCAGATGCTTGGAGAAGTCGACGACAATTCCCTCGTTGACGGTCTGGCCGCACTGCGACGTCCCGCCTCCGCGCGGGGTGACGATTCGGCCCTCGTCCCTGGCGATGGAAAGCGCCCGCAGCGCCTCGTCCATGGTCCTGGGAACCACCACGCCCAGGGGCAGGATCTGGTAGAACGAGGCATCGGTCGCATAACGCCCGCGGTTGAAGGCGTCGAAGAAAACGTCGCCCGTCATCTCGCGGGCGAGACGCCTGGCAAGGCCGCTGCTTTCAGCGGATTCCTGTGGTTTTTCGGCCCCTGTTGCCGCCATTACCTTGTTCTCTTGGATGTCCGGCAGTGTCTTGCCTGCCGGGGTCCGGCTTGGCAAGGCAAAGCCCTGCTTCTTATCATTGATGGCCTTCGCCGGGCGGGGGACAAGCCCGCCAAATAGTGATATTCGACCGTCTCGCGAAACCAAGGCAATACCGGGAAGGACGCCCATGACCGTGCATACTGGAAGGCATTTTCTGCAGATTCCGGGACCGACCAACGTGCCGGACCGGGTGCTGCGCGCGATGGACATGCCGACCATGGACCACCGGGGTCCCGAGTTTGCCGAGGTCGGCCACGCTGTGCTGGCCGCGATGCAGCGGGTATTTCGCACCAAGCAGCCGGTGATCATCTACCCGTCGTCCGGCACCGGCGCCTGGGAGGCAGCCCTCGTCAATACGCTGCAACCCGGCGATAAGGTGCTGATGGCGGAAACCGGGCAGTTCGCCGTGCTGTGGCGCGGTATCGCCGAGAAGTTCAAGCTCGAAGTTGATTTCCTGCCCGGTGACTGGCGTCACGGCGCCGACCTCGAGCAGATCGAGGCGCGGCTGTCGGCCGACAAGGCGCACAAGATCAAGGCCGTGTGTGTGGTCCACAACGAGACCTCGACCGGCTGCGTCACCCATCCGCAGGACGTCCGCAAAATTCTCGACCGCGTCAACCATCCCGCGCTGCTGATGGTCGACACCATCTCCGGCCTCGGATCGCTGGAATACGAGCACGATGCCTGGGGCATCGACGTCTCGGTCGCCGGGTCGCAGAAGGGCCTGATGCTGCCGCCTGGTCTCGGCTTCAACGCCGTCTCGGAAAAGGCGCTGGCGGTTGCGAAGGCGAATCCCGCGATGCGCTCCTATTGGGACTGGCAGGAAGTCATCGCGATCAACAAGGCAGGCACCTGGCCCTATACGCCCGCAACCAATTTGCTGTTCGGCTTGCGTGAAGCGGTCAAGATGCTCGAGGAGGAAGGGCTGGAGAATGTCTTCGCGCGGCACAAGCGCCACAGCGCCGCGACGCGCGCAGCCGCCAAGGTGTGGGGCCTGGAAACGCAATGCCAGGAGCAGGGCGCACACTCGCCCGCGCTGACCGGCGTCGTTATGCCGGAAGGCCATGACGCCGATAATTTCCGAAAAGTCGTGCTGGAAAATTTCGACATGTCGCTCGGCACCGGCCTGAACAAGATCAAGGGCAAGGTGTTCCGGATCGGTCATATCGGGCACTTCAACGACCTGATGATGATGGGCACGCTGTCGGGTGTCGAGATGGGTCTCGATCTCGCCAAGGTGCCGCATCGTGGCGGCGGCGTACTGGCGGCGATGGAAGTGCTCAAGGGACGCGACGTCGTCGCGATGCCGAAGGCCGCCGTTGCCTGAGATCATTTGACCGAAACAAGAATAGAGAGAGCTGCGATGAACGCTCCGGTAGCTTCGACCGAAGACCTGATTTATTCCGTCGAGGACGGCATCGCCCGGCTGACGTTCAACCGTCCGCAGGCGCGCAATGCGCTGACCTTTGCCATGTACGAGCAAATGGCGGCGATCTGCGAGACCGTCAACAATGATCGCTCGATCAAGGCGATGATCCTGACCGGCGCCGGCGACAAGGCGTTCGCGTCGGGCACCGACATCTCGCAGTTCCGGGCCTTCAAGACCGCACAGGATGCGCTCGACTACGAGGCGCGGATCGATCGCGTGCTTGGTGCGCTGGAGGCATGTCGGGTGCCGACGATCGCGGCGATTGCCGGCGCCTGCACCGGCGGCGGCGCGGGGATCGCGGCGTGCTGCGATATCCGCATCGGCACCGAAACGACGCGGATGGGCTTTCCGATCGCGCGCACGCTCGGCAATTGCCTGTCGATGTCCAATATTTCCAGGCTGGTTTCGCTGGTCGGCCCCGCGCGGACCAAGGACTTGATCTTCAAGGCGCGGCTGGTCGAGGCGCCGGAAGCGCTGGCGCTCGGTCTGCTCAATGAAGTGGTGCCTGATTTGGCGACGCTGCAGCGCCGCGCCGACGAAACTGCGAAGCTCGTTGCCAGCCATGCGCCGATCACGCTCGAGGTCACCAAGGAAGCGGTGCGCCGCATCCGGCGGACATTGACGCGCGACGAAGGCGAAGACCTGATCCTGCGCGCCTATATGAGCGAGGATTTTCGCGAAGGCATGGACGCGTTCCTCAACAAGCGCTCGCCGAACTGGAAGGGCAAGTAGGGCAACAAGCGCTCAGAACCGCCCACTATGGTTGAGCAGCCTTTTTTGCCAATTCCATACCCAGGTCGAGCGCCGCGATACCTATTCTGTCTGAGGGGGTGGTGAGGCAACGTCCATCCATCCACGCGATGATCGCGTCGAAGTCGCCGCCACCAACCATGTCCCGCTCGCCGCTGATGTTCAGGCCGCCGATAAATCCAACCAGCCAGGATTCAAAGCTTCCTTCGACGACCGCATTCTTTTTGCGGTTGGTCCAAGCCGTGCAGGTTTGAGAGCCCGCACCGATTATTGAGGAACCGGCGTCCGCGACGGTGGAAAGACAAGCCAGGACCAAACCAATCGCGAACGCCTTCATGCTTCCTCGTCAGCGCGTCATTCGTCGGACAGCAGCACAATAGGATGGCTACGGCTTTTTGAGGCAAAGACCGATGGTAGGAGCGGTGGCGCACTTGGAGCCATCGGGTGCGCCGCCAGACGGACAGAACACCGACACCAGATTTTCACTTGCATCGCAGCTGACCTCGCCGTCGGCCTGGACCGACCTGATGGAAGCGGCAGCCGCTCCGGGATCGCCCTTTGCGCCGGGCGCACCCTGCGGTCCCTGTGGCCCTTGCGGACCCTGTTGGCCTTGAGGGCCGGGCACGCCTTGCAAGCCCTGCGCGCCTTGCGGCCCGGCGGGTCCTTGGGGCCCAGGATCGCCTTTTGGTCCTGGATCCCGTCCACACCCGGCGAGGGTCACCGTCGCGCCCATGAGGACGGCTATCAAAATCCTTCTCATTCGGTCGCTCCTCCTGATTGTCCTTGTAACGTGCATTAGATGGGCTCACTCGCAGCCATGCAACGGAAATGCTAGGGGCTTGAATCGGCTGCTCCCAGATACGAGCCTGCTGCGGAAAGGGGTGCGCTTCATGCGAAAGTCATAGACGGCACATTGCGGTGCAGCTTGAACTCGCCCGCATTACCCCGCACAATGGCGTGGCCAGAGTTGCTAATTTGTCTAAATACAACAATTACATAGGGATGAAACTCGTGGGACAGATGCTGAAAGCCGCTGCCGCCCTGACGGCCATGATCGCAAGCACCTCGGCGCTTGCCGCCTGGGAGCCGACCAAACCGGTCGAAATCGTCGTCGCAGCCGGCGCGGGCGGGGCCTCCGACCAGATGGCGCGGATGATGCAGGCGGCCATTCAGAAGAACAATCTGATGAAGCAGCCGATGGTTGTGTCGCTCAAGGGCGGGGCGTCGGGCGCCGAGGCGCTGATGTACATGAAGTCCAGCGACGGCGACCCCAACAAGGTCCTGATCGCCTATTCCCTGATCTACATGCTGCCGCTGTCGGCGAAGATCCCCTTCAACTGGCGCGACCTGACGCCGGTGTCGGTGGTCGCCCTCGATCAGTTCGTGCTGTGGGACTATGCCGACGGACCGAAGACGGTGAAGGATTTCATCGCCGCTGCCAAGGCCGCAAGCTCCCCGTTCAAGATGGGCGGCACCGGCTCTAAGCGCGAGGACCACGTGCTCACCGTGTTCATGGAGCAGAAGACCGGCGCGAAATTCTCCTATCTGCCGTACAAGTCGGGCGGCGAGGCGGCGACGCAGTTGGTCGGCAAGCACACCGAAGCCAACGTCAACAACCCATCCGAAAATCTCGAGGTCTGGCGCGCCGGTCAGGTGCGTGCGCTGTGCGTGTTCGACAAGGAGCGCATCTCCTACAAGACCAAGGTCACCGAGACGCAATCCTGGAACGATGTCCCGACCTGCAAGGAGGAGGGGCTCGACGTGCAGTATCTGATGCTGCGCGCGATGTTCCTGCCCGGCAAGGTCACGCCGGAACAGCAGGCGTTCTACGTCGATCTGTTCCAGAAGGTGACGCAGACGTCGGAGTACAAGGACTATATGGAGAAGCAGGCGCTCAAGCCGATCTTCCTCACCGGCAAGGACATGCTGAAGTTCCTCGAGGAGGACGACAAGCTCAACGCCTCGCTGATGAACGAAGCGGGCTTCGTCGCGAAATAGGCCGATCGTTATTTGTCGGCAGGACCGTATCCTGCGATCCTGCCGAGAACGTTTTCGATCTCGGCCTTCGGCAAGAGGCGCGGTGTCCCGATCTGCAGGCAGCCGTGATATTGCCGGGCCAGCGTTTCGACTTCGACGGCAAGCCACATCGCTTTCGAAAGCGATGCTCCGACTGCAATCATACCATGGTGTTCGAGCAGGCACGCCAGCCTACCTTCCAGCGCGCGCACGGCGTGCTCGGAAAGCTCCTGCGTGCCGAAGGTCGCATAGGGCGCGACGCGGATGGTGTCGCCGCCGGCACACGCGATCATGTAGTGGATCGGCGGAATTTCCAGGCCCATGATGGCGAGAATCGTCGAATAGGGCGGGTGGGCATGGACCACGGCGTTGATTTCGGGCCGGGCTCTCAGGATGTCGAGATGAAATCGCCATTCGCTCGACGGCCGCTGGGCGGGATCGTGCGAGCCGTCCAAGCCCATGAACACGATCTGCTCGGGCTGCATCGCCTCGTAGGGCGTGCTGGTCGGCGTGATCAGCAGGCCCTCGCCGTGGCGCAGGCTGATATTTCCCGACGTTCCCTGGTTGATGCCGAGCGCGTTCATGCTGCGGCAGGCATCGATGATCGACTGGCGTTTTTCCCGGTCCTTCGTGGTCGGCATTTTGAGACCCCTTGCAACCGTGCGACAATGCTTGATTATTGCGCCGCAGTATAGTCGAACATCTTGCGTGAAATCCTGATTGGGAGAAGTCATGACGCGTGCCGTGCTTGGCATCATCGGCGGATCCGGCATCTACGACCTGTCGGGGCTGGAAAACGTCCGCGACGAGGCGATTGAAAGTCCCTGGGGTGAGCCATCGGCGCCCGTCCGCCGCGGCAGCATCGCTGGACTGCCGATCGTGTTCCTTCCTCGCCACGACAAGGGACACCGGCTGTCGCCGTCGGACATCAACTACCGCGCCAATATCGACGTGCTGAAGCGGGCGGGGGTCACCGACCTGATCTCGCTTTCGGCCTGCGGCTCGTTCAAGGAGGAACTGCCGCCCGGCACCTTTGTGTTGGTCGACCAGTTCGTCGACCGTACCCATAAGCGCGAGAGCTCGTTCTTCGGCACGGGCTGCGTGGCTCACGTTTCGATGGCGCATCCGGTGTCGCCACGGCTGCGGGTTCATCTGGCCGCGGCGGCGGTAGCCGAGGGTATCGCGTTTGCGCGCGCTGGCACCTATTTGTGCATGGAAGGTCCGCAATTCTCCAGCCTCGCCGAGAGCCTGACCTACAAGGCGCAGGGCTATTCGGTGATCGGCATGACCAACATGCCCGAGGCAAAACTCGCCCGCGAGGCGGAACTCTGCTACGCCAGCGTGGCCATGGTGACCGACTTCGATTGCTGGCATCCCGATCATGACGCGGTAACGGTGCAGGACATCATTCGCGTTCTGAATTCGAACGCCGAGAAGGCGAAAGCGTTGGTATCGCGTCTCGCCAGGGATTTCCCGCGCGAGCATGAACCGTGTCCGATCGGCTCGGACAAGGCACTCGACACCGCTTTGATCACCGCGCCGGAAGCGCGCGATCCGGAGTTGTTGAAGAAGCTCGATGCGGTGGCGGGAAGGGTGTTGCGTTCATGAAGGTCGACGGCCGACATTTTCGCAGCATCTGGCTCGAGGACGACGGCTGGACAGTCGGCGCGATCGACCAGCGCCGGTTGCCGCATGAATTCGTGGTGGCGCGCATCGCAAGCGCCGAGGACGCGACCGAGGCGATCCGTTCCATGCTGGTGCGCGGCGCGCCGCTGATCGGCGCCACGGCTGCTTACGGCATGGCGCTCGCCATGCGAACTGAGGCTTTCGATGCGGCGCTGGACCGCGCCTATGCCATGCTGCTGGCGGCCCGGCCGACCGCGATCAACCTGAAATGGGCGCTCGATGAGATGCAACGATTGCTTCGGCCGTTGCCGCCATCGGAACGGGCCGTGGCGGCTTACCGGCGCGCGGTCGAAATCGCCGACGAGGACGTCGCGATCAACCAGGGGATCGGCCGGCATGGTCTGGCGTTGATCGAAGAGATCGCGGCGAGGAAGCGGCCCGGCGAGCCGGTCAATGTCCTGACCCATTGCAACGCCGGCTGGCTCGCGACGGTGGACTGGGGCACGGCGACGGCGCCGATCTATCTCGCGCATGATCGCGGCCTGAAGGTTCATGTTTGGGTCGACGAGACCCGGCCGCGCAATCAGGGCGCTTCGCTGACCGCGTGGGAACTCGGCCACCACGGCGTTCCGCACACGGTGATCCCGGACAACACCGGCGGCCATCTGATGCAGCACCGCATGGTCGATCTCGCCATCGTCGGTACCGACCGCGTAGGGGCCAATGGCGATGTCTGCAACAAGATCGGTACCTACCTGAAGGCGCTCGCCGCCCACGACAATGGCGTGCCGTTCTATGTTGCACTGCCGTCGCCCACCATCGACTTTAGTATCGATGACGGCGTCAGGCAGATCCCGATCGAGCAGCGCAGCGCCGACGAAGTGGCGAACATGACCGGCCGCACCGCCGACGGCCGCGTCCAGACCGTGCGCGTGGTTCCAGAAGGCTCGCCTGTAGCCAACTACGCCTTCGACGTCACGCCGGCGCGGCTGGTGACAGGATTGATCACTGAACGCGGCCTGCTCCGCCCCGAGCGTGCTGCACTTGCGAGCGCATTCCCGGAGCGCAGCGCGGGTCATTGACGCCAGCGGCATCGGCACGTATCCCCGTTCAGGTCTGTCGTATCGGGGTTCATCGTCTCCATGTCCAACACCGACATCGAAATCGTCGTCGAGGATCCGACTGCGCCCGAGGCCGATTCGCCTGCGGTGACGAGCGTTCGCGCGGCCGACGTCGTTGTCTGTCTCCTGCTGCTCGCGCTCGCGCTGACGCTCGGGTACGACAACTGGCGGACGGGAGCCGGCTGGGAATCGACCGGCCCGCAGTCCGGGTACTTTCCATTCTATCTCTCGGTCATCCTCGGTGGCGCCAGCCTTTATGGCCTGGTCGCCGCATTCCTGTCGCGCAGGGAAGCTTCCGAGATCTTCGTGACGCGGGCGCAGCTTCGCCGCGTGATGGCGGTGTTCGTGCCGACGCTGCTGTTCTGCCTCGCCATGCAGTTCCTCGGGCTCTATGTCGCGAGTTTCCTGTTGATCGCCGGTTTCATGCGCATGGTCGGCAAGATCGCGCTGTGGAAATCCTTGCTCACTGCCTTCGTGTTCACCGCCGTGATGTTCGTGACCTTCGACATTGCCTTCGACGTCATCATGCCAAAGGGCCCGCTTGAAGCGGCGCTCGGCCGGTAACGGACCTAGCATGACTCCTTCCGTCATTGCGAGCGAAGCGAAGCAATCCATGGTGCCGCAAGGCAAGAATGGATTGCTTCGTCGCTTCGCTCCTCGCAATGACGAACTGCTTGGGATCACCTGATGGAAGCCTTGTAATGGAAGCCTTGGGCCTCTTGATGCACGGCTTCGCCGTGCTGCTGACCTGGAAGACGCTGCTCTTGATGATGCTCGGGCTGGTGCTCGGCATTTTCGTCGGCGTGTTGCCGGGCCTCGGCGGCCCCAACGGCGTGGCGATCCTGCTGCCGCTGACATTCACGATGGATCCGACATCGGCGATCGTGATGCTGTCCTGCATCTATTGGGGCGCGCTGTTCGGCGGCGCCATCACCTCGATCCTGTTCAACATCCCCGGTGAGGCGTGGTCGGTGGCGACCACCTTCGACGGATATCCGATGGCGCAGCAGGGCAGGGCGGCGGAAGCGCTGACGGCGGCCTTCACCTCGTCGTTCATCGGCTCGCTGGTCGCGGTGATGCTGATCACGTTCCTGGCGCCGATGATCTCGTCGTTCGCGCTGAGGTTCGGGCCGCCCGAATTCTTCGCGGTGTATCTGCTCACCTTCTGCTCCTTTGTCGGGCTCGGCCGCGAAGCCAAGCACAAGACGGTGATTTCGATGTCGCTTGGCCTGTTGCTCGCCGGCATCGGCATGGACACCGTGTCCGGCCAATTGCGCATGACTTTCGGTTCGGCGGAGCTCCTGCGCGGCGTCAACTTCCTGGTTGCGGTGATCGGCCTGTTCGGCATCAGCGAAATCCTGCTCACCATGGAGGAGCGTCTTGCGCTGCGCGGCCACGCCGCCGGCATCTCGCTGCGCGTGGTGGTGTCGGTCTGGAAGGATCTGCCGAAATACTGGGTGACGCTGCTGCGCTCCTCCTTCATCGGCTGCTGGCTCGGCATCACCCCGGGCGGCGCCATCGCTGCCTCCTTCATGGGCTACAACCTCGCCAAGCGCTTTTCCAAGGACCCTGACAGCTTTGGCAAGGGCCGCATCGAGGGCGTGTTCGCGCCGGAAACCGCGGCGCACGCTTCCGGCACCGCGGCGCTGCTGCCGATGCTCGCGCTCGGCATTCCGGGCTCCGGCACCGCGGCGATCCTGCTTGGCGGGTTGATGGTGTGGGGCCTCAATCCCGGTCCGTTGCTGTTCGTCGAGCACAAGGATTTCGTCTGGGGCCTGATTGCATCGATGTATCTCGGGAATGTCGTAGGCCTCGTGCTGGTGCTGACGACGGTGCCGATCTTTGCTTCGATCCTGCGGGTGCCGTTTGCCGCCGTAGCACCCATGATCGTGGTGTCCTGCGCGATCGGCGCCTATGCGATCCAGAACGCGATGTTCGACATCTGGCTGATGCTGGGCTTTGGCGTGGTCGGCTACGTCTTCAAGAAGATCGGCATTCCCTTGGCGCCGTTCACACTGGCGCTCGTCCTCGGCAACCGCGCCGAGGATGCCTTCCGCCTGTCGATGATCGGCTCCGGCGGCGACATGAAGGTGTTCTGGTCGAACGGTCTGGTCGGTTCGATCACGACACTTGCGATCGTGCTGCTGTTCTGGCCTGTCATCGACAAGGTTTTCGGCAGCGTCACCCGCATCCTGCGACCGGCGAAGGCATAGTCCCGGATGTCGGTTGTGGGGGCAAAGGCGTTTGCGCTGTGCCCCACCATTTCTCGGAGAGCGCGATCCTGAATGATGGGCACGCTGCGCTTTGCCCACCCTTCAACAAGTGGTGAGGGATTTGGAAATTGGGCAACCTATCAACTCCGAAAACTGTTCAGAAACTGCAGAAGGCATTGCACGCGAAAGCGAAGGGCAGAAGCCGGCTATCGGTTCTATGCGGCGCTCGATGTGGTGGAGGCCAAGGGCATCGCCAGCAAGAGCTGCGATGGCGTGGATGTGCTGATACATCATGCCGAGCAAGTCTCAATTGAGTGGACCCTTGCGACGCATGAGCGGCCCAACGGTCTCAATGTTTGGCGGCACGGCAACTTCAGAAGCTTTAGGGTGCTTGACGTAATCTGGAGCGACGGCACCATGCCGTTGATCTTGGCTTATCGCGGTGGGGGTTGGGAGCGTCTTTTGCGACAAGAGCTGTCGCCTACAAGGTGAACGTGTCCACCGACATCGTCTCGTGCGAGATCAGCTTATAGATGTGCTGTAGTCGTCGCCGTCGTGCTCAACTTCGGTCACGGTGCACGTGCACGGATCGATCAGGATGCCTTTAACTTTTCGCATGTTTGTTCTCCTGTTTGCTTTCGCCATCTTCCTCCCAAGGGGCCTTTTCACCGAACCAACGATCAAGTGCGTTGGGCTCGCGAATTCCCCGGCGTCGAATTGTCGTTCTAGATGGCTGCTGTGTTTGTTGCGCTAGCTGCTGATATTCTTGCGGGATCGCTGTCGCTGACCAAATCAGCGCAGCGACCCAGCCGAGAAATGTCCAGCCGAGAAACAGGTTGAGCAGGAAGATTGCATTTTGGTTGTGGTGCTTGCGTGCCGCTGCGTTCAACGCGGGGATGAAGTAAACGGCCACACAAGAGCGACTATAATAACTGATGCTCCGGTTTCCATTTTGATGCCCCTACTTTCCATAGTTGATGCGCAGCCAGACGCCGCCAGGAAGTTCGGCGTCCGTCTTAGCTACAACGTTTTGAAAGCAGCGCGCTTGAGATCACGGCATGTGACGTTCGCCGTACTTTTGTGAGGGTTCGAGGGAGCCGCGTTGATGTGGCTCAAGATCGAATGACCTTTCGTGAACGAACATGCCCGGCGTCGCGAACTTGCCAAACCAAAAAAGCGGCCCAGTACTGCGGATAATGTCCGATCAAGGGTAGAACCCCGCTAGGTACTGCCGAGCGGGGTTCTACAGGGTTATTGAAATTACGCGCTGATGAAATTTGCCCCTGATCAAGATTGAAGTTCTCTTGATCCGGATTCACAAGCTGATTCTGGCCTCGTCCGTATTCTTACGGGAAAAATGCGCAGGCAGGTTTGGTGATAAGCAAAAAAGTCAGTCGCCACTTTCCTTCTGGCTCGCGAGCACAATCTCAATGTCGCGTGCCGAGGATCGAAGATCGGCTGCTAGCTTTTCAAACAGCGCGCGCTTCTGTGGGTTAGTCGCCAGCTTGGCGATGAGATCGCAATCCTCGGCGTCGGTGAGGAGCTTGTCGAGCCTTGCCCGTAAATCTTTCATGGCTGCTTCGGTGATTGCAGACGGGAGGATGATAGCAACTCGTTCATGTGGGATGCGATATCCGTCTGGCGCGCCTTGCGCAGTAGCTCCTCGCGCTGCGCCCCGCGGGGCATTTTCTTGGCCCGTTCTCTAAGGCGTTCCGCCTCGGCGGCCAACCTTTCTGCAAGGGTCGCAGTATGCTTGATGCGGCGCCTCTTTGGCATGGCGTTGCCCTCCTATCGGCGTCAAATTCCCTTTTCGACGATCCCGCCAAGGGACTTCTTTGCGCCAGAGCAAATAACGTTGCGAAAAGTTGAGAACCACGGAGGAACCAAGCAAAGGCGAGAGGGAACCGCCCGGCAAGACGACTGGATCATCGAACGGCGCGGACCATTGCACTCATCGAACACCCATTTTGACGGACCGGAAGTCCGGCTGCACATCCGCGCCGCGCTTGCAGGAGATGGACCTGTATGTCGCTGCGTCTCGCAAGCGTTCAGCAGCTTGCGTCCATCAGGCAGGTTGATCGGGTCGAAGAAAGCTTGATCCCACGCCATCGGTGGCCAAAATAGAACCCCGCTGGTACCGCCGAGCGGGGTCCTACCGGGTTAATGAAATTACGCGTGATGAAATGCCCCGGGCACTAAGATTAAAATCCGCCCGGTCCGGGTTCACAAGCCGATTCTGTTCTACTCCGTATTTCTACGGGAAAAAATGGCAAAGGCCCTAATCGCGGTCGTTACCCTGTTCTTTGCTGGTGCTTGCCGCAATCGCGCGTTCGACTTCTGACGCTAAGGTCTCAAGGTGCTTGGCTAGCCGAGCGAACAATTCTTGCTTATTCGGATCGGTCGCGAGCCTGCTAATCAGGGCGCAGTTCTCGGCATCCACTCGCAGCTTCTCAAGCTGCGCTTCCACATCTTTGATGGCCCCAACCCCATCACAAACCTGAAGCCTTGAGCCTGTCATTTAGCGCGCAAGCGCCGCCAAGGCTATCGGGAATCTCAGAGCACGGCCCCGCCGGGGGCTGGGGGCTGGTAAGGCGGGTGCCGTGCCGGGCCAACTGATACGCGCACTGAGTCGGCCCACGCCAAGCAAATTATTATTCGATGTTCGAAAGATGACCGGGATAAAGGCGCAACGCGCGAGCCCCGGATGGATGGTTCCGGGCCTGCTCCCAAAACTCTCAAGGGAACTTAATTAGGTTTGCGCAAAATCGACTTCATGAAGTCTCGAAGCGAGGCGATGTATTCCTCAATGACCTGTTGGCGCTCTTCCACGCGCGATTTTGCCTTGTTCGATTGGGGTACACTTCCGGAGCCGCCAGGATCCTGTCGTCGGGACTCTTTTCGTCGGGGAATTTTCCTCGTCCCCATCGAACTCATCCTAAAAGCTAGGCTGACATTCAAAAACTAGGACGAGTTCGCTGGAATCGGCATTGAGCTGCGTCAAACGGGGGTCCCGCTTCCACCCAGCGCGCGAGGCCCGGACGAGGGTATCCGGGCCTCTGGCAAAAACCTCAACGACACCCCTCCGTGCCGCTCGGCTGATGTCTGATTTGAGCTTAGCGACCGGATCACGGGCTACTTTGACTCAACGCAATCTGTCGGGAAGCCGACTTGGAAAATCCGGCCGGACATCCGTGCCGCGTTTGCTGCAGGCGGCGCTCGTCGCCAACCGGACTCCCTAATCGGTCGAGATCGGTGGGCTCGCGTTAAGGAGCTGGGAAAGGGCAGTCACGAGCTGTGCCGGGGCGAAGGGCTTTGCAAGTAGAACACTGTTTGGGACGCCCTTAGATGCCCATTCCTCGCCATGACTGCCGGTCATATATATAATCGGAGCTGTGGGGTCAGTCTCCCGAGCAGCGCGGGCAACTTCCCAACCGTCAAATCTTCCGATCAGATTTATGTCGGTCACGAGCGCCCGATATTGGAATTCATCGCCTCGCAGAAGGGTAATCGCTTCCTCACCAGATGCTGTGATACGGGATTTAAAACCGCCTTCTGAAAGAGCCTCTTCGACCATAGCCTGAATAAGCTGGTCGTCCTCGACGACCAGAATCCTAACGACCTCGTCCACTTTACTCTCCCCTTGCCTGCCGCGTTGCAGTCCTCCGCCGGGGTAAGTGACGCTGGAAAGATTGGTTCCAAACTATGTTCAGAAGTGAACTTTGGACATTCGGGGAAAGGCGGCGTCCGTCGGCAGCGGGTGAGTTTCAACTTTTGGGGAATCCGGCCGGACATCGGCACCGCGCTTGCCGCAAGCGATGTGCAGCCGGACATCAGGCGGCCATCCGCAGATCAGCTCCTACAGACTACACCGATGATCCGCCGCAGCTCCGCTGCGATACCATCCAGCACGGCCCGCTTCTGTTGCATGCGCTTCGATTGGTTCATCCTTCGTCACGGCGTGGTCGAGGCATTTAGCAATCGCGGCATCCGAGTAGCCGAGTTCGCCTGCCACCGTCGCAGCAGTCCGCCGCAGATCGTGCGGCGTGAATGCCTTGAGGCTCAACAGCTCGCACAGGCCCGGCGTCTTGGTCTTGCCCTTGTATTTCTCGTGCTCGGTGCCGCGCAGCGCCGTCGCCATCGCCGTGTGGTGGATCGGCAGGCCCGGATAGACGGGGCTTTCGAACACAAACCGCTATGCATCGCCGGCCAGCGCCTCCTTGATGATCTCAACCGCAAGCGAGGACAGCGGCTGCTCGATCACGCGGCGCTTCTTGACCCGCTTGGCCGGGACACGAAACAGCGGTGCATCCCCGTCCAAAGTTATCAGCTCGTCGCGGCGTGCGGCCAGTAGTCCACCTGAACGTAGCATGGTGACCAGTTCAAACTTGATCGCCAGCCGGGTCTTGCGATGCCACGTCAAATCTTCGCGATGGAGGCCATGCCATAGCGTCCTGATCTCGTTCTCGTCCAGCACCCGCTTGCGCCCGTGCTCCTTGGGCAAGTTTCGGCAGATTGAAGCAAGGGCGGCAGGTTTCGGAAACGTAGTCACGGCCTGCCTCACCGGCACAGCTGTACAGGCCCGACACCGCGCGGCGCATGTGGCGGGCATTGGAAACCGATGGCTTGCCATACTTGCCGTCAAGGATGTCGTTAGACAGTTGTGCGATGTCCTGCCGGGTCACGTCGCGCGCAATCTTAGCTCCGAGGCCCGGCTTGACGAAGCGCCGCAGGTGGCTGGCGACGTTGGTCCAGCTTTCGATCCGGGAACGCTCCTCGCCGTCGTCCTTTACTTCGTCCTGCTGCATTCAGTCGATGCGCAGTTCGATGATCTTTGCAACGATCTTGCCTTGCTTTGCCTTGACGGTCTTGGTCTGGCGCAGTTGTTTGACCAGCGTCGCCGGGTCGAGGGCCTTGAGCGCATACCTTGCTGCGGGCGTCATCGATGGTGAAGGTTTCGGGATTGTAGACGCCTAGCCGCACGGTGGACTGCTTGCCGGTCGAAGGATCGGTGAATTTGAAGTAGAGGGTCGCGACGCCAGCCCGGGATGATGTTGACATAGAGGCCGGGACACTTGCGGTCGTAGCGCTTGGTGCGTTCGGCGACGCGCTGCTCGCAGATGCGGTTGGTGAGAATGGTGCTGCAGTTTTGGGTGGTGGCCGCGGCTACAACCCGACCTTTCGCGCGTTGAAGGTCTGTATCCGCGGAGACGGAGGTTCGGCAGGTGACGCTGGTGGTGGTCATGGCTCCTGCGTTTGGCTTAGGGCCCGGCCCTCCAGAAGCCCGCAACAAGCCTAATCAAAAAGGCCTTGTTTTAAAGGGTTTTCTTAGTTTCTCCGTGTTTCACCGAATGCCAAAATATAGCCCACACGACTTCGCAGTACGCTTGAGCCACACACGTCAGTCGCAGCTCTTGCGTCCATCGCATCTCACCGCACGTTCGTGACGATGGCCAACGCCCCTCATCTGCCGTGAGACGGGCGGATTCAAAGCACTGATTTGGCCTTCGGGTTAAGCGGAATATTTTTACCGGCAGGGCTGGACGACCCAAATCAGATTGAGATCGCTTACAAGAAAAATTCGATTTTTGGCTAACGGCTTTGGCGCTCTCCAGGCGGCGCGGCGTAGATCAACGCGGCAGAAGTCGTTTCGGAAGGCTGAAGGCGAGGCGGTAGAGCGGCAGGTCATCGATCATGCCGTGGTCCTCGGCAGGAAGCGTCTTGCGCAGATGATGGAGGGCGTCACGGACCGCGGCTTCGTCCAGTCCCTCGATCAGTAATAGGGCGGCGAAGGAGCCGTCGTTGGCTCGCATGCCTTTCTCGCGGGTCTTGATCGAGGTCTGCGCGGTATCGGTGAGCAGGACGCGTGCGGCGATGATCCGGTCGAGCCGCGCCAGCTCGGCAACAACCGCGGCGGCGTTCCAGGACGGCGCGGCGTCGAGGCGCAAGGGAGCGACGATGCCGCCCTGGCCGGTGCCGGCTGAGGCTGCGATGCGGCCGCCGCCGCGGGCGAAATTGCCGAGCCGGGGCATGATGCGCTGCGACCACGGCGTCGGCGCGTTCAGCCGCGCCAGATAGTCCGGACCGCCGACGACTCGCTCGTCCTCGAGTTCATAGAGGATGAAGTAGCGGTTCACCGACACACCCAGCGCGCGGAAGATGCGGCACGCCAGGAATCCGTTGACGCCGACGCGCTCGGCGGCGTGTTCGCGCGTGATCCAATGCGCCCAGTCGGTTTCGTCCTGTGGCGTCATATCGCTCCAGATGGCAAGATAGCCGGCTCCCTGCATGTCAGCCTCCATCCGTCATTTCGGACCGACGCGCACGGCCGCGGGTAGGGACGCCGGCAATTGGCCGGCGCCCTGCAGTGCGGCCTGCATGGCGACGATGTAGCCGTAGGGTCCTAGGCCCGCGATCACGCCCTTCACAGCAGCCGAAAGCTTCGAATGCCGGTGCAACTCGTCGCGGGCATGGATGTTCGAAATATGCACCTCGTAGATCGGGCCGTCAAAAATCTTCATGGCGTCGAACATCGCAATCGAGGTGAAGGAGTAAGCGGCGGGGTTGATGATGAGGGCGTCCGCCGAGGTGCGGGCGGACTGGATCAGGTCGACCAACTCGCCCTCGTGGTTCGACTGGTGAAACGCCAGGTGCGTGCCGGTGAAGGCGGCGAACTCCTCGCAGGAGGCCTTGATGGCGTCGAGCGTGGTCGAGCCGTAGATGTGCGGCTCGCGGATACCGAGCATGTTCAGGTTCGGGCCATTAAGGATCATGATGCGCATAAAATGCCTTTCACGGGATGATGACGGGACAGTGTAGCCGATGCGGCTGCATGTCAGCCACCGAACCATTTCGCCGGCACGGTGACGATGGACGGAAACAACACCATCAGAAACAGCACGACCAGCTGGGCGATCATGAAGGGATCTGCGCTGATTTGTGCCGCGCGGCGATCAATCAAGCGCCGTCATTGCGAGGAGCCAACGGGTTGCGCGCATGCGCGCCCGATGACAGGCTCCGCGACGAAGCAATCCATCGTGCCACACGGGGATAGATGGATTGATTCGCTTCGCTCGCAATGACGGCACCGGTGGCTCACACCACCTTGCGCTGGCGCAGCTCCGCGATCTCATCTTTCGCAAAACCGAATTCTGCCAGTACTTCCTCGGTCTGTTCGCCGAATTCCGGCGGGCGCGCGGCCATCTTGCTTGGCGTGCGTGACAGCGTCACCGGCTGGCCGACGAGCTGGATGTGGCGGTTCTCGTCGTTTGGCACGTGCTGGGCGATGCCGAGGTGCTTGACCTGGGCGTCGTCGAACATCTGGTCGATCGAATAGATCGGGCCACAGGGCACGCCGGCCTCGTTCAATTCCTTGACCCAGGTTTCCGTCGGTTTCTTCTCGGTGAGCCTGCCGATCGCTTCGTTCAGCGCGTCGCGGTTCTTCGAGCGCGCAGGTGCGGTGGCGTAATCGGGATTGGTGACGAGCTCGGGCGCGCCGATCGCCTGCGCGCAGCGCTCCCAGATCCGTCCGCCGGTCGTGGCGATGTTGATGTAGCCGTCGGAAGTCTTGAAGACGCCGGTCGGAATCGAGGTCGGATGGTTGTTGCCGGCCTGCTTGGCCACGTCCTTTTCCATCAGCCAGCGCGAGGCCTGGAAATCCAGCATGAAGATCTGCGCCTGCAACAGCGAGGTCTGCACCCACTGGCCTTCGCCGGAAACGTCGCGCTCCAGCAGTGCGGTGAGGATACCGATGGCGCAGAACAGCCCGGCGGTGAGGTCGGCGACCGGGATGCCGACCCGCATCGGGCCCTGGCCGGGCGCGCCGGTGATCGACATCAGCCCGCCCATGCCCTGCGCGATCTGATCGAAGCCCGGACGCTTGTGGTAGGGGCCGTCCTGGCCGAAGCCGGAGATGCTGCCATAGACGATGCGCGGATTGACCTTGCGCAGGCTCTCATAGTCGATGCCGAGTTTTGCCTTCACGTCGGGACGAAAATTCTCGACCACGACGTCGGCCTGTTCCGCCAGCCGCTTGAACACTTCGAGGCCCTTAGGGTCCTTCAGGTTCAGCGTCATGGCCCGCTTGTTGCGGTGCAAATTCTGGAAATCCGAGCCCTGGCGCGGGCCGCCGGGCTGCTCGCCGCCGCTGTCTTCCAGCAGCGCGTCGATCTTGATGACGTTGGCGCCCCAATCCGCCAGTTGCCGCACACAGGTGGGCCCGGAGCGAACGCGGGTGAGATCGAGCACGGTGAAGCGGGAAAGGGCCTGCGAAGCGCGGGGGAAAGGCATTGAGAAACCTTGTTTTTTTGGATTTCGCGGGGGAACGAGCAGACCAATCTGGCTTAGACAATCTGGCGCCGATTTCCAACTCCTTGTTCGCTGCCGGCGAGGGGCGGCCATGGGGGCGGGGCGAGGCGCCATTTTGGGACCGGAAGCCCCGACAGCGCGGAACCGCGGACGACCGGCCCCCGCAAGACTACGGACCGGTACCCCGCGGATTCTGCTTTTCGCCGTAATGCATCGCAAAGCAAGCGCACGACAAATCCGGCTGGTAAACAAGCGTTAACGAGGCGATTCTAGCCTCCCGGGTGCGTTGCGATTCTCCGCAACCGAACGACCTGCTGACGGGCCTGATCGATGAAGAAGAACGGTCTGCTTTCCGATGAGATCTGGGCCTTCCAGACGTTCGAGCTTGGGCCGAGCCCGGCCGCGCTTCCGCCTGACAGCCTGCACGACACGACGTTTCGGGTTGACGGCGACTCTTACCCGCTGGCGGACGCCGCCGCCGCCAGCGTGGAAAGCCCCGCGCTCTATGCCGGCAAGCCGGTCGCGTCGATCGCGACGCTCGCCGACTATCTCGTCAACGGCTTTTGGTCATACGCCAACGACACTCCCCATCACTGGGCGTCCCACACCATCAGCTACAATATCACCGGGCTGAATTCTGCGGAGCAGTTCCTGGCGCAAACGGCGCTGCAGGCATGGTCCGAGGTTGCCAACATCACCTTCGTCCAGACCGCGGGCTCCGCGAACATCACGTTCACCCACAACGGCACGATGCAGGCCTATAGCGGCGGCAGCTGGTCGGGGGGCGTGGTCTCATCTGCGTACGTCAACATCAGCTCTGATTGGATCACCAATGATGGCGGCGCGTACGACGGCAAGACCGGCATCGACAGCTACGGCTACCAGACCTACATCCACGAAATCGGACATGCGCTCGGGCTAGGCCACCAGGGGCCGTATAATGGCAGCGCGTCCTATTCGACCAACGCGGTCTATGCCAACGACACCTGGCAATATTCCATCATGTCGTATTTCTCGGAGCCGAATTATTCCGGGAGTTCGTACCGCTACGTGGTCACGCCGCAGATGGCGGACATCTACGCCGTGGCTTTGATGTACGGCGCGGCGACCTCGACGCGAACCGGCGACACCGTCTATGGCTTCAACAGCAATGCCGGCGCGGTCTTCAATTTCGGCAACTACACCTCGGCGCCGGCGCTGACGATCTATGACAGCGGCGGCACCGACACGCTCGATTGCTCCGGCTATTCGGCGGCGCAGACCATCGACCTGCACGCGGGCGCCTTTTCCTCGGTCGGCGGCCTCGTCAACAATATCGGGATCGCACTCAACGCGGTCATCGAGAAAGCCATTGGCGGCAGCGGCAACGACACGCTGATCGCAAGCGACACGGGCTGTACGCTGTCGGGTGGCGGCGGCAATGACACGCTGATCGGCGGGGCCGGAAACGACACGCTGATCGGCGGCTCCGGCGTTGATAATCTGACCGGCGGCGGCAGCGGCGACATATTCGTGTTCCTGCTCGGCAACAGCTCGGCCACGAGCGGCCAGCACGACCGCATCACCGATTTCGTTTCCGGAACGGATGACATCGACCTCAGCGGGTTCGACGCGATCAGCAGCACCGGCAGCTACGATCAGTTCAAATTCCTCGCGACCGCCTCCTTCAGCGGTGCGGCCGGCGAACTCAACTATTTCTATAACAGCTCCACCGGCGTCACCACGCTGCAGGGCGATACCAATGGGGACGGGGTCGCCGATTTCGCGATCGATCTCACCGGCAATGTTGCAATTAGCCTGGCCGATCTGATCGGCGCTTACTCGCTGCCCGTCACGATCGAGTCGTTCGGTGCGACCACGCTGACCCAGATCGGCGGCACCTATTATCTCTATGCCAATGGCACCACCTCGGGTCCGACGCTGAAATATAACGGCGTGGCGGTATCAGCGGGACAGTTCGATCCCTATGTGCCCGTTGCCGTGGAGCAGACAGCCGGCGGCTACCAGGTGGCCTTGAAATACGCCGCCGGAAATCAGTTCTCGATCTGGAATACCGACAGCAACGGCAACTTCGTCTCCTATGCCGTCTACGCCGGCAACAGCACGACACTGGAATCGCTGGAGACCAGCTTTCACCAGGACCTGAACGGCGACGGAACGATCGGCGCTCCCGCCACCGTAATCGAGGCACTGGGATCGACCAGCCTGGTCCAGGTCAATAACAACTACTATTTGAACAACATCAGCAGCGGCAACGGCCCGACGCTGAAATATGGTGGCGTCGTGGTCACACTTGGGCAGTTCGATCCTTATGTGCCCGTTGCCGTGGAACAGACGGCAGGCGGCTACCAGGTGGCCTTGAAATACGCCGCCGGAAATCAATTCTCGATCTGGAATACCGACAGCAACGGCAACTTCATCTCCTATGCCGTCTACGCCGGCAACAGCACGACACTGAAATCGCTGGAGACCAGTTTTCACCAAGACCTGAACGGTGACGGAACGATTGGTGTTCCCAGCACGGTAATCGAGGCACTGGGATCGACCAGCCTGGTCCAGGTCGATAGCAATTACTATTTGAACAACATCAGCAGCGGCAACGGCCCGACGCTGAAATATGGTGGCGCGGCGGTCACAGTTGGTCAGTTCGATCCTTATGTGCCCATTGCCGTGGAACAGACGGCGGGCGGCTACCAGGTGGCCTTGAAATACGCCGCCGGAAATCAATTCTCGATCTGGAATACCGACAGCAACGGCAACTTCATCTCCTATGCCGTCTATTCCGGCAGCAGCGCTACACTGAAATCGCTGGAGACCAGTTTTCAGCAGGACCTGAATGGCGATAGCACGGTAGGAGCTGCAGCGGTCACGTCACAAACTCTTGTTGCACCGGAGGGGATTGGCAGCGCCTTCCTGAATTCGGGTGGAACAAACGATACGTTCAGGTTCGCCGCCGAGTTCAGCCAAACTGGGGGGGCGCTGTCCGACCAGCCCGCGAGTGATCATCGATCGATCACTTCGGATGAATTTTACTCGTCCCTATCTGAATCCGCCATTGCTCCCATCGAACTGGTGCTTGACTCCCTCAAGCACGATGCCATCGCCTCTCCCGCGGCTCATCTCCTCGAGTCTGAACTACACCATTTCATCATCCGCTAACGGCGTCGCCGTCGCCAAGCCACTCTCGATTCGAGAGTTAATCGCTCGTGACGGAAAATGACATCACTGTCGCCGGAAATGGCTCGGGGAGCGGAAGCCGGACCTGCGAGGCGATGGCGCTGCGTGTCAATCGCGCCGCGAACAGCCTTTGACGCCATCAGCGAGAGTGAAGCACACGTTCCATCGATTTGACTAAGTTAGGCTCGTGGTCAATAGGTTGTAAATGCCGAGCCGCGTCGCAGCCAACTCTTTGCAATCCCTCGCACGAATCGTCGGGACGTCGGTTTTGTGCCTCGCAATCGTCTTTCTTGGCTTGCACTCGCTCTATCCATCGACGGACGCGACAATCAGGTTTTTGGGATACGTCCTGCTATTCAACCTGCTTCCTGGTGCCGTCATCTCCCGCTATTTTCTGCCGGGTGCGAGAGAGCTAGGTGTTTACCTCGCTTTCTCGCTTGCTGTTGGGATCGTCACGAACATTCTTGTGGTCACGCTGCTATGGGCGGTCGCGATGCTGCAGTACTTGTTCTTGCTGCCGGTTTTCGCAGGCGCGCTCGGGATAGCGCGCCTTCGCCGATCCTCAGAGTTGCTGGAATGCGCCGAAGTTCGGAATGTGCCTGCCTGGATATTCGGACTAGCGTTCGCCTGTTTCACAGCCTTGCTCGGCGTTAGTTTTATGTATGCCGGCACCTACAGCGACGTCTATACGGACGCTTATTCGTCGCATGCTGCGTTCGAAGGCGTCATCGTTCGAGGACTAGAATTTGGCTATCCGCCAGCAAATCTGCTGTTTCCCAACGCGGGTTGGTCCTACAACTATGCTGCGCACCTGTGGCTTCTCGGGGTCAAGCTTACAACGGGCTCATCCATCGACGTATTGGTGACAAGATTCGGCCCGGCATTTCTGGGCGGAGCTTCGGCGGCAGTTATGGTCGCGTTCGGCCGATATGTGGTTGGCTTGGCGTGGTGGGTCGCTTATCTTCCAGCGATATGCGTCTACTGGATCGTTGGTATCGCGCCAATATCCGGCTCGATACTCGCCAGCTTTATGCCTTTCGGCGCCAACCTGATCTTGTCGCCATTCGTTGCCTTCATCGTGTTCTTTCTGACGATTGCATTCCTTTTTGAGGAAGAAGGCTCCGGCCTTCGGGAGCGGTGCTTTCGGTTCGTCACCCTCGTGGTGCTTGCGTTTCTAGCCACCGGCGCCAGAGGCGTCTGTACGCCGATTCTGCTTTGCGGGATGGCTCTTCGCCTGACAGTGTCAATCTGGAGGCGCGAGGGGCGGTCGCCGGGCCGCGCCCTTGATCTGGTGGCCGTGATCGTTGGGTTCGGGCTCGGGCTGCGCTTCTTCTTTACGGTTGGAACCTCATTTTCAGGGGCAGGCACCGTCAAAATCACCGGGCAGCCGTTCACATTACTTGCCAGCCAGGATGTGCTGACCTTGGCGGGTGCGCTGACCAAATGGGGCTTCGCCGCAGTGCCAGCAGGCATTGTGGCGTTTGCAGTAATCGCTATCTTCCAGGCGGCATTCCTAACCCCTGCCGTTCCAGCTTCATTAATCCGCATGCGCAAGAATGCGCGGGAAGTCGAGTTTTTTCTGCTAGGCTGCGGGATCGCTGGACTATCCGGATTTTTCCTTACCGAAGCACCAGAACTGAGTCATGTCTCGTTTCTGTACTTTTCCAACATTTCATTCGCCCTTCTCGGTGCCTTGGGGCTGCAGCTGACAATCCACACTGCAAAACCTCAACTGCGCTTCGGATTAGTCTCCATTGTCGCGGTCGTGTTGCTTGCGTGCTTGCACCTTGCCCAAATCCCCATCAATGCTATCGCGTGGATTGGAGGAAATTTGGCCGCATCCGCGGTGAGCGTTGCCAGCTTGTCTTCAAGACCACTGCCTGCGCTGGCGCCGTGTATGCGTAACGACGATGCCGATCTATTCGCTGTGGCTCGTGCGGTGTCGCCGGCAGCAATTGTCATTCCAATTTATCACACCACGCATTGTGCAGCATTCTGGTGGGTAGTCCACCATCCCACCCATACACTCAACGTTTACCTGTTGCAGCACGTGCCCGGTCGCGCCGCCGATCCGGCCCTCCAAGCCAAAATCCGGATCCAGCAAGAGCGGATGTTTCACGCGTGGGAGTCTGCGGCGAAAGGCATCCTGGATGTGTCGGACATCATAGAGCTGGCCAAGACCTTAGTCGGTCGCGGACCCATTTTTTTGATGGCGCCTCGCTCCTTGTCGATCGAGACGCCGGAACGTCTTCATTTGGTCGGGGCGTCTGAGGTTTTTGGGCTGTGGAAGGTGTCGGTCCCTCGGAGCAACTGAGATTTTGCTCAGTGCGCTGGGTTATAGGACGTCTAGCCACGGCGTGTCATGCGGATCATGTCTTGAGCGACCCTTCCTATTGGCAGTCTCTTGAACGATACATTCCCGAAACATAGTGTGCAGGGCGATTGACTCGTTTGAGCGTATTTGTGAACAGGTTGGGAATGATCTGCTGGACAAGACCAGACGCATTGCGGTTCATAGTACTCGCCGTCGCTACCCTGGCGCTCTGTGTCATCATCGTGCTCACCAGCCTGAATGCGCTTTACCCCTCGACGGCAGCGGCTATCAGGTTTCTGGGATACGTATTTCTGTTCAACCTGTTTCCCGGCCTGGTCTTCTATCGGTTCATCTTACCGAAGACAGCGGAGGCGGGTGTCTATTTCGCATTCGCGCTTGGACTTGGCATTACCCTGAATGTCCTGGCGGTCATACTGCTTTGGCCGCTCGGTCAGTTGTCACTGCTCTTTTTATTGCCACTTGCCGCAAGCGGAGTCGTGATAGCCGATCTTTTCCGAGCGCGTTTTGCGATGCCCGTCGCATGGAAAGGAAGCGGAAGCGGCCTGTATTGTATCGGTTCCACTGCATTCTTCTGCAGTACGGCCTTGGTTGGGCTTGGATTTCTTTACACGAGCGCGGACCCTGAGTCGTATTCCATGCACACCGCCTTTGAAGCGGTGATCATTCGCGGGCTGGAGGTCGGGTGGCCACCGCCGAACTTTTTGTTTCCGAATGCGCCCTGGTCCTACAATTACGCTGCGCACCTCTGGCTCCTGGGCATCAATGTTACAACGGGCGTGTCCATCGACGTCCTGGTAATCGCATATGGGCCCGCGCTGCTCGGTGCAGCCTCGGCCGTATTGATGGTCGCTTTCGCCAGATCGGTTGTTGGCTTGAGCTGGTGGATCTCATACCTCGCGGTGCTTTGTGTGTACTGGGTAGTCGGGATCGCGCCTGTTTCGGGCGCTGTCTTCGCCAGCTTCATGCCATACGGCGCCAATCTTATCCTTTCGCCTTTTCTTGCCATCATATTGTTTTTCCTAATCCTGGCGTTTGTCCTGGAACAGCAAAGCAGGACGGTTGCCGGCAGAAGCTTTCGGATTGCTGTACTCATTGCGCTTGCCTTTTTGGCCACCGGCGCTCGAGGTGTTTGCACGCCTATCGTGCTATGTGCGCTGGTTCTTCGGCTGACTGTATCGGCCTGGCGAAAGGAAGGAACGCTCGCCGGGAATGCCGTTGATTTGGTTGCGACGATGATTGGGTTCGCGGCCGGCATGCAATTCTTCTTCACGGCTGGAGACGGATTTTCGGGAGCCGGCACCGTCAAAATCGCCTGGCAGCCGTTCACCTTCCTGGCGAGTCAGGACTTGCTGACGCTACCCCACATGCTGATGAAGATTGGAGTCGGCCGCATACCTGCAGGCATGATCGGTTTTGCCGTGATAGCCATGTTTCAGGCCGCGTTCCTGACCCCGGCACTTCCCGCTTGCCTTCTTCAGATGCGCGGGCATCTGAGGGGTGTGGACATTCTTCTTTTGGGCTGCGGAATAGCCGGGTTGTCCGGATTTTTCCTGACTCAGGCACCGGAGTTCAGCCATATCTCATTCCTGTATTTCTCCAACATCTCCTTTGTTCTTCTGGCTGGACGCGGGCTGCAATTGATGATCGAAGGCAAGGTTCTAGAGAGTGTCCGGCAACGCCATATCAAAGTTGCGTCCTATGTCGCGATCGTGCTCTTGGGCTGCTTGCATTTGGCCCAGGTGCCCCTTCATACGATCGTCTGGCTAGGCCGGCACTGGTCAGAGGCCGCGATCAGCCTTGTCAAAGGACCTTCAGTGAATCTTCCGCAATTGTCATCCTGCATGAAGCAGGAGGACGCTGACTTGTTCGCACGTGCTGCTGAGGGCTCTTCGGCCGCAATTGTCATTCCAATCTATCGCGGAACGCATTGCGCTTCAATATGGTGGGTAGCGCGTCATCCGATCCGGACACTCAACGCGTATATGATGCAACATGTACCTGGACGCGCCACAGATCCGGCTCTTCAGGCCAAGATCGAGACGCAGCGACAGCACGTATTTCACGCCTTTGAATCGGCATCGAAGGGCGTACTCGACTTGGCGGACGTAGTCGCCATTGCCGCGACGTTGATTGATAAAGGGCCTGTCTTTGTCATGGCGCCGCGTGCATTGTCGGTAGAGCCGACAGAGAGCCTGCGGCTTATCGGATCATCCGAAGCTTTCAGCTTGTGGCGGGTGTCGTTTCCTCAGATCGGAAAGTGATCCACTTACCAAGTGGTTTCTCTGATCGCCGCTACAAAGCCGGTCTGGCGGGCCCGAGCCTTGTCCGTAACCGTTGAAACGCGAACTCCGTTCCGTTTTCACGTCGCCATTTCTCGATTCGAATCATCCCGGCGCCGCAGACGATGACGGGTTTACCATCATCAAGCTTCCAGATCTTTCCGGCATCTCGAATTTCGAAACGCATGTCCGAAACCACCGATACTTCCAGAATTCTGATGGTTTCGATACCGCCAACGGTAGTCCGGGCGCCGGTATAGGGATAGCCAACGGCGTTCACAAAGCGTTCGATCGCTTGGGCATCAGCGGACCAGTCGATCTCATAATCTTCTTCGTCACGCCAGATGCTGTATGTCGCGTGGTTCTCCTGCTGCGGAGTAACCGAGAGCTGGTTTCGCCGCCACTGATCGACGATGTCGATAGCCAAATCCGTCATCAAGGCTGCCTGCAGCGTCAGCGCGGCCTCTATCTTGATCGGATAGGAAATCGGCAGGGAGCGCTGCGCAATAATTGGCCCCTCGTCGACGCTATCGTTGGGCTGCAAGGCAGTTACGCCGATCTCGCGATCTCCGTTCATTAGTGCGGTCACCGTCGGTGCAAATCCGCGATATCGGGGCAACAGAGAATCGTGGAACACCACAGTTGACAACGTGATTTGTGATAGCAGGTGTTGCCAGCCGACGAGGAAGGTCAAGTCCTCCGACCGGATGGCCGGGCGACGGGCGTCCAGTAGATGGATGGAACGATCGGCTGCGAGCTCGCGCAACCGTTCAAAGCTCCTGGCTCGGTCATCTGCCTGCGCATAAGTCACGATGGAATCGATCTGGACGCCCTTTTGAAATAGGCCCTCCACGAAAGCGAAGCCTTTCATTCCGGCTGCACATACGACGATTTTTCCGGATTTTGTCATTATGAAACAGCGGGGTGACTCACGATAGAGCGGCCGTAGCTTTTCGTTGCCGAACTCGTTGGTTGGCTTGTGATCTCGCGATCGATGATAAATGTCGGACGGCCCTTTGTCTCGACGAGGATTCGACCGACATACAAGCCGGTAAGGCCGACCGAGAACATAACGCAGCCGGCGACAAACCAAAGAGAAAGCGCCATGCTGGCCCACCCTTGCACCGTTAGTGTGCCGAGCAGATGCGCTGCCAGAACAAAGAACGAGATCCCGAAGGAGAACAGGGCCATCAGAAAGCCGCTGGCCATGACTATCTTCAACGGCTTGTCCGAGAAGCCAACGATGATGTTCAGTGCGAGCGCCAGAAGTTTCCGCATGGTATAGCTGGACCGGCCTACAAATCGGGGGTCTTGTTCAACCGACAGGGTCGATTGCGAAAAGCCCACCCAGGATACGATCGCCGGAAAATACTTGGATTCCTCTTCCCAGCCGGTGATGGTTTCGATGACTCTTCGATTGTAGATCCCAAAATTGGAAAACTCGGGGTTCTGATGAGTATCAGTGAGGTAGCTTAGGAGCGCATAGAACGCGCGCGAAAGGAAGCGGCGATGTACCGGATCGTTTCGCGTGACACGCTTGGCCCTTACGACATCGAACCCTTCAAGTGCTTTGGCCCACAGTCGTGGCACTTCTTCAGGTCTGTCCTGAAGATCGCAATCCATTACGATCACCCATTCGCCTTTTGCGCGGGACAATCCTGCCTGAATAGCGGCGTGTTGCCCAAAATTGCGCGAAAGCCGGATACCGAGAATGGCTGGATCGGTCGCCGCCAGTCGTTCTATCTCCTGCCAAGAGCCCTTTGGGCAGCGATCGTCGATCAAAATCAACTCGTAACGTATCCCTGCGCAAGATTCCTTGATCCGACTGCAGAGCGGCTCGAGGCTTTCCGGTGAGCCATAGACCGGAATTACAAATGACCAGGTCGGCTCTGGATTGTCTTCAGCAACTGGCGTCCCGCGACTGGAGGACTTGCCGGAAGGTGCCGTTCTTGCATCGATCATCTTTGCATCCTGGTGGTCATACAGCTCAAAACCCACAACTTGAATGGCTTGCCAGAATGGCGCACGAATGTGCTATTCGGACTATATCAACTCTATCTTCGGCTCCATTCACGGCAAACAAATAAATGCCTGATTTGTCCCCATCCGGGCGTCGCTGCCCTGCTTGCGCGTCGGTTCAACCGGTATTTGCTGGCGAGCCGATCTGGCCGCTTGGACGCCCATGCAATGCCTGCGGCCACATAGTTCCACATCAGCGGGGCGTGTCTATGTTTGCACCGGATCTCGCCGACACGATCAACGGATTCGATCCGAAGTCGTTCGATGAGCTTTCGCAGCTCGAGGCTGAGCATTTCTGGTTCATCGCCCGCAATGAACTCATTGTGGGTCTCATGAATAAGTACTTTCCAGAGGCCCGGCGCTTCATGGAGGTAGGGTGCGGCACGGGATTCGTGCTGCGTGCAATAGCCCAATCGCGAAAGTGGGATCGGGTCGTTGGTTCGGAGTTGCATCCCGCGGGCCTGGAATATGCGAAAGGGCGACTTCCGTCCGAGGCGGAATTGATACAAATGGATGCACGACATATTCCGGCCGAAAGTCTCTTCGACCTCACTGGCGCGTTCGACGTGATCGAGCATATCGCGGATGACGAAGCGGTCCTCCGGGGAATGCGGGCCTCGATGCTCGAGGGCGGAGGGATAATCGTCACCGTCCCGCAACACCCTTGGCTGTGGAGCAGGGCTGACGAGGTCGCGTGTCATCAGCGCCGCTACCGCCGCGGAGAACTGGAAGCAAAGCTTCGGCAAAACGGGTTCAAGGTGTTATTTTCGTCCTCGTTCACGGCGTTATTGTTGCCCCTAATGGCTGCTAGCCGACTCCGCCGGAACAAGGCTGACGAGGATGCATACGAATTCAGATTGAATTCGACCGTCAACCAGATTCTCCTTAGGGCATTGCAGTCGGAAGTTGCAATGACCCTTGCCGGCGTTCGATGGGCGGCTGGCGGAAGTCGGGTTGTGGTTGCGCGAGCCATTTAGCGGGTTGGACCTGACCGAACGTGCTTGTTCCCATAAGCACGCTCGGGTTGCGAGGTCGATCGCCCTGGATTTCTACCTGGGGTAGGAGGCCTAGCGGACCACTCTGAGCGAGGCAGAGGTGACCCAGAAGCCATTTCGGCAGTACCGGCTGGAAACTCTGGGTAATCCCGATGACCAGCACCAGTGCCTGCCGAAATGGCTTCTGGGGCCATCGGCGGCCTCCGGCGCCAGGCACAGACAGGGCGTCCCGGGTTGGCTGACCGGCGCCACGCCTCGTCTGGCCCCCTCAATTAACGTGAGGCAAGGGGCTACTCGGGCGGCGTCCGCGATGGTGACAGCCGCTTCAGGATGGCTCCGAGCACCTCGCAGATTCGCTGCTGCTGCAAGTCGTTCAAGCCGAGCCACAACGGCAGTCTAATCAAACGCTCCGATAGTGAGGTCGTTAGCGAAAGGTCACCATGCGCACGCCCGAAACGCATTCCCGCAGGCGAGGAGTGTAGCGGAACGTAGTGAAACACCGCATGGATTCCAGCGTTCTTCAGCTCGCTCAGAACGGCCTGACGATCGATCCCGGGGGCAAGAAGAACGTAATACATGTGGCCGTTGTGCTGGCAATCCGAGGGAATGATCGGCCGGCGGATCAACTCCGATTGTTCGAACTGCTCCAACATGGCGTGATAGCGGTGCCATATTACCACTCGTTCATTGGTGATCTGCTGCGCCTCTTCGAGCTGCGCCCAGAGGAAGGCGGCAGTGATTTCGTTCGGCAGAAATGACGAGCCGACATCCTGCCAGGTGTACTTGTCGACCTCGCCGCGGAAAAACCGGCCGCGATCGGTTCCCTTCTCGCGAATGATCTCGGCGCGCTGCGCCAGCTCCTCATCCCGCACCATCAGGCTGCCGCCTTCGCCGGAGATGATGTTCTTGGTCTCGTGAAAGCTGAAGCTGCCGAGATCGCCGATCGCGCCAAGCGCCCGGTTCTTGTAACCGGCCATGATGCCCTGGGCCGCGTCTTCGACGATTTTCAAGTCATGGCGTCGGGCGATCCCAGCGATCGAATCCATTTCGCAGGAGACGCCGGCGTAATGCACCGGAACGATCGCGCGCGTCCGCGTCGTGATCGCGTCCTCAATCAGCCGTTCGTCCAGATTGAGCGTATCCTCCCTGATGTCGACGAACACCGGCACCGCGCCGCGCAGAACGAACGCATTGGCGGTCGATACGAAGGTGTAGGAGGGCAGGATCACCTCGTCGCCGCTTTCGATGTCGAGCAGCAGCGCCGCCATATCCAGTGCGGAGGTGCAGGAATGGGTCAGCAGCGCCCTGGCGCAGCCGGTTCGTTCCTCGATCCATTGATGGCAGCGCTTGGTGAACGCCCCGTCGCCGGAAAGGTGGTAGCTGCCCTGCGCCTCGGCTGCATAGATCATCTCCTTGCCGGTGGCATAGGGCAGGTTGAACGGAATGTAATCTGCTGTCACTGTTTCACTTTGGTGCTTGCCGGGAGCGTTGGGTCCCTGGTTCGAACGTGCGCAAATTGGCGGTTTTTGCGCCGGGAATCAACGGCCGATCTCCGCCTGGCTGTAATGACGCCGATGCCTTGGCCGGCCGCGGACGCCAAAGCGCGTGGTGCGTCGAAGCTGCCGCGCCCAGCAGGCTTGCTGATTGTTGTTGCATACGTTAGTGACGCCGGAAAAGCGTTTGCCGTAGCGGCCCCGGAATCCCGCACTTTTCGATCAAGATGGAGATGTTCGTTGAAGCAGCTTCTGGTATCCGTCCTGAAGGGTATCAACTGGTTCATGCGCCTGTTGGTCGGTTGGACCCACTTTGCGCAGTTTGCCGTGCAATGGGGCGTCAAGCCGAGGCCCGAGTGGTTCGATCATTTTCTCGATCAGTACTGGCAATGGGGCGCAACGAACAACAGCCTGTGGGTCGAGCGCGGCGTGTTTTCCCGGCTTGTCCTCAAAGAGAATTCGAGGATGCTCGAGATCTGCTGCGGCGACGGTTTCAATGCAAGGCACTTCTACTCGACCAGAGCCCGGTCGATCATTGCTCTCGATTTCGACGAGGATGCAATCCCCCACGCCAGGCGGTACAATTCCGCGCCAAATATCACGTTCATCAAGCAGGACATCCGCGCCGGATTGCCGGAGGGGCCGTTCGACAACATCGTGTGGGATGCGGCGATCGAGCATTTTACCGAAAAGGAAATCGATACCATCATGGGCGCGATCGTCGAGCGCCTCGGCGCTGACGGCATCCTCAGCGGTTATACGCTCACCGAAGACAAGACCGGCAAGAAGAGCAATGCTCTTCACGAGTATGAATTCAAGGACAAGGAAGATCTGCGGCGCTTCTTCACGCCGCATTTCAAATTCGTGCGCGTGTGGGACACCATCTATCCGACGCGGCACAACCTGTATTTTGTGGCGTCCCAGACCCCGGTCGAAATGTATGGCTAGGCCATTGCCGTCTTGACCGCATGCCATTGGAGCGCACCGTTCCGGAGAGGGCGTCGATGACCGGTTCCCCAAGCCGCGCGCGCCGTCTCTCGGAAGGCTGGTCGGCGAATCTCCTGCAAATGGCGTTGGGAATCACGCAGCAGGTCGCGCTGGTCCCCATCTTCCTGCACTATTGGTCGAACGACGTGCTCGCCGCGTGGCTGGCGATCTATGCCGCCGGGAATCTCGTTCTGATCGTTGATGCCGGGCTGCAATTTCGCGCGATCAACCGTTTTCTTGCGTTCAAGTCCAGCGTCGACAGCGATCGTCGTACCGGGCAGTTCTATGCCGAATTGCGGCGGATCTATTTTGGGCTGGCGGGGACGCTCGCTGTCGTCACGCTGATTCTCATTCATGTGCTTCCGCCCTCTGCGATGCTGGGCTTTGGCGCGATCGCGCAATTTGACCTGGCCTTCGGCGCGATGATCGTTGGCACGCTCCTCACGCTGCCGGTCAATATTGCAGCGGCGCTTTACCGCGCGCGCGGTCTTTACGGAAGGGCGGTCAAGTTCGTCAATCTCGGGATGCTTGGAGCCCTGCTTGGGCAACTCGTGGCCGTCGCGCTGAGCCAAAGCCTGTTTTACGTCACCCTCGTCTATGTCGCGGCGCAAGTGCTGGTTGCGGCCTATCTCCTGATGTCGGATGCCCCGCGGCTGTTTCCGTTTTTGCGCGGGCTGCGCGCAACGTGTTCGGCGGGCTGGATCGCCGGCCAATTCCGCAAAGCGGTCCCGTTCGCGGTCGCAAGCGCCGCCGATCTCGCATTGCTCAATCTGCCGGTACTGCTGGTCAGCGCGCTCGTGTCCGACCGGGTCGCGGTAGCGCAATGGGGCCTGACCCGTGTCGTTGCCGGGCTGATACGGGTGCTTTGCATCCAGACGACCCTTCCCCTGGCCGCCGAACTCGGTCACGATTATGCCGTCGGCGATTGGCAGCGGCTGCAGAGCCTCTACGCGTGCGGTTCCGTGCTGGTGGCGCTGCTGGCGAGCGTGGTGGTCTCGGGCCTCTTGCCGTTCTGGCAGGATTTCTTCGCGCTTTGGACGCACGGGGCCATCCCTTACGACCGCCCGCTCACCTTTGTGTTGCTGATCGGTACGGTTGCGGTGGCCCCCTCGATCCTCGCAGTGGGCTACGCGAATTACAGCGATCGAGGGCAATTGTTGCTGCGGGCCAAGGCGCTGCAGCTCGTCCTGTTCCTCGTGCTGTCGGCGATCCTGATTCCCTCGATCGGCCTGCTTGGGGCGGCCATTGCTGTCGTCGCCAGCGAGCTCCTGATCCAGTTCGGTGTGTTGGGACGGACCATCATTCGGCAAACGCTGCAGCATCCGCTGCGGCATTTGTTGTTCCTGGCCGCGGTGATGGTCACGGTGACGCTTGCCGGTTGGGCACTGGGAACGGCGATCCGGCTGGCCATTCCGCTGGCAGAACCGTTGCGGTTCTTCGTTGAATGCGGGCTATGGCTGGCAATCGTTGCGGTGGCGGCCAGTCCGCTCGTGATCGAAAGGGTGCGCACCAGACTGACTGCAGCCATACCGCGCTAGCGCGGAATCGTCGCCTGGCGAATGAGGTATTGGCCGTAGCCGGTGTTTTTCATCGGCTCGGCGAGGCGCAGCAACTGCTCGGTGTCGATGAAGCCCTGGCTGAACGCGATTTCCTCCGGGCAGGCAATTTTCAGTCCCTGGCGCTTTTCCACGATGTGGATGAACTGCGATGCCTCGAGCAGCGATTCATGCGTGCCGGCGTCGAGCCAGGCGTAGCCGCGGCCGAAACGTTCGGCGTGAAGCTCGCCGCGTTCCAGGTACCACTGGTTGACGTCGGTGATCTCGAGTTCCCCGCGCGGCGACGGCTTCATCTCGCGCACGACGTCGACGACGCGTTCGTCGTAGAAATAGAGACCGGTCACGGCGTAGTTGGATTTCGGCGCTTTCGGCTTCTCCACGATCCGCAACGGCCGATGAGAAAGATCGAACTCGATGACGCCATAGCGCTCGGGATCGTCGACCCAGCACGCGAACACCGTCGCGCCGCGGCTCTGCTGCGCGGAGGTGCGGAGCAGCGCCCGCAGATTGTCGCCATAGAAGATGTTGTCGCCCAGAATCAGCGCGGAGGATCCGCCGGCGAGAAAATCCCGCCCGATCAGGAAAGCTTCCGCGATGCCGCCGGGATGATCCTGGATGGCAAAGGAAATCTCGATGCCCCATTGCCGTCCGTCACCGAGCAGGCGCCTGAACTGGTCGATTTCCTCCGGCGTGGTGATGATCAGAAGCTCGCGCAAGCCCGCCATCATCAGCGTGGTGAGCGAATAATAGATCAGCGGCTTGTCGTAGACCGGCAATAGCTGCTTCGAGGTCGCGAGCGTCAGCGGATAAAGCCGCGTGCCGCGGCCGCCGGCCAGAATGATGCCTTTGCGATTCATGCGCCGAACTCTTCATGGTTGGCGAGGGTGGAGGGGCCTCGTTAGCACGCGCCAACCGGCGCACAAAATGCTTTCCGTTCCTCATAACGGAAATATTTCAATGGTTTATGCGAACAAGCGCGCGTTGCACCATCGCAGCGGGTGCGATAGGAATGGCCCATTGCGGCGCTTTCCGACGCAATGTCGGTGACGCACCGGCGCAATTCGCGACCTGAGCTGCGACGGGGATCATGGCCAACCGCGCCTATTGTACCTATTTCGATCACAACTACCTGCCACGCGGGCTGGCGCTCTACCGTTCGTTGCAGCGGCATGCGCCGGGTGCGGAGCTCTGGGTGCTGTGCCTGAGCGAGGCCTGTCACCAGGCTCTGACTGTGCTCGATCTGCCCAATCTGATACCGGTGCGGCTGGCGGACTTCGAATGCGCCAACCCCGACGTCGCGGCCACGCGGTCCACGCGCAGCCTGATCGAGTATTATTTCACGTGTTCTCCGGCCTGGATGCTTTTCGTGTTGAACAGCAAGCCGGATGCGGAGTGGGTCACCTATCTCGACAGCGATCTCTTCTTCTTCGCGTCACCCGATCCGATCTACGATGAAATGAAGGACGCGGCGTTCGGCATCGTTCCGCATCGTTTCGCCCGCGGGCTGGAAGGCCAGCGCAGGTTCGGACTCTACAATGTCGGCTGGGTCAGCGTTCGCAGACGCGATGACGGGATCCAGGCCTTGCGCTGGTGGCGCGAGCGCTGCATCGAATGGTGCTATGACCGGGTGGAGGGTGACCGCTTCGCTGACCAGCGCTACCTTGATCGATTGCCGGAAATGTTTGGCGGCGTCCATGTCATATCGCATCTCGGGGCCAATCTCGCGCCCTGGAATTTTGCCGATTATCATCTGCAGTGGAACGACGGCGAGGTCGAGATCGAGCAGCGATACAAGCTGCTGTTCTTTCATTTTTTCGGGGTCAAGCGCAGCGGCGGGTATTACTTCAACAGCCACCGGCTGTATCATGCGCCGTTTTCCAGCCTGATGAAGCACAAACTATACGAGCCCTACACGGCGGCGCTCGCGGAAGCGGAACGGGTGGTGGTGCCTCTTCTGAAAGAGCAACAGATCGAGACAATCCGAAAGCCGGTTGTCACCACGCCTGGCGATCGCCTATCCAATGCGTTCCGGAAGACGAGAATGATAGCCAACCGGGGCCTTGATATTCTGACCGGCCGGGCTATCGCGGCCCGGTAGTCCGAGCAATTCCTTTGAGAGATTCTTCGCACATGCGGCTGCTGATCCTTGGCTATTCCTCGATCGTCGAGCGGCGGGTGATACCAGCCGCGGCAAAAGTCGAAGCCATTGCGCAGATATCGATCGCAAGCAAGAGCCGGCCGCAGCCTGAAGGCTGGCCGAAGCAGGGCCGCTTCTTCAACGATTATGCCGCGGCGTTGCGCGACAGCGATTCGGACCTCGTCTATCTTTCGCTGCCGAATGCGATGCATGAGCACTGGGTGATGGCGGCGCTGGCCGCCGGCAAGCACGTCGTGGTCGACAAGCCGGCGATGATGACATTGGCGGGCAGCGAGCGCGCCGTTGACGAGGCGCGGCGCGTCAATCGCGCCGTCGCGGAGGCGACGGTGTTCGGCCATCATCCGCAATTCGAGTCGCTTGCGGCCTTCGTCGCCGAGCACGGTCCGCTGACGCAGGCAGCCGCGCAATTCATCATTCCGCCGTTGCCGATCGGCAATTTTCGCAATCATCGCGAGCTGGGCGGCGGCTGCCTGCTGGACATGGGGCCCTATGCCGCCGCAACGACGCGAATCCTCGGCGGCGGGGCGGCGTCGGAGATCACGGCCCTGGCCGGCGGCCGGCATCCGGAAACCGGTGTCGACATGGGCTTTTCGGTGCTGGCCCGGCTCGGCAATGGCGGCGCATTTTCCGGCCATTTCAGCTTCGAGGGCGAGTATCAGAATCGCTTGCTCGTTGTGGGCCATTCGGGGTCTGTGTTAATAGAGCGCGTCTTTACCCCGCCCGCCGATCATCAGATGGAATGGCGCCGGCGCGTACGCAATGTCGATGATGTCGTGACGTTCGAGCCAGCCGATACCTTTGCTCGCTTCCTTGCAGCGGTGGCGTCGGCGATCGACGGCGGCGATCACGAGAGCTTTCACCGTGATCTCTTGAGCGATGCCCGATGCCGGGACATGATCGCGACGGCGCTCGCATCCCAGAATCCGGCGCATCAGCGCGTGTGAGAGACAATGCCAATCAACGTGTGGGACTATCTGCGGGAATACGACGAACTGCGCGACGAGATACTCGCTGCCGTCGATCGGGTGTTTCGCTCGGGCCGGCTGGTGCTCGGACAGGAAGGCGTCAAATTCGAGCGCGAGATGGCCGCCTATCTGGGGGTCGCGGGCGGCGTCGGCGTGAACAGCGGAACTGACGCGATCTACATCGCGCTGGCATCCCTGGGGGTCAAGGCCGGAGACGAAGTCATCACCGTGCCCAATACGGCCGTGCCGACGGTCTCGGCCATCCGTACGCTCGGGGCCAGGCCGGTGTTCGTCGACGTGCGCGAAGACGATTTCCTGATGGATGTCGATCAGGTCGAGGCGGCGATTACGCCGCGCACGAAGGCGATCGTGCCGGTGCATCTGTACGGCCAGTGCGTCGATCTCGATCCGCTGATGGCGATTGCCAAGCGGCACGGGCTGAAGGTGATGGAGGACTGCGCGCAATCGCAGGGCGCGCTTTACAAAAATCATCAATCCGGCAGCGTCGGTCATGCCTCGGCGTTCTCGTTCTACCCGACAAAGGTGCTGGGCGCCTATGGCGACGGCGGCATGGTGTTGAGCAACGACGAGGCGGCGATCCGGCTGGCGCGCAGCCTTCGCTTCTATGGCATGGAAACGCAGTACTATTCCGAGCGCCACGGTTACAATTCGCGTCTCGATGAGGTGCAGGCTGCGATCCTGTCGCTGAAACTGCCGCGCATCGATGGCTGGATCGAGCGGCGGCGGGAGATCGCCGCGCGCTACAAGCAGGGTCTCGCCGGAAGCGGCCTCGTGCTGCCGCGCGAGAGCGCCCATAGCCGCCATTCCTATTATGTCTACGTGGTAGAACACCCAACGGACCGCGACGGGGTGCTGGAGCGGCTGGCGAAGCGCGACATCAACTGTAATGTGTCCTATCGTTGGCCGATTCACACCATGCGGGGCAGCGCCGATCTCGGCTATCGTGAGGGGCAGTTTCCGGTTGCGGAGCGCAAGGCGCAGTGCATTTTCTCGCTGCCGATGTATCCGCACCTGAAGGACGAGGAAATCGATACCGTGATCGAAGTGCTCAGGGACGTGGTTTGATGGCCGAGCGCGCGCATCTCGACTGGTTTCGCGGGCGGCTCGCAGCTTCCAAAGCGATCGAGCCGACGGATCCCGCGCCGATCCTGGCGTGGCGGGAAGAGCGCTGCCGGGCGATCCGGTTCAAGGCCGAGTTGATCGGGCTCGATGAGGTTCGCGGCTGGTCGTGTGACGCGCAAGGCAATGTGCGGCACAAGACCGGGCAGTTTTTCGGGGTCGAGGGCGTTCGGATCGAGAGCGGCGACCTGCGCGAGGTCGCGTCATGGGACCAGCCAATCTACACCCAGCCGGAGGGCGGGCTTCTCGGGCTGATCGCGCGCGAGACGCCGGAGAAGGGTGTTCAGTTCCTGCTGTACGCCAAGGCGGAACCGGGAAATATTGGCGTGCTTCAGCTCTCTCCCTCCGTTCAAAGCACGTGGTCCAACATCAGGCGCGCGCATGGTGGAAAGCTTTCGCCGATGCTGGAGGTGCTCACCGCCAAGTCCGGCGTTCGCATCATCTATCGGGCAGAGCACAATGAAGAGGGTGGCCGGTTCTGGCGCAAGTCGAACGAGAACATCATCGTCTTTGTCGATGATGAGAACGTGATCGAGTCCGACATGGCGATGTTTTGCTGGGCGAGTCTTGGCCAGATCAAGGAGCTTGCCTTGATCGACAACGTGCTCAGCCCCTTCGTAAGGACGATTATCGCGCCGCTATGATTCCGCGGATGTTCACCCCCCGGTCAGCGCGCCTTCGAAAACAGGTAGGTTTCGGTCGTCGAGTGATGGCCCGTCACCTCGGATACGTCATAGGGGATGCACGGCCATTCGCGCTCAAGCCGCAGCCCGGCGTCCCGGCAAAGCAACATCAATTCGCTCTTGCCGAACACGATCTCGACGACCGGCGCGCCATAGGCAAATTTGCTCAAATAGGTGGTTTGGTAGTCGTCGAACACCGGAACGGTGTGCAGCACGCAGTAACGCCCGGCGACGCGCGCGGCTTCGCGGATCGCCGCCTGATAGTCGATGATGTGCATCAGCGACACGCCGTTGAAGACGATGTCGAATGCATCGTCCGGGTACGCCAGCCGGGTCGCGTCCGCCACCGCGAAAGTAACGGACGGATAACGGGCACGGGCGCGCGCGATCATCGCCTCCGAATAGTCGATGCCGGTATAGCTGACGCCGCCGGGGACGAGATCGGCAAACACTTCCGAATAATAGCCGCTGCCGCAACCGACCTCGAGCAGGCGGGGGACGGCAATGCCTGTCGCCATGACGGCCTCGGCGGCGACGGTGAAATCGAGCCGCGGTTCACCATTCTTCATGTCGCCGATCAATGCGAGGTAGGCGCGTTCCTGACGGGCCACGGTGCGCGCCGCTAGCCAGCCCTCGGACGATGCGGCGGCGCGACGTACCTCGTCGACGCCGCCAAGCACCTTGTAGTCGGTCGAGGTCAGGATATGCCGGCGCAGGATCGGCGCCGCCTTGACGACGCGCTGGCCGATCTGCCTGACAAGGCGCGGCAGCTTCATCGCGGCGCCCGCAACGTTTCGACGAAACCCAGGATCTCCGCGGCGCGATGGCGGTAGGTGTGTTGCGCCATGGTTCTGGCCTGGCCCGCGCGGGCGATCGTCGCGCGGCTCTCGGCGGCGCCGATCGCACTGTCGATAACTGAGAGACAATCGTCGACCGAGCGCCATACCGCGACCTCGCGATCCGGCGCGAACAAGGTATGCAGATTGTCCTTGAAATCAGTCAGCAGGAAAGCGCCGACGCCGGTGGCCTCGAACAGCCGCATGTTTCCGGCTTCCCGTCCCGCCATGTCGATGTGGGAATTGAGCGTAATCTTCGATCGCCGCAGCGCCTGATACATCTCGGCGCCCCAGACTTCGCCTTGAAAGCAGCGATGCAGCGGGGAGGAGGCTGGCAGCGTCCGCGGCGTGTTGCCGAACAGCTTGAGATCGTAACGATCGGCAACGGCCTCGAGCAGCGCGATCCGCTGCTGGTGGTCCGGCGAGACCGTGCCGACAAAGGAAACCCCGATGTCCATGGCGGGCGCCGGCGGCAGCGCTTCGAGCAGGGCGGGCTCGAACGCCAGATGATTGACTTCCGCGCGCACGCCGAGACGACGAAAGAAATCCACCGTCGCCGACAGCTGCGACATCATCAGATCGTAGACGGACCAGTCCACGCCGCGCGACGGCGCGATCCCGATCTGCCCGATCAGGATCGGGTTGCCGATCGCCTTGATGCGCCGCATCAGCTGCGGGTCGACGTGAAACGTGTCCTGGTTGAGCACCACGTCAGGTTTGAAATCCTCGATCTGGGCCAGCAGGATTGCCTCGGCCTGCGCATCAAGGCTGGGGCTGAGGCCAACCTTGCGGGCCAATGGCCGCAGCATCGGCTTCAACGGCGTCACGGCGCGTTGCAGCCAGGCTGGAAGCGAGGAGCTGCCGCTCGGGGTGGCGGGGCCCGCTGTTACGACGTTCATCCCGTGCTCGCGCGCCCATGCCGTCTGCAGCCAGGCATTGTTGACGTGGATCTCTGCCGCCGAATGGCCGAGGGCGGAAAAATTCCGCGAGTAGAAATCGGCGACGCCGAACAGGCTGGCGTTCCGCGCCGCCATCTGGGCCGCGTAACCGGCGCTTCCGAGTCCTGGCTGGCGGCGATACAGCCAGCTCAGGAAGCGCGGGTAGTCCGCATTGAGCACGAGGATGCGCATGAATGGCTAGACCGTGCGCCGGAAGCCGTAATTCTTGTCGATCCACGCCTGGTAGGAGCCGCTGATGACGTCACGCCACCATGGCTCGTGGTCGAGATACCACTGCACGGTCTGGTTCAGTCCGCTCTCGAAACCGACGCTGCATCGGTTGCCGAGTTCGGTCGCTAGCTTAGTGGCATCGATTGCATAACGGTGATCGTGGCCGGGGCGATCCGTTACATAGGTGACAAGCGTGCGGCAAGAGCTGGCGCTAGCTGCGGGACAGGACGGAAAGCGCGAGGCGAGGCGAGCGTTAGCTGCGAAGGCGGCATCGATCGTATCGCAGATCACTCCCACCACGTCGCGGTTGTTGCGCTCGTTGCCGCCGCCGACATTGTAAGTTTCGCCGGTGCGGCCGCGCTCGATCACGTTCATCAGAGCGTCGCAATGATCTGACACGTGCAGCCAGTCGCGGACGTTGGAGCCGTCGCCATAGATCGGCAGCGGCTTGCCTTCCAGCGCATGGATGATCATCAGCGGAATGAGTTTTTCCGGGTGCTGATAGGCGCCGTAATTGTTGGAGCAGTTCGTGATCAGCGCCGGCATGCCATAGGTCGCGACAAAGGCACGGACCAGGTGATCGCTTCCCGCCTTGCTCGCCGCGTAAGGCGAATTCGGACGATAGGGCGAGGCTTCCGTGAAGGCGGGGTCGATCGGGCCGAGCGAGCCATAGACTTCGTCAGTCGAAACGTGGAGAAATCGCGCCTCATTGAGCATCGCCGCCGCGCGCCAGCAATCGAGCGCCGCCTTCAGAAGCGTGAATGTGCCGAGCACGTTGGTCTGCAGAAAGGCTTCGGGATCACTGATCGAACGGTCGACATGCGACTCGGCGGCGAGATGCGCCACGCGGGAAAATTTGCGCTCGTCGAACAGGCGCTGCATCAGCCCCGCGTCGCCGATGTCGCCCTTCACGAACTGGATACTGCGATCGGCAATCAGCGGCTCCAGGCTGCGGACATTGGCCGCATAGGTCATCGCATCGACCACGGTCAGGCGGTCGGCCGGCCGCGCGGCCCGCCACGCGTGCACCAGGTTCTGGCCGATAAAGCCTGCGCCGCCGGTGATCAGAACGCTTTGCATCGAACCCCTCCGGTCACGAAGCCGCAGCTTCGATCTTTCGATCGAACATCGTGCGGGGCATGATGTACCACAGCAGAAACAGGAACCCGGCGCCATGTGTCAATAATGCCGTCGTAAAGGGCACATTGAGAAAGGTCTGGGGAAGCAGCGCAGCCGAGATCAGCACGAATTCCGGCGGCAGTCCGGCCGACACGCGGTTGCCGAGCGCGATGACAAGTCCGCATGCGAGCGCCACCAGCGGCGCGAGATACAGTCCGACCGAGGCGATCCCCTCTGTCGCAAACAGGGACGCGTTGATGTTGCCGAGCCGGTAGGTCTTCTCCATCACGATCGATAGCTGCTCTTGATAGGGACAGCTCATCAACGGCTTCAGGAAGGACATTTGGCAGAACCAGGTGAGCGGGTGACTTGAGAAGAAGTCGTTGTAGATATCCATGGCGCTGGATGGGGTCGCCATCATTCGGATATTCACTAGGCCGAAATAATACAGCGTATAGCTGTTGAGGTACGCTGCCATCAGGATCACGCCGAGAAGCATCGGCAGGAGAATCGAGAGGATGGTTGCGGCCCTGGGCTCGAAAATCCTCGAAAGCACCAGCAAGATAACGACCCACGCCGTCGAAAAAAGCGCAAATTTGCTGAGCGTGATCGGAAAGAACAGCAGCATCAGAATGAGGGGCACGGCAGCCCACCAGCGGCGATTGAGCGCCAGATAACAGGCGCAGGCGAACGGCAGCAGCACGGTGGATACAATTCCGGTCAGGTAACGTATCGGCGCCGGAAAATTGAGTTCGTTGCGAAAATCGTAGATCTGCCTGATCGACACCAGTCTGAAATTGTAGAATGAGGCCGCCGCGATCGTGCCCAGCGCCAGCACCAGAATGAACTTCAGAAAGTATTCGAGGGCACGAGGCGACAGCACGTACATCTGTTTGGCGGGCGCCTTGACAAGGAGGGCGGGAAACAGAAATAGCACCGCCGAAGCGGCGGCCGAAAGGCCCGCCATCCCGTGATTGTAGTTGAGTTTGGAGAAGTTGTTGAGCCAGATGAAGCCGAGTACCATCGTGAACAGGCTGAAGCCGACGAAGTAACCAAAGCTGAAGCGGGCGAATATGAAAAATAGCGAGACGGTAGAAAAAGCTCCGACCGCAGCAATCGCGTAGTTGACCAGCGTGGCTTCGTACAACATGTACGATTGCCAATTTGCAACCTGGACTAGCGAGGTACAGTAAATGATGATATGAAGGCACACCAGCACGTACAGGCTGAAGCGCGAGCCGGACGCCAGCCGAATGCGTTCCATAATGTCTGGAGCGCGCCTGCTTTCTGACGAGTGCATCATGGACATCGCGCCGCCGTGCGAGGTGACTAAAACGAAATTGGCTCCGTCCGACCTACGACAGTTCGAGCGAGCGCCTGAAATAAGCGATGGTCTCCTTCAGACCGTCAGCGAGCGCAACCTTCGGTTCCCAATTCAGCAGCGCCTTCGCCTTCGACAGATCAGGCTGGCGTTGCCGCGGATCATCCTGCGGCAGCGGTTCGAAAATGAGCTTCGAGCGCGAATTTGTATAACTGATCACTTTCTCAGCCAGTTCCAGAATGGTGAATTCCGAATTGTTGCCGAGATTGAGCGGTCCGGTGCAATCTTCGCCGGTCAGCATCAGCCGGGTAATCGCCTCGACGAGGTCGTCGACATAGCAGAACGAGCGGGTCTGGCCGCCGTCGCCGAACACGGTGATCGGGTCGCCCTTCAGCGCCTGGACGATGAAGGATGAAACGACCCGGCCGTCGTTTGGCTGCATCCGCGGACCATAGGTATTGAAGATGCGCGCAACCTTGATCGGCAGGGCATGTTGCCGCCAATAGTCGAAAAACAGGGTCTCGGCGCAGCGCTTGCCCTCGTCGTAACACGAGCGAATCCCGATCGGATTGACGTTGCCCCAGTAATCCTCGGTCTGCGGATGGATCAGGGGATCGCCATAGACCTCGCTGGTCGAGGCCTGAAAGATCGGCGCCCGCAGACGTTTGGCGAGACCTAGCATGTTGATCGCGCCATGCACGCTGGTCTTGGTGGTCTGCACCGGATCGCGCTGGTAGTGGATCGGGGAGGCAGGGCAGGCGAGGTTGAAGATCGCGTCGACCTCGATGTAGAGCGGAAACGTCACGTCGTGCCGGATCGCCTCGAACATCGGGTTTGACAGCAGGTGGGCAATGTTCTTGCGGCTGCCGGTGAAGTAGTTGTCCGCACACACCACTTCCGCGCCCGCGGCGAGCAGCCGTTCACTGAGGTGGGATCCGATGAAGCCCGCGCCGCCGGTGACGAGGATGCGGCTGTCGTTGTAGTTTCGGTCAAACGCCATCGTGATTCCCGGGTTGCCGATTCGAGCGGCTGGCTTGCGTCACGTCATGTGACGGGCTGGCGGAGTGGTATCGGCAACGGCAAAGTTCGCCAATAGCATTGTCCGGCAATGCGGTGCTATAATACCGAAATCCCCTGGTAAGTCCCTGATGGAACAGTTCGCCCTGCCTTGCAGCGGGAGCGAAACCCAGGCGCGCCCCAATGGAGGCGATTTCGCGCGCGAGCTGTCCGGCGGCGCGTGCTCCTGGCTGGTTTCAGTCGCGCTGATTGTAAGGACGGCCGGGCCGGTCGCCCGAAGGGAACGGGAGGGCTGGCGGGTCACCGATGCAGCAACTACGCCCAACATCCGGTCTCGGACCCGTGCGGGGTTTCGAATTCGAAACGGTCTGGAGGGGCTCGTTCGTCAGAACTCTCGCCGCTTCAGCCAGGCGCGCGCGCTCCAATGCGCGAAGCACCAAGCGGATTTGATCGGCGAAAGCTGCTCCACGTTGCGGTAGATGTGCCAGACCCAGCCGGCGGACCGGAGTGGGCGGCTGGAGACCGATGAGCCCCGCACGCGGTAGCGGGCGAGGTCCTCGTTGAGTCCGTGGGCGACATGTCCCGGCTTGAGGATGCTCAGCCAGAGGCAGAAATCGTCATACGGCTCGTTCTTCATGGCGATGTTGCCCGCGACGTCGCGATCGACGAGCGCCGTCAGGGTGGCGATCGAGGTATTCTTGAGCAGTTGCTCATAGTTCAACGAGGCCGGCATCTCGATCAGGCGGCCGGTGACCGATCCCGTCTCGTTGATGCGGCGGAATGCCGTATAGCTCAGCGCCGCACGCTTCGCTTGCGCGAAGGCGATCTGCCGCTCGAGCTTGGCGGGCAGCCACAGATCGTCACTGTCGAGAAACGCGATGAAGCGGCCCTGTGCCCGCTCGATCGCGGCCTGGCGGGCCAGCGCCGGACCTCCGTTGCGGGGCTGGCGGATCAGCTTGACCCGCGGATCCTGCGCTGCGTGGCTTTCCACGATCGCGGCGGTCTGGTCCGTCGAACAGTCATCGGCGATCAATAGCTCCCAGTCCGTCATGGTTTGGGCCTGAACCGAGGCGATGGTTTCGCCGATCAGCGGCGCCACGTTCCACGATGGGGTGATGATCGAAACGAGCGCCATGGAGAAGCCTTTCAATCCGCGCGGCGCGGTTCGCTGATCGCAGACAGCAACGAACCCGAAAATGTGTCGAGCTGCTTGGGATCGCTGATATAAAGTTCGCCGGGAAACGATTGCCGCCAGGCGGTTTCGAAATAGGGCGCGGTATCGGCAGGGTCGAACGGCGGCGCGGCCAGGGCGTCGCGAAGCCGCTGCGGAACGTCCGCAAGACGATCGACGGCGAACACCAGCGGGCAGGAGCGATAGAATGCATCGCCCATCACCACGACGGGCTTGCCGAGCAGCACCGCTTCGGCGCCCGATTTGCTGTTGACCGAGACAATCGCATCGGCGCGGCCAAGCACGGTGTAATTGTTGGTTTGCGGCGGCAGCAGGATGAAATTATCGAAGCGGCGCGCGAGTTCGAACAGGCGGCCGGCGGGAATCGCGCCGATCTGGGCCGGATGCTCCTTCACGACGAGGACGTGCGTATCCGGAATGGTGCGTAGCAGGAAGTCGATGGTCGCGACCTGGTCGAGATACTCCGGCGAGCGAAGCGTCAGCGCCATGTCGGCCGGTACGTGCAGGGGGTAGTAGACGAACGGCGCGTCCGGCATCGGGCGATAGAGTTTTCGCAGCCGCGTCGCGCCAACCGCCATGGCGGCATGCGCCCGGGCGTGGCGGAGGTTATGTCCGAACTCCTGATGCTTGCCGAGTGCGAACTGGTCCCAGAGCTTCTCGACCAGGCGGCGCGCGTTCCGCGCGTTGGCGATCTTGTTGAACGCCGCCGAATATTGGTGCCGGTCCTTTTGCGGAATCACAATGGATTGCTGCCGCAAGGTTTCGTCAAGGTAGGCGCGCACGTCAGTGGAGACCGCGTCCGCCGGCGTCCGCATCGTATCGGGGGCAGCAAGACTGTCCGGCGTATAGTAAAGCCTGCCGCGAAAGAACGACGGCTCGATGAACCAGTTTTGGACACCGCGCTTCTTCGCGGCGTAGAAGCAGGCGATGACAGAGAGGAATCCGCCGAGCTCCTGAACCGCGATCGCCTGCCGCCCCGCGGCCGCCAGGCGGTCGAGCGCGACTTCCATTGCGTTGGTGTAGATCATGAACCGCCGGCGTAGCGCGGCGGTATCGCGAATGCCAAACGTGACGCGTTCGTGGCTGAACAGGAAGTTGGTTCCATCCAGGCCGTAATCGGCGATCCTTGCCGCAAAGGCCTGGGGGTCATCGACCGGGGCGCCATCCTGAAGGCCGGTCCGGTACATGTTGACGACCGGGATACCTTGCGCCTCCGCCATTTCCGCGCTGCGATCGTCGAATGCAAGCAGTTGCACTTCGCTCCCCGCGCGGCGCAAGCGCTGCGCCACGGGAATCCAGAACCGGGTCTGATATTCGGCGAGCGTGGTGATCAGGATCATATTGTCGTTGCGCGGGGGCATATCTTGCTGGATTGTTGCTTTGCTGGTGTCCGGGATTATAGAGTGTGGCGCGATGGTTCAAGTGTCGCTACGGCGCGACCTGAACCGGACATTGGCGGCTGGTTCGTGGGTCGGCGGATAGCACGGCCATTGTGACGGGTCGACCTTCTCCATGAGCAGACATCCGAAATATCCAAGGCCAGCTTGATGAAGGCGGTGCAACGGGTCGTCGTCCGCGTCGATGCTTCCACCGAAATGGGCATGGGGCATCTCATGAGGTGCCTCAGCCTGGCCCGCGATTTGGCCGACGACGGCGCAAACGTATTCTTCCTGTTGCGCAGCCATGCGGCTCGCCTGACAAGCCTGATCGAAGGCGAGGGGCATTCCGTGCGGCTGCTGCCGGATCCCGACCGCCGTCCGGACGCTCCGGAGGCAGACGGAACCGCCTATGCGCCCTGGCTGCCGACGACCTGGCAAAAAGACGCCGGGCAGACATTGGACGCGATCGATCGCATCGGGACGGTCGACTGGCTCATCGTCGATCACTATGCACTTGATGCGAGATGGGAGCGCATGCAGCGCAAATGTGCGCCTCGCATCCTTGCGATCGATGACCTTGCCGATCGGAACCACGACTGCGACATCCTGCTTGACCAGAATTTGGTTCTGGACATGGAGCATCGTTATCGCGGTCACTTGCCTCCAACTTGCCGGCCGCTGCTGGGTCCGGCCTATGCATTGCTTCGCCGGGAATTCGCAAGGCAACGCGAATCGCTGACGGAGCGGAGCGGCAAGGTGGGCCGCATCCTCGTGTGCTACGGCGGCTCCGATCCCGGCAACGAGACTGCGAAGGCATTATCCGCCATCAAAAGCCTGTCGCTGCCCTGGCTTGCCGTCGACGTCGCGATCGGACTGAGCAATCCGCACGCCGATTCGATTTCGGATCTTTGCCGGGAAATGCCGCTCGCCGAGTTGCACCGTGGCGCGGACAACATGGCCGAACTGATGACGCGCGCCGACCTCGCGATCGGGGCGGGCGGCGTGATGAGCTGGGAGCGCTGCTGTCTCGCGCTGCCAACCATCGCGGTTGATATCGCCGATAATCAGACCGGCGCGTTGACCGCACTCGCCGGTTGCGGCGCGGCCGCCTATCTCGGTTCAGCGGGTTCGGTCACGGTGGATCAGGTTGCGGGAACCCTCCGGTCGATGCTGGACGATCCCGCGCGGACCCGCGCGATGGGACAGGCCGCCCGAGCGCTTGTCGACGGGCTGGGCACCTCCCGGGTGCGGAAAGCCATGCGATCGCTGGATAGCGTCTAGAACCGGCCGCAGCCGAAGGCTGACGGACCAGGAAAACGTGGTTCGGGGTGACCCGGCAGCGGGCAAACCAGGCCAATTCCATCGGTGATCGCAGGCGTTCTTAACTGGTGTTTGACCGCATTTTCTATGCTAATTGCGCTTCGGCAGGGTTCCACAATTCCGCGGAATCGCCAGTGATGGTCGATAATGAAGGTTTCAGTTCTCTGCTCGAGCACGACGCACCCGGTCTATCCACATCTGGAGCAGTGGGTGAGGGGCGCAGCGGCCAATCACAGGGTCGAACTGGTTCGGCAAAAAAGCGAGCTGACCGGCGGGGATGTTCTCTTCCTGATCTCGTGCCATGAGATCATCTCGGCCGCGGACCGACAGAAGTATGGAACGACGCTTGTCATTCATGCGAGCGATCTTCCGGAAGGACGCGGCTGGTCCCCGCATATATGGCAGATACTCGAGGGAAAGAATCGCATCGTCGTGTCCCTGATCGAGGCACAGGACCTGGTTGATACCGGCGCCATCTGGGCGCAGCGGCCCCTGGTGCTCGAAGGGCACGAGCTGAGCGAGGAGATCAACGAGGGACTGTTCGCCATAGAGCTGGAATTGATGGACCATGCGCTCGAGATCATTGGGTCCGGAACGCCCGTGCCTCAGGATGACCGGCCGCCGAGCTATTATCGCCGTCGCACGCCGGAAGACTCCCGGCTCGATCCGTCGCGCTCGATCGCCGAGCAATTCGACCTGTTGAGGGTAGCGGACTCGCAGCGCTTTCCGGCATTCTTCCACCTGCGCGGCCATCGCTATCTCGTACGTATTGAAAAAGCTGGAGCTTCCGATGAGTGAGACAATCATGATTGCGGGCCGCGCGATCGGTCGCTCGCACCAGCCGTTCATCATCGCGGAAATGTCGGGCAACCATAATCAATCGCTCGACCGTGCGCTGGCAATCGTCGATGCCGCCGCCAAGTCCGGAGCGCATGCGCTGAAATTGCAGACCTATACCGCCGACACGATGACGCTGAACCTCAGCCGCGACGAGTTCTTCATCGACGATCCCAACAGCCTGTGGAAGGGTAGATCGCTCCACAAGCTCTACCAGGAAGCGCACACTCCGTGGGAGTGGCACGCCCCGATCTTTGAACGCGCGCGGTCGCTTGGCATGATTCCGTTTTCGACGCCGTTCGATGCATCCGCCGTCGATTTTCTCGAGCAGCTCGGCGTGTCCTGCTACAAGATCGCGTCGTTCGAAAACACGGATCTGCCCCTCATTCGCAAGGTTGCCGCGACCGGCAAGCCGATGATTATCTCAACGGGCATGGCGACCGTCGCCGACGTCGACGAAGCCGTTCGCTGCGCGAGGGAGGCCGGCTGTAAGGACCTGGTACTGCTCAAATGTACGAGCACCTATCCGGCAGCGGCTTCCGATACCAATCTCCTGACGATCCCGCATATGCGTGCATTGTTCGGGTGCGAGGTGGGGCTTTCGGACCACACCTTTGGCATCGCGGCGGGCGTCGCGAGCGTTGCGCTCGGCGCCAGCGTCATCGAAAAGCATTTTACGCTGTCGCGCGCCGATGGCGGGGTCGATTCGACGTTCTCCATGGAGCCCGACGAAATGGCGGCGTTGGTGGTCGAGACCGAACGCGCCTGGTTGGCGCTGGGCCAAGTCTATTACGGATTGACCGAAAAAGAGCATCAGTCGCAAATCTTCCGCCGTTCGCTGTACGTGGCTGAGGATCTTGCCGCCGGTGACGTTCTGACGGAAAACAATTTGAGAATCATCCGTCCGGGCCTGGGCCTGCCGCCCAAATATTTCGAGAGCCTGATCGGCATGCGCGTGGGCCGCGCGGTGCGCCGCGGCACGCCGATGAGCTGGGAGCTCCTGACGTCGCCCGATGACAATGTGGCGCCGTCGCAGGAATTGCCGAGAGGCGCCCGTGCCTGACAAGCCGCATGTCTGCCTGATCGTCGATAACCCGCTTCGCGATCTCGAGGGACTGGTATTGCTGGGCCGGCAACTCGCAACCAAAGCGGTGACCGTTACCTTGGTACCCATGTATGAGCAGGGTTTCGACGTGCCGGCGCTGCGTCCGGATATGGTGCTGGTGAACTATACAAGGCCCAACAATGCCGATCTGATCAAGTCCTACAAGCGCGCGGGAATTCTGGTCGGCGTGCTCGATACCGAGGGAATCGGCGGCAAGAATCCGGATCAGTTTGCCGAAATGGTCAAGAGCGTCGGCTGCACCGATCTTGTGGACCTCTATTGCGTCTGGGGGCGGGCCCAGCACGCGGCCTTCCTGCGCCGCGGCACGGTGCCGGCGGCGCTGCTTCATACGACCGGATGTCCCCGTTACGATTTCTGCGCGGAGCCCTGGCGCGCGGCGCTGCCAAAGCCGTCGATCGAGCCCGGCTACGTGCTCATCAACACCAATTTTCCCGTTGCCAATCCACGCTTCTCCGATAGTTCTTCGGACGAGGAGGACGCGATGGTGCAGGCGGGCTTTTCGCGGGAGTTCGCGCGCCAGTTCATTATCGACGCCGGCCAGGCCTACCGGTCGGTGCTTGAGACATCGACCAGGCTGGCGAAGCACTTCAAGGACGTCCAGTTTGTCCTGCGCCCGCATCCGTTCGAGAACATCGCCTCCTACGATGTGCTCACCAAGTTGCCGAATTTTCATGTGCGTCAGGACGGCACCTCGCTGGAGTGGATCAGCGGCGCGCGCTTGCTGGTTCATCAGAATTGTTCCACCGCGATCGAGGCCACGATGCTGAAGGTGGAACCCCTAAGCATGGAGTGGTTCAACACGCCATCGCTGCGACTGGACGCCGCGACGCGGGTCAGTCGTGGCGCCGGGTCAGAGTCCGACCTCATCGAACTGGTGCAGCAGGGGCTCGATGGCCGGCTGCCTTCGGTTGCCAAGGATACCGAGCAATTTCGGCAACAGATCATCGGCGACCTCTTTACCGCGGTCGATGGCGCGAACTCGTCGCGTGTCACAGAGGCGGTTCTCGACGCGATCGCGGCCGCGCGTGGCGGAAAACGCGGCGGCGCCTCGACGCCGCCGCAACCGTCGCTTCGCGGCGTCGCGGCGGAGGCGATCCGGTGGGCGCTTGGCTACAAGACAAGTTCGGCGCTCCGCCGCAGCTATAGCCCCCCGGAAAATGAACGCCGCCGCCTCGGCAAGGCATTTGCGCCGGAGATGGTGAATTCGGTGCTGCAGCGTATCTGCGCGGCTTCGGGAGACGGCCGGATTTTTTTTGCGCAACGGGTGACGGGTAACACGCGCCGGATGTCGAGGGCCTTGAGCGGCGCAAGCCTGCAGTTAACGGAGGCGGTCTGATCGTGCTGCGCCGATTCGTGCAAAACACAGTTATCTCGGCCGTTGCCTACGCGTTGGCGGGCGTGCTCGGCCTGTTTGCGGTCGGATTGATTGCAAGGTCCTACGGCCTGGCCGTGCTGGGCCTGATAGTGCTCGTACGTGCGTTCCTGCCGACGGGATTTCTGGCATTGTTCGACTTCGGGGTGTCGGAAACCACGACCCAGGCCGTCGCGCGAGGGCGCGTCGGCGATTGGCGCGCTGCAAGCGAAAAGGTGTCGCTGCTCACCGTGATTGCCGCTGCCGTGGGATTCGCTTCAGGTGTTGCGCTCTGGAGTGCCGCCGGGTCGCTCGCGGCGATCTTCAAGGTCGCTCCCGATCAGGCTGCTGCCTTTATCTCCATCCTCGATGTCACGGCGCTGGTGCTTCCAATCGCGTTCCTGGGCCTTGTCGCAGAAGGAACACTCAAGGGATTTGAGCAATATGGCTGGCTGCGCCTGACCGAAGTGGGCGGCAACGTGCTGTACGTCACAGCCGTTTACGCGCTGGTGTGGCGGGGGGCGCCGTTTGAGTGGATTGCTTATTCCTATCTCGCGGTGATGGCCGCCAAATATATCGTGCTGGCGGGTGTGGTTGCCCGCGCCGCGTCCGCGACCTCTCTCCGGTTTTGCTCATGGACCGCCATCCACCGGCGAGACGTTCTTCATCGTTGCTGGCTGATGCTCAACAACCGAATCGCAGGCATCTTGCAGCAACCGCTGGTTCCTCTCGCGATCGGTGCGCTATACGGTCCTGCCGAGGTAGGGACCTATGACCTGATCACTCGCTTGCCTCGCTTCCTGAAAACGACGATGGCGCCGCTTCACTCCGCGATTCTTCCGATTTCTACCCACATCGATGAAGCGACGGACACGCGCCGGCTGCAAATGCTTGGCCGCAACGGGCTCGTCCTGCCCGGAGCCATCCTCGTTCCGGTCCTGGTTGTAACAGCGCTTTTTTCGGCAGAGATACTCAAAGTGTGGGTTGGGCCGCAACATTCCGATCAATGGCCCTGGCTCGCTCTGTCGATGTTGATTCCAGCTATCACGGTGATGCTGGGCGCGGGGCAGACGGCGTTGATGGTGAGGTCCGACTTTCTTCGCTTCAATACGCGGCTGCTCTATTTGCAGGTCGGATTGCAGTATCTGGTAACCGGGCTCAGCCTTCTCTGGCTTCGCGAGCGGGCCTTCATCCTGGGTTGGGTGGTGTCCTACGTCGTCTTTGCGCCAGTGATCGCCCACCACATGCTTTCGCAAATGAAACTTCCAAGCTCCCTGTTTTGGGAGCAGCTCGGAAGGCAAGTGCTCGTTGGGGCGATACTTGCGGGCCTCGTCGTCGTCAGCAAGATGTTCTTTGATCCCGGCAGTTTGATAGCGCTGGGGATCGTTGGCGGTCTGAGCTGCATTATCGCCTGGCTATTGAGCGGCGCGATCGTCTTGTCAGGAAGCGATCGCGCGATGTTTGGCAGGTTTGCCCGCGCGATGACTCCGCGTTCCTGATGCTGGAATTCATCGCGTCTCTAGATCGAATCAAAGGTTCCGCCGGGTGCGACCGAGTAGGCTCCTTGCCCGTGCTGGTTGATTTTGCTATGGAAATGCCCGCATGTCCCCGGCCTATCGAGGTCGAATGATGTGCCTCGTTCTTCAGGAATAGCTGGGTGCGCCAAGATGGGATTGATGTCGAGAGCGTTATGGCATGTGAACCGTTCGCCGCTCCGTTATGCGGTCAAATCCGGCGTCAGCGCATGGCATGTCGGCGAGAAGCGTGAACGACGGCGCCAGGCGCAACTGCTGAATGTCACTGCGGCCGAAAGAAACAAGGCTGAAGAATTGAATCGCAACGGGTATGCGATCGTTACCGAACTGATGGACCCTGCCGTGCTGCAGCGGTTCGCCGAAGCCGGCATGGCGAGACTTGGCGACATCGAGACGGCTGAGGCCAAGCAAACGTCGAACTGGAAGAAATTTTGGGTTCGGTTGCTCGATGCCGAGATGAAGGACGGCAAACTCAGCGCCGACAACGTTTTCGTTCAGTACGCGTTGCAGCCGGCGGTGGTCAATGTCGTCGCAACGGCGCTCGGCGAGATACCGTGGCTCGACTATGTGCTGTTGTCCTATTCGCGTCATACCGGTGAGGAGCTGACGTCTTCGCAACTCTGGCATCGCGACCATGATGACGTCAGGGTAATCAAGCTCTTCAGCTACCTCACTGATGTCGAGCAAGACGGCGATGGGCCGTTCACGTTCCTGCCGCGGCAGTCGACCGACAAGTTTGGCTTTCCGCTGCTGGGCAGCCATTTCCCCGATGATCGCGTCTTCGGCAAGGTTCCACGCGGCGACGTCAAGGTGATGAAGGCGCCCCGTCTTGCGTCGTTCATGGTGGATACCGCGAAGTGCCTGCACATGGGGAGCCGGATGGCCCCGGGGCACGGCAGGCTGCTTTACACGGCCACCTTCTTTGCTTTTCCGCGCATGTACCCGGGTGCAAAGAACCGGCCGTTTTTCTCCACATCCGACACGTCTGCGTTGCAGAAATTGATCTTGGGCCTTTGATCGGCTATCCACGCCGGATCGCCGCCGACAGCGGTCGGTCAGTACTTGGGCATCCGGCAATGGCCGAGGGGAAGTTCCGTGAAATTCGAACCTGACGTGGCGCCGGCGTCCCGATTAGATTTGTCGCGGGCGTACACCATCGATCTGGCGCGCAGTCTCCGCCGGCTGGCATTCAAGAACGTCCGGCGGACGAATGACGTCGTCGATTCCGAGTATAATTCCGGCGAATGGGACAGGGTGCTCAATCAGCGCGCCTGGCTGGGCGGGCGAACACTTGAGGAGTTCCTGATCGGGCAGCGCACGGAGCCGCGCCTCGCGAAGGTCGATGGCCGGATCGTCCGGATCAGCACCAGGGACTACTACCGATACCGGATCGGCGCGCTGTCGGAACTGATCGCCAGGCACGCGGGCGAAGCGACGTCGCTGCTCGAACTCGGCGCCGGTTATGGCGCCAACTTGTTCTCGTTGAGCCTTGATTCGCATTGGAGCAAGCTGCGTGGCTTCGATATAGCGCCAAATGGCATCGAGGCGGGTCGGCAGATCGCGAGCCATTTCAAGCTCGATGACCGCGTGAGTTTCGACCGGATGGACCTGACCGATGCCGGCGATCCGCATTTCAGCGAACTGGCGGGCGGCACCGTTTTCACGTATTTCTGCATCGAGCAGATTCCTTACGCCGTGGAAGCGGTGATCGAAAACATCATTCGGGCAAAGCCGGCCCGTGTGGTGAATATCGAACCGGGCATCGATATGCTCAACCTGTCCCAGCCGCGCGACTTCACCAGCCGCGTTTATATTCGGTCGATGGACTATCAGACCCGTCTCTTCAAGCTGCTCGACACGCTGGATGCGCAGGGTCGAATCCGAGTCCTGTCTCGGGAGCGCATGGCATTTGCACCTACCTTGCACAATGACGGGCTTTTGTATGCATGGGAGCCCCGCTGACAGGTTCGATTTTCACTTGCCGCACTCTCATCAACAGCGGGCATAGAGTGCATCAGGGGATGACGGCGTGACTGCTTCTGGGGTGGTTTCTGATTCTCTGCTCGCCGCTGCGCTGAGTGTGACTGCTGTCGTCGTTTTCTTGGCCGCGGCTCTGTGGATCGCAGTCAAGCGTCCCGGGCTTGGCATGATCTTCTTCTTTGTCCTGTTTGCCTTTGCATGGCGACTCGCCTCGGTCCTCTACATCGATGTGTTCGGGCCGCTTTTTTCCGACCAGCTGGCACTGGAGATCGGCTCCGGTGTTTCCGTCTTGCCGATTGCGATGTCGCAAGGGATCGTCGTCATCGCACTGCTGTTTTCGTTTCGACGGGAGCGGGTGCGGCAACTGGTCGGCCCGGACGAATCGGGCTTAGCAAGCCGGCTGCCCCCCGGACGATTTTCGCTCTTCGGCATTGCGTTCCTGGCTGCCGCACTTTTTGTCGTCGCACTGTGGCTGGAGCTATTGATGAGAGGCCCGATCCCGCTGTTCGCGGGAATCGAACGATTTGACTACTCGCGGCTGCATGGCGGCCCTCTGCATCATCGCCTGCTGGAATGGGGGCCAATGCTTGCGTTCCAGCTCGGAATATTTTTCTCGGTGCCCTTGTTACACAACAGGCCGTCAGATTGGCGGTTCGGCGTATTGTTCGGAACGGTGATCCTGTACCTGTTTCTGGCTGGCCATCGATTTTCGTCCCTTTATGCGTACACCTCCTTCTTTATCATGCCGCTCGGCGCGGTCCTGATCGGGCGTCAAGCAAAGTCGCCGTCCCTCGGTGAGATGCTGTCAAGAAGGATACTGCGGTGGCTCGCGGTCGCCGCAGTGCCGCTGTCGGTCCTGATCGCCGCCGCCGTGGTCTATTCCTATGTCGTCGTTCGGGGCGAAGGAGGGGAACTGCTTGCGAAGCTTTCGCAGCGTATCCTGGTTCAGCAGGGCGAGATGTGGTGGATGACCTTTGAGCGCGTGTTCCTTCGAGGTGACTGGGACGGAATGCTCGCGGCCTACAAATTGTTCGTCGACCCGTTTGATCCGTCCCGCAACTCGACCATGCAGTTCCTGATGGAGCAGGCGCTACCTGTCGTCCGCGCCCATTTCATCATCGCGCAGGGATCAGCTTTCACCGGCGGGTGGCCTGAGGTTTTTTTCGAACTGGGTGGTCCGGTCGGTGGCTTTGTGTTGGTTGCGCTATCGGCAATCGTGTTCTCTGAATTCATGTTCCTGATGACGCGGTGCATCGTTCAGGAGCGTTTTGCGACGTGCTTTTTCCTGACGCCGATATTGTTCGCGCTGTCGATCATGATCGTTTCGGGAATGGTCAATTCGTTCATTGAGATGACTTTCCTGGTCAAAGTCGTTTCCGCTGTAGTAGTATATGTGACAGAAGACAAGTGGAGGTCGAACATGTTATTCTCACGTCCGTCTGCCGGCTCGGAGGACGAGGCATTTTCATGAGCGTTTCGCCAAGCAATGTACCCGGCGATCAATATCTTGGTGGGCTGTTCACGTATCTGTACCGGACGATCCGCGAGCACATGTTTTTGACGTTGCTGCTGCCGCTGGTTGCGATGACCATCACGTATGTAGCCGCCCTGCAGCTCCCGACCGTCTATACAGCGCAGGGAAGCATTCGGATTGGAAGAGTGGATGGAGCGGAAGCCGCAAGCCCTACGAGCGCGGTTTCCCGGATAAACTCCCCCTCATTCAAGCAGCGTGCGATCCAGGCGACGAACTCCGCCGGCGACGGCGATCAATCTGCGCAGTTGAGCAACCTGACTGCAAGGCAGGAGACTGCTGATACTGTTGCCGTGAGCGTGCGCGCAGCCACGGCCCGGCAAGCGCGCGACGCCATAGCTGCCGCAGTCAATCTGCTGAATGAGGAGCAGCGCAGAACGCTCGGTCCGCTCGAGAATGATATTAAGGAGCAGCTTGCGGCGAGTGATGCGATTATCGCCAGTCTGGTGCAGACTAGAGAGTCGCTGTTGGCCCTGGCGAAGGAAGATTCGAGGGGAGCGTCCGGCGATCCGGCGTTTGCGGCACTGCTTAGGATATGGTTGTCGGATCTCGTCTCGCGCAACGATCGGAGGCTGGCTGTCGCCAAGGCCGAGCGGCATACACTGTGGGCTAGACTTGGCGCATGGAGGACCTATCCAACGGCTCTTCTCGACGAGCCCTATATATCGATCGGATATGCGGTGGCCCGACCCGTCACGTTAGCGATTTTGGCCGGCGGGGTCGTATTTCTGGTATCCCTCCTCGGCGCCTTATTTCGTCGGTCAACCGCTCGGATCCCGATCTAGTTGGCCGTGAGCTGTGATGCTTTGCTTAAATGATTATCTGCTGAATTGGCGAGCGTTCGGAGTATTTACGGATCATGTCTGGCTGTGCTTAGGTCGCCTTCGACGACAATTCCGGTGAGCGGAGAGCAACTGTGTTTCGACTGTCCAATTTTCATCCAAAGGTTGCGCTCTGGCGCGCTGCCACAAATATCGGTCCGCTACCGGTTTTGGTGAGAGCGCGAAACTCCGCCGCATGGCAAGACTTCTGGCGGACCGAAAACAGCGAAGCTGTGTTTCGCGACTATGCGAAGGGATCGCCGCTCCGTGACTGGCTCGCCCGAAAGTGCATGGCCCTCGATTGCACTTCGGTGTTCGAATTGGGATGTAACGTTGGGGCAAATCTCCAGGCGTTCTGGAGGGTAAACGGAGACCTCAAGCTGTACGGCATAGAACTCAACGAGAATGCAGCTGCATGGGGTTCCCGGAACATGCCTGAAGGCTGCGAAGCACGCCTGATGGTTGGCTCGATGGCAGACGCGGAGGATGTGCTCGCGCGCAACGGTGTGGATGACGTCGATATCGTCTTCAGCTGCGGCGCGACGATGCATGTCAATGACGATATATTCGCCGCCGCCAAGCAACAGGCTTTGAAAATCGCACGGAAGGCAATCGTGCATCTCGAGTACCATGCGTGGACTCCAGCCGAGCTGCAAAACGGACGCAACTGGCGATCATCCTTTTTGTCGGATCGATGGGTGCGCGATTACGTCGCCGAATACGAGTCGATGCCTAACGTCGGGCGCGTCGAATATTTCCGCATTCCGCCGGAGATTAACATTGCAAGAAACATTGGTCGACTAATGGTCAATGATATGACCGGTCTGATCATAGCGCATCTCAAGTAACCTCTACGCTGGAGGCCATGTGCTGAAACAAGCCGTCATTCTGGTCGGCGGGCTCGGCACCCGGTTGGGTGAGATGACGCGGCTGGTCCCGAAGCCGTTGCTGGAAGTGGCCGGCAAACCGTTCCTCGACTACATCCTCGACGAGCTGTCGCGCTATCCGACCATTCAGGACATCGTGCTGCTGGCCGGCCATCAGGCCGGGCAGGTGGTCGATCGCTATCACGGCCGACACTGGCGTGGCGCCGCGGTCTCGGTGGTTTCCGAGCCCGCGCGGTTGGGTACCGGCGGGGCATTGAAGCACGCAGCGACCAGGCTGGACGCCAAGTTCCTGCTTCTCAACGGCGACTCCTTTTTCGACTTCAACATGCTCGATCTCGCCGCGCCAATACATCCACCGGCGATTGTGCGCGTGGCCTTGAAGAAGGACCATGCCGGCGACCGCTACGGTCGCGTCCTGCTCGACAAGGACTTCATCAAGACGTTTCTGCCGGCGGGGGCGCAACCGAACGGGCCCATCAATTCAGGCGTCTATTGCGTCGATCGGGAAATCCTTTCCTTCATCGACGAACTGCCATGTTCGCTCGAACAGGCGGTCTTCCCGCGCCTTGCCGAAAAAGGGCAGTTGCGGGCAAATCTATATGACGGGTTTTTCATCGACATCGGCGTGCCCGTCGACTTTGAACGCGCGCAGACCAAACTTCCCGAGTGCGTGCGGCGTTCCGCCGTCTTCTTCGACCGGGACGGAGTCCTCAACATCGACAAGGCCTATGTCCACAAGATCGAGGATTTCGAATGGGTGGCCGGTGCGCGCGAGGCCATCAAGCTCTGCAATGATCGCGGTTATCTGACCTTCGTGGTCACCAATCAGGCCGGCGTGGCACGCGGTTATTACGGGATCGAGGCCATTCAGACGCTGCACGACTGGGTCAGCCGGGATCTCGCTGAAATCGGCGCGCATATCGATGAATTCCAGTACTGCCCCTATCACGAGGAGGGCGTTGTGGCGGAGTGGCGGCAGGCAAGCAACCGACGCAAGCCGGCACCGGGCATGATCCTCGATTGCCTCAACGGTTGGCCGGTGCGCAAGGAATCCAGCCTGCTCGTCGGCGACATGCCGCACGACCTCCAGGCCGCCGCCGCCGCCGGAATAACAGGGCATCTTTTCGAGGGCGGTAGCCTCCTGTCGTTCATCCGGCCGTTGCTTGGCGCGGATGACGGGTCGCGGCTTACGCGCGGTTGATGGCTCCGTACATCAGTTCGGCCTGGTTCCAGTCGTCAAGCGTATCGATATCCTGCACTAGATGCCGCGGTAGGATCACGCCGATCGAATGCGGCGCGAACACCGGCATATCCTCCAGAAAGGCGCGCGCGGTGCCCCAGTAAAACTGTCCAGCATCGTGATAGGCGTGTTCCAGATCCTGCGAGCGCGTCATGCGGTGCTCGGGATAGATGGCGTCTACCCGCCCCTCGGGCGTGATGCGGACGGCGCGCTGGATCGGGAACGCGTAACTGGTGACGGAAAATGCGAAGGCCGCGTCCGAGCGGACGAGGGCCTCGTAGCCTTCCGTGATGAATCTCGCCTGCACCAGCGGCGCGGTGGCGTAGAGACAGCAGGCATGCGTGACGTTGTTTGACTGCGCGTTGAACCAGGCCACCGCATGCTTCACGACGGCGTTGGTTCCGGTGAAATCGTCGGCAATTTCCTTCGGCCGGATGAAGGGCGTCGTGGCGCCGAATTCGCGGGCGACGGCGGCGATCTCCTCGTCATCGGTCGAGACGACGACCTGATCGAACAATCCCGTCTGCTGCGCTGCGGCGATCGAGTAGGCGATGATCGGCTTGCCGCAGAACGTACGGATGTTCTTGCGCGGGATCCGCTTGCTGCCGCCTCGCGCCGGGATGACAGCGATCTTCACGTGAGGATCTTCCGCAGCGCCGCGACGACGGTGTCCTGTTCGTCATCCGTCATGCGCGAAAACAGCGGCAATGTGATCGCGTCCTCGTAGTAACTCTCGGCCTCGGGGAACATGCCGGTCTGGAAACCGAGATTCCGGTAATAAGGCTGCGTGTGCACGGGAATGTAGTGCACATTGACGCCGATTCCGGCTGCCCGCAGCGCGTCGAACACCTGGCGCCGGCTGAGTCTGATCTCGTTGCGGTGCAGGCGAATGACGTAGAGATGCCAGGCCGAATTCGTGTCGGGGTGCTGCCACGGGCAGGTCAGCGGCAGTTTTGCCAGCAGGCTGTCGTAGCGTGCCGCAAGCTCGCGCCGGCGCGCCACAAAGGGATCGAGCCGCGCGAGCTGGCTGGTGCCGAGCGCCGACTGGATGTCGGTCATGCGATAATTCAGGCCAAGCTCGATCTGCTCGTACATCCACGGGCCATCTCGTTCCTCGTTGACCCGCTGTTCGCCGATCCGTGACGTGCCCTGCGGTTCTTCCAGCCGCTGCGCCGGGCGGATGATTCCGTGCGTGCGCAGATAGCCGAGGCGCTCGGCAAGCTTCGGTTCGTTGGTCAGGGCCATGCCGCCCTCGCCAGTCGTGATGATCTTGACCGGGTGAAAGCTGAAAATAGCCGTATCGCTGTAGTCGCAGGATCCGACCTTGCGCCCCAGGTACTCCCCGCCGACGGCGTGCGAGGCGTCCTCAATAATTCGAAAGCCGTAGCGGTCCGCCAGCGCGCGGATTTCACGCATCTCGCAGGATTGACCGGCGAAATGCACGGGCACCACGATCTTGGGCAGCCGGCCACGCGATGCCCCGACTTCAAGTTTCTCGGCGAGCGCCGCGACGCTCATATTGTAGGTCCGCGGATCGATGTCGACGAAGTCGACGCTGGCGCCGCAATACAGGGCGCAATTGGCCGATGCCACAAAGGTGTTCGGCGTCGTCCAGAGCATGTCGCCGGGGCCGAGATCGAGCGCGAGGCAAGCGATGTGGAGCGCTGCCGTCGCATTGGCTACCGCGATCGCGCTGCGGCTGCCGCAATAGGCGGCCATCGCCTGCTCGAAGCGGGGGCCGGCCTGGCCCTGGGTCAGCCAGTCCGAGCGCAGCACCTCGGTGACTGCGTCAATGTCCTCTGCCGAAATGTCCTGACGTCCATAGGGGATCATTGGACCGCAATTCGATTGAATTCCCTGATCTCGGACACATCAAGGAAGTGGTCGTTCCGGCCGGAATTATACTCGAATCCGTCCGATACCGGTTCTCCGTGCTCGCCGATCTGGTTGGTAACATAGTCGACGTCTTTGCGGAAAAACTTGATGGTCGGCTTGATGACGAAATGATCGTGGAAGCGAAGGGTCAAATGCGAATCGTCGGTCGGGCACATGATCTCATGCAGCTTTTCGCCGGGACGGATGCCGATCACCTTGGTCGGGAGGTTCGGCGCCATGGCTGCTGCGAGATCGGGAATGCGCACGGACGGGATCATCGGAACGAAGATCTCGCCGCCCGACATGCGCTCGAAGCTCTTGTTGACGAAGTCGACGCCCTGCTGCAGCGTTATCCAGAACCGGGTCATGCGGGGGTCGGTGATCGGCAGGTGATCACAGCCTTGCGCCAGCAGCTTGTTGAACAGCGGCACGATCGAGCCGCGGGAACCGACCACGTTGCCGTAGCGCACGACGCCGAAGGCCGTCCGGTGCCCGCCCGCCATGTTGTTCGCCGCGATGAACAGTTTGTCGGAGGCGAGTTTGGTGGCGCCGTAGAGGTTGATGGGCTGCGCGGCCTTGTCGGTTGACAGCGCGATGACCTTCTCGACGTTGGCCTCCAGCGCCGCCTGAATGACGTTCTCGGCGCCGTGGATATTGGTCTTGATACATTCCATCGGATTGTATTCGGCAGCGGGCACCTGCTTCAGGGCCGCTGCATGAATCACGAAGTCGATGCCCTTCATGGCCGTGCGCAGGCGCTCGCCGTCGCGCACGTCGCCGATGAAATAGCGCATCGGCGATTGATCGAACTCCTGCTGCATCTCGTATTGCTTCAACTCGTCGCGCGAGTAGATCACGAGACGGCGAGGCTTGAAGTTCTTCAGGAGATTGCCGACGTATTTGCGCCCAAACGAACCCGTGCCGCCGGTAATCAGAATGGACTTGTCGTTAAACATGGTTGGTGCTGCGCCGGCTCGTCATTGCATGAAAATGAGGGGAACGGGCGGTGGTTACCATACGCTCCGGCCGCCGTCCATGACCATGTTCTGGCCGGTCATGTAACTCGATGCGTCCGAGCAGAGGAACTGAACGGCTGCGCAATATTCGTCGACCCGGGCCATCCGCCCCATCGGGATCAGCCGCGTCAATCGTTCGACGAAAGCGGGGTCCTGGTTGTTGAAAACGCCGCCCGGCGAAATCGCGTTGACGCGAACGCCCTGGTCCGCCCAGTAGGTCGCGAGGTATTTCGTCAAACCGATCAGGCCGTGCTTGATCACGGAGTAGGTCACGGGTTTGACCGGCTGCTCTTCATCCCGCGTGATGTTGGGCTGCCGGTAGAGCCGCTGATCCGGCGCGATCACGCCAAGATCGGATGCGATGTTGAGGATCACGCCGCGGCCGCGCCTGGCCATGGCGCCGCCAAAGACCTGCGAGCACAGCATCGCGCCGGTCAATCCCACCGCGATTTCCGTCTGCCACTGCGGAATCGGAAAGGCCTCGAAGCGTGACGAATGCATCACGCCCGGCGTCGAGGTGACCTTGGGATCGATCGCGGCGTTGTTGACGAGGATGTCGACGGCGATGCCGCGCCCCGCGAGATCCTCGCCGGCCGCGCCGACCGATGCCTGCGACGTCACGTCAATCACGACCGGGACGAGATCGGCGGCGGGCGCGAGTTCCTTCACGGCAGCAATGGTCGCATCAGCCTGCGCCAGTCCGATGTCGCTGACCACCACGCGCGCGCCGGCGTCGACCAGGGCGGCGACATGCTGACGTCCCAGCAAGCCTCCGGCGCCGGTGACGAGCGCGGTGCGTCCCGTGAGGTCGTATCGAGCGGAGGGGGCGGCCATGGAACGCTCCTGTTCAAGCACGCAATTGTCCGCCGTCGGCCACGATCACGGTTCCCGTGATGAACGCCGCGCGGGGGGAGGCGAGAAAGGCGACAATGTCCGCAACCTCTTCGGGCTTGCCGAGCCGGGCCAGCGGTACTTCGCGGGCGAGCATCTCGTCCACGGCGGATTTGTTTTCGGCGATCTTGCGCGCCCAGGTGCCATCGGCGCTGAGGATGTTGCCGGGGGCCACGGCGTTGATGCGGATGCCTTCAAGCGCCAGCGGCCTGGCAAGGCCGCGCACGGTCGCATTCAAGGCCGCCTTCGCCGCCGAGTAGGTCACCGGTGCGCCAAGCGCGGCGAGCCCGCAGATCGAGGACACGCAGACGATCGCGCGATCGCCGCTGCTGCGGCTCATCAGCGGTCTCGCGGCTTCGATCGTATTGGTGGCGGCGAACAGATTGAGATTCATCACCCGCGACCACTCGGCCGCGGTTTCCTTGCCCGGCGGCACGGAAGCTCCACTGCCGACGTTACAGACGAGGATGTCGATCTTGCCGTATTGCTTTTCGATATCGTTCACCAGCGCCAGCGCGGCGGCTGGATCGGTGACGTCCGCGGCATGGCACGAGGCGCCGCGGCCGATACTGTCCGCAGCCGATTTGACGCCGTCGAGGCCGCGCGCCGCCATCGCGACCCTAGCGCCTTCGGCGGCAAGCGCGTCGGCAATCGCAAAACCGATGCCGCGGCTCGCGCCGACCACCAATGCGATCCGGTCCTCGATGTCGAGTTTCATCGCCTGGCGTCCTCGATCCAGCCCACGGTCATGTCGCGATACCTTGTCAGCACGCCGGCGTGGTCGCCGTCGGTCGCGCGGGCCGTTTGCAGAATATATTGTCCGCGATATCCGGACTGCTCGATCAGCCGAATGGTTTTTGCGAGATCCGCAGCTCCCGTTCCGAGCGGCACGGTGGTGCCGCCAAGCAGCCGGTCCTTCACATGCACATTGAGAATGCGCGGGGCGTAGGCCGAAATCTCCTCGGCGGAATCATGGCCGAGAGCGGCGCTGTTGCCGCTGTCGTAATTGATGCCGAACACCTCGCGCGGGAATTTGTCGATGAACTGTGCCAGCGGGGCAGGTGGCAGGTCGGATTCGAAAACGATTCTGACGCCTTGCTTCGACAGCGAGGTGGCACGATCGAGCAGAACGCGCAGCAGGATTTCGGTCTGCGCCGCGCCCTCGATCCTGCCGTTGTCGACCAGCGGAATCACGACGAATTCTATGCCGAGGGTGTTGCAGGAGGCGAGCACGAGATCGAGATCGGCCACCAGCGATTTCTGCGTCTCGCCGTCCGCCTTCCAGAACGGTGCCTGCATGAAGCAGTCGCCGGTCAGGCTTGTGGTTCGGACCGCGTGACGGCACGACAGGTCGATGATTTCTCGCTGCCCGGCTATGGTGTTGAGCGGGTTTTCGCGCAGGCGATCCTGGTCGATGGTCCATTCGATCCGGGTCAGGCCGAGTGCATGGGCGCGGGGAAATTCCTCGCGCCATTCGTTCCATGGGAAGGCCTGGATCTTGCCGTCGACCATCGCCGACAGCCGTCCCTGCATGAAGCCGATGCGTTCCAATGTGGTCACGGCTTGTCACCCTCGCTGATCGCGAGGCCCTTTGTGGTCCAGCCGCCGTCGACGAACAATTCCTGGCCGGTGACATAAGCCGAAGCCGATGACGCCAGAAAAACGGCGGCGCCGGCCAGATCGTCCGGCTTGCCCCAGCGGCCGAGCATGGTGTGGCGGCGGCGATCCTCGTGCATGGCAGGATCGGCAAAACTTGTGGCGGTCATCTCAGTCGTGACATAGCCGGGCGCCAGCGCGTTGACGCGAATACCGTCACGCGCATAGTCGGCGGCAAGCGCGCGGGTGAGGCCGGCAAGACCGGCCTTGGCCGCCACATAGCCGGGGTTTCCCGGAAAGCCACGCACCGAGTTGATGCTGGTGACGTTGATGATGGAGCCGCCACCCGCCTTCTTCAGCAGCGGATAGGCCGCAAGGATCGTCGCGTAGACGCCGCTCAGGTCGACCGCCAGCGTGTCGCGGAACCGCTGAAGCTCGCTCATCGTCGCGGAGGCGGGAAGGCTGATGCCCGCCGCATTGACCAGCACGTCGAGCCGTTCTCCGGTTTTCGCGAGATGATCGAATACAGACCCGATGGCGGCGTCATCGGCCAGATCGCATTTGACCGCCGTGACATGCGAAGGCGCCGTGCCGCTCCGGCTGAAGCCGAACACTTTTGCGCCGCTGGCCTGCAGGCCGCTCGCGATGGCAGCTCCAATGCCGCGCGACGCCCCGGTGACGACGGCGGTCTTGCCTTCGAGCGAAAAGGCTGCGAGATTATGCATAGCCGTAGCTGCGCATGATGGCCGCACAAAGCTTGATGTCTTCCGGGCGATCGATCTGGAACATCTTGTGGCGCTCCATCAGGTGCATTCCGATCTTGCCGCCGAGCCGGTTACTCTGCTCGCGCAGCAGCGAGGGAATTAGAACGTAGAACGAGCCGTTCTCCAAATACCGCTTTTCGATCTGCTGCCGCATCCGCCGATTGCGGAAATCGTAGTTGATCGGCTCGGGCCCGTCGGCGCCGATGCGCCAGTTGAAGTAATCCTCGACCTCGCAAACCGAGAGCAGGCTGTCGAGTTCCTCCCGTTCGAACGTCGCGAGCGCCTGTTCGATGTCGCTGGATTCCCGGATCGGCGACGTTGCCTGCAGGGCGACGACCCGTCCGAACGGGCCAAGCTTGCCATCGAGCTGCTCCAGCGCGTGGAGCCACGCCGACTCCGACGACGCCAGATCGCCGGAGATGTCTTCCGGACGCCGGACGCCGACCGCGCCGGCAGCCTCCGCAGCAGCAAGGATCTGGTCGCTGTCGGAAGAAACTGCCACGACGTCGACGCCGCGCGCGGCAGCCGCCTGCATGACGGTCCAGGCGATCAGCGGCTTGCCGCACAGATCGATCAGGTTCTTGTTCGGAATTCCCTTGGAGCCGCCGCGCGCCGCGATCACGGCCAGCGTCCGCCCGGGCGTAACTCTGGTCATATCCGGCCCTCGAGGCGCTCGAGCGCTGTCCAGAATCCTTCGCCCATGTTCTTGTGGCCCTGCCATATCTCGGGGATGAACGAGGCGTCAGGCGCGTGCTTGCGCAGGACGGCGCCGATCTGGTCGAAGTCGATCTCGCCTTCGCCGATCTGCAGGCCTTCACCGTCGAGACCCTTGGCGTCGCCGAAGTGCAGATGGGCGGTATACGGACCGAGCTGCGCGAGGCCCTTCGCGAAATCGAAGCCGAAATGATTGGCGGCAAGCTTGGTGTGCGAGATGTCGACGCACATCCGCAAATTATGCTTGGCGCAGAACGCTGCGGATTCTTCCGGGAAGATGAAGATGTTCTGGTGGCGCTGCCCGCCGAAATGCCATGGGAAGGGCGCCATGGTCTGCGGAATCAGTTCGACGCCGTCGAGATCGAGCTCGGCGAGACTGGCGGCGAAGATGCGATAGCATTCCGCCTTCTGTTCCGCAGACAGCGGCTCGTCCATGGTGAAGCCACCGATATTGGCGACGATCGGCGGACGCTTGGTCTTGGGAAAGAACTTCTTCAATCCGCGCGTGATGTCGATGACGGCCTGGGTCTGCTCCAGCGAATAGCGGCGAAGCCCTTCGTCCGATGTCGCCAGGTCCATCAGCTTGCTGCCCGCAAACAGTTCGGGCGCGTGCACCACGAAGCCGAGATCGTGAGTGCCGGACAGGTATGCGGCCGGATCGCGCTCCATGTCGCTGTAGCTGAGATGGAACTCGATAATGTCGGGCTGGCAGATTTCCAGAAACCGCTGCGTGTCGTGATAGCGGACCGGCACGCCCCAGGGACGGTCGAAACGATAGCGGCGCGCGGTGGCAGCGCTATTGTCGAGGTCGCTCTGAAAGAAATAGTCGTCTCTGGCCATCGCGCGGTGGAGGCGCCGGCCGATCAAGGCCGGCATTTTGAGCGGCGACAGGCCCTGGCCCGGGCTTTTGACGGCGACATCACTCTCGGCGACAATAGTGCCGGCCGCAATGTCGCGGGCCGCTACCAGGCTCTTGGCGAGATTCTCGCGGTTGATCAGCTCGCCCTGGCTCAGCGCGCGCTCCGTAAGCTTTTCGCCGCGTGCGGTCTCCAATTCGCGAATGCCTGACACCAGCGCCTTGAATTCTTCCGGCTCGAGGCTTGCCGCGTGATCCGGGCCTTCCATTTCGCGATCAAGCGTGATGTGGCGTTCGATCACCACCGCGCCCATCGCGACCGCACCGATCGAAACCGCGATCCCGCGCTCGTGACCGGAATAGCCGACGAAGGGATGTATCTCCTTTAGCGTCTCCATGAAGCGCAGATGAATGTTGTGGAGTGCGGCGGGGTAGGTGCTCTGGCAATGCAGCAGCACGTAATGCGCCGAACGGTCGTCGAGGAACTTCGCGGCGCTACGAATTTCATCCGATGTGCTCATGCCGGTTGACACAATCAACGTCTTGCCGGTCGCGGCCAGTTTCGCCAGCAAAGGCAGGTTGGTCAGGTCGGCGGAGGCGACCTTGTAGGCCTGAACCCCGAACGTCTCCAGTGTTGCGACGCTCGACGCATCCCAGGGCGTGCAGAGGTACTGGATGTTTTTCGAGGCGCAATAGTCCGCCACACGGCGCTGCTGCTCGGTGGTCAGTTCGAAGCGGCGCAAGAGGTCGAGGGTGTATTCGACGGCGAGGTCGTCGTCTTTGCCGGAAAGGCTCGAGGCGCGGTAGACCTCGTCCAGCTTGCGCATCTGGAATTTCGCGCAATCCGCGCCGGCTGCAACCGCGGCGTCGACCAGTGCGATGGCGCGATCGAAATCGCCATTATGGTTGTTGCCGACTTCCGAAATGACATAGCACGGCTGGCCGTCGCCGATCGCGCGATTGCCGATCCGGATCGTGGCCGCCTGGTTGGTTGAATTCATGAACCTTCTCGGTGTCCAGTTTTATGCGGCGCCGACTCTGCCGGCGCTCGCGGAATGCGGGATTTCCAGGTCCGCAGACCGTTTTCCTCGAACGCGATGCGGGAGCATGACAGGCCTTTCTGCTCCAGCGCCGTAATCAGGGGATAGCGGTGGAACGGGCGGACGAAGAAGATGAAGTAGCCGCCACCTCCGGCCCCCAGCAGCTTGCCGCCGACCGCGCCATTGGCTTTCGCAAGATCATAGATTGCATCCAGTTCGCTGGAGCTGATGAGCGAACTCATGCGGCGCTTGGCGTGCCATGCCTCGTCGATCAGGCGGCCGCATTCCAGAAGCTGGCCACGCAGCAGATGATGCCGGATCTCGCGCGTCACTTCCTTTTGCTTGGCCGCGGCCGCGACGGCGTCGCTGGTCTCGTGCTGCTGCTTCTGGTCGCGGTGGATCGAACCGGAGTCATGGTTGGACCCGGTGTAGCAAAGCACCAGGCTTTCCTCGAGCTCGGCTATAATATTGGGTTCGAGGCGAAGCGGAACGATGGTGTTCTGCTCGGACGAAAACTCCATGTGATTGAAGCCGCCGAACACGGTGGCGTACTGGTCCTGCCAGCCGCCGGGTATATTGAGCATTAGCCGTTCGGCCTGAAACGCCATTTCCGCGATCTCGTGGCGGTCCCACCGGTCGGAGCGGAATTCGTTGAAGCAGCCGATGATGGCGGAGGACACCACCGCCGAACCGCCGAGGCCCGAGCCGACCGGAAAATCGGCCGAGATGTCGAGATCGAAGCCGTAGGCCGGCTGGATCAGGCGGACTACCGATTTGATCAGCGCCAGCTCGCCTTCGCTGCCGAGGCTGGCGAGATTTTCCGCTTCGACTGTGCAGCGAAAATCGTGCGAATAGATTCTGATCCGGTTGTCGTTGCGCCGGCGCAGCGTCGCATGCGCGTACATCGCAATGGTCGCGTTGATGACGGAGCCGCCGTCATTGTCGACGAAGTAATGCGTGAGGTCGGTGCCGCCGCCGGAAAAGCTGATGCGAACCGGCGAGCGGGCGCGGGCAAATACTTCGCTCTCTTGACCGAGATTGAACAGGTCCCGGCTGAACACGTCCACAAGCCGGCCGTCGGCGTCGAGAATCGGGACGACATGGACCCGCTGGTCGAGCAGCTTGAGAATTTGTTCGCGCGGCGCACCGGCTCGCGCCCATACGAAGTTGCGGTTGATGCAGCTCGCAACCTCGCCCTGGATCGATATTCCCGTCAGCAGCCGCCGGCGGATGTCGCCGTCCGTGACGGCGCCGATCACACGCCCCGCTGCGTCACGGGCAAACAGGATCCCGAGCATGTTGGCATTGAGCCGCTGGAATGCCTGCTCAATCGTGTCGCTCTCGGCGATGGTAAGGTGGCTCTTGTCTGGCAATTTGGCGGGTCCAAAGCGGCAACCGGTTCCGGTTTTGGCCCGGAAACGCCTCTATTTTCGGGTCGTTAGATACGGCAGGGGGACAGATCGTGCAAGCTCCCATGGAGTGGTGAATTTCAGCGGGATATACTAGCGTAAATCCGCGGTTTGACCTACTTCGAGCGCGGTCTGCGCCGTGCGTCCGGCCGTCGCCAGTCGCGCGCCCCGGCGGGGGGTATTCCTTCGGTCCCGGATCAAAAGCAGGTTCGATTGCGTGCAAGCTAGTGAACAATCGCCGGGGCGCTGGTTGGCTAAATCGGCGGCAGATCTAGCGCAGCCGCTCGCCAGCGATCGACCAAGTGCGATCTATTTCGCGGCAATCTTCTGCTGGACTATGGCGGCGGTGTCGGCGGTCATGATCGCGATCGTGCGGTGGCCGCTGGGCAGCCCGCACTGGTTCGTTTTCGTCAAGGCGTTCCTGCTGCCGGGCGCGGTCATCGCCTGCGCAACATTGTTCACCGTACGCCGCGCAGAGCGCGGCGGTGCCTATAGCGCGCTCCTCATTTCAACGATAGCGGTGATTTTCCTGCCGTGTGTAGCCTGGTTGAACGGCCCTTTGGCAGACGTAGTCACCTATCCGCTGTTTGTCAGCCTATTGGTCGCGGGTCTCGCGCAGACCGCATCCGCCATGCGCGCCGCACCTGTCAGGAGGTGGGTCTTCGCCGTTGCCTGCGGTTGTCTCGCCGGCTTTGGCTATTTCCTGGTGATCAATTCACGCGCCTACGCATCGGTCCTCACGCCCGAACTTGCGGTGACGGGGATCCACCAGCTGGACACTATTTTTCACGCTTCCATCGCTAATATGCTAGTGAAGTACGGAGCGTTGAGCACCGGTCTCGATGGGCTTGTCCCAATCAAATATCACGGATTGTCTCACATCTGGCTGGGCTGCGTCAGTCTTTGGCTCGGCGTGCCAACGCTGGAAGGATACATGATCGGTGGGCAAGTAATTGCTGTGCCGGTGCTTTTGTTCTGTCTATCGCTCTCAATTCTCTTGTTACGCCGACCTGGAGAAGGTCCGGTCGACGGCAGCCTCATTACGGTGTGCTCTCTACTGCTTCTCTGTGTGGCCGACCTGTGGGGGTGGACGTCCTATCTTGTTTCCGAGTCCTATTGCCTCGCACTGATTCTTTACTTGTTGAGCTTGCCGCTGTTGGCCGAGATTGCTGACCAGGACCTGCGACATCGCCTCAGCTTGCAACTTTCTGTGCTCGCAATCGCGGGCTTGCTGATTTTGCTTTCGAAAATCTCCGTTGGAGCAATTCTCGCTGGTGGTGCCGGTTTCATGCTGTGGCGGCGGACGGGAATGACGCCCTCGAGCCTGCTCAAATTGGCAGTTCCGCTTCTTCTGTTGGTGATGGTCGCCATCGCGCTCATCTCTCCAGGCACGGAAATGCTGTTGGAGGCGCTTAGTCCATTTGGTTTCTTGCTGGAGCATCCGCGCGGAGCCTGGCCGAACATCGCGGCGATCCTCATTCTGCTCGGCGCTGCCTTCCAGGTGTGGCGATCAGGTTCCTCTCGGGACAAGATATGTGCAGAAGTAGTCGCCGTCATTGCGATCGCGAGCGTCATTCCAACTCTCCTGATTAACGTACCAGGGGGATCGAATTTCTATTTCGCCAACGTCGGGACCTGGACGGCAATCGTATTTGTGTGCGCCTACGGTGGGCCGTCCTTCGAAAGGATGTTTCCCAATCCGCTCACACCCGGATTCGTTGTTTCTGCGATCCTGCTCGTAGCGCTCGCGACCGAGGAAAAAAGGAAAAGCGTATACAAGGTCGGCGAGATGTTCGCCGCGCTTCAGGCGCGGATTCGGCTCACGACCGGAGAAGGTGCCGGCGCAGAGACGACAACACGTCAACGCCTCATCGCACTCCTAACACCAGGGCATCCGGCCCGCTACGCGTTGGCGAACGACATCAAGCGTACCCCGGGAAGACAGGCCAAGGATACCTTGCTAGCAGCGGGAGTCACGCAGGCTCTACGCGCGGCGGTATTCGTGCCACCCGACAATCTGGCTTTCTGGAACATCGCGGTGGAGTGCCGCGCTGATCCCTTATTCGTTCCCGCCATCCTCGGCGCCCCCATGCTGAAAGGATTTAATCCGCTGGTGCTCAAATGCCCAAAGGAGCCGAACTATGGATTTACCGACTATAAGGATGCCAACTCAGAACCTTTGAGTGACCAGCAACTTTGCAAGCGGGCCGACTTTTGGAAATTCGATACGGTATTCATACTCGAGACGCTCGCCACAGCTCGAAAAGTTCGTTGCGGTGAGGTCGGCCGCCAACAATAGCATCCCTATTTCAGGCTGGCTCCCAGCCGATCGCAAGCAGCTTTGTGGGAGGCGCCACCAGAGGCCGGCCGATTCGCTCCCAAATCGCACCCTGGCCGATGGCTTGGAGTGTCAGCTTGATCCAGCTTTGAGGCACCGGCATCAGCCAGGGTGGTCTGCCGTGGCTCGCGCGGTGACGTGCGATGAGATGCGCGACAGTGACGGGTGCCGGGTTGGACACGATGAAGGTTTCGCCGCGCGCACGGGGATTGGTCAGCGCGGTCGCGACGGCCGAGATGAAATTCTCGATCGACAGCACGGATCGCTGCGCAGACAGCGCCCCGAAAGGAAGCGGAATCGGCAGGCGCGAAAGCCGGTGGACGGTCGCGAAGTTTCCCTTCTCGCCTTCGCCATAGATCACGACGGGACGCAAGATTGTAAACGAAATACCGGCCGCGCGTATCGCCTGTTCGGCGGCAAATTTGGATCGTCCATACGCATTGTTCGGCGTCGGAAAGTCATCCTCGGTGATGTCATGAGCAGCATAAGAGCCGGACTGGGCGGCGATCGAGGAAACGAACACCAGATGCTTTGTCGCGCCGCGCGATATCGCCCGTGCCAGCGCCGACGTCGCGCGATGATTCACGCGATCATAAAAATCGTCGCCGGCGTATTTGTGAGCAATGCCTGCAAGATGAACGATGGTGTCGCATTGGTCCAGCAGGGGTTGCCAGTCGAACAACCGCGAGAGATCGGGAAGCGGAACGGCAGTCACGTTCGGATTGTCGAAGGTGGTTGCCGCTCTCGATGCAGCGATCACGGCATATCCCTGCGCGACAAGATACGGAACCAGATGACGTCCGACGAACCCGTCGGCACCGGTTACGAGCACCCTGGTTTTCTTGCTGTCGCTGCTGCACTGCGCGTCCGACGCGGTGCTCGACTGCGCACCGGCTTCCTCGCAAGCAGGTGTGGGGCGTGAATTCATCAGCCCGGGGACGCCTTTTCGCCGCTGAGTTTCCTGTTGCATCTAATCTGAAAAGCCGCCTTTGCGTTGAAATAGGCCGCCAGTAAGTTCCAATATAGGCCAGCGAATCGCATGGTGGCAACCGAGGGTTGCTGAAACCCCTCGAGAAGCTGTTCTCACCTGCGAGAGCAGGGGGATCCCGTGCCAACCGGGCTACGCTTGGGGGCAGGAACCCCGCAAGCAATTTAACCCATCCGCCGAGGGTTGAAATCCCGCAATTGGCGTAGGGCACCACTGCGTCGTTGCAGTCTTCCGGGGCCATTGTCAACGCCTTCGGACCGACCAAAATCCGGCGACCCCGGCGAAAGGCGGGACCTACGCCGCCCTGAAGGGTTGGCTGCGGTCGATCAGGCGGCTAACGTCGATTCTGACGGCAAATGGAACAAGGCTCCCCATGATCAGAATAGGCCTGCTTGGATGCGGGCGTATCGCAAAGCGCCACTCGGAACTTCTGGGCGGCAATCATATCGACGGAGCCAGGCTCGTTGCCGTTTGCGATACCGTTCGTGACCGCGCCGACGCGATCGCGTCGAAGTTCGGCGTTCCGGCAATCCATGACATGGATGACTTCCTCGCCAGGCAGGACATCGATGCGGTGGCGGTGCTGACGCCGAGCGGGATGCATCCCGCCCATGTCATCGCCTGCGCGAAGGCCGGAAAGCATGTGGTCGTCGAGAAGCCGATGGCGCTGCGGCTGCAGGATGCCGACGACATGATCCGCGCCTGTGACGAGGCCGGCGTCAAGCTGTTCATCGTCAAGCAGAACCGCTTCAATGTTCCTGTGGTGAAGGCGCGCGAGGCGTTGGAGGCCGGCCGCTTCGGCCGCCTGATTCTCGGCACGGTCCGCGTCCGCTGGTGCCGCGACCAGGCCTATTACGATCAGGATGCCTGGCGCGGCACCTGGGCCTATGACGGCGGCGTGCTCTCCAACCAGGCCAGTCACCACGTCGACATGCTGGAATGGTTTTTCGGCGATGTCGTCAGCGTTCATGCCCGTGCCGTCACGGCGCTGGCCAAGATCGAGGCCGAGGACACGGCGGTGGCGACGCTGAAATTCCGCAACGGCGCGCTGGGGATCATCGAGGCGACGACGGCTGTCCGGCCGACCGACCTCGAAGGATCGCTTTCGATTCTCGGAGAGAAGGGAACGGTCGAAATTGCGGGCTTCGCCGTCAACCAGATCCGGCACTGGCGCTTTGTCGAAGGGCTTTCGTCCGACAAGGATGTAATCGAGAAATTTTCCGTCAATCCGCCGAATGTCTACGGCTTCGGCCATCAGGCCTATTACCAGCACGTGATCGACTGCCTGGTGAACCAGCGTTCGGCGCTGGTCGATGGTCTCGAAGGGCGCAAGAGCCTGGAACTGATTTCCGCGCTCTACGAATCGATCGAAACCGGCGCCGAGGTGCCGCTTCGCTTCGCGCCGCGGCTGGGCCGGCTTGGTGTCGTCTCGTGAACCGGCCCGAGATACATCAGGCCGGCGTGCGTGACGTTGATTTCGGCACGGGCGTCAAAATCGTCGAGCCGTGCAATCTCTACGGCTGCAGGATCGGCGACGATTGCTTTGTCGGGCCGTTCACCGAAATCCAGAAGGACGTCGTGATCGGAGCCCGCACGCGGGTGCAGTCTCATGCCTTCATCTGCGAACTGGTCACGATCGGCGATGACTGCTTTGTCGGCCACGGCGTGATGTTCGTGAACGATACGTTCTCGACCGGCGGCCCGGCTCGCGGCAAGAGGGAATTGTGGCGCGAGACCGTGATCGGCAACCGCGTCTCGATCGGCTCCAACGCCACGATCATGCCGGTCAGGATCGTCGACGATGTCGTCATCGGCGCCGGCTCGGTGGTGACCAGGGACATCACGACGTCAGGGACTTATGCAGGCAATCCGGCGCGCCGGCTGCTGACGGACAAGTAGGAAAGACGAAGATGCCGGTGCCTTTTGCGGATCTGCAGCTGCAATATCAGACCATCAGAAGCGAGATCGACGGCGCGATTGCCTCCGTCATCCGCGACAACGCCTTCATTCGCGGGTCCTACGTCGATGCCTTCGAACGGGAGTTCGCTGCTGCCGTAGACGTCAGGCATTGCGTCTCCTGTGCCAACGGCACCGATGCGCTGTATCTCGCCATGGCCGCGCTGAAGGTCAAGCCGGGGGACGAGGTGATCACCACGGCGCATTCCTGGATCAGCACGTCGGCGATGATCACGCACGCTGGCGCCACCGTGGTGTTTTGCGATACCGATGGCGCTACGTTCACGATCGATCCGGCGGCGATCGAGGCTGCGATCACGCCGCGCACGGTCGGGATCATTCCCGTGCATCTGTACGGACAGCCGGCGGACATGGACGCGATCATGGCGATCGCGAACAAGCACAAGCTCTGGGTGGTGGAGGATTGCGCACAGGCGCATCTGGCCCGCTATAAAGGCCAGCAGGTCGGCACCTTCGGCACGGCCGCGACCTATTCATTCTATCCCGGCAAGAATCTCGGTGCGATGGGCGATGCCGGCACCGTCGTGACCAATGACGATGCGCTCGCCGAACATATGACCATGCTGGCGCGTCACGGCGGTCTGGTGAAGCACCAGCATCATATCGAAGGCATCAACAGCCGGCTCGACGGCATGCAGGCAGCGATCCTGTCAGCGAAACTGCCGCACTTGGCCCAGTGGACAGAAGCGCGGCAGAACGCCGCGAAAGTCTACGATGCCGGCCTCAACCAGATCGAGGACGTCGTCGTGCCGCGGGTCGCGCCCGACCGCACCCACGTCTATCATCTCTACACGATCAGGCATCCGCGTCGCGATGCGCTGGCGGCGCACCTGAACGCCAACGGCGTGCAGACGGCGATCAATTATCCGACGGCACTGCCGTTCCTTGCCGCATACCAGCGGTTTGGCCATCGCCCCGAACAATTTCCGAACGCGCATCGCGACCAGGGGCGCATTTTATCGCTGCCAATGTTTGCGGAGATCACGCCGGCGCAGCAGGACGAAGTGATCGACCTCATTCGCAAGTTCTGAGCGGCTCTCCCGAAAATTACGTTCCCGCAATACCGCAATCGCTGCAGACCCTCGCAAACGGCTTGCGCCTCGGGCCGCATCAAAACGAGAGAAGCCGCATACGAACCCAGCAGCGTCACGATCAATGCAGGAGCGATACGTCTAACTCGTCGCTTGTAGAAATTACCGAATGAGAATGATCCGGAATCGATTTCGTGAAAGACGATAGCGCCAATCAGAAAGCCGGAAATGACGAGGAATATGTCAACACCGACATAACCGCCGGGAACGAAACTGTTCAAATGAAAAGCGATGACGGCGAGAACCGAAAGCGCTCGCAATCCGTCGATGTCCGAACGATATGTCACAATCGGATACGCAAGGGGAATTAATGCGCAAGCGGAGGCGCGCCCCGCCATCAGGATTTGTTCACTTTGTGCGTATCTTCGCCAGTTCAGTCAAGCCAATTGCCGCTGGTCGGCCTTGCCAGCACCGGCTTCCTGGCTAGGGCCGCGTCTGTCGCGGGCGGAGGATTGACCAAATCCCGTGGCCAGGCCCACGGGCTTGGCACTATCAGCAGTATGCGCTAAGGAAGGCGTTCCAATCACACGCTCAGGATGCGCGGATGGGTGAAGCCCGGTTATCGTCCGTACCCGCTCTTAAGGGTGCGGAGACATATTCATCCGCGATGGCTGACGCGAAGAACTACATCTCGTGGATTCTGGCCTCGTTCTCAGATTACCTTGCCGCTCCGGTGCTGGAAATTGGTGTCGGACACGGCAGCTATGCCAGTGTGCTGCGCGGCTATGGCGACTATGTCGGTGTCGATATCGACCCGGCTTCGGTGGAGGAGGGACGCCAGCGGTTTCCCGGTCTGGATCTGCGCGTCTCAGACATTACAAGCCCGGAGTTCGTGGCGCTTGCCAATGAGCGCAAGGTGCAAACGATTGTCTGCCTGAACGTGATCGAGCACATTGAGGACGATGGTAAGGCGGTCACGAATCTCGCCCGAGCACTTCAGCCTGGCGGCCATCTCCTCGTGATCGTTCCGGCTCTGGAACTTCTTTTCAACGATCTCGACCGTCTGGCGGGCCATCATCGCCGCTATAGCCGGACCCAAATGCGGGCGCGGCTTACCGAGGCGGGGCTCGAGATCGTTCGCTGCGACTACTTCAATTCGATAGGCGGCCTGGGCTGGCTCGCGAATCGCGCCCTTCGTCACGGCTCGCTTAACGACAAGGCCGTGAACTCGCAGATATCCCTGTTCGACAAATGGCTCGTTCCGCTTTCGCGCCTTGCCGACCCCGCGACGCGGAAGGTCTTCGGCCAGTCGGTCATTGCGGTAGGCCGCAAGCGATGATCTCGATCATCATACCAGCGCTCAACGAGCAGGATGAGATCGGGAGGACCGTAACCCGTGTGCGGGAAGTGCTTTCTGGCAGCGACGTCGGTGCTTATGAAGTCGTGGTTGTCGATGACGGCTCGCATGACGAGACCCAGGCCCGGGCAGAAAGCGCCGGGGCGCGCGTCCTTCGGCATCCGCACAATGTAGGTTATGGCCGCTCGCTAAAGGACGGTATCTCAGCCGCCCGTTACGATACGATCATCATCAACGACGCGGATGGGACCTACCCGTGCGATGCCATCCCAGCTCTGCTTGCCCGCTACAATGAGGGCTTCGACATGGTCGTGGGTGCGCGCAGCGGCGAGCACTACCGGGAATCCTTGATCAAGATGCCGCTGCGCCGGCTACTGCGCTTCATCGTGGAGTTCACCGCCGGCCGATCCATCCCAGACATCAACTCGGGCCTTCGCGTCTTCCGGCGGTCCACCGCACTGGGATATTTCGACCACCTTTGTGACACCTTCAGCTTCACCACGTCCATGACGCTGGCCTACATGATGACCGGAAAATTCGTGGCCTATGTTCCCATCGACTACAACAAGCGAGTGGGAAAATCGAAAGTAAGATTGCTGCGCGACTCGATGAAGACGCTGCAGTACATCGTCGAAGCGGCGATCTACTACGACCCGCTGAAGATGTTCGTGTTGATGGCGAGCATCGTGTTCGCGTCATCCCTCGCCAGCTTCACTCTCGCACTGATGGCCAAACTGAACGTATTCTTCTATGTAGGCGTCGGCGGCATCATCTCCTCCGTCATCATCTTCTCGCTGGGATTGCTGGCCGTATTGCTGCGCCAGATCATGGTCAAGTCATCGCGACTTGAGCGGGACAACCGCGAGGTCGACAATCACAACGAAACGCCCCCGTTGCGCGAAAATCGCATTACACGGATCTGAGGTGCAATCATGTGCGGCGTTGCGGGAATCTATTTCGGCGATCGCCGCCTTGCGCGTGAGGAAACTGTTCGCGCCATGGTGGCGGCCCTGCACCATCGTGGCCCGGACGACAGTGGAATCCTCATCGCCCCGGGAATAGCGCTCGGCCACGCCAGGCTCGCGATCAGGGATCTAAGCCCTGACGGACGGCAGCCTTTCACCGACCCCTCGGGGCGGATAATCGTCAGCTACAATGGCGAGATTTACAACGACCGGGAGATCCGGGCCGAGCTGGCGCGCGACTTCGGATTCACGTTCCGAACGAGTTGCGACACCGAGGTCATTCCCCTGGGCTACCTTGCGTGGGGAGACCGGATTTTCGATCGACTGGAGGGCATGTTCGCGGTTGCGCTATGGGACTGCGATGAGCGGCGTCTGGTACTGGCGCGGGACGGCGTCGGCATCAAGCCGCTCTATTTTGCCGAAGACCGCGGCGTGGTTCGCTTCGCGAGCGAGATCAAGGGCATTTTCGCCGAGCCGGCTCAGCCCCGCGAGTTCTCAGCCCAGGGACTTCATGCCTTCTTCGCGATGGGTTACGTCGGCCCTCGCGACACCACGTTTGAGGGCGTGCACCAAATCGCGCCGGGAACCGTTGTCAGCTACTGCGAAGGCAAGCGGACCGAGCGGCAATTCTGGCGACCGACAAGGACGGCTGAGATCACCAGTATGGAGGACGCGACAGTCGAGCTTGAACAATTGTGGACCAAGGTTGTTTCCGATCAGCTGGTAAGCGATGTTCCCGTCGGCGTGCTGCTAAGCGGGGGCATCGACAGTACGCTCGTCGCTTTGGGCGCCGACCGGTCGGACGGCAAGCTGCCGATGTTCACCGCGAGCTTCGCTAACCAATCATTCGACGAGACGCCGCTCGCCCGGAAGGTGGCCGATGCGATCGGCGCCAAACTTCATTCCGTCCCAATCGAGATGCGCTCCGATCTTGGCGAACGGCTGGCGACGGTCGTCCATCACTATGATGGTCAGTCCTGCGACGAGGCTTCGCTGGCGCTGCTCCTGCTTTCGCAGGAAGTGAGGAAGGATGTGACGGTGGCGCTGACAGGCGATGGCGGCGACGAGTTTTTTGCCGGCTATCCGACATATGCCGCGTCTAAGTGGGCGGCCCGTATCGGCCCGCTTTTGCCGTCAAGCGCCTGGACCCAAGTCGGCCAGTTGTTCTACCGCTTCGGAGCGGCAGGACAAAAACGCCTTCCGCTATCGGCCGTTGCATCCCGCTTTGCTTTCGGCATGGCTAGCGGTCCGCATGAGGCGCATGCCTGCTGGCGCCGCTACGTCCCGCAATTCATGCTTTCCAAACTTTACGGGAGCGCACTGCGCCCTCTTCTCGACGAGGATCCGTTCCATGGCTATAAGGCCGAAATTGCAAGCGCGGAAGGCGACCTCATCGATCGTTGTCTGCTCGCCGATCAGCGCTGGCACCTTCCTGGTGGGCTTCTGCTGAAATCGGACGCCATGAGCATGGCCCAATCGCTTGAATTGCGGGTGCCGCTTCTCGACCGGCGGATCATGGACTTCGCAGGTCGATGCCATGCGGATCTGCTGCTTTCAAGGCATGGAGAAAAGAAGGCCCTGTTGCGGCGGCTCGCCCGGCGGCTGAATGCTCCCGAAGCCGTCACCGAAGGGGCCAAGCGCGGCTTCAATGCACCGCTGGCCGGCCTGCTGCGCCAGGAGCTGCGGCCCACCGCCGAGAGAATTTTCGAACGCGAAGCAGACGTCCTTGCTCCCTTCATCATACCGGACGAGGCGCGGCAGCTTTGGCGGGAACACGCCGAGGGTCGACGGGACCATTCCTATGCGATCTGGCCCATCCTGCATTTCGGGATCTCCAGGACATTGTCGCGCAATGTGGTATCCACCCCGGCCACATCCGCTCACCTGAAGATGCTCGACGTCGGGACGTGAGGATGAAAAGGGACGTATCAGAATAATGCAGCAGGATCCGGGGACAAGAAACAGCGATCGCGATCAGACGATCAGCGACTTCGGGGAGCAATGGACCCGCCATACGGAGAACCCGGATTACTACGGCAGCGTCGAACTGTTTGCAGATATCATCGCGCCGTTTCTGACAATCGAAGATATCAAGGACCGCAAATGCGCCGACATCGGCTCGGGTACCGGGCGGATCGTCCTGATGATGCTCGCCGCCGGCGCAGCGTCGGTGGCCGCCGTCGAACCGAGCCGGGCCTACGACGTGCTGGTCCGCAACACCGCCCATTCCGGCGAGCGGGTACGCTGTTTCAATGTGACAGGCGAAGCCATTCCAAGGGATGATTTCGACATCGTGCTGTCGATCGGAGTGCTCCATCATATTCCGGAGCCGGGGCCCGTTGTGCAGGCTGCCTATGAGGCACTACGGCCGGGCGGCCAAATGCTTGTTTGGCTGTACGGCCGCGAAGGCAGCCGCGCCTATCAAAGCATCTTCGTTCCAGTGCGCATGATCACGCGAAACTTGCCGGTCGTCGTCAACGAAACTTTGTCGCGGATGCTTTACCCGATGGTTTTGGTATACGCGGCTCTCACGCGGCTGATCCCGGCATTGCCTCTCTCAAACTATCTATCGAACGTCTATATGCGCTTTCCGCCTGCCGAGCGTCGTCTCGTTATCCTCGACCAGATCAATCCGCGGTGGGCCAAATATTATTCCCGCGATGAAGCCGAAGCCTTGCTTCGCGACGCAGGATTCCGCAATGTGTGGTTGCATCACCGGCATGGCTACTCGTGGACGGTCTGCGGATCGAAATAGGATGTGAGAATGAAACCGGTGATCGACGCCTTGGCGAACTGTTTATTGGTGTTTGCCGTCAGGGCAGGCCCAATCGCTTGGGTCATTATTTGGATCGGCGCAGCGGGCCTCGCGACGCTGACCCACCTAGCTTTTTTGGTCGCGTGGCCCGATCATTTTATTCACGAGGATAGCTCCGCCTATCTTTATGGGGCTCAGTCTATTCTGACGGGCCAATACGTGGCCGATGCTGGTAACCGACCGTATGGTGTCGCATTTTTGTTAGTTCTTCTTTCCAGATTGTTTACACCCAACATTCTGGTGTTTGTCGCGGCGCAGCATGCGATGTCCATCATAACGGCAATCCTCATTGCGACAACGGTGCGCTTTTCGGGAGCACCGCGCATCTTTTCGCTGCTCGCTTTCTTGTTGGTCGCGATCTATCCGCGCACAATTCACTATGACAACACGATAGGAGCCGAGACACCTTCAGTATTCCTGATGAGCTTGGCTGCCTTCATCGCTTCGGGGATCGTGTTTCGAAAATGGCCTCCTTTCCTGTCTGCAGCAGGAATTGGATTGAGTCTTGGGGCCATGATGGTTTGTCGGTCGGCAAGCATAGGATCGGCCGTAGTGGTTCTATTATGGCTTACGGCATTCCTGAACACTCGACGAGCGCGCCGTCTTGGTATCCTCGCCTTGGCGGCAAGCATTACCACGGTGGTGTATTTCGCCCCAACTACAGTTAACCGGCTCATAGGAAAAAGTTCAGCGGCTAACGAGAATCTTGCCGTTATGTCATTCCTCGTTGGCTATTCGGCCGATTTCGACCATGGGGTTCATCTCGACCGCAAGGCACAAGCCCGAGCATTTGTGAATGCGAAACGTGCTGCCGATGGACCGAATGGGTGGGCCGACACCGACAAATATCAATGGCCGCTCGAAGCGGTAGCTCACATGCGTAAGCCGAACGAAAGCAAGGCAGATTTCGAAAGTGTCGTCCGGGATATCTTTTTCGAAACTCTGACAAGTCCTTCGACTCTTTGGCGCCACCTCTCGAGGCATTTTGTCCGGGAGATCTTCTTTCTACTGTTTGACGGAAGTTTTGTCGCATTCCGTGTGTCTAGCCCGCAAGGGTACGAGTTTTTCGTCCACCGCGAGCCCTTCCCTATATTCGGCAGTCCGACGGGGCTCAAGCATGGACAGCTAATATACGATAACTATTCGCCGCCCCAGGCGTTGCGCTGGCTATTGCCTTCCGCCGGCAAATTGCAGTCGTATCTAGATGCCTTGTTCAGCTTGGGTTATGCGCCGCGCGGTAATCCGACACCGCTTTGCTGCGGAGTCACGGTCTCGAGTGAATATGACTTTCATGCGGGATCAATTCGGTGGCTTTCGACTGCGACCCTGATCCTGTTGATATTGCTGCTTGCCGGGGAAGTCGCAGGTCGGTCAGAGTGGCTTCCACCATTGCCCAGGAATCTGGTTGCTGGTGGCGCATTGATGATACTGCTCGGGTTGGTCAATGCGGCGGTCCCCGCATTCCTAGTGTACGGACTCCATCGGTATGGATACTATGTCACACCGCTTCTGGCCGGTGCCACCAGTGTTCTTGGTGCTGTGCTGTTCGACCGAATGAGGCTGGTGGCCGGAAATTTGCGTCGACGTAACTGTGCCATGCGCATCCTCGTCAAGCACTAGACTCGATGCGTTCCACACAGGCGGACCTTGAGCTCGCGTCAAAGGTCTGGGGCGTCGAATGGCGCGCCAAGCAGTTGGCGGATACCAATCAATTGCCGAAATGTTCGATCTAGACTAGCGGCATTTTCTCAATTGCCTCGCTGTGGGTCAAACGCTGGCGTTGCCTTCACACTGCTGCTCGGTTTGGAACGAGTCCTGAAGACGATCCTGCCGCAGCCGGATCGACGAGACCTCTCTAGCTGTTGTCAATTTTCTCCTCGCCGCCTGCAGGAGCGTCAAGCCGCTGATGGTTGCGGGTTGGGCCAGCACTCCAGCCTAGCCGCGTTCGTCCGCGATCACCTTGCCGTCGTTCGGCAGCGAGCCCGCAGCGACCAGTTCGACATTGCCGCCGAGCTTCGTCACGGAGCGCAGGCTTGCGACGAGTTCGTTCTGCAGGTTTCCGCCCGGCGAAGCCGTCTCCGCCTTCAGCGTCATCAGATCGCTCTCGCCAGAGCGAGTGACCACGAGGCGCAGCCGCCCGAGTTCAGGATGGCGCTTGCCGATCTCGGCGACCTGCTCGGGGCGGACGAACATGCCCTTGACCTTGGTGGTCTGGTCGGCGCGGCCCATCCAGCCCTTGATGCGCATGTTGGTGCGCCCGCACGGGCTCGTTCCCGGCAGTGCTGCCGTGAGGTCGCCGAGCGCGAGCCGGATCCAGGGATGCTGTGGGTCGAGCGAGGTGACGACGATTTCGCCGACGTCGCCGGGCGCTACGGGATCACCGGTGCCGGGACGTACGATTTCCATGATGAGGTCCTCGTTGACGACCATGCCATCGCGCGCCGGCGTCTCGAACGCGACCATGCCGAGGTCGGCGGTGCCGAACGCCTGATAGGCATCGATGCCGCGCGACTTGACCTCGTCCTGCAACGATTTCGGAAAGGCTGCGCCGGAAACCAGCGCCCGTTTGATCGAGGAGACGTCGCGCCCGGCGCTGGCGGCGGCGTCGAGCAGGATCTTGAGGAAATCAGGTGTCCCGCTGTAGCCGACCGGGCGATAGGCCTCGATCAGTTCGAACTGCTGCTCGGTGTTGCCGGGGCCGGCCGGAATCACCGCGCAGCCCAGCGCCCGCGCCGACGCATCGAAAATGAAGCCGCCGGGGGTCAGATGGTAGCTGAAGGTGTTGAGCACGACGTCGCCGGGCCGGAACCCGGCCGCGAACAGCGCGCGCGCGCCGCGCCAGGGGTCGGCGTGAACAGGCTCGGGCTCGAAGATCGGCCCCGGCGAGGTGAACAGTCGCCCGAACGACCCCAAAGGGCTGGCCACGAACCCGCCGAACGGCGGCGCGGCCTTGTGCAGGGCAGGGAGTTCCGACTTGCGCAGTACCGGCAGACGCGCCAGCGCGGCGCGGGTGGTCACGGCGGCCGGATCGATACCCCTCAGCCGCTCGGCATAGGCCGGCGCGGCCAGCGCCTTGCGCAGGACGTCCGGAAGCCGGGAGAACAGCTCCGCCTCGCGTTTGGCCGGCTCGCGCGTCTCGAGCGCGTCGTAATGATCCGTCATGACGAATTCCCCAGGTTAGGGTCGATTGCGCGCCGCCTCTGACGTGGTATCAGACGGCGGCTACCGGTTTTGCTGATGTTCCAGGGGACGCAATGGCTGAAGGACACACCGCTGCGGCGGCAGATGCTGGCGTTTCGGCCGACATCGTCGGGAAGCTCAAGCTTCGCATGATCGACCACTGCCTGCCGCTGTGGTCGACGGAAGGCTGGGACGACATAGCGGGCGGGTTTGTCGACCGGCTCGATTTCGACGGCCGCGCCGATGCCTTGGCGCCGCGCCGGGTGTTCGTGCAGGCGCGCCAGATCTATTGCTACGCCAAGGCGGCGCAAATGGGCTGGTATCCCGAGGGCCGCGTGATTGCGCTGAAGGGGCTGGAGCATCTTTTGAGCAAGGCGAAAGCCCCCGACGGCAAACCCGGCTTTGTCCACACGTTGAAGCCTGACGGCACGGTGCTGAATCCGCTGCGCGATTCCTACGACCACGCCTTCGTGCTGCTGGCGTTGGCCACCGTCTACGGGCTCGATCGCGATGCGCAAATTCGCGCCGAGATCGACGCGCTGTGCCATTTCATCGATACGCAGCTGCGCTCGCCGCATGGCGGGGTTCACGAAGGATTGCCGGTGTCGCTGCCACGACGGCAGAACCCTCACATGCATCTGTTCGAAGCGATGATCGCGGCGTTCGACGCGACGCACGATTTGGTGTTCCAGAACCGCGCCGGCAATTTCTTTAGCCTGTTTCTGGCCAACCTCTACGACAAGCAGCGGCAGGTGCTTGGCGAGTATTTCGAGGAAGACTTCTCGAAGATCGAACCCGTCAGCGTCGAGCCCGGACACCAGGCGGAGTGGGCGTGGCTCTTGAAGGGCTTTGAACGCATCACCGGCTGCCCGACCGGCCGCTATCGCGGCGAATTGCTGGCGTCGGCGCTGCGCTATCGCGACGAGGCGACCGGCTGCCTGATCGACGAAGGCGACGCAGGCGGCAACATCAGGCGGCATACGCGCCGGCTGTGGCCGCAGACCGAAATCGCCAAGGCGTGGATCGCGCAGGCGGAAGCGGGCGAGGCGGGGGCCGCGGATGAAGCGCGCGCGGCATTGTCGCGGCTCGAACGGCATTATCTCAGCCATCCCGTGGCGGGAGGCTGGTACGACCAATTCGATCGCGACGGCAACTCGCTGGTCGCCACCATCCCTGCGTCTTCGTTCTATCATGTTCTTTGCGCGGTCGCGGAAGCGGAACAGGTGCTCGGCTAAATGATGGGTGACGGTTCTGATGGAAACAGAACCGCTCAGTTTTTTGTTTTGACGCGTTTTCCTCACGCGAACCGGTTCCCACCCCCGGATCAATTCCGAGGGCATGCTTCGCTTGAAAACGCTGCTCACAACCACCGCTTTCGCCGCTTGAAGCTTTTCAGGTTCTTGAAGCTCTTGCGCTGGTCGCCGGCGCCGCCGAGGTAGAATTCCTTGACGTCCTCGTTGTCGCGCAATTCGTCGGCGGTGCCGTCGAGCACCACCTTGCCCTGTTCCATGATGTAGCCGTGGCTCGCGACCGACAGCGCCGCGCGCGCATTCTGCTCCACCAGCAGGATGGTGACGCCGAGGTCGCGGTTGATCTCCTTGATGATCGCGAACACTTCCTTGACCAGCAGCGGCGACAGGCCCATCGACGGCTCGTCCATCAGGATCATCTTGGGCCGCGCCATCAGCGCGCGGCCGATCGCCAGCATCTGCTGCTCGCCGCCGGAGAGATAGCCGGCCAGCCCGGTGCGCTCCTTCAGCCGCGGGAAATATTTGAACACCATGTCGATGTCGGCGCCGACCTCGTCGTCGCTGCGGGTAAAGGCGCCGAGCTTCAGATTCTCGATCGACGTCATGTCGGAAATGATGCGGCGGCCTTCCATCACCTGGAAGATGCCGCGGCGGACGATCTTGTCGGGATCGATGCCGTCGATGCGCTGGCCATCGAAGACGATTTCGCCGCGGATCACTTCGCCGTCCTCGGTCTTGAGCAGGCCCGAGATCGCCTTCAGCGTCGTCGACTTGCCGGCGCCGTTGGCGCCGAGCAGGGCTACAATCGCTCCCTTCGGCACGTCGAGGCTGAGGCCGCGCAGCACCAGGATGACCTTGTCGTAGACCACCTCGATGTTACGGACGCTAAGGAGCGGGGCGGCGGCTTGCGCCGCCGCCGCGGGACGGTTGATCACGGTTGCTTCAGTCATGTTGTCTCACCACCTCTTGCCGTCATCACCCGCCTTGTGCGCAATTGCGCACTGGAGCGGATGATCCAGTATTCCAGAGGCGCCTGCGATCGACCGAGAAGCCGCGGCGTACTGGATCCCCCGCCTTCGCGGGGATGACGACGGAGTGTTGGGGTTGCCCGGAGGCAACCCGGGAAATCACCAGCCGAGCCACTCGGGCTTGCGCGGCAGGTCGATCGTCTTCACCTTGTCCATCTTGATGCCGCCGTTCTTGACGAGATCGTTGAGCGGGGCGTCAGTCGCGCCGGCGACCTTCATGCGATAGAGATCGACTTTGAGCGTGCCGCGGTGATCGGTCTCGGTGAAGGTCGAGGGGTTGCAGATGCCTTCGCCGCCGGCGGGCACCCAATCCTTCTTCTGATAGAAGCCCTTCTTGACGTTCTCACCGGTGGCGCCGCCATTCTTGGCAGCCCATTCGACGGCTTCCTTCATGTAGAGCGCAGTGCAGACGCCGGCGATGTAATGCACGGGACGGTAGGTCGTGCCGGCCGCGTCCGACATCTTCGAGATTTCCATGAAGGTCTTCATGCCGGGCGCGTTGCCGCCCCACGCCACCGCGGTGCGCAGCGGGAACACCACGCCATCGGCGGCAGCGCCCGCGGCCTTGGCGGCGTTCTCGTCCATGCCCCAGACGTTGCCGAGGAACTGCACGTCGACGCCGGCGGCCTTGCAGGCGTTGAGCACGGAGATGTTCGAGCCGGCGGTGTTGCCCAGATAAGCGTAGTTGGCGCCCGAGCTCTTCAGGGTCAGACACTGCGCGCTGTAATCGCCGGGCGTCAACGCGAACACGATCGGCGGCAGCAGTTCGAAGCCGAGTTCGGCGGCAATCGCCTCACCGGCGGCCTTCGGCGCGTTCGGATAGGGGTGGTTCGCACCCATATGGACGAACTTTGGCTTGCCGGGCTTGCCCTTGGACTTCCAGTCCTCGGCGGCCCAGGTCAGCATGCCGCGAACCGCATCCGAGTAGCTCGGGCCGTAGAAGAAGTTGTAGGGGGCAGGCTTGGCCTTACCGCCGGCGCCGGTCGGATCGGAGAGTGCTGCGGCATAGGATGCCGAAATATCCGGGATCTTGTCCTGGGCCAGGAATCCCGTCAGCGCTTCGGTGTCGGCGGTGCCCCAGCCGAGAATGGCGGCGACCTTGTCGGAGCCCGACCATTTCTTGTACTGGGCGATGGCGCGCGGCACCTGATAGCCGTAGTCGACGGTGTCGAGGTTGACCTTGGCGCCGTTGATGCCGCCGTTCTTGTTGATCCACGCATAGGTGTCCGCGACGCCCTGTCCGAACGGCGTTCCGACGTCCGAGGTCGGGCCCGAATAATCGGTGAGATGCCCCAGCGCGACCTGGGCCTGGGACGTCGTCGCGGCGCCTGCCAGCAGGATCGCGAGCGAGGCGGTGCTCAGTAGAGTCTTCATCGTCATGGACATAATCCTCCGGTTGCTTCTCGAGGTCTTATTGTCGGTCCCGTTCCGACCTCAATGCGAGAACGGGTAGAGTTTCCAGTATGCCTTGATCTGTCGCCAGCGATGCGCGAGTCCGTCCGGTTCGAACACCAGAAAGACGATGATGATGATGCCGATCGCCATCTCGCGCAGGAAAGCGATGTTGTTCTTCAATCCCAGGAACTGGTCGATCGGACTGCCGCGCAGTGCGACGCTGAGCCATTCCATCGATTCCGGCAGCAGCACCATGAAGGCGGTGCCCATCAGCGTGCCCATGACCGAGCCGAGCCCGCCGATGATGATCATCGCAAGGAAGATGATCGAGCGGTCGATGCCGAAACCTTCGTTGGAGACGACCTGATTGTAATGCGCGTAGAGCGCGCCGCCGACGCCGGCAAAGAACGCGGCAAGGCCGAACGACAGCGTCCGGTATTTTGTAAGATTAATGCCCATGATCTCGGCGGACAGATAATGGTCGCGCACCGCCACCAGGGCGCGTCCGTCGCGGGAGCGGATCAGGTTGGTGACCAGCAGATAGCAGACGACGACATAGGCCAGCACGACATAGAAATATTGCTTATCTCCGCGCAGCGAATAGCCGAAGATCGAGAACGGCTCGGCGCTGGCCGGAACGCTGCCGCCGGTGAACCATTCGGCGCGGGCAAAGAAGTCGAGCAGGATGTATTGCGCCGCCAGCGTCGCGATCGCGAGATAAAGCCCTTTCAGCCGCGCGGCGGGCAGGCCGAAGATCAGGCCGACGGCCGCCGTCACCGCGCCCGCGAGCGGGATGCAGAAGAAGACGGGAATGCCGAACCGGTTCGAGAGATAGGCCGAGGTGAAGGCGCCGAAGCCGAAGAAGGCAGCGTGGCCGATCGAGATCTGGCCGGTGAAGCCGACGACGATGTTCAGCCCTAGCGCGGCAATGCCGAAGATGCCGATCTGGATCAAGAGACTGAGGATGTACTCGTTGACGACGTGCGGCGCAAAGCAGATCAGGACGATGCCTGATATCATGGCGTTGCGGCTGGTCGCGGTCGGAAACACCGTGGTGTCCGCCGCGTAGGTGGTGCGGAAGTCGCCGGCGGGAATCAATGTCTGGGTTGCCATGATGGTTTACACCCGCTCGATGTCTTTGGTGCCGAACAGGCCGTATGGCTTGATCATCAGGATAATGATGAGCGCATAGAACGGCGCGATCTCGTAGAGATTGCCCCAGTGCAGATACTCGCTGTCGAGAAAATGCGCGAAATTCTCCAGAAGTCCGATGATGATGCCGCCCAGCACCGCGCCGCCGACGCTGTCGAGACCACCCAAGATCGCCGCCGGAAACACCTTGACGCCATAGGCGGAAAGTCCGGCCGAGACGCCGTTGACGACGGCCACTACCACGCCCGCGACAGCGGAGACGGTGGCTGAAATCGCCCAGGCTATCGCGAACACGCTTTTCACGGAAATGCCGAGCGACTGCGCCACCTGCTGGTTGAAGGCGGTGGCGCGCATCGCCAGACCATATTTGGAGAGGCGGAAGAACCACGCCATGCCCACCATCATCGCCACCGAGACCGCAAGACTCATCAGGTAAACGGTCTGCACCTGCAGCCCGAGGATGTTGACGTTCTGGGTCTGGAAGATGCGCGGGAATGGTTGCAGGTTGACGCCGAACATCCACTTCATCAGCGCGGAGAACACCGTCGACAGCGCGATCGTCACCATGATCACGGAAATGATCGGCTCGCCGATCATCGGGCGCAGGATGACGATCTGGATCGCGATGCCGAACAGGAACATGAAGACCAGCGTAATCGGCATGCCCAGATAGAACGGCACCTGATATTTGGTGAGCAGCCACCAGCACACCCAGGCGCCGACCAGCAGCAGTTCGCCCTGCGCGAAGTTCACGACCTGTGTCGCCTTGTAGATCAGCACAAACGACATCGCGACTACGCCATAGAGCGTGCCGACCACGAGGCCGTTGACCAGAAGCTGGATCAGGAGCTGGGTGTTCATTCCGCGGCCTCCGCCATCGGCGCATCGTGGCCGAGATCGACCACCCGCAGCGTGGTGCGGATGCGCTGAGTGGTGCCGTCCTGGAAGCGGATCACGGTATCGACCGGGATATCGCTCTTGCCGCCATAGATCGCGTCGATGATGTCGGCGTATTTCTCGTTGATGACGCTGCGGCGCACCTTTCGGGTGCGGGTCAGTTCGCCGTCGTCGGCGTCGAGTTCCTTGTACAGCAGCAAGAAGCGCGAGATGCGCTGTGGCGGCGGCAGCGTGGCGTTGACGCTTTCGACCTCCTTGCGCAGCAGCGCATAGACCTCGGGCCGCGAGGAAAGATCGGTGTAGGTCGTGAACGAGATACGGTTCTTCTCCGCCCATTTCGAGATGATCGAGTAGCGGATGCAGATCATCGCCGCCAGCGTGTCGCGGCCGGCGCCGAGCACGACCGTCTCGGCGATGTAGGGCGAGAATTTCAGCTTGTTTTCCAGATATTGCGGCGAGAAGCGCTCGCCGCGCGAGGTCTCGGCGAGATCCTTGATGCGGTCGATGACCACGAGCTGCCTGTCGTTGTTGAAATAGCCGGCGTCGCCGGAGTGCATCCAGCCGTCCTTCATGTCGGCGGCCGAGGCTTCCGGATTCTTGTAGTAGCCGAGGTACATATTGGGATGACGCACCACGATTTCGCCGACGCCGTTGACATCGGGATTGTCGATGCGGATCTCGATATCGGCCGCCATCGGCACGCCGGTCGTATCCGGATCGACCTTGTCGAAAGGGTGCAGTGTGTAGGCGCCGAGCAGTTCGGTTTGGCCATAGAGGGTGCGCAGCGGCACGCCCATCGCCCGGAAGAACTTAAAGGTATCCGGTCCGAGCGCGGCACCGCCGGTCGCGGCCGAGCGCAGCCGCGTGAAGCCGAGCCGGTCGCGCAGCGCGCGGAACAGGAGCTGGTCGGCCAGCATCGAATGCTTGCCCTGCGCCAGCGCCGAGAGGCCGGCCTTCATGCCGATATCGAAGAGTTTTTGCTTGAGCGGCGAGGAGTCCATCACGCCGGCGCGCACATCGGCGGCGATCGATTCCCAGAGCCGCGGCGCGAACAGCACGAAGGTCGGTGCGATCTCGCGAAAATCGTGCATCATGGTCTCGGGCTCTTCGACGAAGTTGACCTTCATCCGGCACAGCAGCCCTTTGCCGAGCGCGTAGACCTGTTCCATGATCCAGGGCAGCGGCAGCACCGAGACATATTCGTCGTCCGGCCCCTTCGGATCGAACGCCAGATAGGTCGCGCAATGCTTGAGGACGCGTCCCGCCGCCAGCATCGCCAGCTTGGGATTGGCCGTGGTGCCTGACGTGGTGCAGAGGATCGCGACATCCTCGCCGCTTGTCGCATCGACCAGCCGGTCGTAAAGGCCGGGCTCGCGCGCGGCGCGGTCGCGACCCATCGCCGCCAGTTTGCCGGCTTCCATGAGGCGCGGATCGTCATACTTCCGCATGCCGCGCGGATCGGAATAGACGATGTGCTTGAGGTTGGGCGCGCGATCGGCCAGCGCCAGCAGCTTGTCGACCTGTTCCTCGTCTTCGGCGAACACCAGTTTGGCGTCGCCATAGCTGAGCAGATAGGCCGCTTCCTCGTCCAGCACGTCGCGGTAAAGGCCAAGGCTCATGGCGCCGATCGCATGTGTGGCGATTTCGGCGGCCACCCAGTCCGGGCGGTTGTCGCCGATGATGCCGATGACGTCGCCGCGCCCAAGCCCCAGCTCGATCATGCCGAGCGCGAAATCATGCACGCGGGTCTGATAGTCGTTCCAGGTGAAGACGCGCCACAGCCCGAGATCCTTTTCGCGCAACGCGATTTCGCCGCCGTACTCCTTCGCGTTGAGGCGCAACAGCTTCGGAAAGGTATTCGCCTCGGCGGCGCGTCCGGCGTAATCCATCATGCCGCGCTCTCCCGTGGCGCCGGCGTGTCGTCGGGGTCGACCAGGACCTCGTCCTCTTCACCGAGATAGGCGCGCTTGACATGGGGATCGGCGAGCACCGACGCCGGATCGCCCTCGGCGATCTTGCGGCCGAAATCCAGCACCATGACGCGGTGGGAGATATCCATCACCACGCCCATGTCGTGCTCGATCATCATGACGGTCATGCCGAACTCTTCGTTGAGATCGACGATGTAGCGCGCCATGTCCTCCTTTTCCTCGAAGTTCATGCCGGCCATCGGCTCGTCGAGCAGGATCAGCTGCGGCTCCAGCGCCATGGCGCGGGCGAGCTCGACGCGCTTGCGCAGGCCGTAGGGCAGGGTGCCGGCGGTGGCCTTGCGCACCGACTGCAGGTCGAGGAAATCGATGATCTCCTCCACCTTGCGGCGATGCTCGAGCTCCTCGCGCCGCGCGCCGGTCAGCCAGTACAGCGAGCCCGTGATGAAATTGTTCTTCAGGAGGTGGTGTCGCCCGACCATGATGTTGTCGAGCACGCTCATATGATGGAACAGCGCCAGGTTCTGAAAGGTACGGCCTATGCCCAGCGAGGGCCGCGCGTTCGGATTGAGGCCGGTGATGTCCTTGCCGCGGTAGAACAGCTGGCCTTCGGTCGGCTTGTAGCGGCCTGAAATGCAATTGACTATTGAGGTCTTGCCGGCGCCGTTCGGACCGATGATCGAGAACAATTCGCCTTCGTTCACGCCGAAGGAGACTTCGGTCAGCGCACGGACGCCACCGAAGCGCAGAGACACCCCGCGCACTTCCAACGTGTAAGTCACTCATTCCCTCCAGATACGGCGCTTGAGCAGCGCTCTTTATCTATCGTTTGCAATCGCATGCGATCCTACATCGGCGGTGACGGGCAAGCCATCCGACTACTGTACCAGCCGATGCCCCGCGTCACGCGTGGTAGCGTCGCACCCCCGCTGCGCCATAGGCGGCGCGTATCGAGGTGGCTCTCCTTAGGGCAATGCGATAGTTTGAAATGTCTTTTGCCTGACAATTGGTCGGGAAATTTTGCCGGGCCGTGCTTCTGTTGCAGTGCAGCACGGAAATCGATGGGGACGCGACGGTCGATGCGATCATGATTGCTGCGGATTACCTCAAGCGCATCGCGGCCTGGTCGCGCGAACTGAACGAACGGGAAATCGAGGTCGCCCGTGCCGGCATCGTGGAGAAATCCTATCGCGCCGATGAGCATATTTTCATGCGCGGCGATGCCTTCGACTACTGGACCGGCATCGTCACGGGTCTTGCCCGGATGAGTACCGTGTCGAGCGGCGGCAAGGCTGCGACTTTCGCCGGCCTCACGGCAGGCGCCTGGTTTGGCGAGGGCTCGGTGCTCAAGAACGAGCCGCGCCGTTACGACGTGGTCGCGTTGCGCGATACCAGGCTGGCGCTGATGGATCGCAACACCTTCTTCTGGCTGTTCGAGAACAGCGTCGCCTTCAACCGCTTTCTGGTCCGGCAGCTCAACGAGCGGCTCGGGCAGTTTATCGGGGCGCTGGAACATGGCCGCACGCTGGATGCGACCGGTCGCGTCGCGCGCTCGATCGCCTCGCTGTTCAATCCGATTCTCTATCCGGACATGACGCGCCATCTCGAGATCACGCAGGAAGAAATCGGAGCGCTTTCCGGTATTTCGCGGCAGAATGCCAACCAGTGCCTGAAGCGGCTGGAGAAGGAAGGCCTGCTGCGGCTCGAATATGGCGGCGTCACCATCATCGAACTCGAACGCTTGCGCCATCATGGCGAATAGCCGGGGGTCATGCCGTTCCGCGTGGATGCCGAGGCCCCCGCCGGCGTTGCGATCAGACCTCCAGCCATTCCTTGCGGATGGCGTCGTTGTCCCTGAGTTCGGCCGGCGTGCCTTCGAACACGATGCGGCCGTGACCCATCACATAAAGCCGGTGCGAGATCCGCATTGCGATCGACAGCTTCTGCTCGACCAGCAGGATGGCGACGCCGCGGCGGGCAATTTCGGCGAGGAGATCGCCGACCTGATGCACAATGAGGGGTGCCAGCCCCTCGGTCGGCTCGTCGATCATCACCAGTTCGGGGTCGCCCATCAGGGTGCGACAAATCGTCAGCATCTGCTTTTCGCCGCCCGACATCACGCCGGCCGCCGTATCGGCACGCGCGGCGAGATTGGGGAACATCTGCAGCATGTCCTCCAGCCGCCACTTGCCCGGCTTGCGCGGGTCCTTGATGCCGAGCATCAGGTTCTGCCGCACCGTGAGACCGGGAAAGATGTCGCGGTGCTCGGGAACGTAGCCGAGCCCGAGATGTGCTATCTTGTAGCTCGGCAGGCCCGCAATATTGCTGCCCTTGAATAGAATGGTGCCCTGCGGCGGAACTTCACCCATGATGGCCTTGACGGTGGTGGAACGGCCGACGCCGTTGCGGCCGAGCAGACTGACCACCTCGCCGGCGTCGATCTTGATATCGACGCCCTGCAGGATGTGGCTCTTGCCGTAATAGGCGTGCAGATCCCTGACCTCGAGCATCATGCCGCTTCCTCGCCGAGATAGGCTTCCTTGACCTTCGGATTGCCGCGAATTTCCTCCGGTACCCCCGAAGCGATGATCTGGCCGTACACCAGCACCGAAATCTTGTCGGCAAGGCCGAACACCACGCTCATGTCGTGCTCGACGATCAGCAGGGTGCGCCCTTCGGTGAGGCGGCGGATCAGCGCCACCGCGCGTTCGGTTTCGGCGTGGCTCATGCCGGCGGTCGGTTCATCCAGCAGAATGACATCGGCGCCGCCGGCGATGGTGATGCCGATCTCGAGCGCGCGCTGCTCGGCGTAGGTCAAGAGCCCGGCCGGCACGTCGCGCCGGGCGGTGAGGTTGATATCCTCGAGGATCCGCGCCGTCCGCTCCCGCACTTCCGGCAGTCTGTCGACGTTCTTCCAGAAGGCGTAGCGGTGGCCGGTGGCCCACAGCACCGCACAGCGCAGGTTCTCCCACACGCTCATATTGGCGAAGACGTTGGTGACCTGAAAGCTGCGCGACAGCCCGCGGCGGTTGATCTGATAAGGCGCGAGCCCCGAAACCACTTCGTCGCGCAACAGGATGCTGCCGGTGGTCGGCAGCATGTAGCCGCTGATCAGGTTGAACAAAGTGGACTTGCCGGCGCCGTTCGGTCCGATCAGGGCATGGCGCTCGCCCTGCGCCACCGTCAGGTTGACGTTGCGGATCACCGACGTGATGCCGAAGCTCTTCTCGACGCCGCGCAATTCGATCGCGGTGCTCATGCGGCGATTCCTTTTTCGCGCGCGACGCTGGTCGCGTCATCCCAGGCGTGCCCGACGAAGGTCCATGTCTTGCGCGCCACCCAGTAGCCGCCGACCAGCAGGATCGCCGCCATCGCCCAGACGTAACGGTTCGCCGCGTCGAAGGGGACGCCAAACGCCTTGATGTGAGTATCGTCGCCGGAGTGGACGGCATAATACACAATTATTTCGGCCGCGAGGATGAGGCCGATGAGCATGGCGAGCGTCGGCACGAAAGCGATCAGATAACTGGGCAGCACCCTGCCGAACGTACCGGCCTTCAACAGCGGGCGATGCATCATCAACAGTCCGGTGATGCCGCCCGGTGCGAACAGCACCACCGCGATGAAGATCAGCCCGAAATAGAGCTGCCACACCTGCGTCAGATCGCTGAGGCCGAGCGAAAGAATCGTGACGAAAATCGCCCCCACGATCGGTCCGATGAAGAACCCGACGCCACCGATATAGGTGGCGAACAGCACGGTACCCGACTGCACGGCGCCGAGATAGGCCGAATTGGCGATTTCGAAGTTGATGGCCGCGAGCGCGCCCGCGATGCCGGCGAAGAAGCCGGAAAAACAGAACGCCAGATAGCGGACCACATGCGGATCGTAGCCGACGAACTGAACGCGTTCGGGATTGTCGCGAACGGCATTGCACATGCGCCCCAGCGGCGTGCGGGTGAGGGCGTACATCGCGATCACCGCAATCAGGGTCCACGCCGCGACCAGGTAATAGATCTGGATTTGCGGCCCAAAACTCCAGTCGAACAGCCGGAACACCTTGGTGCGGTTGGCGGAGATGCCGGCTTCGCCGCCGAAAAAGGTGCGCAGGATCAGCGCCGACGAGGCGACCAGTTCGGCAACGCCGAGCGAGATCATCGCGAACGCCGTTCCGCTGCGCTGGGTCGAGACCCAGCCGAGCAGCACCGCGAACAGTAATCCGGTTAGTCCGCCGATCAGCGGCACCAGCGGCAGCGGGATCGGCAGCTTGTTGGCGCCGATGATGTTGATGGCGTGGATCACCAGGAAGCCGCCGAGGCCGTAATACACGGCGTGTCCGAACGACAGCATGCCGGTCTGGCCCAGCAGGATGTTGTAGGACAGCGAAAAGATGATCGAGATGCCGATCAGGCTGAACGTGGTCAGCGATCCGCCGGAGCTGAACAGCTTCGGTAGCAGCAGCAGCACGACCGCGGCCCCGACCCACAATCCATAGAATTTGAGTTTTTCAGCGGCGGTCGGATAGGGAGGTGCCACGCTCGAGGTTGTCTCGGTCATGTGTCGCGTGTCCCGAGCAGGCCCATGGGGCGGAAGATCAGGATCAGGACCAGCAATAAGTAGGGCATGATCGGCGCGATCTGGGCAATGGTTACGTTCCAGATATCGGCGAGCCAGGTCGCCGCGTAATTGGGGCTGAGCGGGCCGAAGGCGCCGGACAATGAGCCGTTCATCGATACCGCAAAGGTCTGCACCAGCCCGATCAGCAGCGAGGCGGCGAAGGCCCCGGGCAGCGAGCCCAGTCCGCCGACCACCACCACCACGAACAGGATCGGTCCGAGCAATCCGGCCATGTTCGCCTGCGTCACCAGCGCGGGACCGGCGATGACGCCGGCGACGGCGGCGAGCGCGGTGCCGACACCGAATACCAGCATGAAGATGCGTCCGACGTTATGGCCGAGATGGCCAACCATGTGCGGATGAGTCAGCGCCGCCTGCACGATCAGACCGATCCGAGTCTTCTTGAGCGTGATCAGCAGGGCCACGAAGATTACGATGGAGACCAGCAACATGAACATTTTGTAGGCGGGGTAGTTGGTCGAGAAGATCGTGAAGGCCGGAAAATCCAGCAACGACGGCACCCGGAAATCGACCGGACTCTTGCCCCAGATGATCTGCACGACTTCCTCGATCGCAAAAGCCAGGCCGAAGGTGAACAGCAGTTCGGCGACGTGGCCGTTCTTGTGCACGCGGCGCAGGCCGTAGCGCTCGACCGCGGCGCCGAGCGCGCCGGCCAGCAATGGCGCGATCAAGAGCGCCGGCCAGAAGCCGAACCAGCGGCTGATCTGGAATCCGAAGAACGCGCCGAGCATGTAGAAGCTGGCATGCGCGAAGTTCAGCACGCCGAGCATGCTGAAGATGACGGTGAGCCCGCTCGCCATCAAAAACAGCAGCATGCCGTACAGCACACCGTTCAGTGTGGACATGACGATCAGTTCAAGCACGGCGCACCGCCTGGGGAATAAGGGACGCGTCCGCCCCGGAGGTCGGGACGGACGGGTTACGCGTGAATGGTTACTTCGGTCGTTCCATCTTGCAGGTTGTCGGCAGCACGGTCTGGGCGGTATCGATCTTGGCGATGAGCTTCCAGCCCCAGCCGGTCTTTTCCTCGTCGAACGGTTCCTTTTCGGTGCGATCGCCGAGCGAGGAAATGTAGATCGGCTGGAAGAACTGGTGGTCGTCCTTGCGCATACTGCCCTTGCCGCCGTTGAAGACGTCGAACTCCATGCCTTCCAGCGCAAGCGCGACCTTGACCGGATCGATCGACTTGGCCTTGTCGGCGGCGGCCGCCAGCATGCGCATCTGGTTGACGGCGCGCGGGTAGAACAGGCTGAAGTCGTATTTCGCTCGGAGGGCCTTTTCGAACTCCTGCGACGGCTTATTGTCGAGGTTGGCGATGCCTTCGCCGACCTGGAATACCTGATGGTTGAGGTTGGCCTGTTTGACCGCGGTCGGGCCGCCGGTGCCGCCGGCGTAATAGGTATACCAGCTGACCTTGAGCCCGGCGTCGGCCGCGGCCTTCAGCAGGAGCGCGAAATCCTGGCCCCAATTGCCTGTCACCACGGTGTCGGCGCCCGATGCTTTGATCTTGGCGATATAGGGAGCGAAATCGGTGATTTTCAGCAGCGGATGCAGTTCGTCACCGACGATCTTGATGTCCGGCCGCTTGGCGCCGAGCATAGACTTGGCGGCGGTTCGGACGGAGTGGCCGAACGAGTAATCCTGATTGATCAGATAGACGTTCTTGATGGCGGTCGCGGTCTTCATGTAGTTGGTCAACGCCTCCATCTTGATGTCAGAGTTAGCATCCCAGCGGAAATGCCAGAAGCTGCATTTGTCGTTGGTGAGGACCGGATCGACCGCGGCATAGTTGAAGTACAGGACTTCCTTGCCGGGATTGCGCTCGTTGTATTTCGTGACGAAGTCCGACAGCGCGCCGGCGACCGAGGAGCCGTTGCCCTGGGTCAGGATCCGGATGCCTTGATCGATGGCCTTCTGCGCCTGGATCAGACTCTCCTGCGGATTGGTCTTGTTGTCGAAAGCGACGATTTCGACCTTCTTGCCGAGAACACCACCCTTGGCGTTCAACTCCTCGGCCAGGAACTGAAAGGTCTTCAGGCCGATTTCGCCAATGCTGGCGCCGCCTCCCGACAACGGGTCGATGTAGGCGATCTTGACCGTTTCTTGCGCGATCGCAGCAGTGCCGAACATCGGCAGTGCGATGGCCGCAGCCATCATTAGTTTACGCATGTCATTTCTCCCTTTATTGGTTTTTCTTTGGTGTAGGGTGGGCTCGAATGCCGAAATGGTCTGGATTTCAGCCGTTCGACCATCAGTTTTCACGTGAGTCGATTGTGGTCCAAGGCTCCATCTCCCGCAAGCCCGATGACGTCTGGCCGGTTGCGGGCCTCCCCCGGGACTAATTTGCTTGGGTGATGGGGGGCATGATAGGGGGCTGGGGCCATCCTGCTTGCGCCCATGGGACCGAAGTTGCCGGCTGGCCCAGCGCAATATTTGGCGGTTTGTTGTGGTCGGGCGGCTCCTGGGTCCCCGGCGTTGTTGGAGAAGAAATGGCAGTTCAGGATTCACAGCAGCGCGTGGCGCTGATCACCGGCGTTACAGGCCAGGACGGCGCTTATCTTGCCGAATATCTGCTCGGGCTCGGCTACACGGTCCACGGCATCAAGCGGCGGTCGTCCTCGTTCAACACCGCGCGCATCGATCACCTCTACCAGGATCCGCATTCCCGCAATGTGCCGTTCCTGCTGCATTACGGCGACATGACCGACTCGACCAATTTGATCCGGCTGATGCAGCAGATCAGGCCGACCGAGATCTACAACCTCGCCGCCCAGAGCCATGTCGGCGTCAGCTTCGAAAGCCCGGAATATACCGCCAACGCCGACGCCATCGGCGTGCTGCGGCTGCTGGAGGCGATCCGCATTCTCGGCATGGAGAAGGAGACGCGGTTCTATCAGGCCTCGACCTCGGAACTCTACGGCCTGGTCCAGGAGGTGCCGCAGAAGGAGACCACGCCGTTCTACCCGCGCTCGCCTTACGGCGTCGCCAAGCTGTACGGCTACTGGATCACGGTCAATTACCGCGAGGCCTACGGCATCTATGCCTCCAACGGCATCCTGTTCAACCATGAGAGCCCGATCCGCGGCGAGACTTTCGTGACGCGCAAGATCACGCGCAGCGTCGCCCGCATCGAGGCCGGCTTTGAAGAGGTGCTCTATCTCGGCAACCTCGAAGCCAAGCGCGACTGGGGCCATGCGCGGGATTATGTCGAGGGCATGCACAGGATATTGCAGGCCGACGCCCCCGACGATTTCGTGCTGGCGACCGGTGAGACCCGTTCGGTGCGCGAATTCGTCGAACTGGCGTTCGCCGAAATCGGCCGCCGCATCGAATGGCGCGGCAAGGGCGTCGAAGAGACCGGCGTCGACGCCAAGTCCGGCAAGACCGTGGTCCGCATCGATCCGGTCTATTTCCGGCCGACCGAAGTCGACCTTCTGGTCGGCGATGCCAGCAAGGCGCGTGAGAAGCTCGGCTGGCAGCCCAAAACGTCGTTCGCCCAACTGGTCAAGGAAATGGTCGCAAGCGATCTCGGTGACGCAAGGCGGGAGGTCGCCAATGGCAAGCCTTCCGTTTGAGTTGAAGGGTAAGACGGTCTACGTCGCCGGGCATCGCGGCATGGTCGGGTCCGCGCTGGTGCGCAGGCTGGCGGCCGAAAACGTCGAACTGCTGATCGTGCCCCGCAGCGAGGCCGATCTGCGCGATCAGGCCGCGGTCAACCGCTGGTTCGCCGCCAAGCGTCCGCAGGTGGTGTTTCTGGCGGCCGCCAAGGTCGGCGGTATCGTCGCCAACAACACGCTGCGCGCCGAATTCCTCTACGACAATCTGGCGATTGCGACCAACGTGATCCATGCGGCGCACGCCCATGGCGCCGAGAAATTGATGTTCTTAGGCTCGTCCTGCATCTACCCCAAGCTGGCGCCGCAGCCATTGTGCGAGGATGCCATGCTGACCGGCCCGCTGGAGCCGACCAACGAGCCCTATGCGATTGCCAAGATCGCCGGGATCAAGATGGTGGAGGCCTATCGCAGCCAGTATGGCGCCGACTTCATCAATGTGATGCCGACCAATCTCTACGGCCGCGGCGACAATTATCATCCCGAATACAGCCACGTCGTGGCCGCCCTGATCCGCCGCTTCCACGAGGCGAAGATGTCTGGCGCCAGGGAGGTCGTGGTCTGGGGCACCGGCACGCCGCGGCGCGAATTCCTCTATGTCGACGATCTTGCGGACGCCTGCATCCACTTGATGAAGACCTATTCCGCTGACGAACTGGTCAATATCGGCACCGGCGAGGACATCACGATCGCTGAATTCGCCCGCGTGGTCGCGGCTACCGTCGGCTATACCGGTGGGATCAGCTTTGACACCTCGCGCCCGGACGGCACGCCGCGAAAACTGCTCGACGTCAGCCGGCTGGCCAAACTCGGCTGGCGCGCCTCTACCCCACTCGAGGAGGGCATCCGGCTCGCCTACCAGGCGTTCCTCAGCGAGACGAAGTGACGCGGTGAACCTTCCGCCTCCGGACTGAGAAATATCTGTCGGCTTCCCGACGCCGCGCGGATAGGATGCACGCACCCAGGTGGCCGCAAGAGCCGCCAGTGCGTCGGAGGAAGCATAATGAAATTTCAGCGTCGTCAATTCCTGCAACTTGCAGCCGGTGCGGCTGCGCTTCCGCTCACATCTGGAAACGCGAGCGCGCAGGCCTATCCATCGCGGCCGGTTCGCCTCGTGATCGGTTACACGCCCGGCGGCTCGGCCGACCTCACGGCGCGCCTGATGGGGCAGTGGCTGTCGGAAAAGCTCGGGCAATCCTTCGTCATCGAGAACCGGCCGGGCGGCGGCACCAATATCGCCACCGAGTCCGTGCTGCGCGCCACGCCGGATGGCTACACGCTGCTGCTGGTCGCGCCGGCCAACGCCATCAACGCCACGCTCTATGACAAGCTGCCCTTTGATTTCATGAAGGAGATGGAGCCGATCGCGGGCATCATTCGCTTTCCCAATGTCGTGCTGGTGCATCCGTCGCTGCCGATCAAGTCGATTCCCGAATTGATCGCCTACGCCAAGGCCAATCCCGGCAAGCTCAACATGGCGTCTTCAGGCAATGGATCCACGATCCACATGTCGGGCGAACTGTTCAAGATGCTCACCGGCATCAACATGCAGCATGTGCCCTACCGAGGCGGCGCGCCGGCACTTACCGATATGCTTTCCGGCCAGATGCATGTCATGTTCGACAATCTTCCCACCTGTGCCGAGCACGTCAAATCCGGCAAACTTCGCGGTCTTGCGATAACCAGCACGACCCGTTCGGATGTGCTGCCGGATTTGCCACCGGTCGCCGACTTCCTGCCCGGCTACGAGGCGAGCGCCTGGTATGGCCTCGCCGCGCCGAAGGGCACGCCGGCCGAAATCGTCGAGCGGCTCAACAAAGCGGTCAATGAAATCCTGGCCGATCCCAAGGCGAAGGCGCGATTCACCGAGATCGGCGCCATCCTGCTGCCGGGCTCCGCCGCCGACTTCGGCAAGCTGGTGGCGGACGAGACCGACAAATGGGGCAAGGTGGTCAAGTTCGCCGGCGCCAAGGTGGATTAGGGTGAGAACCCATGAATTCAGTGGTCGGTGGAGGTCTGCTTCGGTGCGCATTCCGGGCTAAAGTCGACGCTGCGCCATTTCGCATTTGGGCCAACATCGGAAATACCGGACGCGACGTTGCGGCGTAGGCAGAAGCAGCGGAACTATGTTCGCGTTTGATCCGACAGACGAGAAACGCGACATATGGATGCGAGCGCCATGGGCTGTGAGGCAAAGGTGTTACAGCGTTCCTTGGCGGACGAGGCGCCAAGTATCGTCGCGCGCGGGCTTTGGCCGTGCATTCGACGAGCCGATCGCTCTGCCGAACGGGGCGATGCCCCTATGACTTAGGCAGCGCCGCCAATGCGTTTTGAGTTGCGCCAGCCGTTAGCCACCGGACCGATGCAAAAGCGGATCCACGGACTCAGCTAACAGGCTCGCCAATTGGGCGGCGGCAGGCGTGGACTGCTTTTCGGACGGCAGCGAGCTGACAGAATGGACCGCCAGTCCAGCACCAGCGGCAACTATCGCAATTGCAGCAAGATGTCCGATTCTCATGGCGATGGTTCCTCCATCGGCCCCACGAACTAACCGGACACTCTATGAAATGGTTCCAGAGCGCATCTGATCTTGTCTGCAATCGCGGCCGTTACTCACTGCAGCTAGCACTATGCTGCGGTCGTACTCACCATCGACCGAGCGTTACGCGGTGCAGTCTTGGCGCTCCGATTCCCCTTCCGTCCGAACGGCGGCGCGATCAGAAGTCGGGGAACGAAAACTCCGGTCAAGACTTTAGTAGAGGGAGACCGTCGCTCGCCGTTGACTACATGGCGCATGTCGCGGATAGCCAAAGGTTCCTACTGCAGGGCCCGCTGTTCTCAAAAACAAGCGCTCGCACAGATAGCCAAAAGCGGCGGTCTCCGGTTCCATTCAGAAATTGCCAGCCGTGCTCGCAAGCGGGAGAGCCGCGGGAGGGGTGGACGCCAATGCTGGCGCTTTCTTACCCGAACGAGGCTTCGTTATGCGCAACCGCATTGACATAGACTCCAAACACAGCCGAGCAATCGCTCAAGAGATCGGGGAGAGACTACGCGCGTTCCTGCAAGAAGAGCCGGAACCCCCGGAGAGCCTTAGAACGCAAATCGACCGGCTCCGCGAATTGGAAGAGCAGTCACCATCAATCATTCCAGCGACTGAGCGTTGGGACAAGCGTCGCCATTGAGCCGCGTTGGACAGCACAGACGGCTCGGCTGACATGGACAAGCAATGGCATCGGTGAAGCGCCGTGCGTCAAAAATTTTGGATGAGTACGGTGCGGCGCAATCCGAATTGATCGGCAAAGCCGTCGCGCTCACCGACGGAAAGGCAGGCACGGTCGAGAACGTTTGGCTGGATGAATTGCACGGGCTTCGGATTTCCATCAAAGGTCATGAGGGAAGATGGCCGGTCTCAACCATCAAGCATACTGAATCCTAGACGCTGCGGGTTACGCAGGTCGCGCGCTCCTTTCAACGCATTCCAACCAAAATGAAGAGCCCGACCTCGGTCAGGAAAGTAGCGCTCGTGATCGCGACCGTAAGGAACACGTCGCTGGCCGAGAGAGGGTTCATAAATGCCTCGCATCCGCGCTCTAGTCTCTCGCAGCCGCGCGCGGCGGGTTCTTGCCGAGCGCCGCCGCCATCGCTGATATCAGCGGCCGCATGAAAAAGGCGTCATCGGCCGGATAGATGTCGGTGCGCAGGCCGTGGGACTTGAGTTCGTCGGATACCGCCGGTCCGACGGACGCGATCGGCGTACATTCAAGCCCTTCGCGTAGCCGATCCTCGCAGCTTTGCGCCCGTGCGACTTCGATGAGGCGGCGGATCTGCCCGAGATTGGTCAGCGCGATCGCGTCGATGCGGCCTGCCGCCATCTCGTCGATCGCGGTGAGGATATTGGCGTCGGCGGCCTGCGCGTCATAGGCATAGGGCAGCACGGTATCGACCTCGGCGCCTTGCGCCTTGATCGCGCCGATCAGGACGCTGTGATCCTTGTCCGGGTAAAGCTGCAGGCCGAGGCGATGGCCGCCAAGATCGAGGCGCGACAGCATCTCGGCGATGCCTTCGGAGGTTGGCTTTTCCGTCGTCATCTGCGGTTCCAGCCCGATTTCGCGCAGCGCCTTGCCCGGTTTGGGCCCGCGCGCAAATTTGCGCGCCTTGCCGAGTGAGGCGACGAATGCCTGTTCGGCACCGATGCGCCGGACCACTTTCATCAGCCGGCGCAGGCCTTCGCCCGTCATCAGCACGACGTCGTCGAAGGGCCTTTCAATGCACCGCCCGATCCAGGCTTCGACCGGCGCCGGGTCCGGCGCGTCGTGGATGGTGAACATCGGACATTGCAGCACGTCGGCGCCCTGCTCGGCGAGCAGGCGGGAAAACTGCGCTTCCTCGCGCGTTTCAAGGATCAGGATGCGATAACCGTTCAATCTGTCAGCCATGATCGTGCTCCAACGCTTTTGCTTCGCGCTTTGTTCATCCTGACCCCGGTTTCGGGATTGGCGCAAGCGTATGCGCGGTGATAGAGCAGGGCCGCAAATCGCCGCTTCACCCTTTTGCCTGAATTGTAGTCAAGTCCGCCATGCCCGATCACCAGTTCGTCCTGACCCTGTCCTGCCCGGACCGCCCCGGCATCGTCTCCGCGGTGTCGACCTTTCTTGCCCATAACGGACAGAACATCCTGGACGCCCAACAGTTCGATGACATCGAGACCGGGAATTTCTTCATGCGGGTGGTGTTCACCGCCGCCGATCTCGCAGTCGAACTGCAGGCCTTGCAGAGCGGCTTTACCGCGATCGCCGATCGCTTTGCCATGGAATGGCAGATGCGCGACCGCGCCAGCCGCCGCCGCGTGATGCTGCTGGTCTCCAAATCGGATCATTGCCTGGTCGACATCCTCTATCGCTGGCGCACCGGCGAACTCGAGATGATCCCGACCGCTGTTGTCTCCAATCATCCGCGCGAGACCTACGGCAATCTCGATTTCGGCGAGATACCGTTCCACTACATGCCGGTGACCAAGGAAACCAAGCGCGAGCAGGAAGAGGCGGTCTGGCGGCTCGTGCAGGACACTGGGACCGATCTCGTGGTGCTGGCGCGTTACATGCAGATCCTGTCGGACGAGATGTCGGCAAGACTGTCGGGGCGTTGCATCAACATCCATCACTCGTTCCTGCCGGGCTTCAAGGGCGCGCGGCCCTACCACCAGGCGCATGAGCGCGGCGTCAAGCTGATCGGCGCCACCGCGCATTACGTCACGCGCGACCTCGACGAGGGCCCGATCATCGACCAGGACGTCGAGCGCATCAGCCATCGCGACACCCCTGAAAATCTCTCGCGCAAGGGCCGCGACATCGAACGCCGCGTACTGGCTCGCGCCATGCGCCATCACCTCGAGGATCGGGTGATCCTCAACGGCCGCAAGACGGTCGTGTTTATGGACTGACGTAGCTCTCTAGCTAGCGAGCCGGGTCCTGCGGCGCGGGGGCGGGCTTGGCTTCCTCGCCCCGTTCGGATGCCGGCAGCAGGCGCTTTCGCTCGCGCTCCCGCATGTACTCGTCGTATTTCGCGGTCCCGGGACGCGGTGGCGCGTCCGCAGGCAGGCCGCCGATCGCGGCCGGAATGGCATCGCTGACGCCAGCCGCGAGTTTTTCGTTGATGGTTCCGCAACCACTCAGCCCGCAGCCCGCAAGGGCAATGGTGGCGATCATGGCGATATGGCGCGCGCGGGTCAGCATTGGCAGTAAGTTACAACCTTACCCTTTAAGGATGATGGATTTGCGGCGTCGCTCGCCCCATATGGTATCAAAATACCACGAGCTAACAAACTTGTCATCCCCGGTTCGCGTTACGCGAACCGCCGCGGCCATTGTGTAACCTCCATCGTCCCCGCGCAACGGGCGCCGGGCATCCGCCGCGATGTCAGAAGGGCAGACCCACGTAATTCTCCGCAAGCAGACGCATCGCGGTTTCCGACGAGAACAAATAGGACAATTCGGTCTGCTGCAAATGATCGTCGTAGGGGATGCGGTCCGGGAAGCGATGCAGCATCGTCGTCATCCACCAGGAGAAGCGTTGCGCCTTCCAGACCCGCGCCAGGGCTTTCTGTGAATAGCCGTCGAGTCCGGTATCGTCGCCCTTTTTGTAGTGAGCGCTCAGCGCATGATAGAGATAGTAGATGTCGGACGCCGCACTGTTCAGCCCACGGGCGCCGGTCGGCGGCACGATATGCGCGGCATCGCCGGCCAGAAACAGGCGGCCATACTGCATCGGTTCGGCTACGAAGCTTCGCAGCGGAGCGATGCTCTTCTCGATCGACGGACCAGTGATAAGCCGCCCCGCCACTTCCTCTGGCAGGCGGCGCTTGAGTTCCGCCCAGAACGCGTCGTCCGGCCACTCTTCCGGCTTGTCCGTCAGCGGCACCTGGATGTAGTAGCGGCTCAGCACCTGCGAGCGCAGTGAACACAACGCAAACCCGCGCTCATGCTTGGCGTAGACCAATTCGGGCGACACCGGCCTGGTGCGTGACAGCACCCCCAGCCAGCCGAACGGATAGACCTTCTCATATTCGCGCAGCACGTCGGGCGGAATCGACTTGCGGCTGACGCCATGAAAGCCGTCGGCGCCGACCACATATTCGCAATCGATGCGGATGGTCTGGTCACCTGAGCGATAGGTGACGAACGGCGCACCCGACTTGAGATCGTGCAACGTCACGTCTTCGACATTGTGTACGACCTTGCCGCCGAGGCGGTCGCGCGCCTCGTAGAGATCGCGCGTCAGCTCGGTCTGGCCGTAAACGATCACCGAATTGCCGCCGGAATATTTGTGGAGATCGACGTGGTCGAGCACGCCGTCATGGGCGATGTGGAAGCCCTTGTGGATCTCGCCTTCGCGGTCCATCCGTTCGCCGCACTGCGCCTCGCGCATCAGTCTGGCGAAGCCATGCTCGAGCACGCCTGCGCGGATGCGGGCGAGCACGTGATCCCGGCTGTACTTTTCCAGCACGATGGTGTCGATGCCCTGCAGGTGCAGAAGCTGGGACAGCAACAACCCCGACGGCCCGCCGCCGATGATACAGACCTGAACTTTCATCTTTGCATCCTCCCTGGCTGCCGACATTGTCCGATCGGACGCCGAAAACCGATGGAGGGATCGGCCTTTGTCTTGTACAATTCGAACATGGAAGCAGCAGGGTCGACATCGGCCATCCAGGTCTTCAATCTCTTCGGCGAGTCCTCCGACCTGCCGGACGTGGTGCATTGCGAGACCATCGCTTCGCGTTCGGTCCTGCATGACTGGGTGCTTGCCGTTCATCGGCATGCGCGGCTGCACCAGGTTCTGTTGATCGACAGCGGCGGGGGACAGGCGACGCTTGATGGCCGCATTCACGGCCTGCTGCCGATGCATATGGTCAACGTACCGGTCGGCCATGTTCATGGCTTCAGCTTTGAACCGGGAACCCAGGGCTGGGTTCTCACGATTGCCGCGGAAGTCCTGGACGAAGCGCTGCTTGCCCCGGAGGGGCTGCGCGGGGTGTTGTCACAATCCGCCGTGCTCCGCGGCACCCCGCAGATCCGAACCACCATGAAGCAGATATTTGCCGAGTTCGCGGCAAGGAGGTTCGCGCGAGCCCACGTCCTGCGCGCCTTGTCGGCGGCGCTGATCGGGCTGGTTGCGCGCGAACTCGCAAGCATGGATCGCGGCAGCGGCGCGGCCGATCCGGAGCTGTTCCGCCGCTTCGAAGCGCTCATCGAGGAACACCATCTGGCGCGCTGGAGCGTGTCGAACTATGCCGAGGCGCTGTCGGTGACGGCAACCCATCTTAACCGGGTGACGCGCGGCGCGACCGGGGATACGGCCTCGCATTTGATCCTCAACCGGATGATCCGCGAGGCGCGGCGGAATCTCGTCTACACCAACCTGCCGGTCTCGACGATCGCCTATGCGCTCGGCTTCGACGATCCGGCTTATTTCAGCCGGGTGTACGCCGCCGCGACCGGTCTGTCGCCGCGCGCCTTTCGCGCGCAACTCCTCGGTGGCGAGGCCTGAGGCCTCACACGTCGAAGAACACCGTTTCGTCCGGCCCCTGCAAGTTGATGGTGAAATCGTAGACGACCTTGCCGGCGCGCTCGCTGCGCCTGGCGATCAGGGTCGATCGCCGCACCGGCTGCTCGATCAGATTCAGCACGGGGTCTGCCGCGTTCGCGGCATCTTCGTCCGAAAAATAGATCCGGGTGTTGAGGCCGATATTGATGCCGCGTGCGACGATCCAGACGTTGACGTGAGGCGCGCATTTCCGTCCCGTCTTGTCGACGGTAGCGCCCGGCTTGATGGTCTCGAAGGTAATCAGACCGGTTTCGAAATCCGATCCGGCGCGGCCCCAGCCGTGGAAATCTCCGTCGATGGCGCCGGGCGAACGATCGGCGGGATGATTGTAGCGGCCCGCCGCATTGGCCTGCCAGATCTCGAGCAGCACGTCGCGCAGCGGCGTGCCGGTGCCGTCGAGCACCCGACCTTCGAGCGTGATCCGCTCGCCCTTGGTGTTCGGCCCAGTAAGGATATTGGTGAAGTTCTTTTCAAAAATGTCGAAACCGGCCATGCCCGGGATCAGGCCGATATGGACATAGGGCCCTGCGGTCTGCGACGCGGTTTCCTTCAAATAGGTGAGCTGCTGCACCATGGTTCAGTTTCCTTCCGGGCGGTTGTCGAAATAGGTCGAGCGCCGGCCGCGCAGCACGATGTCGAAGCGATAGGTGAGGGAATCGAACGGCGCGCTGGCGTTGAGGTCGAGCGGCGCAATCAGCCGGCCCAGCGCTTCCGGGTCGGGCACCGTCGCCAGAATCGGGCAGACGGGGATCAGCGGATCGCCTTCGAAATACATCTGCGTGATCAGCCGCTGCGCAAAGCCCGAGCCGAATACCGAGAAATGGATATGCGCGGGCCGCCAGCTATTCACGTAGTTGCGCCACGGATAGGGACCAGGTTTCACGGTGCGGAAGAAGTAATAGCCATTCGCGTCGGTCAGCGCCCGACCGCAGCCGCCGAAGTTCGGATCGATCGGCGCAAGATAGGTGTCCTTCTTGTGCCGATAGCGTCCCCCCGCATTGGCCTGCCAGAATTCGACCAGCGTGTTCGGCACGCCGCGCCCGGTCTCGTCGAGCACGCGGCCGTGCACCACGATGCGCTCGCCGATCGGATCGCCGTCCTTGGCGTAGTTGCGGATCAGATCGTTGTCGAGCGGCCCGAGATCGTTGTGCCCGAAAACCGGACCAGTGATCTCCGAGATCGACCCCTCCAGCGACAGCAGCGACTGACGCGGCGAGCGCAGCACCGAGGACTTGTAGCCGGGTGCGTAGGCGGGTGGATGGATGGCGCGGTCGCGCTGGAAAAAGCCGCCGTCGCCGAGCGGCGGCGTCAGCGGTTCGGGACGGTTGATGCGGGCGGCATCGATAGCAGCGGCCTGGGCGCTCATCGGCGTTGTCTCCCTGTCTCGCGCCCTTGCGTGGTGCGCGGTTGTCGGGAGCAGGATGCATGCGGCTATTCTCAAGATAAATAGATCGATTATAATGAATTCCATGAAAGAAATCGATCATTTGGCCCTCGATGGCCACGCGCTTGCGCTGTTTCTCGCCGTGCTGGAGGAGGGCTCGGTGACGGCGGCGGCGACGCGGCTCGGGGTGACCCAATCGGCGGTGAGCCATGGGCTGAACAAACTGAGACGCATCGTCGGCGATCCCCTGTTTGCGAAGTCGGGCCGCGGCATCGTCGCCACCGCGCACGCCCAGGCACTGGCCACAAAAGCGCGCGCGCTGATCGACGAGATGCGGAGCTTCGCGGGCGGCATGACCTTCGATCCCGCCACGGCGCAGGTTTCGCTGACGATCGCCGCCAACGACTTTCAGCGCGACCTGCTGTTGCCGCGCTTCTTCCGGCATGTTGCGGCCAACGTGCGCAATCTGAACCTGCGGGTCATTCCCTCGCAATCGCCTTCGCCCGCGATGCTGCGCGAGAATCGCTGCGACCTCCTGATCACCCCGCTGCCGCCGTCGGGCATCGACATTGTGCAGAAGCGCCTGCTGCGGGATCATTACGTCTGCTTCTATGATGCAAGGGCGCGCAAGGCACCGGCCACGCGCGCCGACTATCTTTCGGCACGGCATGTCACGGTTGTCTATACCGACAACGAGCGGCTCGATTTCGACCGCAGGCTCGGGGCTTCCGGCTACCACCGCGATATCGCGATTTCGGTGCCGAGCTTCAGCGGCGTTCCCGCTTTCCTGCGCGGGTCCGCGATGCTTGCGAGCATGCCGAGCTTGTTGGCGGCAGGTTTGATGCGCGATTTCGCGCAAACGGACATTCCGCTGACGTCACGCGCCAACACGCTGGCTGAACTGCCGATGTTCATGGTCTGGCACCAGCGCTACCAGCAGGATCCGGCGCATCGCTGGATCCGCAACCAGCTCGAGGCCGTGGCTGCCACGGTGGCAACGGGCTGAACTGGAACCTGCCGCTGCACGACTCCCATGTTTAAATTGTGCAGATAATGGGTCGAATCCTCCATCCACTGTGATGGCTCCGTCCTCTACATTGCCCGGGGTACGCCGGGGAGCTGCGGGCAGGCCGATGCCGGAATGGCGGCTGCTGACGCTTTGTTGACAACACCATGTTATTTGTACAATCGTACAAATGGTCGCGGAGTGTACGGGTTAGTACTATGATACCCGGTGCTCAGGTGGTGTAGATGGAGATGGCTTGCACGTACTGGAGGCACACCCATCATCCAATTGACAAGATCGCGCCGGAGGACGCCAAGTCGCCGCGCTACCCGGCCGAAAAATCCGGGTTATGGTGAGATCAAGGGCCGGGAACTCGGTTCGAGGATACAAGGCCGATCAGGGGGAGAGATGTTCATGTCTATTCGCAGTCACATGTTGTTGGCGGCAGGCGCCGTCGCCGGGATGCTGGCGCTCGCGCCGGCTCACGCCCAGGAGACCGTCAAGATCGGTCTGATCCTGCCGATGACCGGCGGCCAGGCCTCGACCGGCAAGCAGATCGACAACGCGGTCAAGCTCTACATGCAGCAGAACGGCGACACCGTCGCCGGCAAGAAGATCGAAGTCATCCTGAAGGATGACGCGGCGGTTCCCGACAATACCAAGCGGTTGGCGCAGGAACTGATCGTCAACGACAAGGTCAATTTCATCGCGGGCTTCGGCGTGACGCCGGCAGCGCTTGCCGCAGCACCCTTGGCGACGCAGGCCAAGGTTCCGGAAATCGTGATGGCGGCGGGCACCTCGATCATCACCGAGCGCTCGCCCTATATCGTGCGAACTTCTTTCACGCTGGCGCAGTCGTCCACCATCATCGGTGACTGGGCCGCGAAGAACGGCATCAAGAAGGTCGCGACGCTGACCTCCGACTATGCGCCCGGCAACGACGCCTTGAACTTCTTCAAGCAGAACTTCACCGCCGGCGGCGGCGAGATCGTCGAAGAGGTGAAGGTGCCGCTGCAAAACCCTGATTTTGCACCATTTCTGCAGCGCATGAAGGATTCCAAGCCCGACGCCGTGTTCGTGTTCGTGCCGGCGGGACAGGGCGGCAACTTCATGAAGCAATATGCCGAGCGCGGGCTCGACAAGTCGGGCATCAGGGTGATCGGCCCCGGCGACGTGATGGACGACGACCTGCTCAACGGCATGGGGGATGCGGCGCTCGGCACCGTCACCGCGCATCTCTATTCCGCAGCGCATCCCTCGGCGGCCAATAAGGAATTCGTCGCCGCCTACAAGAAGGCCTTTGGCTCGCGCCCGGGCTTCATGGCGGTCGGCGGCTATGACGGTATTCGCCTGATCTACGAGGCGCTGAAGAAGACCGGCGGCAAGACCGACGGCGACGCGCTGATTGCAGCGATGAAGGGCATGAAGTGGGAAAGCCCGCGCGGCCCGATCTCGATCGATCCGGAAACCCGCGACATCGTGCAGAACATCTACATCCGCAAGGTCGAGAAGGTCGACGGCGAACTCTACAACGTCGAATTCGCGACCTTCGAGGCGGTGAAGGATTCCGGCAAGACCAAGAAGTGACGCTGGTTTCCGCGCGTTCTGCGGCGCAACTCCGCTCTCTCCACGTCATGCCCGGGCTTGATCCGGGCATCCACGCCTTTCTTCGCGACAAGTTGCAGGGGAAGACGTGGATGGCTGGGAGCGCAGACAAGTGTACGTAGTCTGCGCAAAGCGGACTACTATGCCCGGCCATGACGACGCTTCCCGGTTCGCGTCGCCCCTAACTTTGGTAATTTCGCCTGAATGACCACGCTCTTCACCATCCTGTTTGACGGTGTCGCCTACGGCATGCTGCTGTTCGTGCTGGCCTGCGGGCTGGCAGTGACGCTGGGGCTGATGAATTTCGTCAACCTCGCCCATGGCGCCTTCGCCATGACCGGCGGCTATATCTGCGCGGTGCTGGTGAACAACTCCGGTTGGCCGTTCTTTGCGGCGCTGCCGCTCGCCTTTGTCTCGGCCGCTGCGATCGGCGTGGCGCTGGAGCGCACGCTCTACCGCCACCTCTACACCCGCAGCCATCTCGACCAGGTGCTGTTCACCATCGGCCTGACTTTCATGTCGGTGGCGGCGGTCGATTACATCATGGGGTCGTCGCGGATCTTCATCAAGCTGCCGGCGGCGCTCGAGGGCCAGTTCGATTTCTTCGGCGTCGGCATCGGCCGTTACCGGCTGATGATCATCGTGATCTGCGGCCTGCTCACGGTGGCGCTGCAATTGATCCTGGCGAAGACCCGCTTTGGCAGCCGGCTGCGCGCAGCCGTCGACGATCCCCGCGCCGCCAGCGGCCTCGGCATCAACGTGCCGCAGGTGTTCGCCTTCACCTTCGCTTTCGGCTGCGGCCTTGCGGGGCTCGGTGGGGCGCTGAGCGCCGAAATCCTCGGGCTCGATCCGTATTTTCCGCTGAAATTCATGATCTACTTTTTGATCGTGGTCACCGTCGGCGGCTCCTCCAGCATCACCGGGCCGTTCCTCGCCTCGCTATTGCTCGGCATCGGCGACGTCGCCGGCAAGTATTACGTGCCGAAGATGGGCCCGTTTGTCATCTACACCATCATGATCGTGATCCTGATCTGGCGCCCGAACGGCCTGTTCGGCCGCGCCGCCACGCGGTGAGCCAGCGATGACCGCCGTCTCCGATGTTTCATCCCATGCCATCGCCCGCGCCCGCTGGCGTCCGGCCGAAATCGCGTTCTGGATTCTCGCGGCGTCCTGCGCGTTCCTGTTTCCCTCCCGCTACCTGATCATGACCGACATCATTCGGCTGGCGTTGTTCACGCTGTCGCTCGATCTGATCCTTGGCTACGCCGGTATCGTCTCGCTGGGGCACGCCGCCTTCTTCGGCGTCGGCGCGTATTCGGCGGGGCTGCTGGCGCTGCACGGCATCATCAATGAGCCGGTGATCGCGCTTGTCGCGGCCGGCCTGATCGCGACCGTGCTCGGCTTTCTCACCAGCTTCCTGGTCATCCGCGGCGTCGACCTGACGCGGCTGATGGTGACGCTTGGCATTGCGCTGCTGCTGGAAGCGCTGGGGGAACGCTTCTCCAACATCACCGGCGGCACCGATGGGCTGCAAGGCATCGAGATGCAGCCGATCCTTGGCCTGTTTGCGTTCGACATGTTCGGCAAGACCGGCTTCTTCTATTCGCTGATCGTGCTGTTCCTGCTGTTTCTGCTGGCGCGGCGGATCGTGAATTCGCCGTTCGGCCTGTCGCTGCGCGCCATCAAGAACAATCCATTGCGGGCGTCCGCGATCGGTGTGCCCGTCAACCGCCGCCTGATCGCGATCTATACGGTGGCGGCATTCTATGCCGGCATTGCCGGGGCGCTGTTCACCCAGACCACGGCGCTGGCCTCCCTCGACGTGTTCGCGTTCGAAAAATCCGCCGATCTGATGCTGGTGCTGGTGATCGGCGGCACCGGTTATCTCTATGGCGGGCTGATCGGGGCAGTCGTGTTCAAGATGCTGCAGGAGGTGTTCCAGACGATCACGCCGCAATACTGGCTGTTCTGGATCGGGCTCGTGCTGGTCGTGATCGTGCTGGTCGGCCGCGACCGCATGCATCGCTGGGCGCTGTGGCTCCCCAATCTCGTCATCCGGCAGGTCGCCGGCCGCAAGGCCGTCGTGGCCGTTCCCGAAAGCGATGCGCCATGACGATCGCGCTGGAAACCAGGGGACTGGAGAAATCCTTCGGCGGCTTGAAGGTCACGCGCGATCTGTCGCTACAGGTGAAGCAGGGCGCCCGCCACGCCCTGATCGGGCCGAACGGCGCCGGCAAGACGACCGTCATCAATCTCCTGACCGGCGTGCTCAAGCCCGATGGAGGGCGGATCCTGCTCGAGGGCAATGACATCGCCGATCTGCCGGTCCATACCCGGGTGCTGCGCGGGCTCTCGCGCACCTTCCAGATCAACCAGCTCTATGCCGATTTGACCCCGCTCGAAACCGTGGGGCTTGCCGTCTCCGAACGGCTCGGCCGCGGCGGCGACTGGTGGCGGCGGATGGGTACGCGCAACGACGTCAACCAGGAGATCGCCGAAACACTCGGGCGCTTTCACTTGCTCGATGTGATGAACGAGCTCACGGCGACGCTGCCTTACGGCAAGCAGCGGCTGCTCGAGATTGCGGTCGCGATTGCGACCCGGCCGCGCGTGCTGCTGCTTGACGAGCCCGCCGCCGGCGTGCCCGAGAGCGAACGCCACGATATTCTGGCGGCGGTCGCCGCCCTGCCGCGCGATGTCACGGTGCTGCTGATCGAGCACGATATGGACCTGGTGTTCTCGTTTGCCGACCGCATCTCGGTGCTGGTCAATGGCGCGATGCTGGTGGAAGGCCCGCCCGACGAAGTGGCGCGGGATCCCCAGGTCAAGGCGGTCTACCTCGGCGAGGCGGCTGATGTCTGAGCTTCTGGCCATCGATGCCTTGCGCGCCGGCTACGGCGAAGCCGTGGTGCTGCCCTCGATGTCGCTGACGCTGGGCGAAGGTCAGGTGCTGGCGCTGTTGGGGCGCAACGGCACCGGCAAGACCACGCTGATCAATTCGATCGTCGGCATCACCCGCCGCTTCGGCGGCAGCCTTGCGCTCGGCGGGGTGGACATCACGGCAATGCGGCCGGACCAGCGGGCACGGGCCGGGATCGGCTGGGTGCCGCAGGAGCGCAACATCTTCCGCTCGCTGACGGTCGAGGAAAACATGACCGCGGTGGCCCAGCCGGGCCCCTGGACCGTGGATAGGGTTTACGAAATGTTTCCGCGGCTGAAGGAACGCCGCAGCAATTTCGGCAACCAGCTCTCCGGCGGCGAGCAGCAGATGCTGGCGATCGGCCGCGCGCTGACCCTCAATCCGAAGGTGCTGCTGCTGGACGAGCCGACCGAGGGCCTGGCGCCCATCATCGTCGAGGAATTGCTGCGGGCGCTCGGCACCATCACCCGGGCCGGCGGCATCTGTTCGATCATCGTCGAGCAGAATGCGCAAAAGATTCTGGGGCTGGCCGATCGGGTTGTGATATTGGAACGCGGCGCAATCGTGCATGATGCGGCAAGCCACGCGTTGAAGGCCGATCCCGCGGTGCTCGAACGCTATCTCGGCGTTGCCGGCGCCGCCGCGCATTAGATTTGATGGGAGTTGAGACCATGCAGAGAACCAAAGCCCCGTTCCGCGCCGACGAGGTCGGCAGCCTGTTGCGGCCACAGCGTATCAAGGAAGCGCGCGCCAAGCTGGAGAAGGGCGAGATCACGGCGGAGGACTTGCGCAAGGCCGAGGACCTCGAGATCGAAAAGGTCGTGCACAAGCAGGCCTCGATCGGCCTGAAGCTGGCGACCGATGGCGAATTCCGCCGATCCTGGTGGCATTTCGATTTTCTGGCCAAGCTCACCGGCTGCGAGCTGTTCCACCCCGAGACCGGTATTCAGTTCGCGGGCGTCGAGACCCGCCATGACGCCGTTCGCGTGATCGACAAGCTCGACTTCCCGGACAACCATCCGATGCTGGATCACTTCCGCTTCCTGAAGAAGCATGCCGACACCGCGCACGTTACGGCGAAGATGACGATCCCGTCGCCCGCGGTGCTGCATTTCCGCGGCGGCCGCAAGTCGATCTCGAAGGAGGTCTATCCTGATCTTGAGGAGTTCTTCCTCGACCTCGGCAAGACCTATCGCAAGGCGGTGAAGGCATTCTACGATGCCGGCTGCCGTTACCTGCAGTTTGACGACACCGTGTGGGCCTATCTCTGCTCGCAGGAAGAGCTGCAGAAGGCGCGCGATCGCGGCGACAATCCTGATGGGTTGCAGGAAATCTACGCGCGCGTCATCAACTACGCGCTGGCCGAGCGGCCGGCGGACATGGTGATCACCACCCATGTCTGCCGCGGCAATTTCCGTTCGACCTGGATCTCGTCCGGCGGCTACGAGCCGGTGGCCGAGACCATGCTGGCCGGCACCAATTACGACGGCTACTTCCTCGAATATGATTCCGACCGTGCCGGCGGCTTCGAGCCGCTGCGCTATCTGCCGAAGGGCAACAAGGTGGTCGTGGTCGGCGTCATCACGTCGAAATTCGGCGAACTCGAGAAGAAGGACGACATCAAGCGCCGTCTCGAAGAAGCCGCCAAATTCGTGCCGCTCGATCAGCTCGCGGTCTCGCCGCAATGCGGCTTTGCCTCGACCGAGGAAGGCAACATCCTGTCCGAGGAAGAGCAGTGGGCCAAGCTCAGCCTCGCGGTCGAAGTCGCCAACGAGGTGTGGGGGAAGTAAGCCGAGCTCACTTGTTTTCGTCATTGCGAGCGGAGCGACGCAATCCATCTCTCTGTACACGCGGATGGATGGATTGCTTCGTCACTTGCGCTCCCTTGCGCAAACGCTTCGCGTTTGTCGCAGGCAATGACGATCAGAGAGCGCCAAGCGACGCCCTCATTTCTCCGCCAGATAGACCTCGCCCAGCAGCGACGAGTTCGACCACGGCACCTGCTTGCCCTTGGTCGCCGCGACCACCTCGGCCCGTACCCGCGTCAGCATCTGCTGCACCTCAAGTCCCGGCGTGCCGATGTGGCGCGTCAGCGCCGCCGAGAATGGGCTGTTGGCGCCTTCGCCGTCCAGCGCGACCTGTCCGGGCGCGGTTGCAAATGCGATCAGCGTGCCCGCGCCCAAGGTCGAGCCGGCACCGAGCGTGGCGGGCGCGGCCAGCCCCGAGCCGGCTTCGATGTCACGGGCTGGACCTGCGGAAGCCAGTTTCGGCGCCATCGGATTGTTGCGGCAGGCATCGAGGATCAGGATGTTGGTGCGGACCTGATCGTCGAGGCCGGCCATGATCGTATCCATGTCCATCATCGTATCGGTCATGCCGCTGCCGGCCTGAAACTGGATATCGATCGGCACCAGATAGTTGCGGCCGTCGATCTGCACGCCGTGACCGGCGTAGTAGACCACCGCCACCTGGGACCGCGCGGCATCGCGCAGGAAGTCGCGGATCGTCGCCTGCATCGCCGTGCGGTCGAGGTCGGTGCCTTCGGTCACCACGAATCCGATATCGCGCAGGCTTTTTGCCATCGCGCGCGCATCGTTGGTCGGATTGGGCAGCGGCCTGACACGCGCATAGGCACCGTTGCCGATCACCAGCGCGACGCGCCTGACGGTTTCTCTGCCGGTCTCTGCGCGCTGGCGCTCCGCTGCGGGAGGCGGGGACGGGCTCGCTGCACCCGCCGGCTTGGCTGCACTGGCCGGCGGCGGTGGCGCTGCGGTTGCAGTTCGCGGCGAGGGCGGTAGCGTCTCTGACAATAGCGACAGGCGAACCTTCGCGGTGGCCTGGTTGGCCTTGCTGCCGGCGTCGGAGGCCTTGCCTTCGAGCGTGGCGGCATAGTCCTGCTTGGCGCGGTCGAAATCGCCCTTGGCCTCGTAGGCGAGCGCGCGATGGGTGTAGGCCGAGATCAGTACGCTGCCGGGCGGCGTCATGATGTTGGCCGGCGCCTTGGCCTTGGCGAGCCGGATCGCCTCGGTCGAGTCAGCGATGGCGCGATCGAGGTCGCCCTTGGCGCGCCAGATCACTGCGCGGCTGGTCAACGGCTGCGGCAGTGTCGGGTCGAGCCGGATCGCTTCGTTGATGTCGGCCAGTGCGCCATCGAGATCGCCGAGCGCCCGTTTCGATATGCCGCGGTTCTGCCAGGAAAACACGGACTTCGGATCGGACTTGATCGATTGATCGTAGTCGGCGATCGCCTTGGCGTATTCGCCCTTGGAACGCCAGGCATTGCCGCGGTTGTGAAAGATGATGCCGCTCGGCGGCCCGATCCGCAGTGCGTCGTTGAAATCGGCAATGGCGATGTCGTACTCGCCCCTGTCGTAATAGGCCGAGCCGCGCAGATTGTAGGCGGCGACGCTTGGATGCAGGCGGATCGCCTCGCCGGCATCCGCGATGACCTGCGTGTAATTGCCTTTCTTGTTCCAGCCGACCGCGCGCCAGAAGTAGATGGTCGCGAGATTCTCGCCGGAAAATACTTTCAGCGCGACGATCTTGTTGCAGGCGTCGATCATCTGATCGGCCGGCGTGGTGTCGGTGGTGCAGAGCGGCCCAAGCTGGTTGCGCGCGTGCGCGAGAGAAGGCGCCGACCACAGCGCGGCGGCGAGCAGGGTAAGTATCAGGATTGCGCGGCGCATCAGGTCCCCGTGATTGGCGGTCGCAGTGGCGGATACCACTTTGTTGCCCCCCGCGGAGCGGGGGTTCAAGGAGGGGCACCGGTACATGCCGGCCGCAAACGGCGGGATTTCCTCCGTTGGGCAGATGGTGGTAGGACAGCCCGGTCATCCCGTCCTGCCCACCGGCGCTTCCCAAACCCACCCGATGAAGAACGACCAGATTCTCAGCCAGATCTCGGAATTCTGCCGTCAGGCCGACGTGGCGGAGACGACGTTCGGCCGCCGGGCCGTCAACGACGGCAAGCTGGTGCAACGCTTGCGCGAGGGCAAGCGCATCACCATCGACACGCTGGACCGCATCCAGGCTTATATCGCGGCGTCCACGCCGGGCGGGTTGCCGCCGCCGCGCGGCCTCGAAGTGCCGCCCGAAAAGCGTGATCCCCGCGGCAATTTCCGTTTTTTCGAGAACCGCCAGAAATACCTGCTGTTCGTCCATACCTGCAGCGAGAAGCGGGTGATTGCCGAGCGGGTGGCGCTGGAACTGTCCAGCCTGCATCCCCGCCCGCCGGCGCTTCGGGTATTCGACGCCGGCGTCGGCGACGGCACGGTGCTGGCGCGGGTGATGCGCTCGATGCACGGCCGTTTCCCCCATATGCCGTTCTATATCGCCGGCAAGGAGCTGAGCCTGGAGGACGTCCGCCTGACGCTCGACAAGGTGCCGGACCGGCTGTTCGAGCACCCGGCCACCGTCTTCGTCCTGACCAACATGTACTATGCCGAGGCGCCTTGGCTGACCCCGGCCTCGCCGGCCGCCGCGGCGGGCATGATCTGGCATGAGGTCGCCCTGCGGGGGGCCTCCTCGGGGGAATTCGAGGCCCAGATCGCCGAATTGGGGCCGTTTCTGGAACAAAACTGGCGGGCCAATATCAGCCCCAAATCGGGCATGCCGACCTATGAACGCCCCGTGGCGCTGGTCGTGTACCGCGAAGATCACCGGTTCCTGCTTGATTCGATCATCCCCCGGGCGGGCCGAACCGAGGCCAATTTCGACCTTGTGATCGCTTCCCAGCCCTATCGGGCCAAATCCTCTGTGAATTTCCGCGCCAAGCGGATTATCGCGCCGCTCGCCCGTTCCCTGCGGGCAGGGGGCCGATTGATCGGAATTCACTCCCACGGGCAGGATCCGGGCCTGGAAATCATCCAGTCGGTCTGGCCGGGAGAAAATCCTTTCGCGGTGAGCCGTCATGAGCTATTGCGCGCGGTGAAATACGAGCTGGGATCGGCCGGCCGCGACCTTAACTTTAATGCGTACGCCGATAACCGTTCCATCTTCCGTTATGATATGGAAGCGCTGCCCAACGAGGTAACCGGCTCGATCGGAACCTCGACGGCCTTTGCAGCGTGGAATGCGGCGGTGTATGTCGCCCAGATCGAAGACGACCGGTTGACGGAAATGACTGAAAACAGCCGAACCCTCGATGCCACCAGAGAGGTTCTGCGCAAGCATAATGGGCTTTGGTTTTACGACGAATCCTACGTCATTTCGCGCCGTCGCGACTGACATTCCAGGATAGATCACAGACAGCCGCCGGCATCCGGCGGGAACAAGGGGTTGTTGATGCGCGCGTCCTATCTGTTCACCAGCGAGTCGGTTTCCGAGGGTCATCCGGACAAGGTTTGCGACCGGATTTCCGACGAGATCGTCGATTTGTTTTTCCGTGAAGGCCCCAAGGCCGGCATCGACCCCTGGGCGATCCGCGCGGCCTGCGAAACGCTTGCCACCACCAACAAGGTCGTGATCGCCGGTGAAACCCGCGGACCCAAATCCGTCACCAACGACCAGATCGAAAGCGTCGTTCGCGCTGCGATCAAGGACATCGGTTACGAGCAGGAAGGCTTTCACTGGGAGAAGGCCGACATCGAAATCCTGCTGCATCCGCAATCCGCCGATATCGCGCAGGGCGTCGACGCGCTGCAGCCCGGCACCAACAAGGAAGAGGGCGCCGGCGATCAGGGCATCATGTTCGGTTATGCCACCAACGAAACGCCGGACCTGATGCCGGCGCCGATCTTCTACGCCCACAAGATCCTGCGGCTGATCTCGGAAGCGCGTCACTCCGGCAAGGAGAAGGTGCTGGGTCCGGACTCCAAGAGCCAGGTCACCGTGCAGTATGAGAACGGCAAACCGGTAGGCGTGCGCGAGATCGTGGTCTCGCATCAGCATCTCGTCGAGGACATGACCTCGAACCAGGTCCGCGAACGTGTCGAGCCGTACGTGCGTCAGGCGCTGCCGGAAGGCTGGATCAACGGCAAGACCATTTGGCACATCAATCCGACCGGCAAGTTCTATATCGGCGGTCCCGATGGCGACGCCGGCCTGACCGGCCGCAAGATCATCGTCGACACCTATGGTGGTGCGGCTCCGCATGGCGGCGGCGCATTCTCCGGCAAGGACCCGACCAAGGTGGACCGTTCGGCGGCGTACGCTGCGCGCTATGTTGCCAAGAACATCGTTGCCGCCGGTTTGGCCGACCGCTGCACGCTGCAGCTTGCCTATGCGATCGGCGTGGCACGGCCGCTGTCGATCTATATCGACACCCACGGCACCGGGAAGGTGCCGGAGGACAGACTGGAGGAGGTTGTACGTGAGGTGGTGGATTTGACGCCGCGCGGCATCCGAAGCCATCTCGACCTCAACCGGCCGATCTACGCGCGTACGGCGGCTTACGGCCATTTCGGTCGCACGCCGGACAATGAGGGCGGGTTCTCCTGGGAGAAGACCGATCTCGTCGAACCGCTCAAGCGCGCCGTCTGACTTTCTCCGTAATTGTCTCGCGTATTCCGGAAAGCACGCAACGCTTTTCGGAATATGCTTTTTCAAGGGATCAACCGCATGACCGCCGCCGCCAAGAAGCCCGCCTTCACCGACTATATCGTCAAGGACATCTCGCTCGCCGAATTCGGCCGCAAGGAAATCTCGCTGGCCGAGACCGAAATGCCCGGCCTGATGGCGACGCGGGAGGAATACGGCCCGAAGCAACCGTTGAAGGGCGCCCGCATTGCAGGTTCCCTGCACATGACGATCCAGACCGCGGTCCTGATCGAGACGCTGGCCGCGCTCGGCGCCGACATCCGCTGGGTGTCGTGCAACATCTATTCGACGCAGGACCATGCGGCAGCCGCCATCGCGGCCGCCGGCATTCCGGTGTTCGCGGTGAAGGGCGAGACGCTGGCCGAATACTGGGACTACACCGCAAGACTGTTCGACTGGCACGGCGGCGGCACGCCCAACATGATCCTCGATGACGGCGGCGATGCCACCATGCTGGTGCATCACGGCCTGCGCGCCGAGCAGGGCGACGTCAAGTTTCTCGACAAGCCGGGTTCGGAAGAAGAGGAAGTGTTCTTCGCGCTGATCAAGCGGCTGTTGAAGGAAAAGCCGAAGGGCTACTTCGCCGAGATCGCCAAGAACATCAAGGGCGTCTCGGAAGAGACCACCACGGGCGTGCATCGCCTCTATCAGATGGAGAAGGATGGCAAGCTGCTGTTCCCCGCCATCAACGTCAACGACAGCGTCACCAAGTCGAAGTTCGACAATCTCTATGGCTGCCGTGAATCGCTGGTCGACGGCATCCGCCGCGGCACCGACGTGATGATGTCGGGCAAGACCGCGATGGTCGCGGGCTTCGGCGACGTCGGCAAGGGCTCGGCCGCCTCGCTGCGCCAGGCCGGCTGCCGCGTCATGGTCTCCGAAGTCGATCCGATCTGTGCGCTGCAGGCGGCGATGGAAGGTTATGAAGTCGTCACCATGGAAGATGCAGCGCCCCGCGCCGACATCTTCGTCACCGCGACCGGCAACAAGGACATCATCACCATCGACCACATGCGCGCGATGAAGGATCGCGCCATCGTCTGCAACATCGGGCACTTCGACAACGAGATCCAGATCGCGGGCCTCCGTAACCTGAAGTGGACCAACATCAAGCCGCAGGTCGACGAGATCGAATTCCCCGACAAGCACCGCATCATCCTGCTCTCGGAGGGCCGCCTGGTGAACCTCGGCAATGCCATGGGCCATCCGTCCTTCGTGATGTCGGCGTCGTTCACCAACCAGACGCTGGCGCAGATCGAACTCTGGGCCAACAACAAGGACGGCAAGTACGAGAAGAAGGTCTACGTGCTGCCGAAAACGCTGGACGAGAAGGTGGCGCGGCTGCACCTCGCCAAGATCGGCGTCAAGCTGACCGAGTTGCGCAAGGACCAGGCCGAGTATATCGGCGTCAAGCCGGAAGGCCCGTTCAAGGCGGATCATTACCGGTACTGATTTCAGGCAGGATGCGCCGCTGAGGGGGTCGTCCTGACGTAAACACCAGCGAAAGCCCCGGAGCGATCCGGGGCTTTTTATTGGGTGGCGCACAGGGTGATGCCGTGATTGCGCGCGGCTCGATGGCGTGGACCTGCAAGGCCGCCGGACGGACCGCGGAGACGCCGGAAGTCGATTTCCGGCGCTTTCGCGACGGAAAGGCCGTCGAATTCTACTGACATTTCGATACAGGCTGTATCCTCGCAGCAACCTGACAATGCGAGTTGCAATTTCTATCTGCTGCCCATTAGATCGGGCAGCAGGGAGATCGTCATGACCGATACGGCAGAACATTTCGACGTCCTCATTGTCGGTGCCGGCCTGTCCGGCATTGGCGCGGGTTATCACCTGCAGGAGAAATGCCCGGGCAAGAGCTACGTGATCCTTGAAGGGCGCGACTGCATCGGCGGTACCTGGGATCTGTTTCGCTATCCCGGCATCCGTTCCGACTCGGACATGTATACGCTTGGCTATTCGTTCAAACCGTGGACCGAGGCGAAGGCGATCGCCGACGGGCCGCGGATTCTGAACTACGTGCGCGAGACCGCTGTCGATAACGGCATCGACAAGAAGATCCGCTTCCACCACCGCGTCAAACGCGCGTCGTGGTCGTCGCCGGAGGCGCGCTGGACGGTGGAGGCTGAACGCAACGTCGGCGAGGGCGCGACCGAAATCGTCAGCTTCACCTGCAATTTCCTGTTCATGTGCTCGGGCTATTACAAATACGAGGAAGGCTACACGCCGGAATTTTCCGGCACGGCCGACTTCGCCGGCCAGATCGTGCATCCGCAGAAATGGCCTGGGGATCTCGACTATGCGGGCAAGCGCGTGGTGGTGATCGGCTCGGGCGCGACCGCCGTGACGCTGGTGCCGGAGATGGCCAAGACCGCCTCGCATGTCACCATGCTGCAGCGCTCGCCGACTTACGTCGTCGCACGGCCGGCAGAGGATGCGCTCGCCAACAAGCTGCGCAAGAATCTCTCCGCCAAACTCGCCTATCACATGATCCGCTGGCGCAACGTGCTGCTCGGCATGTATTTCTTCCAGCTCTGCCGCCGCAAGCCGGACCGTGCCAAGCAGTTGATCCTCGGCGGCGTCAAGATGGCGCTGGGGCCGGAATACGACGTGGCTAAGCACTTTACGCCGCGCTACAATCCGTGGGAGCAGCGGCTCTGCCTGGTGCCCGACGGCGACCTGTTCAAGTCGATCCGGGACAAGCGCGCTTCCGTGGTCACCAACGAGATCGACACCTTCACCAGGGGCGGTATCAAGCTGAAGGACGGCAGCAAACTCGAGGCCGACATCATCGTCACCGCGACCGGGCTGAACCTGCAGGTGCTCGGCGGGCTCGAAGTCAGCGTCGACGGCCGCACGGTCGATTTCGCGCGAACGCTGAACTACAAGGGCATGATGTATTCGGACATTCCGAACATGGCCTCGGCGTTCGGGTACACCAACGCGTCGTGGACGCTGAAATGCGATCTCACCTGCGAATATGTCTGCCGGCTGATCAACTACATGGACCGCAACGGCTACAAGCAGTGCATGCCGCATAATGTCGACCCTGATGTCACGGAATTGCCGTCGCTGGATTTTTCCTCCGGCTACGTGCAGCGCTCGATCGCCAAACTGCCCAAGCAGGGCTCGAAACGGCCGTGGCGGCTGTATCAGAACTACGCGCTCGATATCGTGACCCTGCGCTACGGCAAGGTCGACGACGGGGTGATGCAGTATTCGTGAGCGGTTCCGCCGCGCGCGGTGCGTCCCGGTGCCCCATGCGTCATTTCGCGTATACGTATGTGAGCGCGAATCGTACAAGCTGTCCTCACGGTTAACGCCGGATTAACCGGCGCACCCTTACGCTGCGTGGCTTGTGGCCCCTGACAGCACGAGGAAGCCCATGGACGCCCAGCGAATTGCCGTCGATGCCATCGTTGCGCTGACCGATTGCGACCGCGAGGCGGCCGCCGCCTTCATCCGCAAGTTCTATCTGGCCGGCGTCCGCGACCCCAAGCGGCTGACCTTCAAGGGCCTGCAGGCGCTGCGGAGCTGAGCCTTCCAACTTTTGATGAGCCGTAGCCCGGATGAGCGAAGCGACATCCGGGGCGGTGCCAGAGCGGTCCCGGGGCTACAAACTGAATATGACTTCGCGTTCTCGCGGCGCTGGTCGCCCGAGGTTTGCATCTTCGTTTGCCCTCTTCGAAATCAGAGGGCGCAGGGAAGACCGGGTGCTTGCTGCACCCGCGGTCTCGCGTGCGATTTGCGCAAACAAAAGTGCACACGA